>NZ_NVQF01000099.1 GCF_002592005.1 Mycolicibacterium palauense | reverse complement strand
CACGCAGATCGGCCACCATCTGCACCGCCCGCGCCTTCAGCTCTTCTGGATACCGCCTCGATGACTTCGATCCCACGTGCCCATCCTTCCCAACGGAAGAACTCTCCCGACACGCCGGGGCTGATCAGTGTCGCTGGTCGCGCCGTCTGCGCCACAACCCAATCGCCAGTCAGCCAGCACTTGGATTCTGTTCGAACTAGTCATATCGCCACCGCCCGGACGAAGCCTGCTGCGGTCAAACGATCTATTCTGCGCGCTGCATTGCGACCCATAGTGAGCCGCCATAAGGCACTACCGACGCTACATAGGCGGACGGGAACTTCGATGCGGCGGCGGTGCCCATTAGCGCATACCGGACACGAGGTGAGGGAGACCAGCGATCAGCTGCTGCAGCGAACGACACCGGCCGCGTTCGCGCTCGGAACGTCCGTGAGATCGCGAGCTCTTTCGCTGCCCTAAACCGCGAAATCGGTTCTTCTTTGTAGTCCACGATCTGCCATCCATTGCGCCGAGCTACCGCGTTGAACGCCGTTAACCGCCAGGTAGACACATGGTTCGGCGGCATATCGATTTCGCCACCGGCCTCTTCCATCCGCTCGATATGGGTTCCGTTCGGAACTGAGACGGCCACCACGCCATCGGGTGCAGTTAGACGGTCGAATGCTTTGAACGCGTTTCCGAGGTTATCTAGGTGCTCAAATACCTGATGCCCACAAACTACCGAATGGTCCGCCGAGGGCAATTCTCGGAAATCGGTGCCAGTTACCTTCACCCCGAGTTCTTGCAGCTTCTCGCGTGCAACACTATTGAATTCAGCTGCATGGAGTCGAGTCGGAGACACTCCTTTGCTGATCACAGACTGTTGAAATGCACCGTCGCCAGCGCCGAGTTCAAGAACGGTACCCGTGGTCGCAGTGATCAACTCACAGGTGAGTCTATACTCCCACCGTGATGCCGGGTAGGGGTGGAAAGATCCCCGGCCAAAGGCTAGCCTGTAAAATTCGGCATTGCCCGCAACGAACGGATCGGCGCTACGAAGACCGCAATCGTCGCATCGTAAAAGTCTAACCACGTCCGAACCCCACAGCTCGGAGATGCATCGCACAAGGTCTTCGTACCGTTCTCGGTCAACCCAAGGGCGAGCAAAATACAGAGCCGCCTGCTCAACGCGGACACAATGCGTGCGGTGCGCGTCCCCCCCACCGCAAGCCGGGCATCGCCACATGACTTTCATCCTCCCGACAGACTTCCGCGGTCCTGCAGTCCTCAACGCAAAAATGGGCCGCGCTTAGCACCATACTGCCGAACGATCCACGGCTCGACCAGTCGAGCGTGATCGACGATGAGTTAACTAAACACTAGAATAGAACATCCCCGATCTTTCAAGCACCGTTATACGAACGGTATCGATCGGCGCCGCTTCGCGGATACCGATCCTGGCTCAGAAGAACAGTACTTCCGATTCCTCTGGGCACTTTAAAGGAAGCAGTCGTGCATACTTCAAGGCCGATATCGACACAATGCGCTGAGCGCACACAACCAAGCAGCACCACGGCCAAACCCGCCCGTAAAGAAGACTCCGGGCCATGATTAAATCTGGTGCCGCCGACACAGGACTGAGATGATGCAAATCTGATGTCGGCGCGAACTGCATGGGAGTTGACACACGGACCGGCCGTCTATACGTCTACTCCTCCGCGAAGTTCCGCGTCACCGCCGGGTCCACCGGAATGCCGGGGCCGGTGGTGGTGGAGACGGTGATCTTCTTCAGATAGCGCCCCTTCGACGATGACGGCTTGGCCCGCAGGATCTCGTCGAGTGCGGCGCCGTAGTTCTCGGCCAGCTTCTTCTCGTCGAAGGAGGCCTTGCCGATCACGAAGTGCAGGTTGGCCTGCTTGTCGACGCGGAAGTTGATCTTGCCGCCCTTGATGTCCTGCACGGCCTTGGCGACGTCCGGGGTCACGGTGCCGGTCTTGGGGTTGGGCATCAGGCCACGCGGGCCCAGCACCCGGGCGATGCGGCCGACCTTGGCCATCTGATCCGGGGTGGCGATCGCGGCGTCGAAGTCGAGGAACCCGCCCTGGATCTTTTCGATCAGGTCGTCGCTGCCGACGATGTCCGCACCGGCCGCCTCGGCGGCCTCGGCCTTGTCACCCACGGCGAACACGGCCACGCGGGCGGTCTTACCGGTGCCGTTGGGCAGGTTGACGGTGCCGCGCACCATCTGGTCGGCCTTGCGCGGGTCCACGCCGAGCCGGATCGCGACCTCGACGGTGGCGTCCTGCTTCTTCGACGAGGTCTCCTTGGCCAGCTTGGCGGCCTCCAAGGGGCTGTACAGCTTGTCCTTGTCGATCTTCTCGGCGGCTTCGCGGTAAATCTTGCTCGTCTTGCTCATTGATTCATCCAATCGTTTTGTTGGAGTTGTGGTGCGGGCCGATGCCAGCCCTCCCACGTCGGCACCCCGGCGGGGCCCCGAAAGAAACCGACGTCCTACTCGACGGTGATGCCCATCGACCGGGCGGTGCCGGCGATGATCTTGGCGGCGGCGTCGATGTCGTTGGCGTTGAGATCTTCCTTCTTGGTCTCGGCGATCTCGCGCACCTGATCCCAGCTGACCTTGGCCACCTTGGTCTTGTGCGGCTCGCCGGAGCCCTTCTGCACGCCGGCGGCCTTGAGCAGCAGCTTGGCCGCGGGCGGGGTCTTGAGGTTGAACGTGAAGCTGCGGTCCTCGTAGACGGTGATCTCCACGGGGATGACGTTGCCGCGCTGGTTCTCGGTCGCGGCGTTGTACGCCTTGCAGAACTCCATGATGTTGACGCCGTGCTGGCCGAGCGCGGGACCAACCGGCGGGGCGGGGTTGGCCTGCCCGGCCTGGATCTGCAGCTTGATCAGCCCGACGACCTTCTTCTTCGGGGCCATGGGGGTGTTTTTCCTTTCTCGGGGTTCGTGTGATGCGGGCGCACCGGGACCCGGTGTCGGGGGCGGCGCGCGCCGGATCCGCTAGATCTTGGCGACCTGGTTGAAGGTCAGTTCGACGGGCGTCTCGCGGCCGAAGATGGACACCAGCACCTTGAGCTTCTGCTGTTCGGCGTTGACCTCGCTGATCGAGGCCGGCAGCGTGGCGAACGGGCCGTCCATGACGGTGACCGACTCGCCGACCTCGTAGTCGACCAGGATCTCCGGGCGCTCCAGCGTGGCCTCCGAGGAGGCAGCGGCCGCGGCGGCGGTGGTCTTGGCCGGCTTCTTGGCCGCGCCCTGCGGCAGCAGGAACTTGACCACGTCGTTCAGCGACAGTGCGGTGGGCCTCGAGGTGGCGCCGACGAAGCCGGTCACGCCCGGGGTGTTGCGCACCGCGCTCCAGGAGTCGTCGGTGAGGTCCATGCGCACCAGGATGTAGCCGGGCAGCACCTTGCGGTTGACCTGCTTGCGCTGACCGTTCTTGATCTCGGTGACCTCTTCGGTGGGCACCTCCACCTGGAAGATGTAGTCGCCGACGTCGAGGTTCTGCACGCGGGTCTCGAGGTTGGCCTTCACCTTGTTCTCGTAGCCGGCGTAGGAGTGGATGACGTACCAGTCACCCGGCTTGCCGCGCAGCTCCCTCTTGAGCGCGACGGCGGGATCCTCGTCCTCGGGTTCGGCAGGGGTCTCGGCGGGCGTCTCTGCAACAGCCTCGGCGGGCGCCTCGTCGGCGGCCTCCACCGTGACCTCGGAGCCCGCCTCGGCGCCAATCTCAGAGCCAGTCTCGGAACCGGTCTCAGCAGCCTCGGTCGCAGGCGCTTCAGCGGTCTCGTCGGCGACCACGTCGGCCGACTCGTCCGCGGGCGTGTCGCCCTCGAAGCTCGTCACGGTTGTCAGTCCTTCCTCACGTCACAATTCGGGTGCCGGCTAGCCGAATATCAGCAGCACCAGCTTGGCCAGCCCCAGGTCGGTCACGCCGATCAGCGCGACCATGAATGCCAGGAACACCAGCACCACCGAGGTGTAGGTCACCATCTGCTTGCGGTTCGGCCAGATGACCTTGCGCAGCTCGGCGACGACCTGCCTCAGGTAGTTGAAGACGAATGCGAACGGGTTGCGGGATGGCCCCTTGGCGCCGTCCTTCTTCGTCTTCGCCGTGGTGCCCGACCCGTTCTTGCCGCCGTCGCCGGCCTCCAAGACCTCGGTCGCCGGCTCGGTGTCCTCGACGCCACCGGCCAGGGCCCGCTGCCGGGTCCGCTTGCCGGTCGGGCGCATGGGCGTGGCGGTGCCTACCGCGCGCCCACCACTGTCGCGGGCATCGTCGTCGTCGGTGCCTGCACCTGCGGCGTCGGCACCGTCGCGCTCGTCGCTCACCGCATGCTCCTTCGTGCCTCGGGTCCTGCCTCGGTTTCCGCCGATATCGGGCTCACACTCTCCAGTGTCCACCATCGAACATATTCAGTTGAGCAGGGGCGACAGGACTTGAACCTGCAACCTGCGGTTTTGGAGACCGCTGCTCTGCCAGTTGAGCTACGCCCCTTCGAGGTTGGCAGGCCAACCTTGCGTTGAAGGTGAGGTCGCGCCCCCACATAACTCGCGCGCTCCCCGACGGTCGAACCACCGGAAGCGCGCTTGTTCTGGGAGAACCCCGAGGTCCGAGTGTACCCCGGGCGAACTGCGAACTACTAATCCGTTCCGGCGGCGGCAGGTTCCTCGGGGTCGGCGACGCGGGTGACCTGACCGGTCTCCCGGTCGAACTTGATCTTCGCCGACTGCTCGCCCTGCTGGCCCATCATCGTGGTGAACGCCTCCAGCACCACCTCGCCGTCCTGGTTGGTCAGGGTGTTGCGGGTGACGACGATGTCGGCGCCGAAGCGCTCGTTGACGGAATGGACCTCCATCACCGGGTAGAGCCTGTCGCCGACCTTGATCGGCTTGTGGTAAATGAACTGCTGGTCGACCTGCACGATCTGCATGGTCTCGAAGCCGGTGTCGACCTTGCGGAAGAAGTCCTGCTGCACCAACAGCGCCACGGTCGACACGAAGGTCAACGGCGCCATCAGTCCGTCGTAGCCCAGCTCGGCGGCGGCCTCCTCGTCGTAGTGCGACGGGTGGTCGTTCTTGACCGCCTTGGCGAACTCGCGGACCTTCTCCCGGCCCACCTCGAAGTAGTCGTCGTACTTGTGGACCATGTCCCGGATGTCGGTCTTGATAGCCATAGCCCGTGACCCCTATGCGAGTTTGGCGGTCGCGATTGCGCGCCCGAAGATCTTCTTGCCGCCCGTGGTGGCACTGATCGCGATGGTCACCGACTTCGACTCCGGATCCAGCGACTTGACCCGGCCCTTGAAGACGATCTCGGCGCCCTTGCCGTCGTTGGGTACCGGCACCACCGCGGTGAAACGGACGTTGTACTCGGTGACCGCACCCGGGTCACCGACCCAGGAGGTGACGTAACCGCCGCCCAGGCCCATGGTCAGCATGCCGTGGGCAATGGCGGTGTCCAGGCCGACCAGCTTGGCGATCTCGTCGTCCCAGTGGATCGGGTTGAGGTCGCCGGACACGCCGGCGTAGTTCACCAGGTCCTGCCGAGTCAGCGGAATGACCTTCTCCGGCAACTCGTCCCCGACCTTGACCGAATCGAACTCACGCAGAGCCATCGTTGAAGCCACTTTCTCCGTTTTCCTCGCTACGCCCCGCAAGCGTGGTGTAGGACTCCTGCACTACCTCGCCGTCCTGATTGCTGACGATGTTCTTGGTGACAATGATGTCGGTGCCGTGCGCCTGGCGCACCGAATGCACATAGACGTCGCAGTAGAGCTTGTCGCCGTCCTGGATCGGGGCCAGGAACTTCAGGGACTGATCCACCTGCACGATCTGGGCGTCGGTGATCCCGATGTTGGCGTGGTCGAAGAACGCCGACTGCGCCGCGTAGCCGAAGATGGAGATGAAGGTCAGTGGGGCCACCAGGCCGGTGTAGCCCAGCTCCTTGGCGGCGGATTCCTCGAAGAACACCGGATCGTCGTTCTTGACGGCCACCGCGTACTCGCGAATCTTCTCGCGCTCCACCTCGTAGTGGTCGGGATAGCGGTAGTGCATCCCGATGATGTCTCCGGACAACGCCACGCGTACGAACCTACCTAGTCGCCCTTAGTAAACCTGACGCGGCACCCGCCGACGCGGGGCCGACCATGCCTCGAGGGTCAGCGCGACTCGCGGTGGGGCTGATGCTTGCCGCAGTTGGGGCAGAACTTCTTCAGCTCGAGGCGGTCCGGGTCGTTGCGCCGGTTCTTCTTGGTGATGTAGTTGCGGTGCTTGCACACCTCGCAGGCCATGGTGATCTTCGGCCGTACATCGGTACTGGAGGCCACGTCGACTGCCCTCTTCTTTCAGGTTCGCTATTGCGCTTGTTCGTCTTGTAGCGGTGGGGGGGCTCGATCCCCCGACCTCACGATTATGAGTCGTGCGCTCTAACCAGCTGAGCTACACCGCCCCGATAGACACGGGCGGAACCCCACGCCCGGAGCTCCAGGTGTCCACCGAGCCCCCTAACGGAATCGAACCGTTGACCTTTTCCTTACCATGGAAACGCTCTGCCGACTGAGCTAAGGGGGCCTGCACCCACGCGGTCTAGCCGGGGGCCTTAAAGAGGGTACAGCCTGGCCCAGATCTGCACCAAACCGCTGGTGATCGCCGGCGCCCGGGACGGTTTCGGCACCCCGGGCCACCGCGTCCGCGCGCTACACCAGCCAGTCGTTGGGGCTGAACAGCTCGCAGTGCATCCGCCCGGCGGGTACCCCGCGTCCGCGAAGCTGGTCGCGCACCGCCTGCACGAAGCCGTTCCCGCCGCACAGGTACACCTCGGCATCCGTGGGCAGTTCGATCTGCTCCAGGTCCACCAGGCCCCCGTGCACACCGGGCTCGCCGGTGGCGCCTTCCTCGTACCAGAGGTCCAGGCTCGCACCGGGCAACCGCGACACCAGCTCCCGCTGGCGCTCACGCAGCGGATGCGTGACCTCGTCGCGGTCGGCATGCAGGACCCGCACCTCGCGCTCCGATCCGCCGGCCACCAGGTGCTCCAACAGCCCGACCATCGGCGTGATCCCGATTCCGGCGGAGATCAACACGAGGGGTCCCCCGGCCGTCGCGGGCACCGGGAGATCACCGAAGGGGACGGTCACGTCGACGAGGTCGCCCACCCGCAGGTGGGTGCCGATCCACCCGGAGACCTCCCCGGCGGGGCAGCCGCCGGCGGCGGCCACTGGTTTGACCACGAAGGTCAGCTCGCCGGATTCGGGCGGGCTCACCAGGCTGTACTGGCGCAGCTGACGCGCGCCGTCGGGCAGCGTCACGCCGACCGAGACGTACTGGCCGGCGGCGAAGGTCACCGGTCGCCCGTCTCCGGGCTGCACGGTGGGCTGCACGGTCAGCAGCACGGCTCCCGAGGGGTCGTCGACGCGGGCGATCACCCGCGCACGGCGGTAGACGTCACCGTCACCGACCCCGGCCTGCGCGTACAGGTCGTGCTCCAGCTCGATGAGTGTGTCGGCCATCAGCCAGTACACCCGGTCCCAGGCCGCAGCGACCTCGGCGGTCACGGTCTCCTCCCCCAGCACCGCCACGATCGCGGCGAAAAGGTGGGTGTGCACGATCGGGTACTGATCGGCGGTGACCCCGAGCGAGGCGTGCTTGTGTCCGATGCGGGAGAGCAGCTCGTCGGGGTGTGGCAGCGCCGGGTCGATCAGGTGGGTGGCGTAGGTGGCGATCGAGGCGGCCAGCGCGCGCTGCTGGGCGCCCTGGGCCTGGTTGCCCCGGTTGAACAGGTTGCGCAGCAGCTCCGGGTGCGCCTCGAACATCCGGCGGTAGAACTCGGCGGTGATGGCGTCGATGTGGGCCCCGACCAGCGGCAGCGTGGCGGCGATGATCTCGGCGTGGTGCGGCTCCAGTTCACGGGCCGACGGGCGGGCAGCGGTGACGGTCATCGGGGATTCCTTTCGGTGGTGACGGTGGCGACGTTGCCGGTGGTGATGGTGGCGATCAGGGGAAGCGCGGGGCCGGCCGCCAGGTCGGCGACGGTGTGCCGGTCGAGTTCGCGGTAGAACGCCTCCTTGGCCTCAGCCAGGGCGCGGCGCAGCCGGCAGCCGGGGATCAACGGGCACGGACTGTCACCCGCGCAGTCGACGACTTCGCGGTCACCTTCGAGACTGCGGACCAGCCGGCCGACGGAGGCGGTGCGTCCGGCATCGGTGAGCTCCAGGCCGCCGGTGCGGCCGCGGCGCGCCCGCACCATGCCCAGTTCGGCCAGCCGGGACACGGCCTTGGCGACGTGATGCTCCGAGGCGCCCGCACCCGCGGCGATGGTCGCGGTGGTGACGCGCCGGCCGTCGGACTCCCCGGCGGCCAGCAGCATCATCGACCGCAGACCCAGGTCGGTGAACCGCGTCAGTTGCATGCAGCCGACGGTACAAATTCCGCATCACGGATGCGACTTTTGCCGGTGTGCGGTTAAACACCGCACGACGTGCGGTTTTTTGACCTGCGGCGGGCCGTGCTGCGGCCGCACCTAGGCAGCTCATATGGTGGATTCATGGCCAGCCCGCTAAGCCCGCAGCGCCCGCCGAGTGACGACAGGCTGTACTTCCGTCAGCTCCTGGCCGGGCGCGACTTCGCCGCCGGCGACATGATCGCCTCGCAGATGCGCAACTTCGCCTACCTGATCGGTGACCGGCAGACCGGCGAGGCCGTGGTGGTCGACCCGGCCTACGCCGCCGGCGATCTGGTCGACGCGCTGGAGGCCGACGGCATGCGGCTGTCCGGGGTGCTGGTCACCCACCACCACCCCGACCACGTCGGCGGCACGATGATGGGGTTCACCCTCGCCGGGCTGGCCGAACTGATGGAGCGGGTCAGCGTGCCCGTCCACGTGAACATTCACGAGGCGAAATGGGTCGCCAACGTCACCGGGATCGCGCTGTCGGAGCTGACCCCGCACCGCCACGGCGATCGGGTGGCCGTCGGCGAGGTCGACATCGAGCTGCTGCACACCCCCGGTCACACCCCGGGCAGTCAGTGCTTCCTGGTCGACGGGCGGCTGGTCGCCGGCGACACCCTGTTCCTGGAGGGCTGCGGCCGCACCGACTTCCCCGGCGGCAACGTCGACGACATGTTCCGCAGCCTGCAGCAGCTGGCCACGCTCAACGGCGATCCGACGGTGTTTCCCGGGCACTGGTACTCCAACGAGCCCAGCGCGCCGCTGGAGGACGTCAAGCGCACCAACTACGTCTACCGCGCCTCCGACCTGGATCAGTGGCGCATGCTGATGGGCGGCTGATCCGCTGCGCAGCCCGCTGAGCCGGGCTATCGTGCGGACTTGGCCGCCGCACGGGCTCAGCGGCCCACCGAGAGGGCGCTGCGATGACGACTCCGACCCCGCCGGGCTGGTATCCGGATCCGGGCGCCTCGGGCGCACACCACTACTGGGACGGGACCGGCTGGACCGGCCAGCCCACACCACCCGCGTCGGGGCCACCCGGCACGGATCCGCGTCGGCAACTGCTCCTGCGTTACGGCATCGGCGTGGCCGCCGGGCTGGCGCTGCTGGTGGCCACCGTGCTCTGGGCGGCGACCAACGGACCCGCCGAGGGCACCATCACGGTGAGCCCACCCACGGTGCGCACCCCAGACGCCGCCGGCGATCCTGCTGGTGATCCTGGGACGGTCCCCACCACGACCGAGGACGTCGGCGCCTCCCGTGACGAGGGCAGCGACGAGGACCGGACGGTCAGCGGCGACCTGGCATTCACACTCATCGAGTTCACCACCGCCGACGCCGTCACCAGCGGCGAGAACGAGTACCTGACCAAGGACGCCGTCGGTGAGTTCGTCGTCGTCGGGCTGGCGGTGACCAACATCGGCGAGAACACCGCACACCTGATGGCCCAGCTGCAGAAGCTCAGGGCCGACGGAACGGTGTACGACTACGACCCCGCGGCCTCGTACTTCATGGGCGACATCTACGCCGAGATCGAGCCGGGCGGCGACGCCGAGATCTACCTGGCCTACGACGTGCCGCCGGGCACCGAGCCCGACGCGATCGAAGTGCACGGCAGCCCCCTGGCGCCCGAGGCCGTCCTGCCCCTGCGTTGACACGGCGCTCTGCCCACGGTGACATCACATGCGCTATCACCCCGCACGTAGCTCCCCCGAGACCGCCGCGCGCCACCCCTTCCATTTTGGAACATCGTTACGTAACGTCGATACAAAACACTGCTGCGACGAAGGAGCTCCCCATGACCGGCCCCGTGACCTACCGAAGCGATGAATCCATCGCCGTGATCGCCATGGACGACGGCAAGGTCAATGTGCTGGGCATGGACATGCAGCAGGCCCTCAACGACGCGCTGGACACCGCCGAGAACGACCCCGCCGGGGCCGTGGTGATCGCCGGCAACCAGAAGGTGTTCAGCGGCGGGTTCGACCTCAAGGTGTTCCAGTCCGGCGATCTGGCCGCCTCCGTCGCGATGCTGCGCGGCGGCTTCGAGCTGTCCTACCGACTGCTGTCCTTCCCCAAGCCGGTGGTGATGGCCTGTACCGGCCACGCCATCGCGATGGGCTCGTTCCTGCTGTGCAGCGGCGATCACCGCGTCGCCGCACCGGGCTACAACATCCAGGCCAATGAGGTGGCCATCGGCATGGTGCCGCCCTATGCCGCGTTGGAGGTGCTGAAGCTGCGGCTGACCCGCTCGGCCTACCAGCAGGCCACCGGGCTGGCCAAGGTGTTCTTCGGCGAGGCCGCGCAGGCTGCCGGCTGGATCGACGAGATCGCGATGCCCGACAAGGTACTAGCCCGCGCCGAGGAGTCCGCGCGGGAGTTCACCAACCTGCACCGCGGCGCCCACCTTGCCACCAAGCTGCGCGCCCGGGCGGAGGCGCTCGAGGGCATCCGAGCCGGCATCGACAACATCGAAGCCGAGTTCGGCGCCAGCGGCTAGCTCGCGATGCCCAGGATCAAACAACGCACGCCCCAGCTGCGGGCGCGGGTCCTGGCCGCGGCCGTCGACGTGCTCTCCGACAGCGGGGTCTCCGGGTTCACCACCCGGCGGGTCGCCGAGCAGGCGCACACGTCGGTGCCCGCGGTCTACGAGCTGTTCACCGACAAGGCCGGCCTGATCCGCGCGGTGTACTTCGAGGGTTTCCGCCGGCTGGGCCGGGCCCTGGCCGCGGTGCCCGAAACCGCCGAGCCGATCGCCGACCTGCAGCGCCTCGTTGCCGTGTTCCGGCGGTTTTGCCTGAACTACCCAGCCCTGGCCCGGGTGATGTTCTCCCGACCCTTCCAGGACTTCGAGCCCGGGCCCGAGGAACTGGCCGCCGCACCCACCGTGCGGGAGATCTTCGTACGCAAGATCTCCCGCTGCGTCGATGCCGACGAACTGAGCGGCGACGCCACCGACATCGCCCACGTCCTGCTGGCCCTGGCGCAGGGCCTGGCGGTGCAGGAGGGCGGGCGCTGGCTGGGTCACAGCGCCGCCTCGGTGGACCGGCGCTGGGAGACCGGCGTCAGGGCGCTGCTGCGCGGATTCGCCGGTCCCCGCCTCGCCCCGGACACCCCCCTCGGCCTGCCCCGGGACGCAGCCGCGGGACCACCCGACCCGACCTGACCCTCACCCCTGTCGCGTCACCCCTCGGGCCGCACCGTGTGACCGCTCAGGATCGACACTCGGTTGAAGGCGTTGATCGCGACGGCCACCCAGATCGCCGCCGACAGTTCGTCGTCGGTGAGCGCCTCTCGGGCGCGCGCGTACTCCCGCTCGGCGGTGTCGTGATCGGGCAGGGTCGTGGTGATCTCGGCCAGCCGCAGCACGGCGCGTTGACGCTCGTCGAACAGTGCGGTGTCGCGCCACGCCGGAAGCGTCGCAAGCTGTCTGGCGCTGATGCCGGCGGCCTCGGCCTTGCGGTGGTGCACCTCCAGGCAGGAGGCACAGCGGTTCAGCTGTGAGACCCGGACGTTGATCAGTTCGACCAGTCCGCGGTCCAGGCCCGACTCCCGGGCCACGCCGGTGACCGTCGAGGCGACGCCGACCAGCGCCTTGTAGGCGGCCGGGGACTGCTTGTCGATGTGGAGATGCTCGGCGCCCATCGCAGGCCCTCCCGTCGGGGTAGTGTCGCTGTCGATCCTATCGAGGAGCATCCGTGAGCAATCTGGAGTCGGCGCCCGTCGAATTCGATTGTGCCGCCGGACCTTCGACGAGGGTCGAAGTCCTGACGGCGCGGGAGGTGCCGCTGGGCGGGCCGCGGGCGATGCGGGTGCGCCGCACGCTTCCGCAGCGCCGGCGATCCCTGATCGGGGCGTGGTGCTTCGCCGACCACTACGGGCCCCAGGACGTGGGCCCGGGCCCGGGTATGGATGTCCCGCCCCATCCGCATACCGGCCTGCAGACGGTGAGCTGGTTGTTCGACGGCGAGATCGAGCACCGGGACTCCGGGGGTGTGCACGCGCTGGTGCGTCCCGGTGAGCTGAATCTGATGACCGCCGGGCGCGGCATCTGCCACTCGGAGGTCTCGACGCCGGCGACGACGGTGCTGCACGGTGTGCAACTGTGGGTGGCGCTGCCGGACTCGGCGCGCGACACCGATCGGTCCTTCGAACACTTTGCGCCGGAGGGGGTTACCGTCTCCGGCGCGGACGTCACGGTGTTTCTCGGTGAGCTCGCCGGACAGCGCTCACCGGTCACCACCTTCACGCCCCTGCTCGGCGCCCAGGTGGATCTGCACCCGCACGCCGGCGCGGTGCTGGAGGTCGATCCGGCCTTCGAGCACGGCGTGCTGTCCGACCGCGGGGACCTGGAGGTGGCGGGATGCCGGCTGCAGCCCGGCGAGCTGGCCTACCAGGGTTCCGGCGAGTCGACGCTGGCGCTGCGCAACAGCGGGGCGGGTCCCGGCCGTGCGCTGCTTCTGGGCGGGGCACCGTTCACCGAGGAACTGTTGATGTGGTGGAACTTCGTCGGCCGCACCCAGGAGGAGGTCGCCGAGTACCGCCGGCTCTGGCAGGAGGAATCCGACCGGTTCGGGCGGGTCGACGGCTACCGCGGCGACCTGCAGCGGCTTCCCGCGCCCGCACTGCCCACGACGCGGCTGCGGCCGCGCCGACCCCGTGGGACTAGCAGCCCACCCGGGTGAAGAACGCGGCGGCGATCAGCCCGATCGCGATCGCGATCGCGGGCTGTCCGCTGGTGATGGCCATGCCGACGCCGACGATCGATGCGACGGCGATGATGACGAGCAGCATTCCGAGCAACAGCCGTGTGCCGTTGATCGAGCCGCCTGCGGCCGGGGGGAGGCCGCGCTCCGGCCGCCTCGGCCCGTCGTGCGCTCCGACCATGGACGATCCTCCCGTCGTGTGGCACTGAACGTCATGTGGTGCTCAACATCGTGTGGTGCTCAACACAGTATATGGCACAGTGTGGTCTGCGCCATATTGCCGAGATCGGCTAAATGCGAGGTCCGCTAAGCGTTTTGCGCGCGGGACGGCTCATCCGGCGCGCAGATGCCGCCCCTCGCGGCGCTCCGAATGCTCGGACATCCAGCGTTGCTCCACCCGCTTGACCCGCTGATGCTCCAGGGCCACCAGCAAGCCACCCGCGGTGACCAGAGCGCCGGCGATCAGCGCCAGGATCAGCGAGGCCGCGCTGTTGCCGTAGGCCGACGCGGCCACCGTCGCGGCGATCAGGACGGTGCCGATGGCGATCAGGATGAGACCGGGCAACCAGAGCGTGTCGATAAACGATTCCCCGGCGTGGGGTTGGGTGGTCCGTACGTGATCGATCGGATCACGATGTGCGCCTTTCATCGCCCCTCCCTTCGGTGCAAGAGACACCCCCAGGCTACGCCTGTTGTGATGCACATCACAGAAGAGCGGGGCGGGTCGCACGCTCACGGCCGGTTCAGGGCAGGGCGCTGCCCTTCTGCCATTCCGGCCACGACAGGGTCCAGTCGCCGTTCTGCCAGACCTGCAGCGGCTTGCCGCCGGTGTGGCGGACCTCCACCACGTCGCCGGGCACGGAGAAGTCGTAGAACCACTTGGCGTTCTCGCCGTTGAGGTTCAGGCAGCCATGACTGGTGTTGGTGTTGCCCTGGGCCCACACCGTGCTGTTGAGCTGATGCAGGTAGATGCCGTCGGTGCTGATGCGCGTGGCGTACGGGATGGTCTCGCGGTAGCCGAGGCGGCTGTTGATCGGCAAGCCGAACGTCGAGGAGTCCATGATCACCGGGTTGGCCTTGTCCATCACCGTGTACACCCCGGGCTGGGTCCAGAAGCTCAGCGTGGTGTTGCCGATGGTCTCGGTGCCCCCCATGCCCATCGAGGTCGGCATGGTGCGCACCAGCTTGCCGTTGTCATAGACGCTGACTTCCTTGGTGTTGTCGTCGGCGATCGAGACGTGTGCGTCACCGATGGTGAACTCGACCCGCTCGTCCTGCTGGCCGTAGAGCCCGTCGCCCAGCGTGGCTCCGTAGATGTTGGCCGCCACCGACACCTGCGTGCCCGGGGCCCAGTACTTCTCCGGGCGCCAGTGTGCGTTCTGGTCGTCCACCCAGTACCACGAGCCCTGCACGATCGGCTTGGTGACGACCTTGAGCCGGCGTTCGGCATTGGCCTTGTCGGGGATCGGCTCGTCGAAGTGGGCCACGATCACCATGCCCACGCCGTAGGTACCGCCGTCCTTGATCGGCGCGCCCGAAGTGGTGTCGAGGTAGACCTCGGTCTGGTTACTCGGCGTGACGGTGGTGAACGTCGAGGCCTCCCGGGTGGGCATCCCGCCGGGGCCGCGGGCGGCCACCGTCAGGGTGTAGGTGCGCCCGTATCCCAGTGGCTCTGTGGGCTTCCACGCCTTGTTGTCCGGTGTCATGACGCCGTCGACGTCCCCGCCGTCCTCGTTGACCATCGACACCGAGGTCAGCGTCCCGGTCTGGGCGCTGACCATCACCCGGGTCAGCGGGTCGACGTCGTCGGCCGACGGCGGCGGGCTGATCCGCAGTGCGGCCGGCTCCGTGGGCGAGGGCGGCGGGACGGCCAAATCGCGCGCGGCCGCGACGTTTCGGCAGTTCGCCTCGCAGTCACCGGTGGTGGACAGCACCACCCCGCCGAGCACGGCGAGGACCGCGAAAACGGCGCCCAGGCAGGCACCACGGACACGGCGAGCAGACGTCAACGAAACTCCAGTGTTGTGTTCGGCGGAGGCCGGAATGTCGATCGGATCCGATCGGTGCAATTCATCCTAGCGCCGCGGGCCGGCCCGCGATGCGCGCCCGAACCGGTGACGGATTGCGGATTGGTGTCGGTTGTGCGGAGATCCGGCGGTCACCGGCCGATTCACAGCCGGCGCAGTTGCCCGGCGCGGTCCGCCACGACGAACGACGCGCCGGTGCCCACCGGCGCGTCGGGCCGCGACACGTAGGGCAGCACCCTGAAATCGGCGCGCAGTTCGTCGGCGCCGAGCCGGGCGCGCAGATAGCCGCGCCGGTTGCTGAAGTAGCGGATATGGGTGTTGTCGGCCAGCAGACCCGCCAGCCCGGGTCGGGAATCGCTTCCATCGCCGCCGGAGGTGATCGACGAGGTGACCAGCTCGGTGGCCACCACCGGAGAGGCCGGGTCGGCGCTGTCGCGGCGCACCTGCGCGGCCCAGTGGGAGTGGACGTCGCCGGTCAGCACAACGGCGTTGCGCACCGGCGAGCGCGCCAACCCGGCGACGACGCGGTCGCGGCATGCGGCGTAGCCGTCCCACGCGTCGGGGTTGACCGCACGCGCCGGGCCGGCGTCGAAGTCGAGCCGGGCGAAGAACACCTGCTGCCCGAGCAGATCCCAGCGGGCGCGGGAGTTCGCGAGGCCCGTCTGCAGCCACTTCTCCTGGTCCGCACCGAGAATGCTGCGGCCCGGGGTTGCGGCGCCCGGACAGACGCCGATCCGGTCGCCGCACAGCTGGGCGTCGCGGTACTGGCGGGTGTCGAGCATGTGGAAGGTGGCCAGCGCACCCCAGTGCACCCGGCGGTACAGCCGCATCGCCGCGCCGCGCGGTGCCGCCGAGCGCCGCAGCGGCATGTTCTCGTAGTAGGCCCGCAGCGCCGCGGAACGCCGGGCGCGCTGCCCCGGCTGTCGTGCCGCGGGCGACCCGCCGGCCCAGTTGTCGACGAGTTCGTGGTCGTCGAAGACCACCAGCCAGGGTGCGGCGGCGTGGGCGGCCTGCAGGTCGGGATCGGTGCGGTACTGCGCATAGCGTTGCCGGTAGTGGGCCAGCGTCCGGGTCTGCGGCCCGACGTGACGGCGCACGTTGCCGCCGGGGGCGATGTGGGTGTCCGCGGCGAACTCGTAGGAGTAGTCGCCCAGGTGCAGCACCAGATCGGGGTGCTCCTCGGCGAGGCGGCGGTAGGCGGTGAACCAGCCCTGCTCGTAGTTGGCGCAGGACGCGGCGCAGACGGTCAGCGGCGCAAGCGAATCCGGCGCCGGCGCGGTGCGGGTGCGCCCCGTCGCGGAGAGGTGACCGGCCGTGCGGAACCGGTAGAAGTAGTCCCGGCCGGGTCGTAGGCCGGCCAGCTCCACGTGCACCGCGTGCGCCGAGGCGGGGACGGCGGTGACGACGCCGCGGCGCTCGATGCGGGTGAGTCGCTCGTCGGTGCCGACCTCCCACTCGACGTCGACCTCGCGGGCGGGCATGCCGCCGCGGCCGTCGTCGGCCAGCGGGTGCGGCGCCAGCCGCGTCCAGAGGACGAACCCGTCGGGTGAGGGGTCGCCGGAGGCGACGCCGAGGGTGAACGGGTCCGGAGTGCCCGAGCCGCGGCAGCCGGCGGCGGCCAGGCTGGCCAGTACCGTCGCGCCGAGCAGGGTCCGGCGGGTGAACGTGGGCGACGTTGCCTGCGGAACCGACACGGCGCAGTGTCAGCGGGCGACCTTGCGCGGCGGTGTCCGGCGGCCGTACGGCGTCCCCCCGCGCCAATGCGGTTGGGCGAACAGCCCGTATACCCGGGGTTTACCAGTCCAGGTTGGGTGGGCGGTCGGCCAGCTTCTGCACCACCCATTGGTTCAGGGACACGCCCTGTTCCCTGGCCTCGATCACCAGTCGCGCGTGCAGGGCCTGCGATGTGCGGACGACGAAGCGGCCGCTGCAGTACAGGTCGTGCAGCGGGAGTGGCGCGTCCTCGCCGACCTCGGCCAGCTCGTCGAGCCGCTCGCGCACGCTGTCTTCGATCAGGCCGATGGCCTGCTGCGGGGTAGGGGCGAACTCGAACATCCGGGGGAATTCCAGGCACCGGCCGACGTAGGTACGGCGGTCCGACGACCACTCGGCGCGGTAGGTGTAGCACCGCTCCTCCCCCGTCTCCGACCACGCCCGTGCACTGTGCGACATGGGCGAACGCTAACCCGACGGCGGGGTCGGGCGAGTTCGGCCGGGCACCCACCTGTGGATGGTGACATCACATACGCCATCACTTTCCCAGCCGAGCCTCGGCGTCCTCTGGAGCCGTCCGGGTACCGACAACGCACCGCCGAAAGCGATATCACCGGCGATACCACCGCAAAGTTTCCGCCCGATCGGCCCAAGATGCCCACCGGTGCCCCTCGGGCACGGTAAGCATGCATTCATGGCTGCGGGGGGACACATCGGGCAGATCGGCGGGCTGGCGGTTGCACTGGGGCTGGGTGCGGCGGTTTTCCTGGGACACGGGGTCGCGTGGGCCGAGGAGGGAACCAACTCGAGTTCCGGCTCGGGAGGGGCGTCGACCTCCCAGGCGAGCAGTTCGTCGGCATCATCGGCGGATACGCACTCGTCGCGGACATCGACGAGCTCTGACGACCGCAGCAACACCACAGCGCGTTCGGAGGCGGGCTCGGGGTCCGACCCCGAATCAGGTTCGGGGTCCGGCTCCGAGTCAAGCAGGGACACGATGCGCGCGGCCGAGGAGGCAGCGGCGCAGGGCCAAGCGGATGAGAAGGCGGACGAGCAGGCCGCCGAGGAGTCGGAGGAGGCCGAGGAGTCGGAGGCACCCTCCTCAGGGGCGGACGTCACCGACGAGGACGCCACGGAGGATGGCGCCACGGAGGAAGGCGCGGAGGAAGGCACCAAGGACGTCGACGGCGAGGCCACCGAGGACGGCGGGGACGCCGACAGCCAGGCCACCGAGGATCAGACCACCGAAGACCAGACCACCGAAGACCAGACCACCGAAGTCCAGGCCGCCGAGAACCCGGCCGCCGAGGCGACCGACGAGCCCGGCAACACCTCCGCGGAGACCCGGCGGCACACCGCGCGAGCCGAACCGGACCAACAGTCCGAGACTCCGCCCTCCCCCGAGACGCCGCCCTCCCCCGAGACGCCGGACGTCGCCGCACCCGAGGTGACCGACGTGGTGGAC
>NZ_NVQF01000098.1 GCF_002592005.1 Mycolicibacterium palauense | reverse complement strand
ATGGCGGGCACCACGTCCCACTGGTCGTAGTTGCCCGAGGGCAGCAGCAACGCGCCGTCGGGGGTGTTGTGCAGCGCCGCCAGCACCGCGCGCATCCGCGGGTAGTCCAGATAGTCGGCTGCGGTCAGCGGGTGCGCGTGTCCGGTCGCCTGGGAGTAGAACCGCCGCTCATCGACGATGCCGGAGTAGGTGACCTTCGTGGCGTCGGCGCCCAAACCCGGCGAGTTCGCCGCCCACAGCGACCATCCGACGATGGTCAGCCACAGCACCGCGGTGGCCCCGGCGAGCAGGTAACCGGCCTCCCGGGAGAACTTGGTGCCGTCGGGCAGCACCAGCGGGATCACCGCGACCGGCGCCAGCAGGCAGACCATCGGCGCCAGGAGCACCCGGCCGTGCATGAAATCGCCGCCCTGGCGGATCCAGTACATCGCCTGAAGCAGACCGCTGAGCAGAATGAAGATCACCACCGCGGGCGGGCTCTGCACGCGGCGGGTCAGCGCGCTGAAGCCGGCGGGCACCTCGTGGTGGATCCACCAGGGCCGCGACCGCGCCACCAGCAGCACCAGGCCCAGGGCGAGCACCAACACCAGCGG
The DNA here is from genome assembly GCF_002592005.1 of Mycolicibacterium palauense. GTDB lineage: Bacteria > Actinomycetota > Actinomycetes > Mycobacteriales > Mycobacteriaceae > Mycobacterium > Mycobacterium palauense. Next base: position 18,000 of record NZ_NVQF01000098.1, on the reverse strand, counting down.
AATCCACAGCAGGTAGGGCTGATTGAAGTTGGCCAGGTAGATCAGTCCCTGCGACCACTTGGAGCCCGACGCGTCCTTGGCCACCGCGGTGCCCGGCACCACCAGCGCGTAGTAGCCCATCCGGAAGATCTGGTAGCCGACCGGCAGCGCGCCCCCGGCGACGACGATGAGCACCCGGCGCCGCCAGCCGCGGGCGGCCACGAGCATCATCACCAGCGCCAACCCGCCGATGAGGGCGAGTTCGGGGCGGACCAGCACGCTGAGCCCGGCCACGAAGGCCAGCGCGGCGACGAATCCGGCGCTGCCGGCGTTGGGACCGTTGTCCCCGCGCACCGCGGCCGTGCGCAGGCCCTGCGACCAGCACACCATCATCCACCACAGCAGCCCGAGATAGGCCAGCACCAGGCCGCTCTCCAGGCCGGAGGTGGCGAAGTCGCGGGCCGGCGGCACGGCGATGTAGACCAGCGCCCCCGCCGGCAGCAACAGTGCCCGCCGGCCCTGCAGACCGGGCGCGTAGAGCCGGGCCGCGCCCAGCATCAGCAGCACCACCCCGAGCACGCTGAACGTCAGGGCCAGCGCCAGGGCCACATACTCCAGGCGCACCGGCCCCCCGAGCAGGCCGCCCAGGTACACCAGGTAGGTCCACAGGGTGGAGGTGTTGGACTCCACCCGTTCGCCCGCGTTGAACACCGGCCCGTTGCCGGCCAGCAGGTTGCGGACGGTCCGCAACACGATCAGGCCGTCGTCGGCGATCCAGCGCCGCTGCCAGGCCCCCCACCCGAACAGCACCGCCACCGTCACGACGCTGATCCACAGGCTGATCCGGGCGCTGAGCGGGAACCCGAAGGCGGGGTTCACCGTCCGCGCGACCGCCCGGGACAGCGCGCCCATCGCGGGCGCGCGGGTGTCGGGCTCGGGCCGCGGGGCCACGACCGGCGGGCTAGCCGAGGAAGACGGCGGCACCGACGGATCCGATCCACGCCAGGGCAAGCAGCTGCAGCACCCGGTCATGCAGGGCGATGTCCTCGGGCTCCCCGGCCACCCCGCCGTCGATGTCGACGGCGTAACGCAGGATCGCCACCGTGAACGGAACCATGGACACCGCGAACCACGAGGCGGCGTTGCCGTCGCGTTCGAACGCCCACAGGCCGTAGCAGAGCACCACCGCGGTGGCCGACAGCGTCCACACGAAACGCAGGTAGCTGGTGGTGTAGCTCTCCAGCGACTTGCGGATCTTGGCGCCGGTGCGTTCGGCCAGCTGCAGCTCGGCGTAGCGCTTGCCCGCGGCCATGAACAGCGACCCGAACGCCATCACCAGCAGGAACCACTGCGACAGCGGGATCCCGGCGGCCACGCCGCCGGCGATGGCGCGGATCAGGAAGCCCGAGGAGACGATGCAGATGTCCAGCACGGCAAGGTGTTTGAGCCCGAAGCAGTACGCCAGCTGGATGCCGATGTAGACCGCCATCACCACGGCCAGGTCGGGGGTCACCAGCAGCGAGATGCCCAGGGAGGCCACACCGAGGACCGTCGCCAGCCCGTAGGCCAACGGCACCGGCACCACACCCGCGGCGATCGGGCGGAACCGCTTGGTGGGGTGCGCCCGGTCGGCCTCGACGTCCCGCGCGTCGTTGACCAGGTAGATGCACGAGGCCGCCAGACAGAACACCACGAACGCGACGCCGACCTTGTACAGCACGTCGCCGTAGTCGTACTTGGCGTCGACGCCGAGTGCGGCCAGCGGCGCGGCCAGCACCAACAGGTTCTTGACCCACTGGCGCGGACGGATGGCCTTGATCAGCCCGCCGGCCAGGGTCTTGGGGGGGCCCGCGACGGGTGGCGCCTCCTCGCTCATGCGGCCGCTCCCCTCGGCGTCCTCGGAGTCACCCGGATCGTCAGCGGAGTCATCGTTGTCCTCCAATCCGGCCGGCGACCTTGTCGGTCGCTTCGGCCACGAGCGCGCCGACGAGCACCCCGGCGGCCACGTCCGACGGGTAGTGCACGCCGAGCACCAAGCGCGACAACGCCATCGGTGGGACGAGCACGGCGGCCAGCGGCAGCCCGGTGGCCCGGCCCATCAGCAGGGCCGCCGCGGTGGTCGACGTGGCGTGGGCCGAGGGGAAGCTCAGCCGGCTCGGGGTCCCGACGTGCACGGCGATCGCCGGATGGTGCGGACGGGGCCGGCGCACCACCCGTTTGATCAGCACCGCGGCCGCGTGGGCCAGGAACGCGCCCACCCCGGCGGTCACCCACTGGCGCCGCCGGTCCGGCCGCAGCCAGGCACCGAGCGCGCACACCGCCAGCCAGCCCAGGCTGTGCTCGCCGAAATGCGACAGGCCGCGGGCCGCCGGCAGCACGAGCGGGCGGTCGGCCAGGGCGGCCTGCACGCTCACCAGCACGGCATCCTCGCCGGTGGGCGGGGCGGAGACGGACAACTCAGGCATCTCTGGATTCCGGGCGGGATTCGGGGCCGGACTCCAGCAGCACCGTCTCCCACTTCTGCTTGCTGGTGAGCACCGGCAGCGCCTCGCGGTAGACGCGCCGCATCCGGTTGAACTTGCGAGCCAGGCGGACCTGCCGCCGCAGCGAAGCACGCAGCAGGGCGAACATCTTGGCCCGGTCGCGTTGCCGGTAGACCACGCCGCGGCCGTCGGCGGTGGTGACCGTCACGCCGTCGACCCGGCACAGCAGGAACCACCGGGCGTCCTGGGTGGCGACGTTGAGCTCCGGGCGCACGTGGTGGGCCGGATCCTCCCTGCGCAGCTGGTGGGTGACCCCGCGGGCCAGCCGCAGTCCGATGGCCGGCAACGACACCGGCGGCTTGTGCACCGCGCGCCGCCCCGACGGGGAGGGCAGCGAGGTGGCGCCGGGCAGCACCACCGCGTCGGGATACTCCTTGCGCATCCGGTGCACCTCGGGCAGTGCCGACTCCAGGATGGAGAAGATGTGCTCGGGGCCGGCGAGGAAGTCGTCCATCGCCTTGTTCTGGATCGCCACGGTCGAATACTCCAGGCACAGAAGATGTTTCATGGTGGCCTTGAAGTGGCTGGCGATCAGTCCCCGGACGTCGCCGTCCCAGTGCAGGGCGGCGACCACCAGCCGGTTGCGCAGGTGGAAGTAGGCCTGCCAGTCGATGGCGTCGTCCTTGTCGCTCCAGGCCATGTGCCAGATGGCGGTGCCCGGCATCGTGACGGTGCCGTATCCGTGCTCGGCGGCGCGCAGCCCGTAGTCGGCGTCGTCCCACTTGATGAACAGCGGCAGCGGCTGTCCCAGCTCCTCGGCCACCGACCGCGGGATCATGCACATCCACCAGCCGTTGTAGTCCACGTCGATGCGACGGTGCAGGCCCTTGCTGCGCTCGTCCTCGTCGGCCAACGGATACTTGGCGAAGTCGTGGTCGTACTCGGTGAACGGGGCGTTGGTCCACATGAAGTTGCCGCGGTTGACCACCTCGCCCATGACGTGCAGGTGCGAGGGCTCCTGCAGGTTGAGCATCTGCCCACCGACCAGGGTGGGCGACTTGGCGAACCGGTTGAGCGCCAGGGCCCGCAGCACCGAATCAGGCTCGATGCGGATGTCGTCGTCCATGAACAGGATCTGCTCACAGTCGGTGTTCTTCAGGGCCTCGTACATGACGCGGCTGTAGCCGCCCGAGCCGCCCAGGTTGGGCTGGTTGTGAATCGAGAGCCGGGCGCCCAGCGGTGCCGCCGCTTCGGCGAAGCCGGGATGGTCGACGACCTTTCTGGTGCCCTGATCGGAGACGATGACGGCGCCGATCACCTTGTCCACCAACGGGTCCGACGTCAGGGCCTGCAGGGCGTTGACGCAGTCCGACGGGCGGTTGAAGGTGGGGATCCCCACGGCGACGTTGGCCCGGCCCGGAGCCGGCTCCGAGGCGTACCACGCCGCGCTGTGCAGCGTGGTGGCACCGTCGGTGGTGATGTCGAACCAGATCCAGCCGCCGTCCTCGAACGGATCGATCCCGATCTCGAATTCGGTCCAGGCGGGGGTCTCGTCATCGCCGCTCACCACCGGCGCACCACCGACGGTGATGCGCGCCCCGGTGGCCTTGGTGCGGTAGACGTCCACCCGGGCCGAGCCGGTCAGCTCCACCCGCAGCACCACCGACTCCAGCGTCGACCAGCGGCGCCAGTAGCTGGCGGGGAAGGCGTTGAAGTAGGTCGCGAACGACACCTCGGAGTCGGCACCGATCTCCAGGGAGGTCCGGGTGGGGGCGTGCGCGCGGCGGGCGTTGGTGTCGGACTCCTCGATGTAGAGCTTGCGGACGTCGAGGGGCTCACCGGGCCGCGGCAGGATCACCCGCGACAGCAGGCTGACCGCGCGCGACTCCGTGGCGGTCAGCGGGCCCGACGGGATGTCACTCATGCTCGGCTGCTTTCGTCATTGCTGGCGGTCTGCTGCGTCAGCGCCGCACCGGCGGCGAGGTGCGGTGCCAGGGTGTTCTCGTACATGTTGAGGGCGCTGGCGATGGCCATGTGCATGTCCAGGTACTGGTAGGTACCCAGCCGGCCACCGAAGAGCACCGCGGCCGAGGCGGTCTCGGCCTTGGCGCGGGCCCGGTAGGCGGCCAGCACCGCACGGTCGGCCTCGGTGTTGATCGGGTAGTAGGGCTCGTCGTCGTCATCGGCGAACCGGGAGTACTCGCGCATGATGACCGTCTTGTCGGTCGGGTAGTCGCGCTCGGGGTGGAAGTGGCGGAACTCGTGGATGCGGGTGTAGGGCACGTCCAGGTCGTTGTAGTTCATCACCGGGGTGCCCTGGAAGTCGCCGGTGGCAAGCACCTCGACCTCGAAGTCCAGCGTCCGCCAGCCCAGCCGGCCCTCGGCGTAGCCGAAGTAACGGTCCAGCGGCCCGGTGTAGACGACCGGGGCCGACGGGGACTCGCGGCGCAGTTCGTCGCGGACGTCGAACCAGTCGGTGTCCAGGCGCACCTCGATGCGGTCGTCGGCGGCCATGTTCTGCAGCCAGGCGGTGTAGCCGTCGACGGGCAGACCCTCGAAGGTGTCGTTGAAGTAGCGGTTGTCGAAGGTGTAGCGGACCGGCAGCCGGGTGATGTTGGCCGCGGGAAGCTCCTTCGGGTCGGTCTGCCACTGCTTGGCGGTGTAGCCCTTGACGAAGGCCTCGTAGAGGGGGCGGCCGATCAGCGAGATCGCCTTCTCCTCGAGGTTCTGCGCGTCGGCGGTGTCGATCTCGGCCGCCTGCTCGGCGATCAGCCGGCGCGCCTCGTCGGGGCTGTGGTAGCGGCCGAAGAACTGCGCCACCAGGCCCAGCCCCATGGGGAACTGGTAGGCCTGCCCGTTGTGCATGGCGAAGACCCGGTGCTGGTAGCCGGTGAACTCGGTGAACTGCCGCACGTAGTCCCACACCCGCTTGTTGGAGGTGTGGAACAGGTGTGCGCCGTACTTGTGGATCTCGATTCCGGTGTCCGGCTCGGCCTCGGAGTAGGCGTTGCCGCCGATGTGCGGGCGCCGTTCCACCACGAGCACCCGCTTGTCGAGCTGCGTGGCCACGCGCTCGGCGATCGTCAGGCCGAAGAAGCCGGAACCGACGACGAAGAGGTCATATCCATCGGTCATCGGCAGCCAGGGTATCCGACCGCCGGCATCGAACCCCGCCGACGCGGAGGGGCGGGCCGCGCGGCGCGTTAACGCACCCAGGTCGCGATTCGCTCACGATTCAGCATCGTCACTCTGGGCCCACCTGTCACAGCTTTACCATCGAGCATGTTGCCAATCACACGTAGTCCAGATTGAGGAGACTTCCGTGCCGAACCGACGTCGACGCAGGCTCTCGACCACGCTGAGCGCAGTCGCCGCCCTTGCGGTCGCGACTCCTTTTGCAGTTGTCACTGTTTCCGAGTTGTCCGCCAAGTCCGCCCCCGCCCCCGAGCATCGCGAATTCGTGCAGGCGGCCGTGGTCACCGACCTGCCCAACGAGATCCTCTCGGCGCTGTCGCAGGGCCTGTCGCAGTTCGGCATCAACCTGCCGCCGCTGCCGACCGGGCTCAGCCCGTCCGGCGCCCAGCCCATCAGCGCCGGCCCGGTGCTGACCAATCCGAGCCTGACCAGCCCCGGGCTGACCGCCCCCGGCCTGACCACACCCGGCCTCACCACACCCGGCCTCACGGCACCCGGCCTCACGACACCCGGTCTCACCAGTCCCGGCCTGTCGACGCCCGGGGTCTCCACCCCCTCGGCCGCCCCGGGTCTGACCTCGCCGAGCCTGACCGACCCGGCCCTGTCCGCTCCGGGCCTGACCGATCCGGGCCTGGCCAGCCCCGGGCTCACCGATCCGTCGCTGACCAATCCGGCGCTGACCGCCCCCGGACTGAGCACCCCCGGCCTGCCGAACCCGGCGCTGACCGCACCGGGCGCGCTGCCCTCGGCGGCCCCCGGCCTGGGACTGCCCACCGAGGTGCCGATCAGCGCGCCGATCGGACTGGACCCGATGGCCGGGACCTACCCCATCCTGGGTGACCCGTCGCTGGCCATGCCGGTCGCACCCGCCAGCGGCGGGCTGATCAGCGACCTGTCCAGCGCGGCTCAGCAGCTCGGCGTCGGGCAGGCCATCGACCTGCTCAAGGGCGTGGTGATGCCCTCCATCATGGGCGCGGTCCAGTCGGCCCAGGCCGCAGCTCCCGCTGCCGCCGGCTGAAGACCTGCCACCTAACGGCACCGCAGGGCGGGCTCGTCCCCTCGACCCCCCTTGAGCCCACGGGCCCTGCGGTGCCGTTGCAGGATCCGACCGTCCGCATTTGGGACCGTGTCGCAACACTAGTAACAACAGACACGTACGTAACATCTGTTTGTGCTCCGTCGCCGTTTCCCCGGGCGACGCCGCCGCGAGGCCCCGCCCTCGTGGCGTCTCGTCGCCCGCAGTCGCGCCAGCCGCCGGCCGGCGCCCAAGGCCCTGCTGACCGCGATCGTGGCCACCACCGTGCTGCTCCCCCTGGCCCTCGGCGGCATGCCCGCGGACGAGCCACCGCAGGCCGCCGACACCCGGTTGTCGGAGATGCCCCTGGCGGGCGTGGGTGGCGGCGTCACGGTGCGGGAGGTCTCGCAGGACACGCCGTTCTCGATGGTCGCCCTCACCGGTGACGACCTGGCCGGGACCTCGGCGCGCATCCGCGCCCGCCGGGCCGACGGCTCCTGGGGTCCCTGGTACGACTCCGACGCCCTGGACGCCGTCGACACCGGCTCCAAGCCGCTGCCCGCCGATTTCCACGCGGGCACCGAGCCGGTCTACGTCGGCACCACCACGGCCGTGCAGATCGCCGTCACCCGTCCACCCGACGCCCCGGTCACCTCGGCCCCGGCCGAACACCCGCGCGACGATCTCGGCTACCGCCCCGCCAGTACCGAACGCAGCATCGGACAGAACCTCAACGCCGTGCTCATCAGCCCGCCCGCCTCCCCGGTGGACGCCGGGTGGACGCTGCCCACCGCGGTGCTGCCCCCCGGCCAGCCGCCGGCCATCATCAGCCGGGCGCAGTGGGGCGCCGGGCAGGGCTCGCGGTGCGGCGGGCCGGTCTACGACGACGGGGTGCGCGCCGGCATCGTCCATCACACCGCCGGCAGCAACGACTACCGGCCCGAGGACTCCGCGGCCATCGTGCGGGCGATCTACGCGTATCACACCCAGATGCTGGGCTGGTGCGACATCGGCTACAACGCGCTGGTCGACAAGTACGGCCAGGTGTTCGAGGGCCGGGCGGGCGGAATCGACCGGCCCGTGGAGGGCTCGCACACCGGCGGGTTCAACCGCAACACCTGGGGCGTGGCGATGCTCGGCAACTTCAACGACGTGCGGCCCACCGACATCCAGCTGCGCACCGTCGGGCGGCTGCTGGGTTGGCGGCTGGGCCTCGACCACGTCGACCCCCTGGGCTCGGTGGTGCTGACCTCGGCCGGTGGCCAGTACACCTACTTCCCGGCCGGGGCGCCGACGCCGCTGCCGGCGATCTTCTCCCACCGCGACGTCGGCAACACCGAATGCCCCGGCAACCAGGCCTACGGGGCCCTCGACGAGATCCGTCAGGTCGCCGCCCAGTTCAACCGGCCACTGACCGTCGAGGAGCGGCTGCGCGGCGGCGCCATCTACGCCAAGTGGCAGCAGCTCGGCGCCGAGAAGGGATTCCTGGGCTCGCCCCATGCCACCGAGGCCGCCGCGGCCGCCGATGTCCGCTACGTGCCCTTCGACGGCGGGGCCATCTACTGGTCACCGTCGACCGGCGCCCAGGCGCTGACCGGAGCCATCTACGACGCCTGGGCCGGGCTGGGCTTCGAGCGCGGCCTGCTCGGGCTGCCGACCAGCGGTGAGATCCAGGAACCGCAGTGGATCGTGCAGAACTTCCAGCACGGGACCCTGAACTTCGACCGCGAGACCGGCGGGGTGACCCGGGTCTCCGAGGGCGTCGCCCAGCAGCTGCCCCCGACCCCGCACGGCGGGCCGCCGGTCCAGGTCGAGCGGTTCACGCCCATCGTGGCCGACTGAGCCGGCCCTACATCCACCAGCGCTCGATCACCAGGGCCAGACCGTCCTCGGAGTTTCGGGCGGTGACCTCGTCGGCGGCGGCGACCGCCTCCGGATGCGCGTTGCCCATGGCGACCCCGTGCCCCGCCCAGCGCAGCATGGGCACGTCGTTGGGCATGTCGCCGAAGGCCACGATCTCCTCGGCGACCACCCCGAGCGGGCCGGCCACCTCGGCCACCCCGGTCGCCTTGCTGATGCCGCGCGGCACGATCTCGATCAGGCCGTTGTTGGTGCTGTAGGTGATGTCGCCCTCCGCGCCGACGTGCGCGGCGAGCTCGGCGGCCATCTCGGCGCTCTGCACCCCCGACCTGCGGATCAGCAGTTTCACCGCGGGCGCCGAGAGCAGGTCCTCCAGGGAGACCTCGGTGTTGTCGGGATTCAGCCACGCGTGCTCGTAGCCCGGTGAACTCACGAACTGCGGGGTGGCCGAATCGTGCGCGCTGCGCCCCACCCGCTCCACCGCCAGCCCCGCGCCCGGGATCACCCGCTGGGCGATCTCGGAGAGCGCCGTGAGCACCTCCACCGACAGGGTGCTGGCCGACAGGATGCGGTCGGAGGCGGGGTCGTAGACCACCGCGCCGTTGGCACACACCGCCATCGGCGCGAAGCCGAGCTGATCGACGATCGGCCGGATCCACCGGGGCGGGCGCCCGGTGGCCAGCACGAAGTGGGTCCCGGCGTCGACGGCCGCCCACACCGCCTCGCGCGTGCGGGCGGTGACCTTCTCGTCGTCGCCGAGCAGCGTGCCGTCGACATCGGTGGCGATCAACGTGGGGAGGGTCATCGCAGCATCATCCGTGCTGTGCCCGCCTGCGCGCACGTTCAGCGAGCTCCGCCTCGTCCAGCCGGACCGCCTCGGCGGGCGTCGGGGCGCCGCCGCCGAGACGTCGGGGCACCCAGTAGGCCCCCGCCGGGTGCGGGTAGTCCTGCTGCGCGTCGTGCAGCAGCCGTGTCATCGCCGTGCGCAGGGCAGCGTCGACTTCGGCGACCCCGTCGCCGGGCGCGATCGCCGGGCCGACGGAGACGGTGACCGGGATCTTGGTGCGCCCCAGCCGCCGGGGGTGGTCCTTGGTCCAGATCCGCTGCGCGCCCCACACGATCAACGGCACGATGGGCACCTGCGCGTCCCGGGCCATCCGCGCCGCGCCGGACTTGAAGGCCTTCAACTCGAAACTGCGGCTGATCGTCGCCTCCGGGTAGACGCCGACCAGCTCCCCCTCGCGCAGCCGCTGCACGGCCGCCGAGTAGGCGTCCGCGCCGGCCTCCCGGTTCACCGGGATCGTCTTGGTGTGCTTGATCAGGAAGTTCACCGGCCGCACCCGCTGCATCTCGGCCTTGATCATGAAGCGCATGCGGCGGCCGCGGCACTTGGCGGCCAGCGCCGCCGGCAGGAAGTCGATGTAGCTGGTGTGGTTGATCGCCATCACCGCGCCGCCGCGCCCGGGGATGTGCTCCAGGCCGCGGTACGTGACCGCCGTACCGGTGACCCTGACCGCCACCTCGGCCGCGATCTCCAGAGCGCGAAACACCGGTTCCATGGGCTACCCGGCATCGGGCCGCCGCGCCGCGCGCGCCGCCGCCTTGGCCGCCGCCTCCTCCGCGTCCAGCCGCGCCGCTTCGGCCAGCGACGGGGCGCCGCCGCCGAGGCGCTTGGGCACCCAGAACGCCCCCGGCGGATAGGGACCGTAGGAGTCCTGCACGTGCTCGAGCAGATGCTGCATCCGGTGGTGCAGCAGCGCGGTCAGTTCGGCGGCGGGCAGCGTCGGCGAGATGGGCTCGCCGACCGCCACGGTGATGGGCACCTTGGGCCGCCACATCTTGCGCGGGTGCCCCTTGGTCCAGATGCGCTGGGCGCCCCACACGATGTGCGGGACGATGGGGACGTCGGCGGCGATCGCCATCCTGGCGGCACCGGACTTGAAGTCCTTGATCTCGAAACTGCGGCTGATCGTGGCCTCCGGATAGACGCCGACGAACTCGCCCTCCTTGAGCCGCTGGCACGCCTCGGCGAACGACTCCGCCCCGGCCGACCGGTCGACGGGGATGTGCCGCAGGCGGCGCATGATCGGCCCGGTGGCCTTGCTGTCGAAGACCTCCTGCTTGGCCATGAACCGCACCTTGCGGCCCAGCCCCTGCCGGTAGGCGGGCAGGCCGGCGAAGGTGAAGTCGAAGTAACTGGTGTGGTTGATCGCGATCACCGCTCCCCCGCTCTTGGGCAGGTGCTCCACACCGGTGACCGTGAAGGTCAGGCCCTGCAGCTTCCAGGTCAGCCGGGCCAGCTGGATGACGGTGCCGTATACCGGTTCCACAACAGATCAGCCTAGCGGCGCGGCCCGGACCGGCGCGATGGACTCAGACATCGAGGCAGACATCGAGGCAGACACAGTGCCGGCACCGGAGGCGAAATCCCCGGCCTGACGTCTGACTCGACGCCGGATCGGGGTCCGCCGGCGGTCGCCGGACCGTCGGCCCGCCGGTATCGGGCCCCGCCACCGGCCGGCCGTTAAGCTCGAGACCGGACTCCTTCCGGCTAGAGAGGTATCGGTGCAGGTCACAAGCGTCGGCCACGCGGGCTTTTTGATCGAGACGACCGCGGGTCGCATCCTGTGCGACCCCTGGCTCAACCCCGCCTACTTCGGCTCGTGGTTCGTGTTCCCGGACAACAGCGCCCTGGACTGGGCGGCGCTGGGCGACGTCGACTACCTCTACGTGTCGCACCTGCACAAGGACCACTTCGACCCCGACAACCTGCGCGACCACGTCAACAAAGACGCGGTGGTGCTGCTGCCGGACTTCCCGGTGCCCGATCTGCGGCGCGAACTGGAGAACCTCGGCTTCCACCGGTTCTTCGAGACCACCGATTCGGTCAAGCACACCGTCACCGGGCCCAAGGGGACGCTCGAGGTGATGATCATCGCGCTGCGCGCCCCGGCGGACGGCCCCATCGGCGACTCCGGCCTGGTGGTCTCCGACGGTGTCACCACCGCCTTCAACATGAACGACGCCCGGCCCGTGGACCTCGACGTCCTCGCCGAGTTCGGTCACATCGACGTGCACATGCTGCAGTACTCGGGCGCGATCTGGTACCCGATGGTCTACGACATGCCGGCCCGCGCCAAGGAGGCGTTCGGGGTGCAGAAACGGCAGCGCCAGATGGACCGCTGCCGCCAGTACATCGCCCAGGTCGGCGCCACCTGGGTGATCCCGTCGGCGGGACCGCCGTGCTTTCTGGATCCCGAGCTCCGCGACCTCAACGACGACCACGGCGACCCGGCCAACATCTTCCCGGACCAGATGGTCTTCCTGGCCCAGATGCGCGAGCACGGCCACGACGGGGGGCTGCTGATGATCCCCGGCTCGGTCGCCGAGTTCGCCGGGCCGGAGCTGAACTCGCTGACCCATCCGCTGCCCACCCCGGAGGTGGAGGCCATCTTCACCACCGGCAAGGCCGACTACATCGCCGATTACGCCCGGCGCATGGCACCCGTGCTGGCCGCCGAGAAGGCGCGCTGGGCACCGGCGGCCGGAGAGCCGCTGCTGGAACCGCTGCGCCGGCTGTTCGAGCCGATCATGCTGGCCAGCGACCAGATCTGCGACGGGATCGGGTACCCGGTGGAGCTGCAGCTGCGCTCCGCCGCCCACGACGAGAGCGTCGTGCTCGACTTCCCGAAGCGGACGGTGCGCGAACCGATCGCCGACGAGAAGTTCCGCTACGGGTTCGCGATCGCACCGGAGCTGGTGCGCACCGTGCTGCGCGACCACGAACCCGACTGGGTGAACACCATCTTCCTGTCCACCCGGTTCCGGGCCTGGCGGGTGGGCGGCTACAACGAGTACCTGTACACGTTCTTCAAGTGCCTCACCGACGAGCGGATCGCCTACGCCGACGGGTGGTTCGCCGAGGCGCACGACGACTCGTCGTCGATCGTCCTCGACGGCTGGGAGATCCAGCGGCGCTGCCCCCACCTCAAGGCCGACCTGTCCAAGTTCGGCGTGGTCGAGGGCGACACGTTGACCTGCAATCTGCACGGCTGGCAGTGGAGCCTGGGAACGGGCCGGTGCCTGACCAGCAAGGGCCACGAACTGCGGTGTTCGAAGCTGTGAGCGCACCGCCGCGGCAGTACTACGACGACGGCCTGATCCAACTGGATCGGGAGGCGATCACGCTGCGGCGCTACCACTTCCCGTCGGGTACCTCGAAGATTATCCCGGTGCGCTCGATCCGCAGCTACCGCGCCGAGCCGCTGGGCCTGTTCGCTGCGCGCTTCCGCATCTGGGGCAGCTCGGATCTGCGCCGCTGGCTGCCGCTGGACATGTGGCGCCCGATCAAGTCGACACTGGTCACCCTCGACGTGCCCGGCCGGCCCAAACCCGCGTTCACGCCGCTGCGGCCCAAGGAGTTCCTGGAGAAGCTCGACGAGGTGCTGGCCGGCTGACACGGCCACACCGGCGGGCTCGGTGTCGGGGCCGCATCGCGCCCCGGGCAGGGACTTCCGGATCTGCTGGTCACCGGGGTTCGGCGCGTCGTACTCTTAGCCCGGGCTGGGAAACAGCTGGGAGTCGGCTGTCCCCGCCTTCCAGCCGGCGGCTTCTGCCGCCCCCGGGTGGACTTGGCGCGGACGCTAGCGAGGTTACGTTGGTCGACTTCATCAATCCTGCGTCTGCACGGGCCCCCCGGCGGGTGTTCGTGCACATCGGCCTGCCGAAGACGGGCACGACGTACCTTCAGGACCGGTTGTGGCGCAACCGCAGCGCGGCACGGCGGCAGGGCCTGCTCTATCCCGGCGACATCCGCGAGGCACACTTCCACGCCGCCGTGCAGCTGCAGCCCACACGCTACCGGCAGTGGCTGGATTCGCGGCACGCCCACGCCTGGGACCGGTTGGTCGCCGAGATCCGCGATTGGTCCGGCTCGTCACTGATCTCCCACGAACTGCTGGCCACCGCGACGCCCGAACAGGCGGCCCGGGCCCTGAAATCCCTGCGCTTCGCCGAGGTCCACGTCGTGTGCACCGCACGTGACCTGGCGCGCCAGATCCCCTCGGTGTGGCAGGAGAACATCAAGAACCAGAAGACCACCGGCTTCGCCGAGTTCATCGAGTCGATCCGGGACCGTCGAGAGTCCTCCGAGGATCCCTTCTGGGAGTACCAGGACCTGCCGCGCATCCTCGACGTCTGGGGCGCCGACCTTCCCCCGGAGCGGGTACACGTCGTGACGACCCCCTCGCCCGTCGATTCACCGCAGCTGATCTGGCAGCGTTTCCTGTCCGCCCTCGACATCGACCCGTCGCCGCTGACACGCGATCTGCCCACCGCCAACAACTCGCTGGACACCGCGCAGCTGGAGATCCTGCGCAGACTGAACGGGCGGGTGCACGACATCGCCTGGGAGCGCTACGAATCGGTGGTCAAGGAGTACCTCGCGGGCAACCTCCTGATCATCTCGGCCTGGCGGAACGCCCCGCAGCTGCCGGTGCAGGAGTTCGACTGGGTCAGCGACACCGCCGCGGAGTTCATCGCCGAGATCCGGTCCCGCGGTTACCACGTGGTCGGTGACCTCAGCGACCTGCAGCCGCGCCTGCGGTCGACCGAACCGCTGCGCGAGCCCGACGATTCGGAGCTGCTCGAGGTCGCGATCGACACGCTGGCCGACATCGTGCGGACCATGCCGAAACCGGAAACCGCGCGCGCCGCAGGCGAACGGATCCGGAACATGATCCGCGGTCAGCAGTCCCGGCTGCGCGCCCTGTGGTCCGTGCCCTCACGCTGACGGGACCGGGAGACCCAGAAGACTGGGCCCGCAAAACTAGGACGCCCGCACCCGCTGGCGCAGTTCGGATGCCGCGTCGCCGGCGGTGTCGTAGACCCGCACCACGGCCTCGTCGCCGCCCTGCAGATAGGTCGACTCCCCGAGCTCGGTGTAGCGGGTGGCACCGATGCCGATCAGGACGTTCTCCGGATGGCCGGAGGCGGCCATCAGCGCGCCCACATCCTCCAACGGGGTCTCCGGCGAACCCTTCTGGTTGGCCAGCCGCTCCACGATCCAGTCCAGCAGCACCTCGCCGTAGTAGGAGTAACCCAACAGCGGGCTGTCCACCCCGTAGGCGTGCTCGACACCGTCGGCGCCCTTGAGGAAGCACACCAGCCGCAGCGTGGCCGTCGGACCGTCCGGTGTCAGATCGCTGATCTCGAAGAACTGCGGCGCAACACCTTTGGACGCCGGGCCCCAGTTCTTCTTGTAGCTGATCTTCGGGGCACCCGGGCGCCGGATCGAGCAGTCGTTGAACGCCCCGAGCCCGAAGGGCTGCAGCGTGACGACCGTGTCGCCGGCCCAGACCACCCGGCAGGCCAGGCCGACCTCGGGTTCGATCTGCAGATTCAGCGGGCCGGAGAACTCCGGTCCCTCGGCGGGCAACGCGATGGTGTCGTGGGACAGCGGGAATTCACCGAGGAAGGTCTCGTTTCCCGGTGCGTACCAGGGGAAGATGCCCTTGGGCGCGACCCCCTCGGAGGCGACGTTGACGAAATCGGCTGCCTCGCCTGCCTGTTCGAGGTGGCCGGCGAAGTTGCCCGCGACCCCGAAGCCGAACCAGCTGCGCAGCTCGTTCAGGTCGATGTCCATCATGGTTCGAGAACCTCCGTTCCGACGTAGGGCACCAGGGCATCCGGTACCCGCACACTGCCGTCGGCCCGCTGGTGGTTCTCCAGGATCGCCACCAGCCAGCGTGTGGTACCCAGCGTGCCGTTGAGCGTGGCGGCGATCTGCGGCTTGCCGTTCTCGTCGCGGTAGCGGGTGGACAACCGACGGGCCTGAAAGGTCGTGCAATTCGAGGTCGAGGTCAGCTCTCGATAGGTCTGCTGGGTGGGCACCCAGGCTTCGCAGTCGAATTTGCGCGCCGCCGAGGAGCCCAGATCGCCTGCGGCGACGTCGATCACCCGGTAGGGCACGTCGATGAGCGCGAGCATCTGCCGCTGCCAGCCCAGGAGACGCTGGTGCTCGGCCTCGGCCTCGGCGGGCGTGCAGTAGATGAAGCCCTCGACCTTGTCGAACTGGTGCACGCGGATGATTCCGCGGGTGTCCTTGCCGTAGCTGCCGGCCTCACGCCGGAAGCACGACGACCAGCCGGCGTAGCGTTTCGGTCCGGCGCTCAGGTCGAGGATCTCGTCGGAGTGATAGCCCGCCAACGGCACCTCCGAGGTACCGACCAGGTACAGGTCGTCGGCCTCGACGCGGTAGATCTCCTCGGCGTGCGCGCCGAGGAATCCGGTGCCGCCCATCACCTCCGGACGCACCAGCACCGGCGGAATCATCAGGGTGAAGCCGTTATGCACCGCGACCTGCACGGCCAGCTGCAGCAGGCCCAGCTGCAGCAGGGCCCCGCGCCCGGTGAGGAAGTAGAACCGCGAACCCGAGACCTTGGCGCCGCGTTCCATGTCGATCAGGCCCAGCGACTCGCCGAGCTCCAGATGGTCCTTCGGGTCGGCGATGGCCGCCGGTTCACCGACCGTGTCCAGCACGACGTAGTCGTCCTCGCCGCCGGCGGGCACCCCGTCGATCACGACATTCGAGATCGCCAGGTAGGCGGCGTTGAAGGCCCGCTCGGCCTCGGACTGCTCGGCCTCGGCCGCCTTGACCGCCGCGGCGAGATCCTTGGCCCGGGCCAGCAGGGCGGGGCGGTCGTCGGGGGCCGCGGAGCCGACCTGCTTGCTGGCCGCCTTCTGTTCGGCGCGGCGGGTGTCGGCGGCGGCGATGGCGGCCCGTCGGGAGGCGTCGGCGGACAGCAGCGCATCCACCAGTGCGGGGTCCTCCCCGCGGCTGAGTTGAGACCGGCGGACGGTCTCGGGGTCTTCCCTGAGCAGCTTCAGGTCGATCACGCCCGGTAACCCTACTTTCGTCCGGAACGGCCGGACAGCTCGAGGGGTCGGCGCGGCGGCGCGAGTACCGCCGGCGGCGCGGCGGCACAACCACATAACTTTACATCTGTATCACTTGTCACAGCACCCGACACGCCTGTCACAATGGACGCGATGTTGGACGCACCCCGGAACGACGACACCGCCGACGCGCAGGGCGACCGGCGGCCCACGCGTGGGCCGACCTGGTCGCGGACGCTGCGCGCCTCCTCGACGCACCGGGTGCTTCTGTTGACCGCGCTGGGCGGCCTGCTGATCGCCGGGCTGCTGACCGCGCTGCCGTTGACCGGCACGTCCAACCCGCTGACCGGCTACCTCGAGCCCGAGGGGCTCAACGCCTCCAGCCGCAGCATCAACGACACCTTCAACAACGCCGCGGCCGGCAACTGCCTGGACTGGCCGGGGGAGAACATCGACGGCGCCGAGGTGGTCGACTGCAAGGAGGACCACAAGTTCGAGGTTGCCGAGTCGATCGACATGAGCACCTTCCCGGGGTCGGAGTACGGTCCCGACGCCGCACCGCCCTCGCCGACGCGCATCCAGCAGATCACCCAGGAGCAGTGCCAGGTGGCGGTGCGCCGCTATCTGGGTGCCCGGTTCGATCCCAACAGCCGTTTCTCGGCCAGCATGCTCTGGTCCGGGGACAAGGCGTGGCGCCAGGCCGGTGAGCGCCGGATGCTGTGCGGCCTGCAGCTGCCGGGACCGAGCGGCAATCAGCAGACGTTCAAGGGCAAGGTCGCCGACATCGACCAGTCCAAGATCTGGCCGGCCGGAACCTGTGTGGGGATCGACGCCACCACCAACCAGCCCACCGACATTCCCGTGGACTGCGCGACGCCGCACGCCATGGAGGTCACCGGTTCGGTCAACCTCGCCGAGAAGTTCCCGGCCGATCAGCCGGTCCCGCCCAGCGAGGTCCAGGACGAGTTCATCAAGGACACCTGCACCCGGTTGACCGACGCCTATCTGGCCCCGGTGCAGTTGCGCGACACCACCCTGACGCTGACCTACACCACGGTGTCCCTGCCGAGCTGGTCGGCGGGCAGCCATCAGGTGTCCTGCAACATCGGCATGACGCTGGGCAACGGCGGCTGGGCCACCCTGCTCAACAGCGCCAAGGGTCCGCTGCTGATCAACGGTCAGCCGCCCGTCCCGCCGCCCGACATCCCGCCGGAGCGACTGAACCTGCCGCCGATCCCGTTGCCGGACTCGGGGGGCGCCTCGTCGTCGGGCTCGTCGGGCTCGGACTCCTCCTACGGTGGCTCTTCGTCTGGCTCTTCGTCTGGCTCCTCGTCGGGCTCCTCGTCTGGTTCCTCGGGTGGCTCCTCGAGTCAGCAACACCTGCCGCAGCAGCCGGCACCGGACACGCAGACCGAGCCGCCACCCCCCTCGGGCAACACGTTCAACCCGCCGCCCCCGGACGCACCACCACCCCCGGACGCACCACCGCCGCCGCCGGCCGGGCCGCTCCCACCGGCGGCGGCGGTGGTGCGTCCGGGGGTGGTGGTGCGTCCGGGGGCGGCGGGTTGAACG
>NZ_NVQF01000097.1 GCF_002592005.1 Mycolicibacterium palauense | reverse complement strand
ATAAGATCATATCGTTTTTTGTTGCACGGATAACTGTGACAGAGAGACATAGACAGAGAGTTCCGTAGGCAGAGTCAGATGCGAATAAGGGACAGGGGCAGAGTCCCCCGCCGCCCCCGGGGGTGGATCAGGGCACCTGGGACGACGCGATGTCGGCATGCGCCTCGCTGGCTCCGGCACCGCCGAATCCCCGGTGACGGGCCGCCGCAGTCCCTAAAGTTCGTTCCATGATCGAAACCCTTCCGGACATGCCCGCCGGGGTGATCGGGCTGCGCGCGGTCGGCAGAATCGAGCCCGAGGACTACACCGAGATCATGGACCCCGCGGTCGACCGTCTGCTCGCCGAGCAGGACAAGATCAACATGGTGTACGTCGTCGGCGACGACTTCGACCGCTACAGCCTGGGCGCAATGTGGGAGGACGCGAAGTTCGGGCTCCGCGACCCCCGCCAGTGGGGACGCATCGCCATGGTCACCAACCACGACTGGCTCAAACACGCGATGGCGATCTTCGGGCCGATCACCCCGGGCCACTGCCGGGTGTTCCCGGTGGATCAGGTCGACTCGGCCGCCGCGTGGGCCGGCGGGCAGGGCTGACGCCCACAGCCCTGCGTGCAGGGCCCACGCCCACAGCCGTGCGTGCAGGGCCCACGCCCACAGCCCTGCGTGCAGGGCCCACGCCCACAGCCGTGCGTGCAGGGCCGACGCCCATGGTGGTGCGGGCGGGCGCGCGCCGGTACCCGGTGGCATCCGGCCCCGAACACGGAGCGGCCCCCGAGCCGTGGATCCTGGTTGGACAGACCGGGGGCTCGGGGGCCGGGTGGCTACCTGGAATTCGCCAGCGCTCGCAGGTGAATCCCAATGCCGGGCCTCCCCTCGCGGGGCGTCCCGACACAGGCGCAGCCTGGTGCTGCTAGCGGGCAGCCACCTCACATGTCCGTATGTCACTCAATTTGTCGGACCACCTCCTTCCCTGTGTACGGCCGACCGTACTCGCGCGAACAGCGCGCGACAACAGACTTTTCCTCTCAGCGATCACTGACCACTGCGGCGTCGACCAGGGCGGCGAACTCGGCCGCCATCGGCGACGGGCGCAGGGGCCGGCCGTCGAGGGTGTGCACCCGCGCCGCCAGCGTGATCGCCGAGATCAGCCACACGCCTTGGGCGGCAGCCAGATCCGCCGGGCGCAGCGCGCGGTAGTCGCAGTCGTAGCCCTTGGACCGGGCGACCTCGAACAGTGCCTGCTGGGTGGTGCCCCGCAGGATCGGGTACCACGGCGGCGGGGTGAGCAGGCACGGACGCCCGCCCCCCGCGCCCCCTGCGCCCTCTGAGCCGGTCGCGATCACCACCGTCGAACGGGGCCCCTCCAGGATGAAACCGTCGGAGCTGACGAACACGACATCGTCGGCCCCGTTCCGGCCCGCGTGCCGCAGCGCCGCCATGTTCACCGCGTACGAGAGGGTCTTGGCGCCGGCCAACAACCACGGCATCGCGTCGACCCCCGCCGCGGGCATCCCCCGCTCCAGCGTCAGCGCGCTCACCCCGTCGGCACGGGCGGTGGCGACCCGCGGCGCCAGTCCGGCCACAGTCACATAGGCGGTGGCGGCACCCGGCTGCGGGCCGCTTTCGCGGCCCCGGCTGTACACCAGCCGCAGGGCCCCCTCCTCGGCGGTGGCCGCGGCCCACTCCCGGCTGGCCGTGGCGATCGCGGCGCGCCAGGCGGGCAGGTCCGGTTCGGGCAGATCGGTCAGCTTCGCCGAATGCGCCAACCGCCGCAGGTGCGACTCCGTCAGGCAGGCCCGGCCGTCGCGCACCAGCAGCGTCTCGAAAACCCCGTCGCCGCGGACCGCGGCCAGATCGTCGGCATGCAGCAACGGCACATCGGGGTCGTGCACCTGCCCGTCCAGCGTGACCACCACAGCCATGGTCACCAAGCCTAGACCGCCGGCCTGCACCGACAGCCCACACCGACACGTGCCGGGAATAGCCCGGCGCCGCTACTCGTAGAGTTGAGATGTGGCAGCAGTCCCCGCCCCGCAGACAGGACCCGACGCCGGCGCCGTGTGGCACTACGGCGACCCGCTCGGTGAGCAGCGTGCCGCGGCGACCGACGCCGTTGTGGTGGACCGGTCGCACCGCGCCACGCTGACCCTGACCGGGCCCGAGCGCCTGACCTGGTTGCACACCATCAGCACCCAGCACGTGTCGGCCCAGCCGGAGGGCTCCACCACCGAGAATCTGAGCCTGGACCTGCAGGGTCGTGTCGAAGATCACTGGCTTCAGACCGAACTGGGCGGCGTCACGTATCTGGACACCGAACCCTGGCGCGGCGATCCGCTGCTGGAGTTCCTGCGCAAGATGGTGTTCTGGTCGCAGGTCACCGTCGACGCGGGCGACCTGGCGGTGTTGTCGCTGCTGGGCCCCCGCCTCGAGGAGCAGACGGTCCTCGACAGCCTGGGCGTGGACGCCGCGCCGGAGCAGACCGCGGTGGCGCTCGACGGCGGTGGATTCCTGCGCCGCGTGCCGACACTCTCCGGCCAAAACGAGTTCGACCTGCTGGTTCCCCGCGCCGACGCCGCTTCCTGGCTGGACCGGTTGGGCGCCGCCGGGGTGCAGCGGGCCGGCGTATGGGCCTACGAAGCGCACCGGGTGGCGGCCCTGCGGCCGCGCCTGGGCGTCGACACCGACGAACGGACCATCCCCCACGAGGTGGGCTGGATCGGGGATCCCGGCCTGGGCGCGGTGCACTTGGACAAGGGCTGCTATCGCGGCCAGGAGACCGTCGCGCGCGTCCACAACCTGGGGAAACCGCCGCGGATGCTGGTGCTGCTGCATCTGGACGGATCCGAGGATCGCCCCGCCACCGCCGACCCGCTGCTCGCCGGCGGACGCTCCGTCGGCCGGCTCGGCACCGTCGTGGACCATGTGGATCTCGGCCCCATCGCGTTGGCGCTGGTCAAACGGGGGCTGCCGGCCGACACCGCGCTGACCACCGGCGGGCAGAACCAGGTGGCCGCGGTCGTCGACGCCGACTCGGTGCCCGCTCAGGACGCCGTGGGCGCCGGACGGCTGGCCGTGGAACGGTTGCGCGGCCGCACACCGTGAGGTGTGACCGTCACCGCCGCCGGGCCTGCCAGCGCACGGCGTCGGGGCACGGTAAAGTGGTGGCAGGACAATACACACACAAACAGATCGGAGCCGCCTGATATCGGGCCGCTCCGTTATTGCGCGAGGGGGTTCCCCCATGGGCCGCGGCCGGGCAAAGGCAAAGCAGACCAAGGTTGCTCGAGAGCTGAAGTACAGCTCTCCGCAAACCGACTTTGAGCGGCTTCAGCGCGAGCTGTCGGGGTCGGCAGCAAGCGAACACGACGAGACCGACGACGACCTCGTCAGCGATGACTGGGCGGACGACGACTGGCGCCGCTGAGCGCCCGTTGCGTACGCGCCGCCCTGCGCCCCTCTGATCACCCGCTGAACCGCCGCCGGGCCCGAGTCCTCGGGTGCCCGCGCCGCTTCGGGGTGCTCGTCAGAACCGCGGATGACGCCCCACCAGCGTGGCCCTCGGTCCGTCCTTACCGCTCTTGTTGACCGCGCCCAGCACCCAGCAGTCGATGTGCCGGGCGGTCAGGATGGCCAGCGCCCGATCGGTGTCGGCGGGGTCGACCACGGCGACCATCCCGACGCCCATGTTGAACGTCTTCTCCATCTCGGCGGGGTCGATCCGGCCGCGCTGAGCGATCAGTCCGAACACCGGCGCCGGCGTCCAGGTGCCACGGTCGAGTTCGGCCGTCAGCCCCTGCGGGATCACCCGCTCCAGGTTTCCCGCCAGCCCGCCGCCGGTGACGTGGCAGAACGTGCGCACCTGGGTCTCGGCGGCCAATGCCAGGCAGTCCTTGGTGTAGATGCGGGTGGGCTCCAGCAGCTCCTCGCCCAGGGTGCGTCCGAACTCCTCGACATGACCCTCGAGGTTCATCCGGTCGATGTCCAGCAGCACGCGGCGCGCCAGGGAGTACCCGTTGGAGTGCAGGCCCGAGGAGCCCATGGCGATCACGACGTCGCCGGGTTTGACCCGATCGGGGCCCAGCACCTCGTCGGCCTCGACGATGCCCACGCCGGTGGCGGACAGGTCGTAGTGGTCGGGTTCCATCAGCCCGGGATGTTCGGCGGTCTCGCCGCCCAGCAGCGCGCAGCCGGCCTGCACACATCCCTCGGCGATACCGGCGACGATGGCCTGGACCCGTTGGGGTACGAGCCGGCCGACGGCGATGTAGTCCTGCAGGAAGACCGGCTCGGCCCCGCAGACCACCAGGTCGTCGACGACCATGGCGACCAGGTCCAGGCCCACGGTGTCGTGCTTGTCCATCGCCTGGGCGACGGCGAGCTTGGTGCCCACACCGTCGGTCGAGGCCGCCAGCAGCGGCTCCTTGTAGCCACTTCGCAACGCGAACAGTCCGGCGAAGCCCCCCAACCCGCCGCGAACCTCCGGCCGGGTGGCCCTGGCCGCCAGCGGCTTGAACAGTTCAACGGCGCGGTCACCGGCCTCGATGTCGACGCCGGCCGATGCGTAGGAGATGGCGTCTTCTTCAGCGGGATCCGTCATCGCGCATCAATCTACCCGGGCCGCACGGCGAACCGGCATCGATGCCGCCCGCGGACGCGCGGCCACGGCCCCCACGCCCGCGCTCCGACCGGATCGGGCGTGATGTGTATCACAATTCGCGGGTTCCGTCGGTGCCGCCGGCATCCCCCGGGACCGGCACGTGGCGGCGCAGGAAGGCGATCTGATCGGCCACAACGCGCTCGAACGGCGGGCCGAGATAGATGTCGAAGTGTCCGTACGGGTACACCCGCACATCGACGCCGGCGGCGTTGCGTGCGTACCGCTCGGTGGCCTTGGCCGGCGCCACGCTGTCCTTTTCGCAGACACAGACCAGGATCGGGCACCGCACCTGCGCGAGATGTCGGCCCGGACGGTAGAGCGGGATGCGCAGCCCCACCCGGGCCGCGACCTCGTTGACGTGGCCGCTGCCCGCGGGAACCAGGGCCAGATACCCGGGAAGCGCATCCGGTGCCGTCATCAGCGCCGCCGAACCCGGCGGGCCCGCCAGTGCGACCATGACCGGCGCGGAACCGCGTGCGACGGCCGCCAGGTCCGCCACCGCCAGCGCGGTCACCTTGACCGCCGAGCGCGGCTGCAGCGCCCGCAACGAGGCCACCCCGTCGGTGAACGGACATTGGGCGATCACCGCGACCGGGCGGGGCTCCCGCACGGCCACCGCCATGACGTGCCCGCCGCTGAAGGAAGTCCCCCACAACACGATTCGCGAACCGTCCACCTCGGGACAGCCGCGGGCGAAATCCACCGCCGCCGACCAGTCGTCGAGCTGGCCCCCGATGTCGAGCAGCTGCCGGGGCGCGCCGTCGCTGGCACCGAAGTGCCGGTAGTCGAAAACGAGGCAGGCATACCCGGCGGCGGTGAAACGTTCGGCGAACGCCGGCAACCGCATGTCCCGGACGCCACCCAGACCGTGGGCCATCACCACGACCGGCCGACGATCGGCGGTGTCGGGCAGGTACAGCCAGGCCCGGCAGACCTCGCCCCGATCCGCCGGTCCGGCGACGAACTCCACGTCGCGCCGCGTCGTCGCCGCCATCGGCACTCACCTCCCCGCTGTCGGACCTCGCTGTCGGACCTCGCTGCGCGTCCGGACCTGCGCGTCCGGACCCGATTCGGCCGGGATCGCTCAATGCGGCCCGCCGGCGGGACCGGTGCGCGACCCTCGTTCACATGGTCCCGCACACCCGGCCCGGTGGTCCGGACGGTGCGGCGTTTCGTTCGCGCCGCCACCGGCAATCCCATGGTCCACCCCGGAGTGCACTCCGGTCACGGTACTGAGCCGTCCAACCCAGTGTCCGTCCGGTGAACGTCGTCCAGTGAATACCGTCAGTGAGTACCGGCAGGAAGGGAGGCCCCGGTGGTGCGCTGTCTGGTGACCGGCGCGACGGGTTACATCGGTAGCCGGCTGGTGCCGCGGCTGCTGGCCGGCGGCCACGAGGTGCGGGCCCTGGCCCGCACCCCCGACAAGCTGCGGGCGGCGCCCTGGCGGGACCGGATCGAGGTTGCGCGGGGGGATCTGGGCGACCTGGACGACACGGATTCGCTGCGCGCGGCGTTCGCCGACGTGGACGTCGTCTACTACCTCGTTCATTCGATGGGCACCGCCGACGATTTCGCGGCCGCCGAAGGCCGGGCGGCGCACAACGTCGTGGCGGCCGCGCGCACGGCCGGGGTGTCCAGACTGGTCTACCTCGGCGGACTGCACCCCGCGGGAACGGCGCTGTCACCGCACCTGGCCTCGCGCACCCGGGTCGGGGAGATCCTGTTGGACAGCGGGATCGAGACCGTGGTGTTGCAGGCCGGGGTGGTGGTGGGCTCCGGGTCGGCGTCCTTCGAGATGATCCGGCACCTGACCGACCGGCTGCCCGTGATGACCACGCCGCGCTGGGTGCACAACTCGATTCAGCCGATCGCCATCGCCGACGTGCTGCACTACCTCGCCGCGGCGGCCACCGCGCCGTTCGGAACCTCGCGCGCCTGGGACATCGGCGGGCCCGACGTCCTCGAGTACGGCGACATGATGCAGATCTACGCCTCCGTGGCAGGCCTGGTCAAGAGGCGAATCCTGGTGCTGCCGTTGCTGACTCCCACGATCGCGAGCTGGTGGGTGGGCCTGGTGACGCCGATTCCGGCCGGACTGGCCCGGCCCCTGGTGGAGTCGCTGCACTGCGACGCGGTGGCCGACGAGCACGACATCGACGCGGTGGTCCCGCCCCCGGCGGGCGGGCTGACCGGCTACCGCCGGGCGGTCGAACTCGCGCTGCGCGGGCCGCCGGACGGGGAGGCCGCGCTGGGACCGCTGGATCCGCCGTGGGCGGGCCCGCGCCGGACGGTGCTCACCCGGCGCGGCCCGGGGCGGACGGTGCTCACCCGGCGCGGCCCGGGGCGCTGAGCCTCAGGGACGGCGCAGCGCCGAGGCGTTGTCGTTGTCGTTCTGCACGGCCCCGACCGGTCCGTTGCCCGTGCGGGCCGCGTTGGCCAGCATGTGTTCGATGACGTTCTTGCCCAACGCGGTCTCGCTGGGCAGTTCGATCGGGTATTCGCCGTCGAAGCAGGCGCAACACAACCGCGACACGGGCTGTTCGGTCGCCGCGATCATGCCCTCCTTCGAGATGTAGCCCAGGGTGTCCGCACCGATCGCGTGACGCACCGCCTCCAGCATCTCGCCCTGGGACCCGTCGGCGTTGGCGGCGTTGGCGATCAGCTCCGCCGGCGAGGCGAAGTCGATGCCGTAGAAGCACGGCCACCTCACCGGGGGTGAGGCGATGCGCACGTGCACCTCGACCGCACCCGCCTCGCGCAGCATCCGGATCAGGGCGCGCTGGGTGTTGCCACGGACGATCGAGTCGTCGACGACGATCAGCCGCTTGCCCCGGATCATCTCCCGCAACGGATTGAGTTTGAGCCGGATACCCAGCTGCCGGATCGTCTGGGAGGGCTGGATGAACGTGCGGCCGACGTAGGCGTTCTTCATCAGCCCCTGGCCGAACGGAATGCCGGATTCCTGGGCGTAGCCGACGGCCGCCGGTGTCCCGGACTCGGGCACCCCGATCACCAGGTCGGCGTCGATGGGCCGCTCGCGGGCCAGTCGCCGGCCGATCTCGACCCGGGTGGAGTGCACCGAACGTCCCGCCAGGGTGCTGTCGGGACGGGCGAGGTAGACGTATTCGAAGACGCAACCCTTGGGCGTCGGGTTGGCGAAACGGGAGGACCGCACGCCGTCGGCGTCGATGGCCAGCAGCTCCCCGGGCTCGATGTCGCGGACGAACGAGGCGCCGACGATGTCCAGTGCCGCGGTCTCGGAGGCGACCACCCAGCCGCGGTCGAGCCGCCCCAGCGACAGCGGGCGCACACCGTAGGGATCGCGGGCGGCATAGAGGGTGTTCTCGTCCATGAACGTCAGGCAGAACGCACCGCGGACGGTCGGCAGAAGTTCCAGCGCCGCCTGTTCCAGGCTCGAGTCGGCGGCACCGTGCGCCAGCAGCGCGCCCAGGATGTCGGAGTCGGTGGTGGCCGACGCGAGCGCGCCGTTGCCCATCAGGCCGGCGTCCCGGGCGGTCGCCATCAGCTCGGTGGTGTTGACCAGGTTTCCGTTGTGACCCAGCGCCACCCCGGTGCCCGCCGCGGTGTTGCGGAAGACCGGCTGGGCGTTCTCCCAGGTGGTGGAGCCGGTGGTGGAGTAGCGGCAGTGCCCGATGGCGACGTGGCCGTGCATGGCCGCCAGGGTCTGCTCGTCGAAGACCTGGCTGACCAGACCGAGGTCCTTGAACACCAGAACCTGCGAGCCGTCGGCCACGGCGATGCCGGCAGCCTCCTGGCCACGGTGCTGCAGCGCGTACAGCCCGTAGTAGGTCAGCTTGGCGACCTCTTCGCCCGGTGCCCACACACCGAAGACGCCGCATTCTTCCCGGGGGGGACTCTCGAGCTCTATCGACTCAGCTGACACAGGGGCTGCTCCCATGAGGCGGCGGGGACGCGTTCAGTCTACGTTCCCCTACTCGTCAGTACAGCCCCGTGCAACACGTTTTCACCGGCCGTGTGTGCCGCGGGTGGGCAATCTCACAACGCGGTCGGCCCGTCCGGGCCCGGCGGGTGCCCGGAACCGGGCCCCAGTGGCACCAGCGGCAGCCACCGCCCCACCTCCGCCGCGCGTGCCCCCGAGAGCTGCAGCACGCCCCGCGCGCTCGCCTCGTCCACCGATACCAGCCCGGTGACCAGCAGCAGCCAGGTCCGTGGATCGGTCTCGACGACGTTGGGCGGGGTGCCGCGGGTGTGCCGCGGTCCGTCGATGCACTGCACGGCGACGAACGGCGGCACCCGGACCTCCACGGCCGCGCCGGGCGCGGCGGCCGCCAGCGCCCGCGCGCTCAGGCGCACCGCCTCGGCCAGCACCGCGCGCTCCGGCGGCGCCGCGGTGTCGTCGCGCAACCAGTGCGCCGCGGCCAGCACCGCCGAACGGGTCTTCGCCGGATCGGCGGTGCGGCGAGCGGGCATGACTCAGGTTCTCATCCCGCGCCGCTGCACCAACACCGCGGCCAGCGCACCGGATTCGTTGATGGCCAGGTGTACCAGGGCCGGCGCCCACAGACTGCCCGACCGTTCGGCGAGGACGGCCAGCACCCAGCCCGCCGCACCGGTCACCGCCACCGTGGCCGCGACGGGCTCCCCGGTGTCGCGGGCGTCGACGACATGCGACAGCCCGAAGGCGGCGGCCTGCAGCGCGCGCCCCCGCGAGGCACCGAACGCCGCTGCACACACGGTGCCCAGGGCCGCGCGGTAGGCCGTCTCCTCGGCCCACACGGTGCCCAGCGGAATCTCCCACGCCAGCCACTTCCGGGTGGAGCCGGGAAGCGGACGCGCGGCCATCCCGGCGCGTACCGGGGGCACCGCGGCACCGGCCGCGACACCGGCGGCCACGACGGCCGCGGCCGCCGAACCGAGCCGGATTCCCGACACCGCCGCCGGCCCCCGCAGCCCCAGCCGCGCACCCGCGAGGCCGGCCAGGGCCGTGCCCAGCACGGCCTGCAGCACCGGGTGGCGCCGCCCCGGAATGGGATGCGACGCGGTGAAGCTCCACCCCACCAGCCCCGCGGCCAGACCGATGGCGGCCGCGCGCCGCCGGGGCGTCACCGGGCGCTCCCCGACGCGCTCACTCCGGGGGCCCGTCGTTGGCGCCGTACTT
This sequence comes from Mycolicibacterium palauense, assembly GCF_002592005.1. Classification (GTDB taxonomy): domain Bacteria; phylum Actinomycetota; class Actinomycetes; order Mycobacteriales; family Mycobacteriaceae; genus Mycobacterium; species Mycobacterium palauense. The sequence continues at coordinate 9,241 of NZ_NVQF01000097.1, read as the reverse complement.
CTCCATCGAGCGCCGGACCCGTTCGGTGTCCGCGGCGGTCCAGCCCTCCGGCGCGGCCACGGCCACCCACCCGTCGAGTTCGGTGTTCGCATAGTTGTGGCCGTGGCCCGGCGGCATCCCGACCGCGTTGGTCAGATCGGCGCTCACCTGCCAGAACGTGATGATCGGATACCACCGCATCGACGCCGTGCGGTCGGCACCGGGCGGTTCGGTCAGCCAGTCGGGCCGAGCGAACAACAGGTCCGGCGACCACCAGACGATCGGATCGGACGGATGCTGCAGAAACAGCACCCGGGTGCCGTCCCACGGCGCGGCGGTCGCGCGCACGACATCGGCGGGCTCGATGGCCTGGGAGAACCGGACGGTGCGCCCGTTGTCGTAGCGGGGATCCACCTCCGTACTCCCCGGATCGCGCCGGGCGATCAGGGCCCGCCAGAGCGGGCTGGCGTTGGGCGGACCGACCCACAGCACCCCGTCGAACCCCATTCGCGACACATCCGGCAGGAATCCGAACGCGGCCTGGCCGGCCATCGCGCCCAGGCTCTCCCCGTAGATCAGCAGCCTGGGCCGGTGTTCGGGTGGCAGCTGGGCCCACCGCTCGTGCACCGTGTCGATCAGCAACCGCCCCGAGCGCATGGACTTCTGCCGGTCCGCCAGGAACGAGACCCAGCTGGGCAGATAGGAGTACTGCACCGCCACCAGTGCGGTGTCGCCGTTGTACATGGTCTCGATGGACCGCGCCGCCTCCGGGGTGACCCACCCGGTACCCGTCGTCGGGATGACCACCAGCACCTTGCGGTCGAAGGCACCGGTGCGCTGGAGTTCGCTGAGCACGACGGCCATCCGGCCCGCCTCGGTGTCGGCGGTCTGCAGACCGGCGTACACCCGGATCGGCTCCTTGGCCGGCACACCGTTGATCTGCTCCAGCTGCGCGGCGTCCGGGCCGCCGGCCACGAAACTGCGACCCTGGTAGCCCAGCGTGTCCCAGGGAGCGAAAGACTCTGGGCTGCCGGACCTTTCGGGCTCGGTCGGCTGCTCGGCCCCCGGGGCGGTGGTCGAGTTCTGCGGCTGGAACATCCGGTTGCCGGCGACGACGAATCCGCGCGGCAACACACCGTTGATCAGCGTCACCAACAACACCACCACGATGATGGTCCCGACGAACAGGGCGACCTCGTCGTTGATGCGCCAGCGCCGGATCAGCACCCGCGCCAGCAACCGGATCGCGTCCCGCAGGATCCGCGCCGCGCCGATCACCAGCGCGCTGACGGCGGCGGCGATCAGCAGGGTGCGGAAGTAGCCGAGCGTGCCGGGCCCCTCGATGCCCATCAGCGCCGAGACCTGACGCTGCCAGGCCGCCGCGGGCACGATCACCAGCACGCACACCGCCGCCGAGGACCCGACGGTCAGCGCCTTGATACCGCGCAGCACCCGCCGCCGAGGCGGCCACCAGGACCGGCCCGCCAGCACGACCCGGCGGATCACCTTCTTGATCAGGATTCCGATTCCGTAGCCGATGGACGCGTTGATCCCGCCGATCAGCCCGGCGAACAGCCAGTCCCGCGGCAACAGCGACGGTGTCAGCGACAGGCAGAAGAACAGCGAGCCCACCGCGATTCCGACGAAGTCGAGCCGGACCAGTCCCCAGACCCACTCCAGCAGGGACTCCCGGGACGAAACGCGGTCGGACCCAGCCGGCGACGCCATGTCGGCGCCGTCGGCCGGGTCGACCGCGGTGCTCATCGGACGCGGGTCACCCGAAGATCCCCGGGAGCACGCCTTCGGACGTGCTGCGCAGCTCGGACAGCGACACGCTGAACTGGCCCTGGACCTCCACCGAATCGGAGCCCTGATCCACCACACCGATGCGGGTGACGGGCAGACCCCGCGCCTCACACATGGACCGGAAGCGGCTCTCCTCGGTGCGGGGCACCGCGACCAGCACCCGGCCGGCGGACTCGCTGAACAGCGTCACGAACGGATCCGGTGCGTCGGGACCCGCGGGAAGCAGGATGCGGCAACCGGTTTCACCCGCCAGCGCGGCCTCGACGACGGCCTGGATCAGCCCGCCCTCGCTCAGGTCGTGCGCGGCCGAGACCAGGCCGTCGCGCGACGCCGCGGCGAGCACCTCGGCCAGCAGCTTCTCCCGCGCCAGATCGACCCGGGGTGGAACACCGCCGAGGTGATCGGCGGTGACCTGGGCCCACACCGATCCGTCGAACTCGTCGTAGGTGTCGCCGAGCAGCAGCAGCGTCTCGCCCGGCTCGCTGCCCAGAGCGGTGGGCAGCCGCCGGTTGACGTCGTCGATCACGCCGAGCACGCCGACCACCGGTGTCGGCAGGATCGCCGTCGTGCCGGTCTGGTTGTAGAAACTGACGTTGCCCCCGGTGACCGGGATGCCGAGGGCGGCGCAACCGTCGGCCAGGCCGTGCACCGCCTGGCTGAACTGCCACATCACGCCCGGGTCCTCCGGGGAGCCGAAGTTGAGGCAGTTGGTGACGGCCACCGGCGTGGCACCGGTGGCCGCGACGTTGCGGTAGGCCTCGGCCAGGGCGAGCTGGGCGCCGGTGTAGGGGTCGAGCCGGGTGTAGCGGCCGGAGGCGTCGGTGGACACCGCGATGCCGCGGCCGGTCCGTTCGTCGATGCGCAGGACTCCACCGTCGGCGTGCTCGGCGAGCACGGTGTTGCCCCGCACATAGCGGTCGTACTGCTCGGTGATGAACGCGCGGCTGCACAGATGGGGGCTGCCCAGCAGTTGGAGCAGCGTGGCGCGCAGCTCCTCGCCCGTGCTGGGCCGGGGCAATGTCTTGGAGCTGTCGGCCACGAGGGCGTCCTGGCTGTCCGGGCGGGCCAGCGGCCGCTGGTAGACCGGCCCCTCGTGGGCCACCGTGCGCGGCGGCACGTCCACGACGGTCTCGCCGTTCCAGGTGATCTGCAGCCGGTTGCCGTCGGTGACCTCGCCGATGACGGTGGCCAGCACGTCCCATTTGCGGCACACCGCCAGGAACTTCTCCACGTTCTCCGGGGTGACGACCGCGCACATCCGTTCCTGCGACTCGCTGGACAGCACCTCGGCGGGGGTCATGTTCGCCGCGCGCAGCGGCACCTTGTCCAGCTCGACGGACATGCCGCCGTCGCCGGCCGAGGCCAGTTCCGATGTGGCGCACGATAATCCGGCGCCGCCGAGGTCCTGGATACCGACCACCAGATCGGCGGCGTAGAGCTCCAGGCAGCACTCGATGAGCACCTTCTCGGTGAACGGGTCGCCGACCTGCACCGAGGGCAGTTTCTTGCGGCCCGCCCCGGACTCGTCCCCGGCGAAGGTGTCCGAGGCCAGCACCGACACCCCGCCGATGCCGTCCAGGCCGGTGCGGGCGCCGAACAGGATGATCTTGTTGCCGGTGCCCGAGGCGAACGCCAGCTGCAGGTCCTCCTTGCGCAGCACCCCGACACACAGCGCATTGACCAGCGGGTTGCCGCCGTAGCAGGGGTCGAAGACGGTCTCACCGCCGATGTTGGGCAGGCCCAGCGAGTTGCCGTAGCCACCCACGCCGCGCACCACCCCGTCGAGCACCCGGCGGGTGTCGGGGGCGTCGGCCGCCCCGAAGCGCAGCTGATCCATCACCGCCACCGGCCGCGCACCCATCGCCATGATGTCGCGCACGATGCCGCCGACGCCGGTGGCCGCACCCTGGTAGGGCTCCACGTAGGAGGGGTGGTTGTGCGACTCGACCTTGAAGGTGACCGCCCAGCCGTCGCCGATGTCGACGACGCCGGCGTTCTCCCCGATACCGGCGAGCATGCCCGCGCGCATCTCCTCGGTGGTGGTTTCACCGAAGTAGCGCAGGTGCACCTTCGACGACTTGTAGGAGCAGTGCTCGCTCCACATCACCGAGTACATCGCCAGTTCGGCATCGGTGGGGCGCCGCCCGAGGATGTCGCGGATCCGCGCGTACTCGTCGTCCTTGAGCCCGAGCTCACGGAAGGGTTGGGGGTGATCGGGGGTGGCTGCGGCGTGCTCGACGGTGTCGAGATCATGGGTGGGCCCGGATGTCACGGGCCAAGTCTAGTTTGGGGTGACCCCGGCGCGCCGCGAAGCGTAGGCGTGCGCCGCGGCGGGTCCGCCGACACCGTGCAAAACGACGCTGCCCACCACGGTCACCACCATGACCATCAGCACCACTTCGTCGGGGCCGCCGGCCAGGACGTTGAACGCCAGCAGGCCGAACACGATGGAGGTGGTGCCCCGCGGACCCAGCCACCCGACCAGCAGCCGTTCGTCCCAGCTGAACCTCGTGCCGATCAGGACCAGCGCGACCGGCAGCATCCGCACCACGGTCAACGCCAACAGGCAGAACACCAGCACCGGCAGGGGCACCCCGAAGCTCAGGGCCAGCACGGTGGCCGCACCGAGGGCGAACCACATCGCCGCGGTCAGCAGGAAGCTCAGGTCGTCGACCAGTTCCAGCTCGGCGCGCAGGGCCGGCTCGCGGCGCATGTAGTGCAGGGTGATCCCGCAGACGAACGCGGCGATGAACCCGTTGCCGGAGATCGAGATACTCAGCGCATAGGTCAGCACCGGGATCACCACCAACATCACCCGGCAGGACCGCGGCGTCATCAGGTCCCGGCGCTCGGCCTGGTTGGTCAGCCACGCCAGCACCATGCCCACCAGCAGTCCGACCACCACGGCCTTGACCGCCTGCGGCACGGCCGCCTCCAGCGCGGCGAGCGGACTGGTGGCGTTGCTGCGGTCGCCGGCCAGCGCCAACGCGAAAACGAAGATCGGGGAGCAGATCCCGTCGTTGTAGCCGGCTTCGACGTTGAGCAGGTTACGCACCCGGTCGGGCACCCGTTCGTCGCGCAGCAGCCCCGAGGCCGGCGCGAAATCGGTGGGCACCACCACACAGGCCACCACGATCAGCGCGGCCCAGCTCAGGCCGGGCAGCAGCCAGAGCCCCAGCACGATGGCCAGACCCAGGCTCACCGGCAGACCGATGAACAGCACGCGGGCCGCCGACTTGGGGTCGCGGCCCAGGAAGCCGCCGCGCACATCGGTGGCGTCGACGAACAGCAGCACCGCCAGGATGATCTCGGCGACGGCCTCGACCCACCGGGTGTTCAGGGTGAACGCGAGGTTCGCCGGGATCGTCAGCCCGACGACCATGCCGGCCAGCACCAGCATCATCGGCGCGGTCACCCGCCACTGGTCGAGCCGCCGCGCCGCCAGGGACCAGGCGGCGAGCACGACCGCGACCACGATCAACGACACCAGCACGCGGCTGATCCTTCCAGCGCACCGCCCGGTTTGCCCGGTGGTTGGGCGGCTAGTTACCGGTGACGCAGAACGCGTTGCCGTCCGGGTCGGACAGGGTTACCCACCGGTACTGATCGAAGGCGTGCCGGCCGGTCTCCGTCGCCCCGAGCGATACCAGCCTTGCGACCTCGGCCTCCATGTCGGGCGCGCCGAAGTCGACGTGCACACGGTTCTTTCCGGGAGTGGCGTCCTCGACCCGCTGGAATCCAAGCCGGGGCCCGGCGGCCGGCTGCACCAGGACGTATTCGCCGGGGGCCACCGGGATCACCTCGCCCCCGACGGCCTGCGCCCACCACCCGCCCAGTCGCTCCGGGTCGGCGCAGTCGACGGTGATCAACTCTGCGGTCAGTGCCATGGCGTGCCAGCCCTCCAGGGTGTCTTGCGGGTGTCTCGCGGTCGTCTCGCCCGCTCAACCTAGGTCAGGCCGGTGACAAGAAGGCGCGAAGAGCCGCCGAATAGTCGGCGACATCGGCGGCGCCCATCACCTCACGGGCGGAGTGCATCGCCAGCTGGGCGGCCCCGACGTCGACGGTGGGGATCCCGGTGCGCGCCGAGGTCATGGGCCCGATGGTGGAACCGCAGGGCAGGTCGGCGCGGTGCTCGTAGCGCTGCAGCGGCACCCCGGCCTGACGGCAGGCCAGCTCGAACGCCGCGGCGGTGCGGCTGTCGGTCGCGTAGCGCAGGTTGGGCTGCACCTTGAGCACCGGGCCGGCGTTGACCTCGATCCAGTGCCCGGGCTCGTGGCGGTCGGGGTAGTTGGGATGGGTGGCGTGGGCCATGTCCCCGGAAGCGACCATCGACCCGGTCAGGCGCCGCAGGAAGTCCTCACGCCCGCCGCCGGAAGCCAGCACGATGCGCTCCAGGGTCGTCAACAACAGATCCGACTGGGCACCGTGGTCGGAGGTCGAACCCACCTCCTCGTGGTCGAAGAGTGCGAGCACCGGAACAAACGCGGGAGAGCGCGGGGCGGCGTCGAGGTCCAGCAGCGCCTCCAGACCCGCATAGCAGGTGCCCTGGTTGTCCAGCCGGGCGGCGCTGACGAACTCACCGTCCTCGCCCCACACCGTCGAGGGCGTCAGGTCGTGGGTCATCAGGTCGGCGGCCAGCACGTCCTCGGCGTCCACGCCGGCCGCCGCGGCGACGAACCCGAGGAACGAGCCGGCCGTGTCGCCCAGGCCCCAGATGGCGTTGAGGTGGCGCTGGGGATCGGGTGCCACACCCTTGCGGTCCTCGGACAGATGGATCGCCAGCTGCGGCACCCGCAGCACCGGTCGGTCGACGCGGACCAGGCGGTGCTCGATGCCCGCGCCGACGCGCAGCGACAACCGTCCGCTGATTCCCAGATCGCGGTCCAGCCAGGAGTTCAGCCAGGCGCCGCCGTAGGGCTGCAGCGCCACCACCCGCCAGCCGGCGACCGCCCGGTCCGGATGTTGTTTGACGCGCAGATTCGGGCTGTCGGTGTGACCGCCGACGATCCGGAACGCCCGGCCCGGGTCGCCCTCGCTGTTCCAGGCCACCAGCGATCCCGCCCGCAGCACGAAGAAGCGGCCCGGTCCCGGCCACGGGTCGGCCTCGCGCAGTTCGGTGTAACCGGCGGCCACCAGGCGCGCCGCCGCCGTCGCGCAGACGTGGTAGGGCGACGGTGACGCGTCGATGAACTCGCACAATCCCTGGGGGGTGGCAGGCATCTTCACCATCTTCCTCGCCGTGGGTGCCGCGTTTGACGATAGGGTCCTACCGTGCCCACGAGTCGACCACAACCGATTCTGACGCCCTTGACACCGGCCGCCATCTTCCTGGTGGCCACGATCAACGACGGCGGCGAGCAGATCGTGCACGACGCCCTCGCCGATCTGTCCGGGCTGGTACGCGCCGTCGGGTTCCGGGTGCCGACCTCCCATCTGACCCTGGTCACCGGCATCGGGTCGCAGGCCTGGGACCGGCTGTTCGCCGGGCCGCGGCCGGCCAAGCTGCACCCGTTCCCCGAGCTCGACGGGGGCCGCCACCGCGCCCCCGCCACCGACGGTGACCTGCTCTTCCACATCAAGGGCGAGTCCATGGACGTCTGCTTCGAGCTCGGCGGACGCATCCTGGCGGCGATGGCGCCGGCGGTGACCGTGGTCGACGAGGTCCACGGGTTCCGGTTCTTCGAACAGCGCGACCTGCTCGGGTTCGTCGACGGCACCGAGAACCCCGACGGCCCCGAGGCCGTCGAGGCCGCTCAGATCTCCGCCGCCGACGGCGAGGACCCCGCCTTCGCCGGGGCGTCGTATGTGCACGTGCAGAAGTACACCCACGACATGGCCGCATGGAACGCGCTCAGCGTGACCGAGCAGGAGCTGGTGATCGGGCGCACAAAGCTGGAGGACATCGAACTCGACGACGCCGTCAAACCGGCCAACTCGCATGTCGCGCTGAACACGCTGACCGACCCCGACGGCAACGAGCTGCAGATCGTGCGGGCCAACATGCCGTTCGGGTCGCTGGCCGACGCCGAGTCGGGTACGTACTACATCGCCTACTCGGCCGACCCGGATGTCCCCGAACGGATGCTGCGCAACATGTTCCTCGGCGACCCACCCGGAAACACCGACCGCATCCTGGACTTCTCCACCGCCGTGACCGGCTCGATGTTCTTCGTGCCCACGGCCGAATTTCTCGACGATCCCCCGCCGCTGCCCGAGGCCGGCGGCACCGGGGAGGCCGAACCCGAACCGGCCGCCCCTGCACGACCTTCCGACGGTTCACTGGCGATTGGCAGTCTGAAAGGACAACCGCAATGAACAACCTCTACCGCGAGCTCGCACCGATCACCGAATCGGCTTGGGACGAGATCGAATTGGAGGCGTCCAGGACGTTCAAACGGCACATCGCCGGCCGCCGCGTGGTCGACGTCAGCGAACCGGGCGGCCCGGTGACCGCCGCGATCAGCACGGGCCATCTGCTCGATGTCGCCGCGCCCGGCGACGGTGTGGTGGCCCACCTGCGCGAGAGCCGCCCGCTGGTGCGGCTGCGGGTGCCGTTCGCGGTCAACAGGACCGACGTCGACGACGTCGAGCGGGGCTCGCAGGACTCCGACTGGGATCCGGTCAAGGAGGCCGCCAGGAAGCTGGCGTTCGCCGAGGACCGGGCCATCTTCGAGGGCTACGAGGCCGCGCAGATCGGCGGTATCCGCAAGTGCAGCTCCAATCCGGCGCTGTCACTGCCGGAGGACCCGCGCGAGTATCCCGACGTGATCGCCCAGGCCATCTCCGAGCTGCGGCTGGCCGGTGTCGACGGGCCGTATTCGGTGTTGCTGTCGGCCGACGCCTACACCCAGGTCAGCGAGACCACCGCGCACGGCTACCCGATCCGGGACCACCTGAGCCGGCTGGTCGGCCAGGGCGAGATCATCTGGGCGCCGGCCATCGACGGTGCGTTCGTCCTGTCCACCCGCGGCGGCGATTTCGACCTGCAGCTGGGCACCGACGTGTCGATCGGCTACTCCTCCCACGATGCCGACACCGTGCAGCTGTACCTGCAGGAGACGCTGACCTTCCTCTGCTACACCGCGGAGGCATCGGTCGCCCTGGCGCCCTGAGCCGCCCAGACTGCAGGTTCTGACGCCGCCACTCGGGTGTTGCGTACAGAACCTGCAGTGTCGCGGGAGGTCAGGCGGTCAGGACGGCGTCCAGCGCCGAGTAGAACAGGCCCAGGCCGTCGTCGGACGGGCCGGTCAGCGGCTCGGTCGCGTGCTCGGGGTGCGGCATCAGGCCCACCACGCGGCCGTTAGCCGAGCCGATTCCGGCGATATCGCGCATTGACCCGTTGGGATTCTCGGCGTAGCGGAAGACCACCCGCCCCTCCCCCTCGAGTTCGTCGAGCACCGCCTCGGAGGCCACGTACCGCCCCTGCCTCTTATACACCTCTCACCCCTCCGCCGCA
>NZ_NVQF01000096.1:13884-19587 GCF_002592005.1 Mycolicibacterium palauense | reverse complement strand
GCTTCGGGGGGCTTCGGGGGGCTTGGAAGGGCCGGGACGCGACCTGCAATGCCGGGCCGACCGGGTGCCCCACATCGGCAATTTGGGGAGCCCGCAGGTCACCGGCTATCCTGAGGAGCAACTGACGCCGCTGGCATGGTGATTTCTCTGCGCGGCGGGAACCACTGATCAAGGAGATGCACGTCATGGCTGTGCCCAAGCGCAGAATGTCGCGCGCGAACACCCGTAGCCGGCGCGCGCAGTGGAAGGCCGAGGCCCCCGGTCTGGTCACCGTCACCGTCGCGGGGCGCCAGCACAAGGTGCCGCGTCGCCTGCAGAAGGCGGCCCGTCTCGGCCTGATCGACCTCGACAAGCGCTGATTCCGTCGGGCCATCTCGCGGCTGACGTGATCGGCCTTGGGCGAAACGCCGCACGCTTCTTAGGTCACTCTCAGGCGTTGGGTTAAGACTGGTGGCCGTGCGAATTCTTGTCGTTGACGACGACCGCGCGGTGCGCGAGTCCCTGCGGCGCTCCCTCTCCTTCAACGGCTACTCCGTGTCGCTGGCCGAGGACGGTGTCGAAGCGCTGACCGCCATTGCCGACGACCGTCCGGACGCGTTGGTCCTCGACGTGATGATGCCCAGGCTCGACGGGCTGGAGGTCTGTCGTCAGCTGCGCAGCACCGGCGACGACCTGCCGATTCTGGTGCTGACCGCGCGGGACTCGGTCTCCGAACGGGTCGCGGGGCTCGATGCGGGTGCCGACGACTACCTTCCCAAGCCGTTCGCGCTGGAGGAACTGCTCGCACGGATGCGGGCGCTGCTGCGCCGCACCTCTCCCGACGACGCGGGAGACACGGCGACCATGACGTTCGCCGACCTCACTCTTGATCCGGTCACCCGCGACGTGACCCGAGGGGAACGGCACATCAGCCTGACCCGCACCGAATTCGCCCTGCTGGAGATGCTGATCGCCAACCCGCGCAGGGTCCTGACCCGCAGCCGCATTCTCGAAGAGGTCTGGGGCTTCGACTTCCCGACCTCCGGTAATGCGTTGGAGGTCTATGTCGGTTACCTGCGCCGCAAGACCGAGGCCGAAGGAGAGCCGCGGCTCATCCACACCGTGCGCGGCGTGGGTTACGTGCTGCGCGAGACCCCTCCCTGATGTCGTTGTTCCGGCCCGACGCCCACCGACGTGCGCCCCTGCCCGCCACCACCTCCCTGTCGTTGCGGTGGCGGGTGATGCTGCTGGCGATGTCGATGGTCGCCATGGTCGTGGTCCTGATGGCGGTGGCCGTCTATGCCGTGGTGTCGGCGGCGCTCTACGACGACATCGACAACCAGCTGCAGAGCCGCGCTCAGCTGCTGATCGCCAGCGGCTCGCTGGCCGCCGACCCGGGCAAGGCCATCGAGGGCACCGCCTACTCCGATGTGAACGCGATGCTGATCAACCCCGGCCGGTCGATCTACACCGCCAACCAGGAGGGCCAGACGCTGCCCATCGGGGCGCCCGAGAAGGCGGTCATCGACGGTGATCTGTTCATGTCGCGGCGCACCGCCCACGACCAGCGGGTGCTGGCGGTGCGGCTGCGCAACGGCAGCACGCTGCTGATCTCGAAGAGCCTGGCCCCGACCGACGCCGTGATGACCAAACTGCGCTGGGTGCTGCTGATCGTCGGTGGGGTGGGTGTCGTGGTGGCCGCCGTGGCCGGCGGAATGGTCACCCGTACCGGCCTGCGGCCGGTGGGACGGCTCACCGAGGCCGCCGAGCGGGTCGCACGCACCGACGACCTGCGGCCCATCCCGGTGTTCGGCAGCGACGAGCTGGCGCGGCTCACCGAGGCCTTCAACACGATGTTGCGCGCCCTGGCCGAATCGCGGGAACGTCAGGCCCGCCTGGTCGCAGACGCCGGACACGAACTGCGGACGCCGCTGACCTCCCTGCGCACCAATGTCGAACTGCTGATCGCCTCACAGCAGCCCGGCGCCCCCCGGATCCCGGACGCCGAGATGGCCGATCTGCGTGCCGACGTCATCGGCCAGATCGAGGAGCTGTCCACCCTGGTGGGCGACCTGGTCGACCTGACCCGCGACGAAGCCGGCGACGTCGTCCACGAGCACGTCGAGATCGGCGAAGTGGTCGACCGTTGCCTCGAACGGGTCCGGCGGCGCCGCAACGACATCGAATTCGACGTCGCGGTGACGCCCTGGCAGGTCTACGGCGACGCGGCCGGGCTGTCGCGGGCGGTGCTGAACCTGCTCGACAACGCCGCCAAGTGGAGTCCCCCGGGCGGGCGGGTCGGGCTACTGCTGCGGCAGGTCGGCCCGTCGCACGCCGAACTGATCGTCTCCGACCGGGGGCCCGGCATTCCCGCGCACGAGCGTCAGCTGGTCTTCGAGCGCTTCTACCGCTCGACCGCCGCCCGAGCGATGCCGGGTTCGGGCCTGGGCCTGGCCATCGTCAAGAAGGTGGTGCTCAAGCACGGCGGCGCGATCCGCGTCGAGGACACCGCCCCGGGCGAGCAGCCCCCGGGCACGTCCATCTATGTCCTGCTGCCGGGCCGCCCCGGTACGTCGGCGACATCCGACGAGGTCACAAAACGATTAAAAGTGCCCTGAGCGGGCAAAAGTCATCAGCCACACCGAGTGTTATCTCAGTGGTTTCTCAGTCGACGGGTGCACAGTGGGTCCCAACGAGTTCTCCCTACTTCTCTGCGGATCGGTGTCACAGCCGGTCCGCACTGACTGACAAGGACCAGTGACGACAGGCATGACGAACCACCCGAGGTATTCGCAACCGCAGCCCGGTCATCCCCAGGACCCGAATCAGTCTGCGGCCTATGGGTATCCCGGCCAGTACCGTCCCGGGCCTCAGCAGCAGTACGACTGGCGCTATGCGACCCAGCAGCAGGCCGCCCAGCAGGGTTACGCGGCTCAGCACAGCGCAGCCCAGCACAGCGAAGCCCAGCACAGCGCAGCTCAGCACAGTGCCCAGCAGCGGGTGGCCCATGACCAGTACCGGGGTGCGCGGCCGCCGGGTGCCGCAGTCCCGCCGCAGCCGCAGCAGGGTCCCGGCCGCGCGCCCCGCAGGCGTTCCCGCGCGGGCACCGTGGCAGGGGTTCTGGCGATCGCGGTGGTCTCGGCCGGTATCGGCGGCGGGGTGTCACTGCTGGCGGCCCCCGATCGCGACACGGGCAGTTCGGTGACGACCATCGGCGCCCCCGCACCCAGCAGTGTGCCCGCGGCCAACGTCCCGGCGGGCTCGGTCGAGCAGGTCGCCGCCAAGGTGGTGCCCAGCGTCGTCAAGCTGGAGACCGATCTGGGTCGCGCCAACGAGGAGGGCTCCGGGATCGTCCTGTCCTCCGACGGCCTGATCCTGACCAACGCCCACGTGGTGTCCGCGGTCAACGGCGCCCCGCCGGAGATCTCCGGCGGGCCGCTGCTCCCGAGCCGGCCCGGACTGCCGTCGACGTCGGGTGACGCCTCGGCCAAACCCGTGACGACCGTGACGTTCTCCGACGGGCGCACCGCCCCGTTCACCGTCGTCGGGACCGACCCCGCCAGCGACATCGCGGTCGTGCGCGCCGAGGGTGTCTCCGGCCTGACCCCCATCACGCTGGGTTCCTCGGCCAATCTGCGGGTGGGCCAGGACGTCGTCGCGATCGGCTCGCCGCTGGGCCTGGAGGGCACCGTCACCACCGGTATCGTCAGCGCGCTGAACCGGCCCGTCTCGACCGTCGGCGACGCCAACAACCAGAACACCGTGCTCGACGCGATCCAGACCGACGCCGCGATCAACCCGGGCAACTCCGGCGGTGCGCTGGTCAACATGAACGGTGAGCTGGTCGGCATCAACTCGGCGATCGCCACCCTGGGCGGCGACTCCGCCGGCGCGCAGAGCGGCTCGATCGGGTTGGGCTTCGCGATCCCGGTCGATCAGGCCAAGCGGATCGCCGACGAGCTGATCAGCTCCGGAACGGCCTCGCATGCCTCCCTGGGTGTGCAGGTCAGCAATGACAGCAGCGTCAACGGCGCCAAGATCGTCGACGTCACCGCCGGCGGAGCCGCCGCGGGTGCGGGCCTGCCCAACGGTGTGGTGATCACCAAGGTCGACGACCGGGTGATCCCCAGCGCCGACGCCCTCGTCGCGGCCGTCCGGTCCAAGGCACCGGGGGAGACGGTGACCCTGACGTATCGCACCGATTCCGGTCAGACCAAGACCCTGCAGGTCACGCTCGGTAAGGCACAGCAGTGATGAGGACGGCTGCACCGATGTCCGTCGCCACATATACGGTTGCAACCATGGAGCAGCCTGTGGAGCTGGTGGGTAGGGCACTGGTGGTGGTCGTCGATGACCGGACCGCGCACGGCGAGGAGGACCACAGCGGTCCGTTGGTCACCGAGTTGCTCGGTGAGGCCGGGTTCGTGGTCGACGGGGTGGTCGTCGTCGCCGCCGACGAGGTGGAGATCCGCAACGCGCTGAACACCGCGGTGATCGGGGGAGTCGATCTGGTGGTGTCCGTCGGCGGGACCGGTGTCACCCCGCGTGACGTGACCCCGGAAGCCACCGTCGAGATTCTGGACCGCGAACTGTTGGGCATTGCCGAGGCGTTGCGCGCGTCCGGGCTGTCGGCGGGAATCACCGACGCCGGTCTGTCGCGGGGCCTGGCCGGGATCTCCGGCAGCACCCTGGTGGTCAACCTGGCGGGATCGCGCTACGCGGTCCGCGACGGGATGGCGACCCTGAATCCGCTGGCTGCCCAGGTCATCGCGTCGTTGTCGAGTCTGGAAATCTGAGGAAATCTGAACATTTCCCTCACTTTGGGTGAACGTCCGGCGCCGTCCCGCTATCGGGTCGGCGCCGAGGTATGTCGAGACCCTGAGGATCTCGCAAACTACCGTCGGCCTTTGTGTTACGCCCGCGTGAACTGCAACGACGCACCGTTTGTGATCTTAGTCACACAACCCGGAGGTCCGTGATGGCTATTGACCCCAAAACGCGTGGTTCAGTTAACAAGGTATTCGGCGAAGGTATTCCCCAGGCATCCTCGGATGAACGCGATCCGGACGCCGCGGCCGACGAAGAGAGCCGCGAGAACTGGCTGCGGGACAACCGTCCCCCGCATCACGAGTGATCCAGATTGCAGTGTTGAGCGCCCTCTGATCGGGGGATTCGGCCCGCGTGCACGTCGCGCGCGTAATGCAGGATACCGGTCGTTCCATCCCGCCGGCTCCGGGTTGACTGTGGGTCGGCTGGGAAACTCCAGCAAACTTTCTGACGGTCATCACTTCCGTTATCGGTGCGTCGCTACGCGTTGCCCGTCCGATGCCGCGCCGTTATGTTCCTCGTGTCAGAAACGATGAGCGAAAAGTAAGAGCCAGATGTGAGGGTTCTCATCTCTCGACTCTTGCGAGTGTGTGGTGTGAGCGAGCTGCACCACGCACGAACCCCCTCGGTGAGCCACCCGGGTCACCGCCGACACAGCTAGGGAGAACATGAAGGTATTCAGTCGGGTGCTGGTCGCGTTGGTCGCCGCGTTCGCGGCGCTCTTCGTGGGCACGGGCACTTCACATGCTGGCCTGGACAACGAGCTGAGCCTGGTCGACGGTCAGGGTCGGACCCTGACGATTCAGCAGTGGGACACCTTCCTCAACGGCGTCTATCCGCTGGACCGCAACCGGCTGACCCGCGAGTGGTTCCACTCGGGCAAGGCGGTCTATGCGG
>NZ_NVQF01000096.1:0-13598 GCF_002592005.1 Mycolicibacterium palauense | reverse complement strand
GGTGTCCAACGCTCACGGCACGGTGACCGGTGCTGCCGGTGGTGTGCTGCTGCGTCCCTACGCCCGGCTGATCTCCTCGGCCGGTGACAGCGTCACCACCTACGGTGAGCCCTGGAACATGAACTGATCCAGCCACATTGGGCGAGGATCGCAGTGCCGCCGGAAATGGCGTCCGGAATAAGTCATGGTCCGCATGGGATGTACCGTGCGGAACCCTTTCGGACGCGCGCGACCGCGAGGGTACTGGTACTCTATGCAGGTCTAAATTGTGGTGACGACTGGGATGGGAATCCCACATTACGGGAAGGTGGCGCAGGTGGCCGATCGCGACGGTGTACTTGTTCGCACGACCAAAAAGCTGGGCGTAGCGGGGTTCGGTACCCTCGCCGTCAGCGCGGCGTTGCTGGGCTTCGGCAGTGGTGTTGCCGGCGCCGACGACCTGACGCCGAGTGACACGGTGGTTGCCAACCCGGTTGCCGAGGACGGCATCCGCGCGGCCAGCATCGGCGAAGTGCTGGGGACCACCGACGCTACCGGTCCTGCCGACGTGCGGGATTCGGGTGTGGGCGTGCCCACCACCAAGGGTGGTGCTCCGCAGCCGGGCAACCTGGCCGAGCTGGGGTATGACTGCCTCTTCGTCTGGTCGCAGTTCTGCCAGTAACTCAAGACAGCACGTAGAGACGACCCCCCGGTTTCGGCTGGGGGGTCGTCTTGTGCGGCTGGAGTCTTGTCCGGTCGGATCAGTCGTCGGCGGACCGGCCGGGCGGCGTTGCGCTGTCGGGGCCCGCGTGCTTGCCCGAACCGGCGGCGGACTGCGACGCGAGCAGGTCGCGGATCTCGGTCAGCAGCGTCAGCTGGGTATCGGCCGCCTCGACCTTCTTGTCCCGCTCCTGCAGTTTGCGGTAGGGCACGACGATGACGAAGTAGACGACCGCGGCGACGATCAGGAAGTTGATCGTCGCCGCCAACACCGCGTTGAAGTCGATGAAGGTATCGCCGCCCAGCGGGATCTTCAGGAATCCGTACTCGGAATCGGGTGTCGCGCCGATCCGGTCCACCAGTGGCTGCACGACGCTGTCGGTGAACGCGGTCACCAACCCGGTGAATGCGGCGCCGATGACGACCGCGGTGGCAAGGTCGATGACGTTGCCCCGCGAAATGAACGCTTTGAAGCCCTTCAACATGCCAGTGCCCTCCCAGTGACTGTGCTGCCTTCCGGCTGCCTCGACGAATCATGACGACATTAGCCGGATTTGGGGGCTGAGAACCCAGATCCGGCCGGTCGGAGGGGCACCGACCCACGGTGAGTTCGGCTCAGTGCAGGGTCACCGTGACGGCCTGCACCAGCGACGCGGCGGCGACGGTGTTCGCGGTCGCGGCCGGAAGGGCGAGAAGTACCACCCGGTCGGCCGCGGGGGAAAGCCCTTTGGGGGCATCGGAGACCAGCACGACGATCGCGTCGGTGGCCAGCAGTCGGGGGGTGGCCCCGGGATCCGATGTCGGTGCTCCGAGAACGTCGACGACGTCGCCGGCGCGGACCACGTCGAGGACCGCGCTCTCGCTCAGGTGCAGCGGGACGACGCGCGCTCCCGGGCCGGCCGCGGATTCGGCCAGCCGGGGGCCCAGGACCCGGACGTCGGTGAGCACCTCGCCGCGTCGGACCGGGCCGGCCACCGTCGATCCGAGCAGCGCCGCCTTGTCCTCTGCGCTGCCGTCGGGAAGCGTTGCCGTCAAACGGCTCTCGGTCGCGACGTCGTCAGCGCTCAGCGCGGTGCCCGGGGCGAGGTCGTGGGTGGCGACCAGCGCCGGGCGCCGCTGGCCGTGCGGGTCGGCGCGCAGCGCGGCCGCGGCGGCCAGCGTCACCAGGGCGGCGGCGGCCACCCGCCGGGCGGTCACGGTGTGAATCCAATCCGGCTGTAGCGCTTGGCGTATCCGTGTCAGTGCGGTCGGGTTCAGGCGATGGTGCTGCTCGCGGGCCATGAGCCCACGCTAAAGCGTACGGCGCCGCCTCGTGTGCACCGTCGGCCCGAGCTGTGAACAACCTCGAAACCCTCCCCGGGTTTGCTGTCGCGGCTGTCGGCGGGGCCGGGTCCGCGGCTAGCGTCGACGGCGATAGCGCACCGGCGCGCATCGGATCCCGGGGGAGCTGTCGAGAGAGAGGATGAGTCGTGGACGGGAGTCGCGCGCAGTGTGGTGTTGCGAAAAGCATTGGAGCCGTAGCTGTTGGCGTGCTCATGGCAATAGCGGCGTTGATCGGGCCGGGAGTGGGAGCCGCGGCCGCCGACGACCTCAAACCCGATCCGGCGACACCGTCGGCCGGACCGGTCGCCCAGAAGGGCATCCGTTCCCAGGCCGTGCAGGGAGATTTGCGGGAGGCGGACAAGGGGGTCGTCCTGGCCCAGGGTGACGTTCGCGGTTCGAACGAGGCCGTGCCCACGACCAAGGGTGAGTCGCCGCAGCCGGGCAACCTCTCCAACCTCGGCTATGACTGTCTGTTCGTCTGGTCGCAGTTCTGCCAGTGACCTGCCAGTGACCGTTGCCGGCCCCGGCCGGAGAGTTCGGGTGGAGGCTCGGTCGGGCCCGGGCGAGGTCTCAGCTGGATGCCGCGGCCGCCGGGGCGGCGGAGCCGGATGAGGAGCCGGAGGACGCCTTGTCCGAGGACCCGCCGGATTTCTCGCCGGACCCACTCGAGGAGGA
Source organism: Mycolicibacterium palauense (assembly GCF_002592005.1). Lineage (GTDB taxonomy): Bacteria > Actinomycetota > Actinomycetes > Mycobacteriales > Mycobacteriaceae > Mycobacterium > Mycobacterium palauense. The sequence continues at coordinate 10,901 of NZ_NVQF01000096.1, read as the reverse complement.
CTTGTCCCCGGAGCTCGACGAGGACGAGCTGTCCGAGGTGGTCGAGCCCTTCGATGAGGAGGAGGAGCTCTTCGACGCCTCGCGGCTGTCGGTGCGGTAGAACCCGCTGCCCTTGAACACCACGCCCACGGAGTTGAACAGCTTGCGCAACCGGCCGTCGCACTTGGTGCACGTGGTCAGCGCGTCGTCGGTGAAGGCCTGTACCGCGTCGAAGCGGTCGCCGCACTCGGTACACGCATAGCTATAGGTCGGCACGAGGAACCTCCGGGAAGACGTGAGCCTGTTAGCACTCTACCGTGCTAAGTGCTAGAACCGCTATGTGGTGTCGGTCATTCCCGCCCGTCGGAGGCCGAAAACACGATCAGCCCCGCCCCCGGCGTCACCGCGTGGGTCATCCGCACGTCGTGCGGCTCGGCGGGCAGCTCGTCGAGCACCTCGTCATCGCGGACCACCGCGATCAGTAGTGCCGCCGGGTCGCGCAGCGGCAACGATCGGTCGTAGAACCCGGCACCCCGACCCAGGCGCACACCCCGACGGTCGACGGCCAGGGCGGGCACCAGCACCAGCGCGGCCTCACCGAGCGCTTCGGGGCCCAGATGCGGAGCCGGCGGCTCCAGCAGCCCGAACGGGCCCGGCACCAGCGTGTCCTTCCGGTACTCACCCCAGCGCAGCGGTTGCGCCTCGCCGTCGTCGCCGGTGAGCGCGACCGGCAGCAGAACCCGGGCACCCGTTTCTCCCAGCGTGTTCAGCAGCGTCCGGGACCCGGGCTCGGAGCCCACCGGGACGTAGGCGCACACGGTGAGGCCGCGGTGCACCAGCGGCACCAGGTGCGAGGCCAGCGCGGCCGCCTCGGCCGCCCGCACCGGCGCGGCGACCGCCCGGCGAGAGGCCAGCAGCCGTGTGCGCAACATCGCTTTTGCGCTGGTCACCATGGGGTACACGATGCCAGGAGAACATCAGGTGTCACTGCCGGCCCGCCGCACTGAGCGGTTGACGCAGTGAAGTTAGGGTGGGAATGATGACGAATTCTTCCGGGTCGACCGCGGGTCCGACCTCCAGTGCGGTGTCCGGTTCGGTGTCCGGTTCGGTGTCCGTGCCGGCGGCCGCGGCGCCGGCCGTGCCGATCCCGCGCACCGCGATCGTCCCCGCCGCGGGACTGGGTACGCGCTTCCTGCCGGCGACCAAGACGGTTCCCAAGGAGCTGCTGCCGGTGGTCGACACCCCCGGCATCGAGCTCGTGGCCGCCGAGGCCGCCGAGGCCGGGGGCGAACGCCTGGTCATCGTCACCTCGGAGGGCAAGGACGGCGTCGTCGCGCATTTCGTGCAGGACCTCGTGCTCGAGGGCACGCTGGAGGCCCGCGGCAAGCACGTGATGCTGGAGAAGGTGCGCCGGGCGCCGGCCCTGATCAAGGTCGAATCCGTGGTTCAGGCCGAGCCGCTGGGGCTCGGCCACGCCATCAGCTGCGTCGAGCCGACGCTGGCCCCCGACGAGGACGCCGTGGCGGTGCTGTTGCCCGACGACCTGGTTCTGCCGACCGGCGTGCTGGAAACCATGTCGAAGGTGCGGGCCAAACGCGGCGGGACGGTGCTCTGCGCCATCGAGGTGCCGCCCGAGGAGATCAGCGCCTACGGCGTGTTCGACGTCGAGGTGGTCCCCGACGCGGTCAACCCGAATGTGCTGAAGGTGCTGGGCATGGTCGAGAAGCCCAAGGCCGAGGATGCTCCATCGCCGTACGCGGCCGCCGGGCGCTACGTCCTGGACCGGGCCGTCTTCGACGCCTTGCGGCGCGTCGGCAAGGGCGTGGGCGGCGAGATCCAGCTCACCGACGCCATCGCGCTGTTGATCGAGGAGGGCCATCCGGTGCATGTGGTGGTGCATCGAGGGTCTCGACACGACCTGGGAAATCCCGGCGGCTACCTTAAGGCTGCGGTTGACTTTGCGTTGAAACGTGATGACTACGGCCCGGAACTGCGACGCTGGCTGGTCGACCGACTGGGATTGACCGAGCAGTAGCGCCGCGTCGGTCCCGGTGCTTACCGGGTCCGACGGCAGAAAGGCGCACTGTGCGTTCGGTGGAAGAGCAGCAGGCCCGCGTGCAGGCGGCCGCGGTGGCCCCCAGACCGGTTCGGGTGGCGATCGCCGAAGCGCAGGGTCTGATGTGCGCCGAGGAGGTCGTCACCGAGCGGCCGCTCCCGGGGTTCGACCAGGCCGCCATCGACGGCTACGCGGTCCGCAGCGTCGACGTCCTCGGCGTGGGCGGGTCCGACGAGGCGGGCGAGGACGCCGGGGAGGTCAGCCTGCCGGTTGTCAGCGTGATCGAGGCCGGGGCCCGCACGCCCAGCCGGTTGCAGCCCAAGCAGGCGGCGCGGGTCCAGACCGGCGCCCCGATGCCGACCCTGGCCGATGCGGTGCTGCCGCTGCGCTGGACCGACGGTGGGCAGTCACGGGTGCGCGTGCTCCGCGGCGTCCGGTCCGGCGCCTACGTGCGGCGCGCCGGAGACGACGTGCAACCCGGCGATGTCGCCGTCCGCGCCGGCACCATCATCGGCGCGGCCCAGGTCGGGTTGCTGGCCGCCGTCGGACGGGACCGAGTGCTCGTGCATCCCCGCCCCCGGCTGTCGGTGCTGTCGGTCGGTGGCGAGCTGGTCGACGTGTCCCGCACCCCGGGCAACGGGCAGGTCTACGACGTGAACTCCTACGCACTGGCCGCGGCGGCCCGCGACGCCGGGGCCGAGGTCAACCGGGTCGGCATCGTCGACACCGACCCCGCCAAACTGCGCGAGGCGGTCGAGGGCCAGCTCAGCCGCGCCGAGATCGTGGTGATCGCGGGAGCCGTCGGCGGTGGCGCCGCCGAACGGGTGCGCTCGGTGCTCTCCGAACTCGGGGAGATGGAGGTGACCCGGATCGCGATGCACCCCGGCTCGGTGCAGGGTTTCGGCCAGCTCGGGCGCGAGGGCGTGCCGGTGTTTCTGTTGCCCGCCAATCCGGTCAGCGCCCTGGTGGTCTTCGAGATCATGGTGCGGCCGTTGATCCGGCTGTCCCTGGGGAAACGCCAGCCGATGCGGCGCGTGGTGCAGGCCAGGGCCCTGGCGCCGATCTCCTCGGTGGCGGGCCGCAAGGGTTACCTGCGTGGCCAGCTGATGCGCGACCAGGACACCGGTGAGTATCTGGTCCAGGCGCTCGGCGGGGCCCCCGGTGCGTCGTCGCATCTGCTGGCCACCCTCGCCGAGGCGAACTGCCTGGTCATCGTCCCGGCCGAGGTCGAGCAGGTCCGCACCGGCGAGACGGTCGACGTCGCCTTCCTGGCTCAACGCGGCTGACCGCACGTGTGGCGTTCGACTGCTGTGCATCCCGGTTGGCCGATGACGGTCGGGCCGTTGCGGGTGGCCGCGGGTGTGGTGGCGCTGCGCCCGGTGCGGATGCGTGACGCCGCGCAGTGGAGCCGTATCCGCAACGCCGATCGCGCGCTGCTGGAACCCTGGGAGCCCAGCGCGGAACTGGACTGGACCGTTCGGCATTCGATCTCGTCGTGGCCGTCGCTGTGTTCGGGGTTGCGTGCCGAGGCGCGCAAGGGCCGGATGTTGCCCTATGTCATCGAGGTCGACGGTCGCTTCGGTGGACAACTGACCATCGGCAACGTCACCCACGGGGCGCTGCGGTCGGCCTGGATCGGCTACTGGGTGCACAGCGAACTGACCGGAAAGGGTGTCGCCACCGGGGCCCTGGCACTGGGTCTGGATCACTGCTTCGGGCCGGTGCGCCTGCACCGCGTGGAGGCCACCGTGCGTCCGGAGAACGCGGCGAGTAGGCGGGTGCTGGGCAAGGCGGGTTTCCGGGAGGAGGGCCTGCTCAAGCGCTATCTCGACGTCGACGGCGACTGGCGCGACCACCTGCTGGTGGCGATCACGGTGGAGGAGCTGCGCGGGTCGGTGGCGTCCGCACTGGTGCATGCGGGTAAGGCGCAGTGGGCCTGAGCGGCGCCGCCCACCGCCCTTCGATCGATTCGGTTTCGGGGATTCCGGGGGAAATTCGACGCTCTGCGCGCCGGCCGAGCACGACACAGTTGTTACTAATGTGACATTTGAGGCTGTTGGTGCTTGTCTGCTGTGAATTACAGGTGTGTAATTGAGCTCGGCGCGTCGTCGTGATTGCGCTGGTCACCGGACCTAGCCTGGAGGGGAAAGGAGCAGGCCACCATGCCAAGCATCCCCCAATCGTTGCTTTGGATCTCACTTGTGGTGCTCTGGCTGTTTGTGCTGGTGCCCATGCTGATCAACAAGCGCGACAACGTCCGCAGGACCAGCGACGTCGCCTTGGCGACCCGGGTCCTCAACAGCGGGCGCAATGCACGCCTGCTCAAGAGGGTCAGGCCCGCCGCCGGACACCGCAGCGACCCGGACTGGCGGCCCGAGGAGGAGTTCGACGCCGAGCTCGCCGAGGACGAGACCGGCCCGGTGGTCGTGACCAGCAAGGTGCGGGTCCGCTCGGTGGCCGTGGTGACCTCGCTGGCCGAGGAGGACGAGCCCGACATCCTCGACGTCGACGTGGTCGAGGACCCGGTGGCCGAGCCCGCCGAGCCGGCCGAGCGCGTAGTGCAGACGCCGGTCGAGCCAGTGTCCGCGCATGCTTTCGAGGCTTCGGAGCCCGAAACCGACGAGCTGAAGCTGGAATTCGACGAGGAGCCCCCGGCTCCGGAGCCGGTACCCGAGCCCGTGTCGGCGGACGCCACCGCCACCGACGCCGAGGGCGGCGCGGGCATCTCCGGGGATACCGACGGTGCCGAGGGCACCCAGGACGTTGCGGACGACGAGGACGAGGCCGGCGAGGAACCACAGGCCCAGGACGGCACGGCCGACGAATACGAGTACGTCGAGGACACCTCCGGTCTGGAGGCCGAGGCCGATCCGCCCACCACCCGCGCACGCGGTGCGGCGCGCAGCCGACGTTACGAGACCAAGACCGCCGCCGCGGTCAGCGCGCGCAAGTATCGCTTCCGCAAGCGGATGATCTCGGCGATGGCCTCGCTGCTGGTGTTCTTCACCGCCGCGGCGTTCCTGTTGACCTCCGCGGCGTGGTATCTGGCGGGGGCCGTCGGGGTGGTCACGGTGCTCTACCTGGCCTACCTGCGCCGGCAGACCCGCATCGAGGAGCAGCTGCGCCGCCGCCGCATGCAGCGGATGGCCCGGTCGCGCCTCGGCGTCGAGAACACCTACGACCGTGACCTCGACGTGGTGCCGTCCCGGCTGCGACAGCCCGGGGCCGCGGTTCTGGAGATCGACGACGAGGACCCGATGTTCGAGCATCTCGACGAGGTGCCGTTCGCCCGGCACTACGACCTGCCGCACGCGGCGGGGCAGTGACGAGCCGGTTTCTGCTGGCGCGTCGCGGCTGGTAGCGTGTGCTACCGACCAAGGGGCTATGGCGCAGTTGGTAGCGCGACTCGTTCGCATCGAGTAGGTCAGGGGTTCGATTCCCCTTAGCTCCACAGAATTCGTGTAGTTCACGGCTGCTTTTCTGGCCTTAGTGAGTGTTGCGGCGGTTCAGACATCGCCCGGCCAGCAGCCGCGACAGCGTTGTCTCGAGTCCCCACTCATACTCGCACTCCCGTGTTGCCAAGAGTGCGTTGCACGCCTGTTGCGGTGGTGGCCGTCGCCTGCTGCCGACGGCCTTTCGATTCACGTTTCACGGGTCGTGCTTTGGTCACAAAGGTAAGCGTGTGTCGATGGCGAGGTTGCGGGCCGGATGACACGCTAACTGCCTTTCGGGGTGCTGGATTTGGGTGCGAGCGCCCCGGCAGCGGCACCGTTGTGCAGGTGCGGTGTGCGTGACTGGCATGCTCATGTTGTTTGCTGGTATGCATAATTTTGCAGCTCTGGATGCGGATGCGATGTCGCTTCGGGTCAATGTTGAGGATCTGGCCAGCTCGGGTGTCGCGGTGAGTGGCCACGGTGAGGATGTGGCGGTCAAGCATGCGGCCGCGGCTGGCCGTATCGATGCGTCGCAGACCGGCTGGCAAGGTGCATCCGCGGTCGCGATGAGTGCTTTGTCGGAGCAGTGGGTGGTGACGACGAGTGCGTTGTTGACCCGTTTGAGTGATCACGCTCAGGGGTTGCACGCCAGCGCCCAAGGGTTCGCGGAGATGGAGCAGCGCAGCAGCCAGGCGTTGGAGGCTCCGGCGCGGGCGGCGAACGCGATCGCTGGCCAGACCGACATGTGAGCCGCCGTGACGTTGACCGTCCTTGATATCGAGCGTTGGAATGCCGGTGATGTGCGTGAGGTGTTCCATGCTGCGACCAGTCGTGCGCAGGCGGCCTTCGATGCCGCCGACGGGTTGGCCACGTTGCCGGCGTTCCAAACGTGGGGCGGTGAGGCGGCCGATGCCGCCCGGGAGGCGATCGGTCAGACGCGTAAGGATCTGGACTCGCACGGCAATGAGGCAATGGCTGTGGCCAATGCGGCGCACGGTGCGGCCGACAATATCGAGCGCATCAAGTCCGAACTGGCGAGCTTGAAAGCTGACGCCGAATCGCTGGGAATGGAGATCGACCCGGTGGCGGACACCGTGCTGCCTGGCCCGAAGGTCCGCAATCCGGTGGAGGCCGAGCTCAAGCAATCCCAGCTGCAGCCCCGGCTGGACACGATTGTGGCCGAAGCCAATCTGGTCGATATGGCGCTGGCCAACGCGATCAACATGGCCAGCGGCAAGACACCCATCCCGCCGTCGTTGCACGCAGCCACCCCCGAGGTACAGCCAGCGCCCACGGACCCCCGCCGGCACGCAGGCGCGGGTGTTGAGGATTCGTCTCGTCCGCGTTCGTTGCAGGACATGCTGTTGCCGGCCGGCGGGGTAGCCGACGGGGCTGGTGTCGGACGGAGTGTGCGGGACGCCCTCGCCGGCGCGGGTAGACCTGGAGGGGTTGGACAGCCTGTTGATGTGAACGGGGCGCTGGATCAGATCGCGGGTGCTCCGGTACCAGTCAACGTGCCCAAGCCAGTGGTGTTCTCTGCCAAGGAGATCGAGGCATTCAAGGCTACCGCGCGCAAGGTCCTGGCAAGCGAGGGCATGCCTGCCGCGCAGATCGAGTCGGCGTTGGATGGCATGGTTGCCCGTGCGCAGGCAATGGGGTGGGATTTTCCGCCGTACACGCCCCCTGAGTCGGCTCATGTGCCTCCACCGGGGTTCGGTGAGGGATTGGGTGATGCGTGGCGAAACACCGAGCAGGGCATCAAGAATCTGCTGGGACAGGGTGGTCCGGGTGCTCCCGGTGTTCTGGAGTCCTGGAAAGACGTGGCCAAGGGGATTTCGGATACTGCCACCAATCCGGTGGGTGCGGTCGTCGGAGAAGTCAAGCATGCGTTGGACTCACCCAGCGCGGCCTATTACGCCGGGGAGAAGGCCTTCGATTTCGCGTCGGTCGCGGCCACCGCCCCGTTCGGTGCTGAGGGTGCGATGGTTCGTGCAGGCCTGCCGGCCGAGCTGGTTACCGAAGGTGGGATCCCGTTGTCGGTCATGCGTGGGTGGGATCCTCTGGGGGGCATGCACCCAATAGAGTTTGACAATCAGTTCGGCGGGGCCGGGGCTCGGGTGTTTCCTGAAAACGACGGATTTCCGCCCGGCCATGTCCCGCAACCCGCCCATCTCCAAACGGGGGACATCATCGACAGGATCGGGTCAGAACGTGGGCGCTATTTTGCCCCGGACGGCACTCCTTTTGGCGACCGGGCGATTATGCCGGAAAGTGCTGGTGGGGAATATCATCGCTACATGATCACCGGGAAACCGCTTCCCGATGGGTGGCAGATCGTCGAAGGACCGATACAACCGTGGTTCGGACAGACACCGACACCTGGTGCCCCCCAATACATGATCGTCGGTCCTCCTGAGGCCAACGTCGAGGAATTAGTCGACAGAGGTATTCTCGATGAATATGGGCCGCCCCTTGGACGCTAGGTCAACTGAGCTGCAAACCGAGATCGATCGGATCGCAGCGCAACTCGGAGTGCGCCCCCTACCCGTCGGATTGCTGACCAATGACGGTCTGAACATCTTCGTCGGTGATGATGGCCGATATCACTTCACCTTCTATGAACGTGGGAAGGTCGGATTTGAACGCGTAGGTAGCTTGGACGACGTGCTGTACCGGTACTGCCAGGGTGAGGTCTCCAGCCAGGCAAGGAAGTATGTAGGCGACCGTGCGCAGCGGTTCCATTTCGAGTACGAGGTTCTCAGTCGCTTTCATCCCGACTGGGCCAAGCGCCGAGTGCGAGAGTTGGCTGCGATGTTCCACAACGGTCAGCCCGAAGACATTGCGCTGCTTCCCGACATCGGAGAACCGCTCTGAGGCAGAGCGGCGATCTCGGCGGGTGGGGCCCGGCTGTTCGTATACGTAGTCACCCGCGCTGCCCTCCCACGGTTCATTGATGACCAACGACGACCCCGCCCTCGAGTTGCCCGCAACGACAGCGGCTTTGTCGCGTTCAAAGACGCCATCAACGCCCGTGCTGTCCAAATTCTCCAGCGACACCGCACCGTGTTACGCCAGGCCTCGGAGTTTGATAGCTCGTCTGATGGATCGCAGGAGGTATCGACCGGCCGCCGCAATTGCAGTTGCCACTCACCGTTCTGCGCAGCCGACCTCGGTCGGCGACTGCGTTCGCTAGTTCGTTGTTGACGCCGTGTTCTAGGGTCCCATGGCGCTTCTCGCCATCTGGCAAAATTCCGTACCGAATTGCACACCGGCACCGGAAACGTAGGTGAAGTGATGGACCTGACCCGTGACGACGCCAAACGGGCCGCCCGCGTACTCCGTGACCAACTGCCCGCGGCCGATCTCACGCACTCCCTGGCCCTGGAGATCGTCGCCCTGCAGTTGGGCTTTCGTGACTGGAACACCGCCTCCGCCGGGCTGCCGGCCGGCCGGGATATCAGCGCACCGGTGCCGGTGTTCCGTAGCCTCGACGAGACCCGTGCGCGCGAGTTCTACGTCGACTACCTGCACTTCAGCATCGAATGGGAACACCGGTTCGACCGTGCGGCACCCCTGTATCTGCGTCTGCGCCGCGACCGGTTTGTTCTCGACCTGTCCGAACACCACGGCGACGGAACTCCGGGTTCGACCGTGTGGGTACCGGTGGGCGATGTCGCCGCGCTACAAGAAGAACTGCGTGCCACCGGCTACCCGCGGATGAATCCCGGTATCGACGCCGACTCGCCGGGCGGGCCCACGATGGACGTGATCGACCCCTTCTCCAACACCATCCGGTTCTGCCAGATGGCTCCGTAGAACCGGCGGTCCGGCCAGCGGAGTAAGGCCCGCTCTGGCAAGCGAATTCCTCGACCCCAGCGGTATTCGCGACGGTCTCCGACTGATGTTCACAATGGGCGAGGGGTGGTCCCGTCCTTGGTGGGAGGCCTCCCGGGTTTCAGCATGCCTTCACAAGCACGACTGCCGGCCGACATGGGCATGCTCGTGCACCAAGAAAGACACTTCGCCGGGGTTGCCGAGGACTTTTGTCTCTGGGGATGGCTGGTAGCGGCGGGCACGCTGAGTAGCAGGGCCGGGGCGAAACGCCACTTGGAGACGCCTATCGGAAAGGAACACCGTCGATGTATGGATGGGACGGCGACAACTGGATGCACCATGGCGGTTGGATGGGATATGACGGCTACGGCATGGGATGGGGCGGTTGGATCCTGACGGCCGTGGTGACGATCGCGGTCATTGCGCTGATCATCACCGCAATCGTGGTGGCCGTGCGCTACCTCAGCGGGGGACAGCCGCAGCCCGGAACCACCAATCAGAGCCACGTTCACGCCGCGGAGGCGATCCTGGCGGAACGCCTGGCGCGCGGAGAGATCGATGACGAGGAATTCCGCCGACGAATGGCGGTCCTGCGGGAACACCACTGACGGTCAGATCGTCCACCGGTCGTGGCTCGCTGGTCAACGGGCATCCGCAGATGAATAGCCAACCTCGCCGGGACCTGCGAAGCGGTCATGGACTCCCGGCTCAACGCCGTCGGGACACGAACGGCCAACACGAACAACCAAGGAGTGAAGTGTCATGTTCACCACACGCACAACGACCACCGCCCTGGCGATCGTCGCGCTGGCGGGCTCGGTCGCCGTCGGCGCCGGCCTGGCCGGAATCGGCGGCGACGGTGCTACGCCTGTCCAGTCACGCACCGCCGTGGCAACGGCACAGGGGCCGGCTCTCCCTGCCCACGGCCCGGGCGATGGCAATTGCTGGGGGCCCAACGGATGGAACCCCGAATGCGGTGCCGAACCGCAGTGGGGTCCGGGGATGATGGGGCCCGGCTATGGGGAGCACGGGTACTGGGGTCCGGGGATGATGGGGCCCGGCTACGGGGGCAGCTAGAAGCGAGCACCGCATGGATGGCTGGGTACGACCGCCAACCGCATTCCCTTCGAACGTGAATGTGCGACCAAGGACGCCTGGTGGGCAGCGTGCCAGGCCGCTGCTCGACGTTTGCCCGCGGTAATGCCCTAGGGGGTAGGGGTATGGTGGCGTGTGGCAGAAGCCATGACCGCCCGTGACGGGGCCGGGCTCACCGGTCCCGAGATGGAGGAGGCAGCGAGGATGGACGAAACGCCTAGCACTGAAACGGAATCAACGTCCACGGTGGTTTCTCCGCCCCGGTATGAGCGCTCCGATCACCGCTCCAGTCGGGTGTTTCAGGCTTTGGCCTGGGTCGGCATCGTCGCGGGAACGTTGTTCATCGTCGCGCTGATCTTCTTCTCGGGCTTCTTCGCGGGCAGAGCCGCTGACGGCTGTCCCGGTTGGCGTCACGGCTACTCCAACGCGCATATGGGCCCCGGCGGATTTCCCGGCGGCCACATGGGGTGGGGCGGCCCCTGTCTCTTATACCCATCCTCCGC
>NZ_NVQF01000095.1 GCF_002592005.1 Mycolicibacterium palauense | reverse complement strand
TGAGATGGAGGGGTATCGTCTGCATCGATACGAAGGCGTCCGCCGTGATCGACACAGGGAGTAGCGTCGGCGGCGTCAGATGTGTTTAAGAGACCGCGTTGGCCCCGTTCGCGCCATTGGCGCCATTGGTCCCGTTGGGGCCGCTCGCCGGAGCGCCGTTGGCGGGACCGTTGGACGCGGCGCCGCTCTCGGACCTCCGCGCGGCCTCGGCAGCGGCGATGGCGGTCTTGAACGCCGGTTCGGGAACCGGTTTCGGCCACTCCTCGCCCCGCTCGATCGCCAGCTCCCCCGGGGTCTTGATCGGCGGCTTGTCGGACGGCACCCGACCGCCGAAGTCGTCGAACGCGGTGATCCGGGGACGTTTGCGGACCTCGCCGAGGATGACCTCGAGCTCGGTGCGGTGCAGCGTCTCCTTCTCCAGCAGGTCCCCGGCCAGCACGTCGAGAACGTCGCGGTTCTCGGTCAGGATCTCCCAGGCCTCGGTGTGCGCCGCCTCGATGAGCTTGCGGACCTCCTCGTCGATCTCCCGGGCGACCTCGTGGCTGTAGTCGGCCTGGGTGCCCATGGAGCGCCCCAGGAAGGGGTCGCCGTGCTCGGTGCCGTACTTGACCGCCCCGAGCTTGGCGCTCATGCCGTACTCGGTGACCATTGCGCGCGCGATCTTGGTGGCCTGCTCGATGTCCGAGGAGGCACCGGTGGTCGGCTCCCGGAACACCAGTTCCTCGGCCGCGCGGCCGCCCATGGCGAACACCAGGCGCGAGACCATCTCCGAGCGGGTCATCAGCCCCTTGTCGTCCTCGGGGACGGCCACCGCGTGCCCACCGGTGCGGCCGCGGGCCAGGATGGTGACCTTGTAGATCGGTTCGATGTCGGGCATCGCCCAGGCCGCCAGCGTGTGACCACCCTCGTGGTAGGCGGTGATCTTCTTCTCTTCCTCGCTGATGATGCGACTCTTGCGCCGCGGCCCGCCGATCACCCGGTCGACGGCCTCCTCCAGCGCCGCCCCGGTGATGATCGTGCCGTTCTCGCGGGCGGTGAGCAGGGCGGCCTCGTTGATCACGTTGGCCAGGTCGGCGCCGGACATGCCCACCGTGCGCTTGGCCAGCCCGTCCAGGTCGGCGTCGTCGGCGATGGGCTTGCCCTGCGAATGCACCCGCAGCACCGCCCGCCGCCCGGCCAGGTCGGGGTTGGACACCGGGATCTGGCGGTCGAACCGGCCGGGCCGCAGCAGCGCCGGGTCCAGGATGTCGGGCCGGTTGGTGGCCGCGATCAGGATGACGCCCTGCCGGTCACCGAACCCGTCCATCTCGACCAGAAGCTGGTTGAGCGTCTGTTCCCGCTCGTCGTGCCCGCCGCCGAGGCCCGCGCCGCGCTGGCGTCCGACGGCGTCGATCTCGTCGACGAAGATGATGCAGGGCGCGTTCTGCTTGGCCTGCTCGAACAGGTCACGCACGCGGGAGGCGCCCACACCGACGAACATCTCGACGAAGTCCGACCCGGAGATGGTGAAGAACGGCACGCCGGCCTCCCCGGCCACCGCCCGGGCCAGCAGCGTCTTGCCGGTGCCCGGCGGGCCGTAGAGCAGCACGCCCTTGGGGATCTTCGCGCCCAGTGCCTGGTAGCGCGACGGATTCTGCAGGAAATCCTTGATCTCGTAGAGCTCCTCGACCGCCTCGTCGGCGCCGGCGACGTCGACGAAGGTGGTCTTGGGCATGTCCTTGGACAGCTGTTTGGCCCGCGACTTGCCGAACCCGAAGCCCATCCGCCCGCCGGTCTGCATCCGGGAGAACATGACGAACAGCCCGACCAGCAGCAGCAGCGGCAGCATGTAGATCAGCAGGGTGCCGAGCATGCTGCCCTGGTTGACGACGGTGTTGACCTTCGCGTTCTTGCCCTGCAGCGCCTCGAAGACGGTCACCCCGTACCCGGTCGGGTACTTGGTGATGATCTTGTCGGAGTTCTCGGTGTCGCCGTTGCCGCTCTTGAGGTCCAACCGAAGCTGCTGCTCACGGTCGTCGATCTGGGCGCTCTTGACGTTGTCGGCGTTGATCTGCGCCATCGCCACCGAGGTGTCGACCGGCTTGTAGCCACGGGTGTCGTCGCTGAAGTAGAAAAACGACCAACCGAGGAGCAACACCACGGCGACCACCGTCAGTGTGCGGATCACGTTCTTACGGTTCATCAGCATCGGCCGGGTACGGCCAGGTCCTTCCAAATGCGCCGGGAGTACTTCAGGCTACCGCTAGACCAACGAACGACGGTTCCCACGTCGTAAAACATGTGCTTCGGCGCACCGCGTGGCGGCTTCCCCGGACCGGCCCGTGAACACCGAACCGGTCGGCACCAACGGGGTTCGGCCGCGCGTCACCGAGGCCGGCCGCCGCGGCGCGGACGCTCGCTGGGACGGTGCGCGAGCCACTAATGTGCCTCTCATGCCGACTGCCGGGAACCCCCGAATCCTGCTGCGTCTGTGCCTGGTGCTGCTGGCCGGACTGTTCGTCACCACCGTGTCCGCCTGCGACTCCAGTTCGAGCCCGCCGCCCGCCGGCAACAACCCCCGCGAGGTCACCGTGGTCGGCGAGGGCCACGTGGAGGGCACCCCGGACACGCTGAACGCCAATGTCGGGATCAGTTTCACCGCGCCGGATGTGACCGGCGCGATGAACCAGACGAATGAGCGTCAGCAGGCCGTCATCGACGCCCTCGTCGACGCCGGCGTCGACAGCAAGGACATCGCCACCACCAACGTCAGCCTGCAGCCGCAGTTCGGCCCCGACGGCACCGCCACCATCGTGGGGTATCAGGCCAGCAACACCATCGACGTGACCATCCGCGATGTCGGCCTGGCCTCGCGGGTGCTCGCCCTGATCGTCAGCACCGGCGGTGACGCCACCCGGATCAACTCCGTGGAGTTCTCGATCTCCGACGACTCGCAGCTGGTCAAGGACGCCCGCGCCCGCGCCTTCAACGACGCCAAAGCACGCGCCGAGCAGTACGCGCAACTCTCCGGTCTGCGGCTGGACAAGGTCATCTCGATCTCCGAGGTCGGCAACGGCAGCACGCCGCCGTCGCCGGTTCCGATGCCGCGCGCCATGGCCACGGAGGCACCGCTGTCGCCGGGCCAGCAGACCGTGGGCTTCTCGGTGACCGTGGTGTGGCAACTGGGCTGACACCGCGCCTGGACCAACACTCAGAGCGCGGCGACCTCGACCGGTAGGCCGTTGAGCACGGCGGTGCCCGACAGCGGATCCAGCGACAGCCCGTCGTTGAGTTCGTTGACGTTGACCCCGGGATCGGCGGCCGCCACCCCCATCCTGGTGCGGGCCTCGCCGTGTCCCCAGCCGTGCGGCAGCGAGACCACGCCCGGACGCATCGCGGGGGACAGCTCGACGGGCACGGTCAGTTCGCCGCCGGCTCCCCGGATGATCGCCTTGTCGCTGATCCCCAGCCGCTCCGCGTCGTCGGGGTGCATGAACAGCGTGCAGCGGTTGGAGCCCCCCGACAACGCCGGCAGGTTGTGCATCCAGCTGTTGTTGGAGCGCAGGTGGCGCCGGCCGATGAGCACCATGTCCCGCCCCGACCCGTCGGCGGGCGCGTCCAGCGCCGATCGCAGCCGGGCGGTCTCGGCGACCAGCGGCGCGGCGGCCAGTTCGACCTTGCCCGACGCGGTGCGCAGCGCCCCGGGCAGCCGGGGCTGCAACGGCCCCAGGTCGACACCGTGCGGGGCGGCCCTGAGCCGCTCCAGCGTCAACCCGTCGGGCGCGGTACCGAACGCGTCGCCGTAGGGCCCCAGCCGCAGCATCATGTCGAGCCGGCGTTCGTAGCCACGCTCACCGGTCAGCATCGCGGTCAGTTCGTCGACGGTGCGCCCGGCCACCGGGGAGTCCGGATCGGCGGTCTCCTTGGCCAGCGTGGCCGCGATCACCTGCTGGTCGACGAGCATCGGATCGGCGTCGATTCCCGCACCGAACGCCAGAAGCACCAGGCGCGAGAGGATCTCGGCCTCGTCGGGACGCCCCTGCGGCAGGGGGAACACCGGCGGCGAGTACCGCGCGTTGTTGCGGACCGCCAGATTGTTCAACACGAAGTCGAAATGCGGGCTCTGCGACGACGGCGGCGGCGGCAGGATGACGTCGGCGTGGCGGGTGGTCTCGTTGAGGTAGGGGTCGACACTGACCATGAAGCCCACCCCGTCGAGCGCACGCGCGAGGCGGTGACCGTCCGGTGCGGACAGCACCGGGTTCCCGGCGATGGTGACCACGGCCCTGATCTGGCCCTCGCCGGGCGTCTCGATCTCCTCGGCCATCGCCACCGCGGGCAGTTCCCCGGCGGCCTCGGGATAGCCCGAGACCCGGCTGTGCCAGCGCCCGGTAGTGAAGCCGCGGCCCAGGCGCGCCGGGCGCGGGGCCGCGGCGGTGGGGCCGAGCGGGAACATCACCCCGCCGGGGCGGTCCAGGTTGCCGGTGAGGATGTTGACGACGTCGACCAGCCAGCTGCCCAGCGTGCCGAATCCGACCGTGGACGTGCCGATCCGGCCGTAGACCGCGGTGCCGGGGGCGGCGATCTCGCGGGCCAGTTGCCGGATCTCCTCGGCGGCCAGCCCGCAGTGCCCGGCGACCAGCTCCGGCGGGAAGTCGGCCGCCAGCGACTCCACGGTGTGCAGCCCGGTCACGTGTTCGGCGATCCCGCCCAGGTCCTCGGCGAGGAGGTTCTCGTCGAACAGCACGTGCACGACCGCGAACAGCAGGGCCGCGTCGGTGGCCGGCCGCGGCGCCAGATGCCGGTCGGCCAGGGCGGCGGTCCGGGTGCGGGCCGGGTCGATGACCGTCAGCCGGCCGCCGCGGTTGCGCAGTGCCCGCAGCTTTCCGGGGAAGTCGGCGGCGGTCGCGACGCTGCCGTTGGACACCATCGGGTTGGCGCCGATGATCACCAGGTGCTCGGTGCGGTCCAGGTCGGGCACCGTGAACGCGAACTGGTTGCCGAACAGGTATCCCAGCGCCACCTGCTTGGGCATCTGGTCGAGTGTGCTGGCGCTGAACACGCTGCGGGTCCCCAGCGCCTTGATCACCATGGGCGCGTAGAGCGCCCCGGCGACGGTGTGCGCGTTGGGGTTTCCCAGGTACACGCCGACCGAACGGCCGCCGTGCTCGGCCAGCACCGGACCCAGTCCCTCGGCGACCGCGGCGAACGCCTCCTCCCAGGAGGTCTCGGTGAACCGGCCGTCGCGCCGCACCAGCGGGCGGGTCAGCCGGTCGGGGTCGCTGTCGAGTTCGCCGAAGCTGGCCCCCTTGGGGCAGATGAAACCGGCGGAGAAGACGTCGTCGCGGTCACCGCGGGCGGCCACCACCCGGTCGTCCTCGACGGTCAGTGTCAGACCGCAGGTTGCCTCACAGAGCGGACAGATCCGCAGGGCGGTCCCGGTCATGACGGCCGCCCCCCGGGGCTATTCGTAGACCTTGGGTTCCAGGGTTCCGATATACGGCAGATCGCGGTAACGCTCGGCATAGTCCAGTCCATATCCGACGACGAACTCATTGGGAATGTCGAAACCGACGTAGGCGATGTCGACATCGGCGCGCACCGCCTCGGGTTTGCGCAGCAGCGTGCACACCCGCAGCGAGCGGGGGTGACGCGTGGCCAGGTTCCGCAGCAACCACGACAGGGTCAGACCGGAGTCCACGATGTCCTCGACGATCAGCACGTCGCGGTCGTGGATGTCGCGGTCGAGGTCCTTGAGGATGCGGACCACCCCCGACGAGGAGGTCGAGGAGCCGTACGAGCTGACGGCCATGAATTCCAGCTGGGTGGGCAGCGGGATGGCGCGGGCCAGGTCGGTGACAAACATGACCGCACCCTTGAGCACCGTCACCAGCAGCAGATCCTGCGGGCCCTGGCTGTCCAGGTAGTCCGCGGCGACCATCGCGGCGAGCTCGGCGGTCCGGGCCTGGATCTGTTGCTCGGACAGCAACACCGATTTGATGTCTCCGGGATACAGCTCGGCGGTATGCGCTGGCACGCACTCAGCGTGCCATGCCCGCGCCGGGTTGACCAAGGCGACCTCACACCGGTTCGGTGCGCAGCCGCAGCCTTCCGTCGCGGCGCTCGGCGATCAACCGGGTGTGCGCCAGCCTGCCGCCGACGGCCACCCCGCCCTGCCCGTGCCAGTCACTGGTCAGGGCGTCCACGGCGCGGATCTGCTTGTCGGTGAGCCCGGCCGCTCCGCCGGCGGCCAACCAGGACCGGATCGCCCGGCGACGCAGCGCGGCCGGCAGCGCCGCGAGCACACCGGCGTCGAGTTCTGCTGCCCGCCGGCCACCGGGCCCGGCGCTCGCGTGCTGCAGCGCGCGTTCGGCGTCGGCGTCGAGCACCTCGGCGTCCTCGCGCAGTGCGGTGGCGGTGCGGGCCAACGCCTCGGCCACCCCGCCGCCCAGGACGTCCTCCAGCAGGGGCAGCACCTCGTTGCGCAGGCGGCTGCGGGTGAAGCGCCGGTCGTGGTTGTGGGGGTCGCGCCAGGCGGTCAGGCCCAGCTCGGTGCACACCGCCGCGGTGACCGCGCGACGCACCCCCAGCAGCGGGCGACACCACGGCGGGTCGTAGGGCCGCATCCCCGAGATGGACCGCGGCCCGGACCCGCGGCCGAGCCCCAGCAGCACGGTCTCGGCCTGGTCGTCGAGGGTGTGACCGATCAGCACCGGCGCCCCGGCGCGGGCCTCCTCCAGCGCGGCGTAGCGCGCGGTCCGGGCGGCCGCCTCCGGCCCGCCCACGCCACCGACACTGACCGTAATAACCTGCGCTTCAACACATCCCAGGTGCATCGCCTGCTCCCGGGCGGCCTCGGCGACCCGCGTCGAGGACGCCTGCAGACCGTGGTCGACGATCAGCGCGGCGGTGGGCAGCACCGGTGCCGCCGCGGCCGTCAGGGCCAGCGAGTCCGGTCCGCCGGACAGGGCCACACACCAGCGCCGGGCGTCACCAAGGTGGGTCCGGGCGTAGCGGGCCAGCGTGGCGCGCAGCCCACTCAGAGCACCCGGTCTATCCATCGCCGCGGATCATCGATCTCGTCGGGCAGGGGCAGGGTCTCCGGCCCGGTCCACACCGTGTTGAAGCGCCGCATGCCCACGCTCGCCACCACGTGGTCGACGAAGGCCTTGCCCCGCGTGTACTGCGACATCTTGGCGTCGATACCCAACAGTGCACGCAGAATCCGTTGCAGCGGTGGCTGCTTGCGGCGGCGGCGATCCTCGAAGCGGCTCCGGATGGCGGTCACCGAGGGCACCACGGCGGGCCCGACGGCGTCCATCACGTGGTCGGCGTGGCCCTCCAGCAGGGTGCCCAGGACCAGTAGCCGGTCCAGCGCCTCGCGCTGCGGTTCGGCCTGCACCGCACGCATGAAACCCAGGATGCCCGACGAATTCGCGTCGGCCGGGGCCCCGGAGCGCCGGTCGCGCACGAAGTCCGCCAGCCGGCCCACCACCGCGGCGACGTCCTCGCCGCCGTCGGAGGTCAGGACCGCCAGCGACTCCGACATGTACTGCGCCAGCCAGGGATTGGCGGTGAACTGCACCCGGTGGGTGACCTCGTGCAGGCAGACCCACAACCGGAAGTCCGCCGGCGAGACCCGCAGCTGGCGTTCCACGGCGATGACGTTCGGGTACACCAGCAACAGACAGCCGCCGGCCACGCCGAACGGGTCGTACTGCCCCAGGATGCCCGAGGACACGAACGCCAGCACGGCGCCGGTCTGGGCCCCGGTCATCCGCCCGGTCAGAAAGCCCTTGGGCTGCTCGGTCCCGCCGGTCATCACGCGCATCGAGTCGCTGGCCGCGCGCACCCACTCCGAGCGGTCGACGATCTTCGCCTCGGGCACCGGGCCCTCGGTGGTCAGCCCGGTGACCTCGCGCACCGGCGGTTCGGCCGCCCGCGACGCCTCGGCCAGCTGCGCGATGGCCTGGTCGCGGGTGTAGTCGGTGGTGGGTGGGCCGGGCCGGACCAGCCGGGAACCGACGGTGGCCGCGAAGGACCAGTCGACCGCGCGGCCGACGGTGAGATTGGAGGAGTCCGTCACGAACCACATCCGCACATGCGCAGGGTGGCGGCCAGCGCGTCGAGGGCGGTGCGTCCGGTCGGCCCCGCATTGTTGGAGATGAACGAGAACGTCAGCACCCGGCCGCTCGTGTCGGTGACGATGCCCGCCAGCGCGTTGGTCCCGGTCAGCGACCCGGTCTTGGCCCGCAGCCAGCCGGCGGCCGGCCGGATGGCGTCGGGGGCCAGGAAACGGTAGGACAGCGTGCCGCTGCCACCGGCGATGGGCAGCAGGTCCAGCAGCCAGCGCAGCCGCGGCCGGTCGGGCCCGGCGGCCTCCCCGACCACCTCGTCGAGCGTGGTGGCGGTCAGCCGGTCATCGACGGAGAGCCCGCTGGAGTCGAGCAGCCGCGCGCCGGCCAGGTCGATGCCGGCCTGGCGCAGGGTGCCGGTCACCGCGGCCACCGCGCCGGCGAAACTCTCCGGGTGCCCGGCGTGCGCGGCGACCTCGCGGCCGATGGTCTCGGCCATCACGTTGTCGGAGTCGTTCATCATCTGGCGCAGCCGTTCGATCAGCGGCGCGGAGTGCACCGCCGCCAGCTCGCGGCCGCCGGCCGGGCCGGGCGTCGTGGTGACGGTGGCCGGGTCGATGCCCAGCGCCGCGGCCAGTGCCCGCCCGGCGTCCAGGGCGGGGGTGCTCGAGCGCCGCGAGTCGACGGTGGTCGGCTGGGTGCGGCCGCAGTCGATCATCACCGGTTCGATCGGGGCGATGTCCCCGCCGCCGATGTCGGCGGGGTCCCAGCCCGGGGCCATTTTCGGGCCGCTGTACAGCGAGGTGTCGACCCGCACCGCGGTCGCGGTGACGCCCGAGCGGCGCACCTGGTCGGCCAGGTCGCCGATCCGCGCGGCGCCCTGGTACCAGGTGTCCTCGCCGGGCGGGGCCGCCGACAGCGTCGGGTCCCCACCCCCGACGAGCACCACGACACCGGACCGGCCGGTCTCGTCGCCGGCGACCACCCGGGTGGTCAGGCGCTCGTCGCGGTCCAGCGTGAGCAGTGCGGCCGCGGTGGTGAGGACCTTGTTCGTCGAGGCCGGCTGCATCGGGATGGAGTCGCCCTGCTGCCACAGCTGCGCGCCGGTCTCGGCATCGGTGATCCGGCCGGTCAGCGCACCGAGATTCGGGTCGGCCAGCGGCGCGGCCAGGGCCCGGGTGAGCCCGGCCGGGGTCGGGATCGGCGCATCGTCGTCGACGGGGACGACGGCCGGGTCGGCGGCCGCGACGGCCGGCGGCGGCAGGGCCTGCGCGTGTCCGGCCCGGCGGGCACCGGTGAGCAGCGCCGTTGCCGTCACGACGACGGCGACCAGGCCGATCACCGCGATCCCGATCGCCAGATGCGTGGATCGCCTCCACCGGGTGGGACGCATGTACTGCAGGGTATCGCCCGATGCCTGCCGCACCCACCGACCGACCCGCCGCACGCGCCGCCGCGGCCGGCGTCCCTGACACCCATCGGTGCAGCGGGGAACGCTAGTGTTTGTCCCGACGACCGCAGAACCATCCAGGCGAAGGAGCCGTCGGTGGAATTCGAAGTGACCATCGAGATCCCCAAGGGACAGCGCAACAAGTACGAGGTGGACCACGAGACCGGCCGGGTCAAGCTGGACCGGCACCTCTACACCGCGATGGCGTACCCGGCCGACTACGGCTTCATCGAGGACACCCTGGGCGAGGACGGCGACCCGCTGGACGCCCTGGTGCTGCTGCCGCAGTCGGTGTTCCCGGGCGTGCTCGTGGACGCCCGACCGGTGGGGATGTTCAAGATGGTCGACGAGGCCGGCGGCGACGACAAGGTGCTGTGCGTGCCCGCGGGCGACAAGCGCTGGGACCACATCCAGGACATCGGCGACGTCGCGTCCTTCGAGCTCGAGGCCATCAAGCACTTCTTCGTGCACTACAAGGACCTGGAGCCGAACAAGTACGTCAAGGCCGCCGACTGGGTGGGCCGCGCGGAGGCCGAGGCCGAGGTGCAGCGTTCGGTGGAACGCTTCAAGGAGTCGGGTCACTGAGAGTCGGTCCCTGAGAGTCGGCCCCTGAGACTCAGGCCACATCAGAAGTTTGCACCGCTGTAACACGATGTAACGTCGTCGTGGCTTGGGGTTTCGATCATGGGCCTTGTGTTGATGCATCAGGGGATCGGCCTCGAAGCCTTCAACGCGATGCCCGAGCGGAAGGCTCTGCACGCGCTCTACGAGTGCTGCAACAGCGTCACCCTGGCCGGTGACCTGGTCGCCGGGCGCCCGTACGCCGACCACGACGCGCTGTTCCGCCGCGCCGACGCGCTGCTGTTCGAGCTGTCGGATGCGGCCGTGGACCGGCTGCTGGAGACCTGCCCGCACGTGGGCCGACGCCCGCACAGCGACAAATCCGCCGCCGAGCAGTGCGCGCTGTGGGACGAGGACGCGGCGGTGATGGCGCAGTTGAACGAGGCCGTCACACGCTACGAGGACAAGTTCGGGTTCGGTTTCGTGATGTACATCGGCGGACTCGCCGGCACCGAGGTGCTGGCCGCGATCACCGACCGGCTGCACCACGACCCCGAGACCGAACGCAAGGTCGTCCGCAACGAACTGGCCAGGATCGCCCGCTCCCGCCTGGAGCGGATGCTGGGCCCCGAGGGTGGCTACCAGAACTGGTGAACACCCCTGGCCTACGCTCGTGCGGGTGAGTATGCCGGCGAATCCCAGTTTCCATGCACTGCCCGACCTGGCCGCACGGTCGGCCGGCGGGGCGGTGTTGTGGGCCAATGACGACCTGTTCGCCGAGCGGGAGAACCTGATCAATCCGGCCGCGGCGGAGTTTCGTCCCGCCACCTTCGGGCACAAGGGCCAGATCTACGACGGCTGGGAGACCCGCCGCCGCCGCGACGCCGGCCCGGACGCCTGCGACCAGGCCATCGTCCGGCTCGCGGTGCCGGCGGTGGTGCACGGCGTGGTGATCGACACCGCGTGGTTCACCGGCAACTATCCCCCCGAGATCTCGGTGGAGGCCGCCTCGGTCGACGGCTACCCGTCGACCGAGGAACTCGTCGAGAAGACCCCGTGGACCACGATCGTCGAGCGCAGCGCGGTCAACGGCGACACCCGCAATCCGTTCCGGGTGGACTCGTCCAAGCGCTGGACCCACGTGCGGCTGTCGATCTATCCCGACGGCGGCGTGGCGCGCTTCCGTGTGCACGGCGAGGGCCTGCTGGACCCCCAGTTCGCCGAGCGCATGACGCTGGACCTGGCGGCGCTGTCCAACGGCGGCCGAATCACCGCGTGCTCCAACATGTTCTACAGCTCGCCGAACAACCTGCTGCTGCCCGGGTCGGCCCGCACCATGGGCGAGGGCTGGGAGACGTCGCGGCGGCGCGACACCGGCAACGACTGGGTACAGGTGCACCTGGCCGCCCAGGGCGTCCTCAACGCCGTCGAACTCGACACCAGCTATTTCATCGGCAACGCCCCCGGCGCGGCGCGGCTGTCGGGCCGCGACGGCGACGGCGACTGGTTCGAGGTGCTGCCGATGACCGACCTGCAACCCGACACCAGGCACCGCTTCCTGATCGAGGACGGCCGCGCGCTCACCGACGCCCGGCTGGACATCCACCCCGACGGCGGCATGGCGCGGTTGCGGCTGTTCGGCGCGCTGACCGAGGCCGGGCTGGGCCAGGTCCGCACCCGCTGGGAGACCAGCTCCTGACGGTGGCCCCAAACCCGGGCCGCCTCGAGCGGACTCCGGCGCGCGTCCCGCACGGGCCCCGGCGCGTCCCCTCGAGCCTGTAGGTGGCGCGGGAAAACGCGAGTGGGCACCTCGGCAGCTACAGGCTCGGCAGCTAGAGGCTCGGCAGGCTCGAGGCGGGGTCCCACCGGCCGGGGCGCCGGCGAACTCGACGCTCGATCGCGGCGCTCACTCCCGCGCCGCGACCCGGGTCCGGATCAGGCTGGCGACCATCGTGATGAACAGCGTGAAGATGATGACACCCAGGCTCCACAGCGTCGGAATCTCGGGGACCGCCACGCCGTGGCCGCCGTTGATGAACGGCAGCTCGTTCTCGTGCAGCGCGTGCAGGAACAGCTTGATGCCGATGAAGAACAGGATGAACGCCAGCCCCTGCGACAGGTACACCAGCCGGTTCAGCAGATCACCGAGCAGGAAGTACAGCTGGCGCAGGCCCATCAGGGCGAACACGTTGGCGGTGAACACCAGGTAGGGCTCGCGGGTCAGACCGTAGATCGCCGGGATGGAGTCCAGGGCGAACATCAGGTCGGTGGTGCCCAGCGCCACGATCACCAGGAACATCGGTGTCATCAGGCGTTTGCCGTCCTCGTGCACCCACAACCGCAGCCCGTCCCAGCGTTCGCTGAACTTCAGGTGGGTGCGGGCGAACCGGACCACCCGGTTGTCGGCGTCGTCGTCGTGCTCGGTGTCGCGGACCAGCGTGAACGCCGTGTACACCAGGAACGCCCCGAACAGGTAGAACACCCAGGAGAAGTTCTCGATGGCCACCGCGCCCAGCGCGATGAAGATGCCCCGGAAGATCAGCGCCAACACGATGCCGACCATCAGCGCCTGCTGCTGGTAGATCTTGGGCACCTTGAAGCTGGCCATCAGGATGATGAAGATGAACAGGTTGTCGATCGACAGGCTGTACTCGGTCAACCACCCCGCGTAGAACTCCAGCCCGAACTGCCGGCCGTGGAAGTGCCACACCCACAGACCGAAGAGCAGCGCGAGCCCCACGTAGATCGACAGATAGGTGGCGCATTCCCGGGTGGAGGGTTCGTGCGGCCGTCGGCCGATCACGATCACGTCGAACAGCAGCACCGCGATCGTCACGCCGAGCGTGATGCCCCATTCCAGGGCAGAAACGTTCATCAGGAGGGCCTCCGGTCGTCACGAAACGCCAGAGGTCTCTTCCACCGCCGGGCGGCCCACGGCGCCGGTCGTCCGATGACGGCCGACGTGATGACGACACCGCGGCGAAGGAATACTCCCCTCTTCGCGCACCATTGTGACAGATGTTCGTGACACGACTTGTCACAGGACTTGCCACCCGGGTGCGTTGCGCCTGCACACACGCCGGTGAGGCTTAGTATTTTCGACTTGTGGCAGCCGCCCCCGCCCCCGAGATTCCTGCGCAGTACCTCCTGTCGGCGCAGGCGCCCGAACCACGCACCCTGGTGGACATCCTCTACGAGACGGCGGCGCGGTTTCCCGACTCGCCGGCCATCGACGACGGCACCGTCCAGCTCACCTACGCCGAACTGATCACCGATATCGAGGACAGCGTGGCGTGGTTGGCCGCGCGTGGCATCGGGCGCGGCGACCGGATCGGGATCCGGATGCCCTCGGGCAGCTACGCGCTCTACGTCGCGATCCTGTCGACGCTGGCCACCGGCGCGGCCTATGTCCCCGTCGACGCCGACGACCCCGACGAACGCGCCGATCTGGTGTTCGGCGAGGCCGGTGTCGTGGCGATCATCACCGAGGCCGGGCTGTCCCGTGGGCCCGGCTCGTCGCGGGGCTGGCGGGCCGCGTCCCCCCTGGCCCGCGACGACGCGTGGATCATCTTCACCTCGGGCTCGACCGGCACCCCCAAAGGGGTCGCGGTCACCCACCGCAACGCCGCCGCGTTCGTCGACGCCGAGGCTCGAATGTTCCTCAGGGACAACCCGATCGGCCCGAGCGACCGAGTTCTGGCCGGTTTGTCGGTGGCCTTCGACGCCTCCTGCGAGGAGATGTGGCTGGCCTGGCGGCACGGGGCCTGCCTGGTTCCGGCGCCACGGTCCCTGGTACGCAGCGGCATGGATCTGGGCCCGTGGCTGATCTCCCGGGACGTCACCGTGGTCTCCACGGTCCCCACCCTGGCGGCGCTGTGGCCGGCCGAGGCCCTCGAACAGGTCCGGCTGCTGATCTTCGGCGGTGAGGCCTGCCCGCCCGAGCTGGGTGCCCGGCTGGCGGTGGAGGGCCGCGAGGTGTGGAACACCTACGGCCCGACGGAGGCGACGGTGGTGGCGTGTCTGGCCCGGCTGGACGGCGTCGGTGCGGTGAGCATCGGGCTGCCGCTGCCGGGCTGGGACCTGGCCGTCGTCGACAAGGAGGGCCGCGAGGTCGGCTACGGCGACATCGGCGAGCTGGTGATCGGCGGCGTCGGCCTGGCCCGCTACCTGGACCCGGACAAGGACGCCGAGAAGTACGCCCCGATGCCGTCGCTGGGGTGGAACCGGGCCTACCGCAGCGGCGACCTGGTGCGCCTGGAACCCGAGGGGCTGTACTTCCAGGGCCGCGCCGACGACCAGGTCAAGGTCGGCGGCCGGCGGATCGAACTCGGTGAGGTCGACACCGCCCTGATGCACCTGCCCGGTGTCTCCGCCGGCGCGGCCGCGGTCCGCAAGACCGCCAGCGGGACCCCCCTGCTGGTGGGCTACATCGCGCTGTCGCCCGACACCCCTTCCGCCGAGTACGACCTGGGCGCCGCGCGCACCGCGCTGGCCGAGACGCTGCCCGCCGCGTTGGTGCCCCGCCTGGTGGTGCTCGACGAGCTGCCGACCCGGACGTCGGGCAAGGTCGACCGCAACGCCCTGCCCTGGCCGGTGTCCGCGGCGCCCGGCGACGAGGAGGAGCCGCAGTTCGCCGGGACGATGGGCTGGCTGGCCGGGCTGTGGCGCGACACACTGGCCGCCCAGATCGACGGCCCCGAGGCCGACTTCTTCGCCCTCGGCGGCGGGTCGCTCTCGGCGGCCCAACTGGTGGCCGCGCTGCGCCAGCGCTACCCGCAGGTGACCGTCGCCGACCTCTACGACCACCCGCGGCTGGGCTCGCTGGCCGGCTATCTCGACGACCTGAGCCCACCGGCCAAGGCCGAGCCCCGCCACGTCGAGCCCACGCCGCTGCGCACCCAGGCCGCCCAGGTGGCCCTGTCGCTTCCGCTGGCGACCCTGACCGCCCTGCAGTGGGTGACCTGGCTGGCGCTGACCAACAACGTCGTCGCCGGCTTCGCCTCGGTGCCCTGGCTGGTCACCGTGAACTGGTGGTGGGTGGCGATCGCGTTCGTGCTCTTCATCACCCCGCTGGGCCGGATGGGCATCGCCGTGCTGGGGGCCCGGATGCTGCTGGCGAGCCTGGCCCCGGGCACCTACCGCCGCGGCGGGGGTGAGCACATGCGGGTCTGGCTGGCCGAGCGCCTCGCCGACGCCAGCGGTGCGGAGAACATGGCCGGGGCGCCCTGGCTGGTGTACTACGCGCGGGCGCTGGGCAACAAGGTCGGCAAGGATGTCGACCTGCACTCCGCACCGCCGGTGACCGGGATGCTGACGCTGGGCAACCGCAGCTCGGTGGAACCCGAGGTCGACCTGTCGGGGCACTGGATCGACGGCGACCTGTTCCATGTCGGCCCGATCACCATCGGCAACGACGCCACCGTCGGGGCACGCTCCACCCTGCTGCCGGGCGCGGTGATCGGCAAGAACGCCGACGTCGCACCCGGAGCCGGAGTGGTGGGCAAGGTCAAGAACGGCCAGTACTGGAAGGGTTCTCCCGCGGTCAAGTCCGGCAAGGCGCGCCACCCGTGGCCCGACCAGCGGCCGCCCCGGGCCCCGGCCTGGGTGGCCGCCTACGGGCTGACGTCGGTGCTGCTGGGCGCGCTGCCGCTGGTGGCGCTGGCCGCGGGGCTGGCGGTGATCGCCTGGGCGGTGCGCGGCGCCCCGACGCTGGGCGCCGCGGTCCTGCCGGCACTGGCCTGGACGCCGGTGGCCACGCTGGCCGCGCTGGGTGTCTACGCCGTCCTGACGGTGCTCAAGGTGCGGGTGCTCGCGCTGGGCCTGCGGGAGGGCTACCACCCGGTCCGCAGCCGGGTGGGCTGGCAGCTGTGGGCCACCGAACGCCTGATGGACGGTGCCCGCAACTACCTCTTCCCGCTCTACGCCAGCCTGTTGACACCGTGGTGGCTGCGCCTGCTGGGCGCGAAGATCGGCAAGGGCACCGAGATCTCCACGGCCCTGCTGACCCCGAAGTTCACCACCGTCGAGGACAGTGCGTTCCTGGCCGACGACACCATGGTCGCCTCCTACGAACTGGGTGGCGGCTGGATCCACGTCGCGCCCGCCACCATCGGCAAGCGGGCGTTCCTGGGGAACTCGGGCATCACCCAGCCGGGCCGGCGGGTCCCCGACGACGGCCTGGTGGCGGTGCTCTCGGCGACCCCGCACAAGGCCAAGCGGGGTTCGTCGTGGCTGGGCAGCCCGCCCATGCGGCTGCGCCGGCAGCCCACCGCCGCCGACGCGCTGCGCACCTTCCATCCCTCGGCCGGCCTGAAGGCGCGGCGGGCACTGGTCGAGACGTGGCGGCTGATCCCGGTGATCGTCACCTTCGCGATCGGGGTGGCGGTGCTCGGCGCGCTGCAGGCCCTCGCCGGCGCGTTCGGCTGGCTGTGGACCGCGCTGGCCGGCGGCGTGGTGCTGCTGGCCGCCGGCGCGCTGGCCGGCGGCATCGCGGTGGCCGCCAAATGGCTGATGGTGGGCCGCATCCGCGCCGTCGAGCATCCGCTGTGGTCGTCGTTCGTGTGGCGCAACGAGGTGTCGGACACCTTCGTCGAGACCGTCGCCGCGCCCTGGTTCGCACGCGCCGCCAGCGGCACACCGGTGATGAACGTGTGGCTGCGCGGCCTGGGCGCCACGATCGGCCGGGGGGTGTGGTGCGAAACCTACTGGCTGCCCGAGGCCGACCTGGTGACACTGGGCAGGGCCAGCACCGTCAACCGGGGGTGCGTGGTGCAGACCCACCTGTTCCACGACCGGATCATGCGGCTGGACACCGTCGTCCTCGACGAGGGTGCGACACTGGGCACCCACTGCGTCGCCCTGCCCGCCGCGCGGCTCGGGGCCGGATCGACCGTGGGTCCGGCATCGCTGGTGGTGCGCGGGGACGAGGTACCGCCCAACACCCGTTGGCAAGGCAATCCGATTGCGCCGTGGCTGGTTTCACGCAAGAAGGACTCCAACGTTTGAGAAAGAAGAAAGCCGGGACCCCGGTCATCGACCCCTATCTGCCGGGCAACGGCAACTTCGGGTACCGGGTGTCGCGCTACGAGCTCGACCTCGAATACAAGGTGGCCGCCAACCGACTGACCGGCGCGGCCGCCATCACCGCGGTGACCCTGGCCGAGCTGCGCACCTTCTCGCTGGATCTGTCCGACGCGCTGTCGGTGTCGAAGGTGACCGTCAACGGCCGCCGCCCGCAGGGGTTCCGCACCGCCGGCCGCAAGCTGCACATCACCCTGGCGTCCAAACTGCCCGCGGGTGCGGCGCTGCAGATCGTGGTCCGCTACGGAGGCAATCCGCGGCCGCTGCGCAGCCTGTGGGGCGAGGTCGGGTTCGAGGAGCTCACCAACGGCGCCCTGGTCGCCGGGCAGCCCAACGGCGCGGCGTCGTGGTTTCCCTGCGACGACCATCCCGGATCCAAGGCCAGCTACCGCATCACGATCAGCACCGAGAGCCCCTACCGCGCGGTGGCCAACGGTGAGCTGGTGTCGCGGCGGGCCCGCGCCGGCATGACGACGTGGACCTATGAGCAGGCCGAGCCGATGTCGTCGTACCTGGCCACGGTGCAGATCGGGGAGTACGAGATCCACCGGCTGGCCAAGTCTCCGGTGCTCATGCAGGCGGCGCTGCCGGCACGGCTGAAGCGCAACTTCGATCACGATTTCGCCCGCCAGCCCCAGATGATGAAGCTGTTCGAGCGGCTGTTCGGCCCGTACCCGCTGTCCACCGGGTACACCGTGGTGGTCACCGACGACGAACTGGAGATCCCGCTGGAGGCGCAGGGACTGTCGATCTTCGGCGCCAACCACTGCGACGGCAGCCGCGGCGCGGAGCGGCTCATCGCCCACGAGCTGGCCCACCAGTGGTTCGGCAACAGCGTGACGGTGCGGCACTGGCGCGACATCTGGCTGCACGAGGGCTTCGCCTGCTACGCCGAGTGGCTGTGGTCGCAGGAGTGCGGCGGTCCCGGCACCGACGAGCTGGCCCGGCAGTACCACGCCCGGCTGGTCGATTCGCCGCAGGACCTGCTGCTGGCCGACCCGGGGCCCGAGGACATGTTCGACGACCGGGTCTACAAGCGCGGCGCGCTGACATTGCACGCCCTGCGCGGCCGGCTCGGCGACAAGGACTTCTTCGCCCTGCTGCGGGACTGGACCGACCGCTACCGGCACGCGACGGTGGTGACCGACGACTTCACCGATCTGGCCGCCCGCTATACCGAGACCTCGCTGCGCCCGCTGTGGGGCGACTGGCTGTACTCGACGCCGGTTCCGGACTTGTGACCGACGCGGCGACGCCCACCGGCCCGGTCGCCCGCGGCAGTGTCGCCCGGGTCGGCCTGGCCACGGCGGTGTCGGCGCTGTGCGGCTACGCGGTCCTGTACCTGGCCGCCCGTGAACTCAACCCGTCGGGGTTCTCGGTGTTCGGCGTGTTCTGGGGTGCGTTCGGCCTGGCCACCGGGGCGGCGTTCGGTCTCCTGCAGGAGAGCACCCGGGCGATCCGCACCTCGCGGGTGAGCCTCCCCGGGGCCTCCCGGTCCGGGCCGGTGACCCGGCCGCTGCGAGTGGCCGCGGTGGTCGCCGTCGTCGCCGCGGTGACGGTGGCGGTCAGCGCGCTGCTGTGGGGGCCGCACGTGTTCGTCGAATCCACCGGGTTGTCGGTGCTGCTGCTGTCGGTGGGGCTGGCCGGATTCTGCGTGCACGCCACGCTGCTGGGCGTGCTCGCCGGGGACAACCGCTGGTCGCAGTACGGCATTCTGATGGTCACCGATGCGGTGACCAGGGTGCTCGTCGCGGCGGCGGCCGCCGCCGGCTGGGGGCTGGTCGGGTTTCTGTGGGCCACCGTGGGTGGCGCCGCCGGCTGGCTGCTGCTGCTGGCGACGTCTCCGACCACGCGGGCCGCGGCCCGCGTGGTCGTCTACGAGGACACCCGGTCGTTCCTGAGCGGGGCGTCGCACTCGGTGGCCGCGGCCGCGGCCAGCGCGGTGCTGGTCATGGGGTTTCCCGTGCTGCTCAAGGCGACCTCGGGGGAACTTGGAGCCGCCGGCGGGGTGGTGATCCTGGCGGTCACCCTGACCCGGGCTCCGCTGCTGGTGCCGCTGACGGCGATGCAGGGCAATCTGATCGCCCACTTCGTCGACCAGCGCCGCCACCGCCTGCGGGCGCTGACCGTCCCCGTGGTGCTGGTCACCGTGCTCGGCGCGGTGGGGGTGGTGCTGGCCGGCTGGGTGGGGCCGTGGCTGCTGCGCACGGGTTTCGGCGCCGACTACCGCGCGTCGGGTGCCCTGCTGGCGTGGCTGACCGCCGCGGCGGTGGCGATCGCGCTGCTGACCGTGACCGGGGCGGCGACGGTGGCCGCGTCCCGGCACCGCGCGTACTCCGCGGGCTGGATCAGCGCCACCGTGGTGGCCACCGCGGTGTTGATGCTGCCGTTGCCGCTGGAGACCCGCACCGTGCTCGCCCTGCTGTGCGGACCACTGCTGGGGATCTGCGTGCACCTCGCAGCGTTGGCCAGGATCGGCGACTGAGCCCCGCACCTTCCCGCCGTCCCATCCCTGGCCGTCCCGTCCCTGGCCATCCCGTCCCTGGCCATCCCGTCCCTGGCCATCCCGTCCCTGGCGCACCGAGCGTGCGCCGAGGCCGCCTCCCACGGTGCAACCCCGGTCCTGACGCGCACTCGATGCGCCCAGATC
>NZ_NVQF01000094.1 GCF_002592005.1 Mycolicibacterium palauense | reverse complement strand
TCCCCCGTCATCCCCGGCCTTCCCCCGTCATTGATTCGGTACTCAGAGCGAAATCCGCGCAGAATTTTCGCTCTGAGTACCGAATCAACGCTCAAGCGTGGTCAAGGCTCAAGCGTGGGGGTGTCGAAGTCGATCTGCGCGGCCGGGTTGGCGACCGCGGTGACCACCCCGGTGCCGATCGGTCCACGACGGTCGAACACCGTGGCCGAGCCCACCGAGATCCCGTCGGCGGCCCAGTGCGAATCTTCCTGCACGCCGACCCAGTCGCTGACCGGCAGCCGGGCCAGTGCCAGCGTCAGGTCGCCGTTGATGTAGCCGACGCCGTGGGTGCCGAGATGGGCGGTCAGGCTGGTGTGTTCGGCCACCATCGCCGCGCGGACGAACGGGCTGTTGGCCGTGCCGTCGACGACGTCGATGGCACGGTCGACGAACCGTGTCCGGGAGGCGTTCTGATGGTCCCCCAGCCTGCGGGTCCATCCCAGTTCGTCGCTGCCGGTGAACGGCGGGAAACGCTCACCTGGGGTGGCGTCCTCGACTCCGGGCGGCGCGACGAAATCGCCCGGCGCCGACCATAACTGGCCCGGCGGCGCCTCGGACCGCCGGTAGAGCACCAGGATGGCCCGCGCGACCACCGCGCCGTCCTGGATGACCTCACACTCGGCGTTGCGCACCCGGCGCCCGTCGCGCACCAGTCGGGACGACACGGTGGTCGGCCGGGCGCGGGCCGCCCTGAACAGGTCGACGGTCAACCGGGTCGGCATGAACTCGGGCGCGCCGTAACGGCGTTCCAGCTCGGTGGCCGCCAGTCCCACGATCGCCGGACCGTTGAGATGGTCGTCGCCCCAACGGCTGTGGGCGTATTGGGTGGGCCGGAATCCGTCATCGGTGGCCACGAAGTGCGCGAGGACGTCGGTCACCGGGGCATCTTCGCACACCGCGGAGCCCGGTCCCCGGGAGCGCCGGGCTCAGGAGTTGACCTCGGCGGGCACCGCGACCGCGCGGGCACCGCTGCGCGCGGCCCCGACCCCCGCGATGACGACCAGCACCAATCCGGCCACCCCCAGCGCCGCAGGCACCTGGTGCAGGATCAGCAATCCGACCACCATCGCGAACGCCGGCTCCAGGCTCATCAGCGTCCCGAACGCGGCGGTGGTCAGGCGGCGCAGAGCCAGGAACTCCAAGGTGAACGGCACGACGGGCAGCAGCACCGCGAGCCCGACCCCGATCAGCAGCAGCTGTGGGGTCATCCGGTCGAACACCTGGGGCCCCACCGCCACGGTCGCGACGGTCCCGGCCACCCCCATCGACACCGCCAGCGCGTTGACACCGGTCACGGCGTCCCCGACGCGCTGGGTGAGCACGATGTAGCACGCCCAGCAGACCGCCGCGGCCAGCGCCAGCAGCACCCCCACCCCGTCGACCTCGCCCACCCACGGGCGGGTGAGCAGCACCACCCCGACGGCAGCCGGGGCCGGCCACAGCCACCGGGCGCGTCCGGTGCCGGTCGCCACGGCCACCGCCAGCGGCCCCAGGAACTCCAGCGCGCTGGCGGTTCCGAGCGGGATCCGCGCCACGGCGGCCATGAACAGCAGGGTGATCAACGCGGTGACCATCCCCAGCGCCACCGAGCCCAGCAGCGCCGACCGGGTGAAGGCCCGCAACCGGGGCCGCACCAGCACCACCAGGATCACGCCACCCCAGAACAGCCGCAGCCAGGCGGCGCCCTCGGGACCCACCCGGTCCATCAGCGTCACCGCGACGGCGATACCCACCTGCACGCACAGCATCGAGCCCAGCGCCATGAGTACTCCGCCACGGGAGGCATCGAGATTCACCACCGCATTCAACGAGACCGGCGGGGCCGCTGTCCACGTCTTATCGGGGTCTCATCGGCGGTCTCATCGGCGGTCTCATCGACGGGCTCATCGGCGGGCTCATCGGTGCCGCATCGGCTGCCCCGGCGGCGGGACCTCCTGAAATCCCGCTCCAATCCCGCTCCAATCCCGCTCCGCCATCGGGGTCGCGGTTCGAAGTGGGCATGACTCGTGGGGAGGTGCGCGTCAGGACATCAGCCCCATCGCGGGCACGGCCAGGGTCAGCAGGGTCAGCGCCAACAGGAACCATCCCGCCCCCTGCCAGATCGGCCAGACCCGACCGGCGCGCCAGTCCAGTAACGCCTTGCCGAAGGCGATCAGCGCTCCGAGGAACACCACCGCGGGGGTGGCCACCGCCCAGAACACGTTGTAGCGGTCGTGTGTCGCGTACACGGCGAACGCCCCAGCGGCAAGGACCACGGTCGCGACCACGAAGACGACCGCGGCACGAAACGAAGCCGGGTCGTGCCAACGCTTTTCGACGTCGTTGCTCACGCCTCACCTCCCTTCGCCGGTTGCGCCCCGTCCCCGATATCCAGGGTATCCCCGCCCCTCCCGAAGCGCCGCCGCACACCGGATCGCACCGTCCGCGCAATCCGGTTCACCGGGCCGGTCCGGCGCGGACGACGTCGACGACCAGCGGGCGATGATCCGAGAGGGGCATTCTCGGCGCCGCCGAGCACCGGGAAGTCAATCCGGGGTCGTCGGTGAGCACGTGATCGAGTTGGCGCTCGGGTTCCTCGGCGGGGAAGGTGCCACCGGCACCCAGCGCGTGCATGCCCGTCCACCGCGACACCGCACGCGGAGCCATGTTCAGATCCCCGAGCAATAGCCTCGGCCCCGGGAAGCCCCGCAGGTCACGCAGTAGGTGCCGGAGCTGCACCCGGTTCCAGCCCGGCACGAAGGACAGGTGGGTCGCGGCGATCGTCAGCGGGCCCAGCGGGGAGGAAACACAGGCGACCACGGCCGCCCGCGGCTCCTCGTCGACGAGCGCGATCTTCCCTGCGTTCTTCCCGGCGCCCGGCAGGTACATCGGGAATCGGACCGGGATCCGAGGCAGTCGCAGAACCTGCCAGCTCGACACCGGATGCCGGGACAGCAACGCGATCCCGTAGGCGGCCGTCCCGGGCTGTTCGGCGCCCGTCGCCGCCATCCAGGTGGCCCCCGGGGTACCCGAGATCGCTGCGACGAAGCGGTGGGCCACCGCGCCCATGGCCTCGGCGGCCACGGCGGTCAGATCCGCCATCCCCGACCGCGGCTGGTCGAGATCGACCTCCTGCAGGGCCAGGACATCGGCGTCGAGGTCACGCACGCAGGAGGCCAGGCGCTGCAGATGGACATCGGGGTGGGCATCGAGGTGCACGTCGCCGCCCGGGTCTCGCCCGTGCAGGATGTTGAACGTCGCGATCCGCATGGGTATCACCTACCCACGATCACACCCCCACGATCACACCCCCACGATCACACCCCCACGATGACGCCCCTGTCCACGCCGTATCGCGGGGCCCGCGGGATTGACCGGCGGTGAAACGGGTACCACCGTCCTACGGGGCCCGCGACCGGGCGCCGGCAACAGGCGGGTGAAACATGCGGACCGAATTCCATCGACAGCTCGACGATCTGACGGCCAACCTGGCCGCCATGTGCGAACTCGCCGGTGCCGGCATGGCCGCGGCGACCGCGGCGCTCCTCGACGACGATCCGACCGCGGCCGCCGTCGCCGTGGCGCAACTGGATCGGCTGGGCCCCACGTACCACGACGTGAACCGGCGCGCCCTGGCCCTGCTCGCCCGCCAGTCACCGGTTGCCGGTGACCTGCGCACGGTGGTGTCCGCGGTGCACATCGCCGCCAGCGCCGAACGGATGGGCGCGCTGGCCGAACACGTCGCCCGCACCGTCGACCGGCGGCATCCCGAGCCGGTGCTGCCCGCGGCGGTGCGTGCGAGATTCGCCGAGATGGGATCGGTGGCCGACGGTATCGCCGCGGCGGCCGCCGACATGGTCGCCCACGAGGACCCCGACGGGGCGGCACGGATCCGGCAGGCCCAGGAGCGCATGGAAGCACTGCACCGCGGCCTGTTCGGCCTGGTCCAGGGCCCCGAATGGGACCACGGTGTCGGAACGGCGGTCGACATCGTGTTGCTCGGCCGGTTCTACGGCCGCTTCGCCGACCACGCCGAACGGATCGCCCGCCGGGTGAGGTTCCGGTCGACGGGCGCGCTGAGCGCCTGAGGACCGATCGTGGCCGGACGCGGCGGGCTAACCGCGCCCACGCCCCCGCCGGAACCGCCAGAGGTAGCGCGGCAGGCCGCGCACCGGCACCGTGCGCGGCCAGTCGTCGGCGCGGAAATAGGCATCGGATCCGCCGTCGACGAAGATCACGCTGCCACAGAGGAATCCGGCCGACTCACCGAGCATGAACAGGATCCAGTCGGCGAGCTGGTCGGGGTCACCGAACTCGCCCACCGGCACCGGGAACGCGTGGATGACCTTCGCCTCGCGCGGGGTGTCCAGCTGCCGCTGCAGCAGCGGGGTCATGATCGCCCCGGGGGCCAGGGCATTGAGCCGGATGCCCGCCCCCACCCAGGGCGCGGTGACCGCCCGGCGGCGGACCCAGCGGGTCACCGCGATCTTCGAGGCGGCGTAGGCCATCGACGGCGCGGCCCCGGCGAAGCGCCGCAGCACCCGCTGCGCCTTGTCCGAGTCACCGGCCAGCAGGGCCGCCACCGCACGGCGGGGAACGACCGGCACGGTGGTCGTCGAGTTGCTCGAGATCACCACGACCTTGGCCCCGCCGGAAGCGGCGAGCGCCGGACGCCACGCGGACAGCAGGTCGACCACCCCGAAGTAGTTCACCTCGACGATCAACCGGGCCCGCCCGGCGCCCGGTGTCGGCCCCAGGCCGGCGGCCAGCACGGCGCCGTCGAGGACGCCGCCGCTGAGTTCGAGGACCCTTGCCGCGGCCCCGCTCCTGCCCTCCCCGGTGGACAGGTCGGCGATCACGCCGTCGCCGGACTCGTCGGCGTTCACATCGACACCGATGACCCGGTGCCCCGCGGCGCGCAGTTTCGTCGCCGCGGCGCGGCCCATTCCCGACGCCGACCCGGTGACCACGTAGGTGCCCATCCCGCCTCCTTTCCCGCTAGCGCACCACGACGGTGCTGGGCGGGCGCGGGGCCCCCAGCATCTCGCGGTGCGATGGCGGCCGGCGACCGCCCTCGTCGGTGATGCCGTACCGTTCGGCCAGCTCGGCGCCGATCAGGGTCTGCCCGGACAGCGCCGGCAGGTCCGGGTCCGAAGAGAGCGCGTCGATGAGCAGACCGGTGAACTCGGGGGTCTCGGCGTGTTCGGCGGTCTTGGCCAGCGCCTCCGGGTTCCCGGCGAAGGCCCGGCGGAACTTCTCGGTGAGCAGGATGCCCATCCAGATCGACACCGTCGACACCGCGCTCCCGCTCTCCCGGAAGTCGACCGCCATGTCGGCGGCCAGTTTGTCCACTCCCGCCTTCTGTGCGCCGTAGGCCGGACCGTGCATGTAGCACACCGAGCCCGGCGACGAGGTGAACGCGATCAGCGCCCGCTCCCGCCCGACCAACAGCGGGGCCGCATACCAGGAGGCCACGTACGCCGAGCGCAGCCCGACGTCGAGGATGTCGGCCAGCCCGACCGGCTTCTGCCAGAACGGGCGGGGATCGACCAGCCGGTCGTCGACGGCCGCGGCATTGTTGACCAACAGGTCCAGCCCGGCCTCGCCGTCGCGCACCCGCTCGAACAGCGCCGCCACCGCGGCGTCGTCGCGGTGATCCACCGGCACCGCCACCGCCTCGCCGCCCGCCGCCGACACCGCCTCGGCGGTGTCGCTGTCGGCGATGCTGCGGCCGGTGAGATAGACCCGCCAGCCCCGCGAACCGAGCGCCACCGCGATGCCGCGCCCGGCGCCGCGGCTGGCCCCGGTCACCACCGCCACCCGCCGTTGGTCTGCCACGCCCCGAGACTACGTCGACCACCTCGGACGGAATCGACCCGATGGGACCCGCCCGCGCGGTCCGGCCGGCCCGCCGACGGCCCCCCCACGGATGCGTAACCCGTCGTGCGCGGCGCCCTCCACGGTGGTTTTCGTCGGTCCCGACCCGGTGTGACGACGAACACAGTCAGCCTCGGCCGCCGCCGACGGCGCCACAGAATCCGCCCCGACTCACCGTCGACTCCCAAACTCGCGCCCCGCCGCACCGAGGGAATCCATTGCGAAAATGAAAAATCGTGACGGAATCGGTTGCGGGGACCTTTCCAATGGGTGATTGTTTACTGACCGCGTTGTCGGAGCGGCCCGGGCCTGCGCGGCCCCGGGAAGGAACACGAGGAGGATCGGTCCTGACCAAGACCGGCGCCAAGGCCACAGACCAGCACCTAGACGAGGATGCGCCGCCGCGCGAGCCCGGCGCACCGGTGATCGAGATCGATCACGTCACCAAACGCTTCGCCGACTATGTCGCGGTGGCCGAGGCCGACTTCTCCATCGGATCCGGTGAGTTCTTCTCCATGCTCGGCCCCTCGGGGTGCGGCAAGACCACCACCCTGCGGATGATCGCCGGCTTCGAGACCCCCACCGAGGGCGCCATCCGCCTCGAGGGCCACGACGTCTCACACGTTCCCCCGCACAAGCGCAACGTCAACACCGTGTTCCAGCACTACGCGCTGTTTCCGCACATGACGGTCTGGGACAACGTCGCCTACGGACCACGCAGTCTCAGGATCGACAAGAAGAAGGGCAAGGGCGAGGTCAAACGCCGCGTCGACGAACTGCTCGAGGTGGTGCGACTGACGGAGTTCGCCCAGCGCAAACCCGAACAACTCTCCGGCGGCCAGCAGCAACGCGTTGCGCTGGCCCGGGCCCTGGTCAACTACCCCAGCGCGCTGCTGCTCGACGAACCGCTCGGCGCACTCGACCTCAAGCTGCGCCACGTCATGCAGTTCGAGCTCAAGCGCATCCAGCGCGAACTGGGCATCACCTTCGTCTACGTGACCCACGACCAGGAGGAAGCGCTGACGATGAGTGACCGCATCGCGGTCATGAACGCCGGCAACGTCGAGCAGATCGGCACCCCCACCGAGATCTACGACCGTCCGGCCACGGTTTTCGTCGCCGGGTTCATCGGCCAGGCCAACCTGTGGAACGGCACGCAGACCGGACGCACCAACCGCGACTTCGTCGAGGTCGACGTGCTCGGCTCCAAGCTGCGGGCGCGCCCGGGCGACACGACGATCGAAAGCGGTGGCAGGGCCACGCTGATGGTGCGCCCGGAGCGGGTGCGGATCACCATGGAGCAGCCCACCGGCGACGTGGCGACCGTGCCGGCCACCGTCACCGACCTCACCTTCCAGGGGCCGGTGGTGCGGCTGTCGCTGGTGGCCGCCGACGAGTCACCGATCGTGGCGCACGTGGGTCCCGAGCAGGACCTGCCGATGTTGCGCCCCGGTGACAAGGTGCACGTGTCCTGGGCACCCGAGTCGTCGCTGGTGTTGCCGGCGGCCGGCGTCCCGAGCACCGAGGATCTAGAGGAGATGCTCGACGACTCCTGAGATCTGCGCGCCCCCAACCACTTCCCGCCATTTTCCAGCCACCCCCACCTCACTCACTCGGACGACGAAAGGCAAAGCAGCCATGGCCCCCGAACCGATCGATCCCCGACTGCTGTCCCGGCTGGCCACCAACCGCGCCTCGCGCCGCCGTTTCCTCGGTGGCGGCGCCGCGGCCGCGGCCGCCGTGGTCCTGGGACCGTCCTTCCTGGCCGCCTGCGGCTCCAACGACAGCACCTCCGGCGGCACCGCGACCGCACCGCCCGACGACGGCTCCCCCGCGACCGGCCTGCTGCGGGTGTCGAACTGGCCGCTGTACATGGCCGACGGCTTCGTCGCCGACTTCCAGAAGGCCACCGGCCTGGAGGTCGACTACAAGGAGGACTTCAACGACAACGAGCAGTGGTTCGCCAAGGTCAAGGAACCGCTGTCACGCAAGCAGGACATCGGCGCCGACCTGGTGGTACCCACTGAGTTCATGGCGTTCCGGCTCAACGGGCTCGGCTGGCTCAACCAGATCAACGACGACCGGGTGCCCAACAAGGCCAACCTGCGCAAGGACCTGCTGGACTCCAAGGGTGACCCGGGCCGCAAGGTCACCGCGCCCTACATGACCGGCATGGTGGGCATCGCCTACAACAAGGCCGCCACCGGACGCGACATCACCACCATCGACGACATGTGGGATCCGGCGTTCAAGGGCAAGGTCAGCCTGTTCTCCGACATGCAGGACGGGCTGGGCATGATCATGCAGTCGCAGGGCAACTCCCCGGAGAATCCCACGATGGAGACCGTTCAGGCGGCGGTGGACCTGGTCGCCGAGCAGAAGGACAAGGGTCAGATCCGCAAGTTCACCGGCAACGACTACGCCGACGACCTGGCGGCGGGCAACATCGCCATCGCCCAGGCCTACTCCGGTGACATCGTGCAGCTGCAGGCCGACAATCCCGACCTGCAGTTCGTGGTGCCGGAGTCCGGCGGCGACTGGTTCATCGACACCATGGTGATCCCCTACACCACGCAGAACCAGAAGGCCGCCGAGGAGTGGATCAACTACGTCTACGACCGGGCCAACTACGCCAAGCTCGTCGCCTACGTCCAGTACGTGCCGGTGCTGAGCGAGATGACCGAGGAGCTGGACAAGATCGACCCCGAGCTGTCGAAGAACCCCCTGATCAACCCGCCCCAGGAGATGCAGGACAAGCTGAAGTCCTGGGCGGCGCTCACCGACGAGCAGACCCAGGAGTTCAACACCGCCTACGCCGCCGTCACCGGAGGCTAGCCGGGTGGCCGGTGTCGCCAGCAGCAGCCGGCAGCGCAGCAAGATCGCCCCCTATCTGATGATCTTGCCCGGGCTGGCCTACCTGTTCGTGTTCTTCGTGGTGCCCTTCTGGTCGCTGTTCCGCACCTCGCTGTCCACGTCGGAGGGTTCGATCTACCTGCCGACGTTGCGGTTCAGCTGGAACTTCGCCAACTACGCCACGGCGTTCACCACCTACCGGGAGCAGATCCTGCGGTCGTTGGGGTACTCGCTGACCGCGACGGTGCTGTGTCTGTTGCTGGCGTTCCCGCTGGCCTACGTGATCGCGTTCAAGGCGGGCCGGTACAAGAACCTGCTGCTGGGACTGGTCATCCTGCCGTTCTTCGTGACGTTCCTGATCCGGACCCTGGCCTGGAAGACGATCCTGGCCGACGACGGCTGGCTCGTCCACGCGCTCGGAACGGTCGGCCTGCTGCCCAGCGAGGGACGGCTGCTCTCGACGGGCTGGGCCGTGATCGGCGGCCTGACCTACAACTGGATCATCTTCATGATCCTTCCGCTCTACGTCAGCCTGGAGAAGATCGATCCGCGTCTGCTGGAGGCCTCGCGTGACCTGTACTCGTCGAGCACCCGCGCCTTCCGCAAGGTGATCCTGCCGCTGTCGATGCCCGGCGTGCTGGCCGGCAGCATGCTGGTGTTCATCCCCTCCGTCGGCGACTTCATCAACGCCGACTACCTCGGTAGCACCCAGACCACGATGATCGGCAACGTCATCCAGAAGCAGTTCCTCATCGTCAAGGACTACCCGGTCGCGGCCGCCCTGAGCTTCGTCCTGATGGCGCTGATCCTGGTGGGCGTGCTGTCCTACACCAGGGCGCTGGGCACGGAGGACCTGGTATGACCACCACCGAATCCCGGGTCGCCCCGATGGGGCGCGGCTTCTCGATACCGGGGCGGGGCAAGATCGGCGACATCGTCCTGCGCGTCATCGCCGGGCTGGTGCTGCTGTTCATCTTCATGCCGATCTTCGTGATGGTGCTGTTCTCGTTCAACAAGCCGCTGGGCAAGTTCAACTACACCTGGCAGGGCTTCACGTTGGAGAACTGGGCCCATCCGTTCAAGTACCCGGCGTTGACCGAGGCGCTGGAGAAGAGCCTGATGATCGCCGGCCTGTCCACGGCGATCGCCATCGTGCTGGGCACCCTGCTGGCCATCGCTCTTGTGCGGCAACGCTTTCGGGGCAGCAAGGCGGTGGAGACGTTTCTGGTGCTGCCGCTGACCGCGCCCGAGGTGGTGATGGGGGCCTCGCTGCTGACCCTGTTCCTCGACCTGGGCTGGGCGGCGGGCTTCACCACCATCCTGATCGCCCATGTCGCCTTCGAGATCAGTTTCATCGCCATGACGGTGCGCGCCCGTGTCCGGGGATTCGACTGGACGCTGGAGGACGCCTCGATGGACCTGGGAGCCAGCCCGACGCGGACCTTCTTCAGGGTCACGCTGCCCCTGATCGTGCCGGGCATCGTCGCGGCGGCCATGCTGAGCTTCGCGCTGTCGCTGGACGACTTCATCATCACCTATTTCGTCAGCGGCTCCACGGTGACCTACCCGCTCTACGTCAACGCCGCGGTCAAGGCGGCCGTGCCGCCGCAGATCAACGTGCTGGCTTCGGCGATCCTGCTGATCAGCCTGATCCTCATCGCCTTCGGCACCCTCTACCGGCGCCGACGCGGCGAAGACTGAGACCCCGGGGAGGCTCGCCCGGCCGAGCGGGTTCCCCCGGGTGTGCCGTCGCCGGTGCTCGGGCCAGCTGGACATCGGGACCGCGCGGAAGCCCGCAGGGCCGCGACGGAACGACCCTCGTGTCCATCTCGTCCCGGCATCCCGCACAGGCGTGTCCGGGCCCCGGTTTGTCGCGTGCGCCGCGGGGGTACCGGACTCGACATGGCCGCGAAGAGCCTGCACGGCGTGATCGATGATGCCACGAGCACCACCGCGTTCGAGTCCGTCGCGCGCGCAGGGTATGTCACCAGCGGGGTGCTGCACCTGCTGATCGGCTACATCATCGCCCGGCTGGCCCTGGGCGGTGGCCCCGGCGGTGGTGGGCGAGGCGGTGGCCCCGGCGGTGGTAACGCCGACCAGTCCGGGGCGCTGGCGACGCTGGCCGCCCAGACCGGGGGCGCCGTTGCGCTGTGGCTGGCCGCCGTCGGCCTGTTCGGGCTGGCCCTGTGGCGCATCGCCGAAACCATCGTGGGCACCCATCCCAACGAGCCCACGCGAGCCGAGGAGGGCACCACCTCGCAGGTGCTCGATCGCGCCCAGTCCGCGGCGCTGGCCGTGATCTACTGCGGCCTGGGCATCTCCGCGGTCCGGTTCGCGACCGGCGGCGGCACGTCCGACAGCCGCCAGAACACCGGCATGAGCGCGCGGCTGATGCAGTCCGGGTGGGGCAAGGCGGCACTGCTGCTCGTGGGCGCCGTGGTGCTCGCGATCGGCGCCTACCACGTCTACAAGGGGGCCTCGCGGAAGTTCCTCGAGGATCTCACCATCCCGGGCGACCGGATCCGCACCTCCCTGGGCACGGTCGGCTACATCGCCAAGGGCGCGGCGCTGGCCGGCGCCGGGCTGCTGGTGATCGTCGCGACGGTGCGCACGGACCCGGCCAAGGCCGCCGGCCTCGACGCCGCGGTGAAGACCCTCGGGCAGGCTCCCTTCGGGCAGATCCTGTTGCTGGCCGCAGCGGCGGGCGTCGCCGCCTACGGCTGCTACTGCTTCATCCTGGCCCGCCACGGAAGAATGTAGAGGCCCGAATCCGCGGTCGCTCAGCCGAACACCCGCAGCCGGCGAATCCCCGCCAGTCGATCGAACTCGGTGATCAACACGGCCGGGCCGGACCCGGTACGGGCGGCCACCACCACCGCACGCCCCGCCGTGATCCGCTTACCGAACACCGCCCCGCGCAACCGCGCACCCAGGACGTCGAAACCCAGCGCCGCGTCGTCGCCCCGGCTGACGGCCGCACCGGCGAGCAGCCGGCGCACCGCCAGCTCGTCGCCGCCGTTGAGGGCGCGCAGCAGCCGCCCCAGCACCGCCCGCTCGCGCCGGCCCGCCCGGGCCAACCCGCGCAGGAACCCCAGCGTCCCGGACAACCCCTGGTTGGCCAGCAGCGCCCGTCCCAGCGCGAGGCCCGCCGGCGCGGCCGCCGGGCCGTTGCGCGCGAATTGCGCCATCATCGACGGCAGCTCCCAGAAGGCTTGTAGCTCAGATATTTTGAGCGCACCACCGTCCTGACGCAGGACGTAGCGCAGGAACGCCGGGATGCGCATGGTCACGCGCGGGCCCATCGCCACCTCCAGCGTCAGGTCACGCACCACCGTCTGGCCGGCCACCAGGTCGACGTCTCGGCGGAAAGTGATCTCGCGCGGGCCGATGAAGGTGTCGTAGAAGCGTTCGATCGCCGCGCGCCCGATGTGCGGGTCCGCACCCACCGGATCCTCGATTCGGCCGTCGGCGGTGAACAACCCGACCCAGCCCGCGCGGTCGTGGGCGCCCGCCGCGCGCGGCGACCGCTCCACCGCCGCGAGCAGCTCGGATTCCCCCGCGACCATCAGTCGCCCACTGCACCGACGACCTCGACGTCGGCGGCCCGTAGCTGCTCGACCGCACCGGCGGTGGTCTCCGGCGACACCCCGGCGCTCAGATCGGTCAGCACGCGGGTGTGAAACCCCTCGCGGGCGGCGTCGCGGGCGGTGGCCAGCACGCAGTAGTCGGTGGCCAGCCCGACGACGTCGACGTCGTCGACGTCGTGTTCGCGCAGCCACTGCGCCAGCGTCCTGCCGTGGTCGTCCGAGCCCTCGAAGCCGCTGTAGGCGGCGGTGTGCCGGCCCTTGTAGAACACCTCCTCGACGGCGGTGGTGTCCAGCTCAGGGTGGAACTCCGCCCCCGGCTTGCCGGCCTCACAGTGCGGCGGCCAGGAGTCGCGGAAATCGGGGTGATCGGAGAAGTGCGCGCCGGGATCGATGTGAAAATCCTTGGTGGCCACGACGTGGTCGTAGCCGTGGTCGCCGTGCAGGCGTTCGCTGATCGCCCGCGCCACCGCCGCCCCGCCGGCGACGGCCAGGGAACCTCCCTCGCAGAAGTCGTTCTGTACGTCGACGATGATCAGTGCCTTCATCGTTCCACCGTATCCGTCCGGGCAGTACAGTGAAACGGCCTTGTTCGCGAATGGAGGACCCGGTGGCCGAGATGGTTTCCAGGTGAAGACCTTCGACTTCTTTCAGGCTGCCGAACTCCCGGCGCCGCCGGTGACCGACGCGCAGGCCACCGAGATCGCCGACACGCATTTCGGCCTGGCCGCGCACGCCACGGCGCTGGGCAGCCAGCAGGACGCCAACTTCCTGTTGAGCACCGCCGGGGGCCCCGTCGGCGTGCTCAAGATCGCCAACCCTGCGTTCTCCCGCACCGAGATCGAGGCCCAGGACGCGGCCGCGGCGTTCCTCGCCGACACCGAACCCGGCATCCGTACCGGACGCAACCTGCGCCCGCGGGGCGGGCCCGAGATCGCCGAGATCGGCGACGGGCGCGGCGGGACGCTCTACGCACGCGTCCTCACCTACCTGCCGGGCGGCACGATGAGCGGTGACCGCTTCATCGCGCCGCGACGGTGGGCCGCGCTGGGCACACTGGCCGGCCGGGCCTGCCGCACACTGGCGAACTTCGACCACCCCGGTGTGGACCGGGTGCTGCAGTGGGACCTGCGCTTCGCCGACCGCACCATCGAGCTGCTGGCGCCGTTCGTGTCCGACGACGGGCACCGCGAGATGGTGCGCAC
Organism: Mycolicibacterium palauense; assembly: GCF_002592005.1. Taxonomy (GTDB): domain Bacteria; phylum Actinomycetota; class Actinomycetes; order Mycobacteriales; family Mycobacteriaceae; genus Mycobacterium; species Mycobacterium palauense. The sequence goes on along the minus strand of NZ_NVQF01000094.1, from coordinate 7,603 downwards.
GGCCGCCTCGCAGGCCTGGGCCCGGGTCCGGGACCTGGCCGCCGAGCTCGTCACCCAGGTGATCCACTGCGACATCACCGACGACAACGTGGTGTGCGGGGGCGCCGACGACGCCGGATTACCGGACGGCATCATCGATTTCGGTGACCTGACGCGCTCGTGGTCGGTCGGCGAGCTGGCGATCGCCACCTCGGCGGTGCTGCGCCACCACGGGGGCGAGCCGGCCGCCGCGCTGCCACTGATCGCGGCCTTCCACCGCCAGCGCCCGCTGAGCCCGGCCGAGGTCGAGGCGCTGTGGCCGCTGGTGGTGCTGCGCGCGGCCACACTGGTGGTCAGCGGCCACCAGCAGACCGCCATCGACGCCGGGAACGACTATGCGAGAAGCGCCCTGGCCGCCGAATGGCGGATCTTCGAGCGCGCGATCTCGGTCCCCGCCGCGGTGATGGCCCCGCTGATCGCCGACGCGCTGGAGGTCGACCTGGCACCGTCCGCGCGCGGCGGGGAACCGCGGGCGGGCGGGTCGCTGCTGCCCGGCGTGCACGCCTCCGCGGTGGTGCTGGACCTGTCCACCGACTCCGACGGCGTCGACGCGGGCCGGTGGCTGCACACCGACTGCGAGGACGACCTGGCCCGTGCGGCGCTCGACGCCGGGGCGAGCGCGGTGCTCACCCGCTACGCCCAACCGAGGCTGACCAGGGCGGTGGCACGAAGCGCCGAATCCCCGGCGACCGTGCCCACCGGCGTCGACGTGTGGTTGCCGGCGGACCTGCCCCTGCTGGCGCCCTGGCCGTGCCTGGTCTCGGCGGCCTCCGAGCGCGAGATCGTGCTGACCGGCGACGGGGCGGCGTTGACGGTAAGAGCGCTGCACGGCGCCCTCGCCGTGGGGCCCGCCGTAGCCACCGGGCACGCCCTGGAACCCGGCGCGGAGGTGGGTAGTGCCTCGGGCCGGCTCTGGGTCCAGCTGACGACCGGCGCCGAGCGCCACGTACCGGCCTTTGTGCGCCCCGAATACGCGCCGGGCTGGCTCGCACTGACCGCCGACCCCGGCCTGGGGCCCGACACGCAGACTGCCCCGGCGGGCGCCGCCGAGCCCGCCGCGGCCCTGACCGGCCGGCGCGCCCGCTCGCTGGCCGCGGTCCAGGAGCAGTACTACCCGGAGGCGGGCGCGCCGCGCGTCGAACGCGGCTGGCGCGAGTTCCTGCTGTCCACCGACGCGCGCAGCTATCTGGACATGGTCAACAACGTCACCAGCATCGGGCACGGGCATCCGGGCCTCGCCGATGCCGTCGCCCGGCAGTGGCGCCGGCTGAACACCAACTCGCGGTTCAACTACGCGGTCATCGCCGATTTCTCCGAACGCCTGGCCGCCACCCTGCCCGAGCCGCTCGACACCGTGTTCCTGGTGAACTCGGGCTCGGAGGCGGTCGATCTGGGGCTGCGGCTGGCCCTGGCGGCCACCGGCCGTCGCGACGTCGTCGCCGTCGCCGAGGCCTACCACGGCTGGACCTATGCCACCGACGCGATCTCCACCTCCGTGGCCGACAACCCCAACGCGCTGAGCACCCGCCCCGACTGGGTGCACACGGTGCCCTCCCCCAACAGCTTTCGGGGAATCCACCGCGGGCACGCGGCGCAGCGCTACGGCCCCGAGGCGGCGGCGTTCATCGCCGAACTGGCTTCGACGGGCCGCGCGCCGGCGGCCTTCATCTGTGAACCCTTCTACGGCAACGCCGGGGGTGTCGCGCTGCCCGACGGGTACCTGGCCGAGGTCTACGCGGCGGTGCGCGCGGCGGGCGGCCTGACGATCGCCGACGAGGTCCAGGTGGGCTACGGGCGGCTGGGCCACTGGTTCTGGGGTTTCCAGCAGCAAGGCGTGGTTCCCGACATCGTCACCGTGGCCAAGGCGATGGGCAACGGTCACCCCCTGGGAGCGGTGATCACCACCCGCGCGGTCGCCGAGTCCTACCGCACCCAGGGCTATTTCTTCTCCTCGGCCGGCGGGAGCCCGGTGTCCTGCGTGGTTGGCCTGACGGTGCTTGACGTCATCGAACGGGAAGGGTTGCAGCACAACGCCCTGGCCGTCGGAGACCATCTGCGCGAGCGGGTGCGGCAGCTGGCCGGGCACCATCCGATCATCGGCGCGGTGCACGGCAGCGGGCTCTACCTCGGGGTCGAGCTGGTTCGCGATCGCCAGAGCCTGGAGCCGGCCACGGCGGAGACCGCCGCGATCTGTGACCGCATGCTCGACCTCGGCGTCATCGTGCAGCCGACCGGTGACCACCAGAACGTCCTGAAGATCAAACCGCCGATGTGTTTCACGCACACCTCGGCCGACTTCTTCGTCGACATGCTGGACCGGGTGCTCAGCACCGGGTGGTGAGCACCCGCGCGCGCTCAGGAGGCCCGGCGCCGGGTGTCGGTCGACCACAGGTGCGCACAGGTGGGGCACTGCAGGTGCACCACGGTGGCCCGGTTGCTCAGCAGGTACTGCCAGTGCGTCGCACAGTTGGCGCCCCGTGTACAGGACGCGCAACCCGTGCCGTGTGCACAGTTCGGGCAGGGCAGCCACGCCCGGCGGCTGCGGTCGGCATCCGGATCGATCGGCAACATGCGTCCACTACCTCCACATCGGCGGGCATCGCACCGCCAGTGAAGCTTAGGCTTACCTAATTCGATCCGGACGGCAAGGGCCCCTCGGCGAGATCGGGCGTGAGCTCCATCACACCCGGTGTCACATCCGCCGCAACTGCTCCTGCTGGCGGCGCACGAACGCCGCGTCGACCGTCGCCCCGTGCCCGGGCACGTAGCGGGCGTGCTCGCCACCGAAGTCCAGCAGCCGGTCCAGCGTCCCCACCCAGGCCCGGGGATCGGCATCGGGACCCACCGCCGGGTCGGCGGACTCCTCGACCAGATCACCACAGAAGACCACCACCGGATCCGCGGTCGCACCCGCCCCGACCCGCACGACCAGATCATGATCGGTGTGCCCGCGGCCGAGATGCTCGACGTCGACGGTGCGCCCGCCCAGGTCGATCCGGCACCGCTGGATCCGGTGCCCGGGCACCGATACCGCCGCCAGGGCGCGGTCGACGGCTGCGGCGTCGGCCCCGTACCGGATCGCGTCGGCCCGCAGTTCGTCACGGCGCCGGGCCAGCGTCTCGGCCACCCTCGGCGCGGCCCACAGTTCGGCGCCGGCGAACACCGGGGCGCCCAGCACGTGGTCGAAGTGATCGTGGGTCAGCACCACGTGCCGAACCGGAACCCCGCCGAGCTCGGCGACATCGGCGGCGACGGACGCGGCCTCCTCCAGCGTGCTGCCGGTGTCGACGACCACGGCGCCGTCGCGACCCAGGATCACCCCGACGGTGACGTCCAGGAACGGCAGTCGACATCGGTGAACGCCGGCGCCCGGGGACTCCCACTCGTGGTGCATCCCACCAGTGTGGCGCCCGGCCCCACCTCGGCGCGTTGCGCCGGTTAGCTCGGCGAATTAAGGTCCAGACACATGTCCAGACACAGCAGTGAGAAGGTTTAGCGTGGGGCGCTTACGAATCGCGCTGCTGTCGTATCGCAGCAAGACCCATTGCGGCGGGCAGGGTGTCTACGTCCGGCACCTCAGCCGCGGGCTGGTCGAACTGGGCCACCACGTGGAGGTGTTCTCCGGGCCCCCCTACCCCGGCGGCCTGGATCCGCGGGTCACGCTGTGCAAGGTGCCCAGCCTCGATCTCTACCGCGAGCCCGACCCCTTCCGGGTGCCCTGGCCCACCGAGATCAAGACCCGGATCGACCTGCTGGAGCTGGCCACCATGTGGACGGCCGGATTCCCCGAACCCCGCACCTTCGGCCTGCGCGCGGCGCGGCTGCTGGACCGGCGGCGCCACGAGTTCGACATCGTGCACGACAACCAGAGCCTGGGCACCGGGCTGCTGCGCATCGCCGAGTCCGGGCTGCCCGTGGTGGCCACCGTGCACCACCCGATCACCCGCGACCGGGTCCTCGACCTGGCCGCCGCCGCGTGGTGGCGCAAGCCGCTGGTGCGCCGGTGGTACGGGTTCGCCGAGATGCAGAAGAAGGTCGCCCGCAGCATTCCCGACCTGCTGACGGTGTCGAGCGCCTCGGCCACCGACATCGCCGCCGACTTCGGCGTGAGCCCCGACCAGCTGCGGGTGGTGCCGCTGGGCGTGGACACCGAGGTGTTCGCCCCCACCGAGCTGCCCCGGGTTCCGGGCCGCATCATCGCGATCGCCAGCGCCGACGTTCCCCTCAAGGGGGTCGCCAATCTGTTGCAGGCGGTGGCCAAGCTGCGCACCGAACGCGATGTCGAACTGCAGCTGGTGGCCCGGCTGGAAAGCAACGGGCCCACCGAGAAGTTGATCGCCGAACTCGGGATCTCCGACATCGTGCACATCTCCAGCGGGCTGACCGACGCCCAGTTGGCCGCGCTGCTGGCCTCGGCCGAGGTCGCCTGCATTCCCTCGCTCTACGAAGGGTTCTCGCTGCCCGCCGTGGAGTCGATGGCCAGCGGAACCCCGATCGTGGCCAGCCGCACCGGCGCCCTGCCCGAGGTGGTGGGCGCCGACGGTAGCTGTGCGCGCCTGGTGGCCCCGGGCAACGTCGAGGAGCTGACCTCGGTACTCGGTGAGCTGCTCGACGCCCCCGAGGTGCTGGCGCGCATGGGCGCTGCGGGGCGCACCCGCGCCCTGGAGGTCTACAGCTGGGAGTCCGTGGCCGCCCAGACCGTCCACGTCTACGAGCACGCCATCGAACGGATGGCCGGATGCTGACCGTCGACTTCGACCGGCTCGGCATCGGGCCCGGCGTCAAGGTGATCGACGTCGGTTGCGGAGCGGGCCGGCACAGCTTCGAAGCCTTCCGGCGCGGAGCCGATGTCATCGGTTTCGACCAGGACAAGGAAGAGCTGGAGAACGTCGCCACGATGTTCGAGGCGATGTCCGAGGCCGGGGAGGTCCCGGCCGACGCCCGCGCCGAGGCCGTCGCCGGCGACGCGCTGGCACTGCCCTACCCCGACGCGAGCTTCGACTGCGTGATCGCCTCGGAGATCCTCGAGCACGTTCCCGCCGACGACGCCGCGATCGCCGAGCTGGTGCGGGTGCTGCGGCCCGGGGGCACGCTGGCGGTGACCGTGCCGCGCTGGCTGCCCGAGCGCATCTGCTGGGCGCTCTCGGACGAGTACCACGCGAACGAGGGTGGGCACATCCGCATCTACCGCGCCGACGAGCTGCAGAACAAGGTCACCGGGCACGGACTGGAGCACACCCACACCCATTTCGCCCACGGCCTGCATTCACCGTTCTGGTGGATCAAATGTGCTGTGGGCGTGGAGAATACCGATCACCCCGCGGTGACCGCGTACCACAAGCTGCTGGTGTGGGACATGATGCAGCGCCCGCTGCTGACCCGCGCCACCGAGGCGGTGCTCAACCCGTTGGTGGGCAAGAGCGTCGCACTGTACTTCCACAAACCGGTGAGTGACGGTGCCGCGGCCTGAGATACCCGCGCTGCCAGGCATTTTCAGTGCCGAGCAGTGCGTCGCCACCGCCGCGTCGATCGCCCGGGCGCAGGAACCCTCCGGGGCGATCCCGTGGTCGCCGATGGGACACACCGACCCGTGGGACCACGTGGAGTGCGCGATGGCCTTGACCGCCGCGGGCCTGCTGGAGCCCGCGCGGGCGGCCTACGAGTGGTCACGCCGCGAGCAGCGCCCCGACGGGTCGTGGCCGCTGCAGGTGCGCGCCGGGATCGTCGAAGACCCCAACAGCGACAGCAACTTCTGCGCCTACATTGCCACCGGCGTCTGGCATCACGTGCTCGTCACCGCCGACGACGCCTTCGCCGAGCGGATGTGGCCCACGGTGCGTGCGGCGATCGACTTCGTGCTCGGGCTGCAGCTGGCCGGCGGCGAGATCGGCTGGGCGCAGAGTCCGTCCGGAACCATCGATGAGGCCCTGGTGACCGGGTCCTCCAGCATCTACCAGAGCATCCGCTGCGCCCTGGCACTGGCCAGCCGCCTCGACGAACCGCAACCCGAATGGGAGGTGGCCCTCGGCCGCCTGGGCCATGCCCTGCTCGAGCATCCGTTGGCCTTCACCGAGAAACCGCACCACTCGATGGACTGGTACTACCCCATCCTGGGCGGGGCGCTGCGTGGCGAGCGCGCCGAGGAGCGCATCGACGAGCGGTGGAACGAGTTCGTGGTGGACGGCTTCGGCATCCGTTGTGTCGACGACCGCCCGTGGGTCACCGGCGCCGAAACCTGCGAGCTGGTGCTCTCGCTGGATGCGATGGGCCGCCGCGACGAGGCCATGGAGCAGTTCACCAACATGCAGCATCTGCGTGAGCGCGACGGCTCGTACTGGACCGGGCTGGTGCTCGCCGACGGCAAACGCTGGCCGGTCGAGCGCACCACGTGGACCGGGGCCGCGGTGGTGCTGGCCGCCGACGCCCTGTCGAACGCCACGGCGGCCAGCGGGCTCTTCCGGGCCACCGAGCTGCCCCGCGGCCTGGAGGGCGACTACGACTGCGAATGTGTGTCCGTCGACCGCTAGCCGGCCACCGGTACTCCGGCCGCACCGGCGGTGCGCTCCAGCACGCGCAGCGTGCCCGTCGCCGACACCTCCCGGAAGTCTCCGCCGTCGAGCGCGCGGCGGTAGATCCGGTACGGCGCCTGGCCGCCGTCGGCCGGATCGGGGAAGACGTCGTGGATGACCAGTGCGCCACCCGGGGACACCCACCGCGCCCACCCCTCGAAATCCTGATGGGCGGCCGCCTCGGTGTGCCCACCGTCGATGAACAGCAGATTCAGCGGGGTGCGCCAGGTGCGCGCCACCACCGACGATTTGCCCACGACCGCCACCAGGTGGTCGGGCAACCCGGCGGCGTCCAGCGTGTGCCGGAACGTCGGCAGGGTGTCGAACAAGCCGGTGTGCGCATCGACCATCGACGTGTCGTGGTACTCCCAGCCCGGCTGGTGCTCCTCGGAGCCGTGGTGGTGATCGACGGTGTAGACCACGCCACCGGTCTCGCGCGCCGCAGCGCCCAGCAGCACCGTCGATTTGCCGCAGTAGGTGCCGATCTCCACCCCGGCCCCGTCGCCCAGATAGCCGCGCGCGGCCTCGAAGAGGGCACGGCCCTCATCGGCCGGCATGAACCCGATGACCCGGTCCGCCAGGGCGAACAGCCGCGCGGTCTCGTCGGTTTGCGCGGAACGGGCGGTGTCGGTATCGGTCATGTACGCAACCTAACGTGCCGGACGGCGCCGATGCCAGCGGGGATGGTTGCCCGCCCCCCGGCGTTGTAGTAGCGTCCGGACATGTGTCCGAACCGGTAGCTCGGGAGGCAACGAGACGTCGGTTGACCGCCAAGCAGGCCGACACCGTCGACCGGCTGGGCCGGGCCGCGGTCGAGGTCTTGAGCCGGGAGGGCTTCTCCGGCCTGACGATCCGCATGGTCGCCGCCGAGGCCGGCGTCGGCGCGGCGACCGCCTACACCTATTTCTCCTCCAAGGAGCATCTGGTCGCCGAGGTGTTCTGGCGCCGTCTGGCCAGCACCCCGGCGACCAGATGCTCCTTGGAGGAGAAATAGG
>NZ_NVQF01000093.1 GCF_002592005.1 Mycolicibacterium palauense | reverse complement strand
GCCCCCTCCCTGTGCCTCTCCCCCCCGGGGCCACTGCTCTCGGGGGCGTGAGCATCCGATCTCGCAGGGGCGTGGCGATGATTGCCGCAGACCAGGTCCACGGTGCTGCGAAGTGCCCCCGACCACCGCGGTCCCCGGTGCGAAAACCGTGGCCGCCGTGGGCGATAGCAAAGATAACGGTGTGATAAGTGTCGCCTTAGCATCGTTGCCCGGTCACTTGGGCTGCTCATAGGCCCCCCTGAGCCGCCGTCGGCACGTTTCGCACCGACCTGTCGGACTCGGCGTGCATAACTCCGTTTACCCTGGCAGTCTCTACGGCAATGGTGCGGATTTCGTCGCCGCCGTCCAGCTTGACAGGCTCAGGCGGAGAAGAAATCATTGCTCGCGTTAATTACTGATAGGTTTGCACTTGGTTGATCGGACATCTGTCGCTACCATGAGCAGCAAATACGCTTACGAATCCGTCCGGCTCTGCCGTTTGTGGAGGTCATCGAGATGAGCACGACGTTCGCTGCGCGATTGAATCGCCTGTTCGACACGGTCTACCCGCCCGGCCGCGGGCCGCACACCTCTGCCGAGGTGATCGGCGCGCTCAAGGCCGAGGGTGTGACGATGTCGGCGCCGTACCTGTCGCAGCTGCGGTCAGGTAACCGGACCAACCCGTCGGCCGCGACGATGGCCGCGCTGGCCAACTTCTTCCGGATCAAGCCGGCGTACTTCACCGACGACGAGTACTACGAGAAGCTCGACAAGGAGCTGTCCTGGCTGGCTAACATGCGCGATGAGGGCGTCCGCCGCATCGCCGCCCGCACCGTCGGGTTGTCGCCGGAGTCCCAGCTCGACCTGGTGCAGAAGGCCGAGGAGCTGCGTCGCAAGGAAAACCTCGACGCCTGAGGCGGCAGTCCGCTATCCGGTGAGCTCGCGGTAGCAGCGCGCGATCTGCAGGATCCACTCCCGGTCGGAGTAGGTGTCCGGTTGGCGTAGCCATTCGGGTCCGGGGAAGGCTTCGGCGCCCGTCTGTTCGTCGTCACGCCCGGCCAGGATCCAGGCCGCGACGGCACGGGCCTGTTCGTGGGGCGTCACCTCCGGCCGCTCCCGGTCCGCCGAGCCGGTGAGGTCCCGGCTGTCACCGGCATGGCGGTCCCGCCCGGCATGCGCCCCCTGGGCGGCGGTCGCCTCCAGGAAGAGCGCGTCGGATATCAGCGACAACCGCTCGGAGACCCGGAACACCAGCGGCCCGCGGGGCCGCACGCCGATCCCGATGTCGGGCTGGCGGCGCTCCAACTCGTCGAGCAGGGGCGTGACCAGCCGCAGTTCGTGGCGCCCGCTGAACCAGTCCTCGATCGTCGGCAGCAGCGAACCGGCACCCACGACGGCCATCGCGCAGCCCAGCAGGGTCGCGGCGGCACCGACGCTCAGCGTGGCCGTGCCCGCGGCACGGACCAGGAAGAAACCACTGGCCAGCAGGATCAGCATGACGCCCACCGTGTAGACGAACAGCGCCCGCCCACGCCGACTGCGGCTGGAATGCCGCAGCCCCGCCCACGACATCAGCGACAGCGCCAGCAGCACGTAGAGCAGCGGGATCAGCCAGGACAGCGATGTGCGGCTGGTGCCCAGGTTGGTCGACAGAAACTGCTCGGGGGACATCTCGGCCTGCTTGCCGCCGGCGAAGAACAGGGCCAGGGTCACCGCGGCGATGACAGCGGCACCGGCGTACTGGGCCAGGGCGATGCGGCGCACCGCCTCGGGCCGGCGGTGCGAGGAGACGCCGGTGATCATCACGCAGCTGCCGGCCGCGCAGGCGATCAGCGCCACCTGGCTCAGGCCCACCGAGATGTTGGGCCAGCGCAGCAGCGTGTCGAGGAACAGCGTCAGCGGTGCCCAGTTCAGCGCCGCGACCAGCGCCAGGCTGCCCAGCGCGACGATCATGGCGGAGCTGACCAGCGATTGTTTGTTGACCAGGGCCCAACCGATACGCACCCCGGTCGCCAGGCCCAGCAGTCCGGCGATGATCCAGACCGTCAACCAAACGCCTCCCCGAGCCGCACCTGCACGATCGACGCCCGGTCGGAGGGCATCCGGCCCAACCGGTAGATCAGCAGGGCCGCGAAGTCCTCGGCCTCCTGCTCGGCCTCCGCGCCGCTCGGCCCCATACACCCGGTGCGTTGGTTGAGCATGTATCCGATCAGGTCATCGCTGGCCAGTTCGGCCGTCTGCCGTGCGGCCTCGATGACCGGGATCCCCTCGTGCCCGAGCACGAGGTGGCCCAACTCGTGAGCCAGGGTCCGCTCCCAGGTCGGCAGGCCCTGCTGGATCACGAAGACATCCCGGTCGTGGTACTGGCGCCACTGTCCGCACACCCCGGGCGGCAGGTCGTCCATCTCCAGCTGGATCTCGCGATCCCGGCTGGTCCCGACGGCCTGCACCAACCGGTGCAGGGTGACCTCTCCCCGGCGGGGCGCCAGGTCGAGCACCTCACTCACCGCCTTCGTGACGCGGCGGCTGGCTGCCATATCGCCCACCTCCTCCCGATCACCTCAGGAACCGTGCCGTGCCCGCGGTGCGCACCGCATGTCCCGCCTTGGCCTGGCGGTACCCGAACAGGCCACCGATCGCTGTCAGCGCGAGGATGCCCGCCACCCCGGGCACGGCCAGTCCCGCGAGTTCCACCATTCTCGCTGACCGCAGGTATTCCGGGTAGCCAGCGCGGAACGTGTCGGGCATTCCGGTTCGCGGCCCCGTACCGGTGCCCTCGGCCGGCGGCGTTCTGGTGACCGGACGGGGCGCGTCGAAACCGGCGGCCGGCGGCGCCGAACCCGTTCCGGCGGGAGCCGGCGGGGGCAGACGCGGCGGGGGCGCGGCCGGAACCACCACGTTGACCGGCGGCGGCACGATCACCGGCACACTGACCAGGGCCGGGCCCGCATCGGCGGCCGGGGCCGATGCGTCGCCGTCACTGTCGATCACGGGCGGCTCGGCCGGTTCGAGCTCGGGCACGCTTCCGGTGCCACCCCAGGCCGGCGGCGGTGGCAGCGACACCGGCGCGTCGACGCCCCCGCCGTCGGTGGTCTGCGGGATCCCGACGCCATCGTCGTCGTCGCCGTCGTCGTCGTCGTCGCCGTCGTCATCGCCGTCGCCGTCGCCATCGCCATCGTCGTCGCCGTGGCAGGGCCACCGGCCGGTGCGCCCAGGGTCCTTCTCGTCGCCACCCTCATCGGGCCGGTTGCCGGCCTCGTCACCGGCGCGCGTCGCCTCGGGGCCGGTGTCTCCGGCGGTGTCTCTCTCGGTGTCCCCGGCGCGGCCGTCTCCGCGGCCGACGCCCGCAGCGTCACCGACGGTGGTGCCGGCCCGGGCGTCGCGGTCACCGGCCTCGTGGCCGGTTCTGTTGCCGGTCCCGCTGCCAGCCCTGCTGGCGGCCTCGCTGTCGGTCTTGTTGGCGGCCCTGCCGCCCCTGGGGTGGCGGTGCACCGTGGCGTCGCGGTGACCGCCCGCGGCCGGCCCGCCGCGGCCGCGCTCACCCCTGCGGTGTGCGTCCCGCTGCCCGTTGCCCGGACTGTCGCGGCCGGCGCCTGTAGTGGTGTCCGCCCCGGAGATGGCCGGACTCAGAGAGCCGGGGCCAGCGGCCAGCAGCCCGCAGGCGATCACACCGCTGATCGCCGCAATGCGCACCCGCGAGCAGTTCACACTCGTCCTGTTCCGCTCTCCCGGCCGTCGGTGTCGCGCTCCGCACCCGTGCTGGGCGGGGGCCGTCGGGGCCACCGAATTCCGGCGCTCGATTCTCTCATATCCCCAGGTGACAATTCCGCCGGTCGCAGACGATAGGGTTGGCAGACCGTTCGTGGGCAGACATCGCAACGATCGACGAGATCACCGGGAGGCGGCCGCAAATGGGCCTGTTCACCAAGCGCAAGAGCCGCGCGACCCGTCGCGCCGAGGCCAAGGCGCTCAAGGCCAAAGCCAAGCTGGAGGCGCGGCTGGAAGCCAAGAACGAGCGCCGCCGGATCCGGACCGCGCAGCGCGCCGAGGCCAAGGCCGTCAAGGCCCAGCTGCGCGCACAGCGCGAAAGCGACAAGGCCGCGCTCAAGGTCGCCGAGACCAACCTCAAGGCCGCGCAGGAAGGCAAGCTGTTCTCGCCGACGCGCGTGCGCCGCACGTTGACGGTGACCCGGCTGCTGGCTCCGGTGCTGGTGCCGGTGGTCTACCGCGCCGCGGTGTCGGCCCGCGGCGTCCTCGACGAACGGCGGGCCGAGCGGCTGGGGATACCCCTGAGCCAGGTCGGGCAGTTCTCCGGCCCGGGTGGTCAGTTGTCGGCGCGGATCTCGGGCGCCGAACGCTCGCTGCGCGCCATCTCCGAGAAGAACCCGAAGGACGCCGAGACCAAGCAGTTCGTCTCGGCCATGACCGCGCGGCTCTCGGACCTGTCTGCCGCGGTGACGACCGCCGAGAACATGCCCGGCACCCGCCGCAGGGCCGCGCACGCCGCTATCGCCGAACAGCTCGACGGCATCGAGGCGGATCTGATGGCCCGTCTCGGCGTGCGCTGACCCGCCACCCGGTCGGTCAGGTCCGGCCGATCGTGCTGAATCCCTCCACGCGGTCCCGCCGGTTCGCCTTGACGCGGTACATCGCCGCATCGGCGCGGGCAAGCAGTTCCCGCGCGCTCATCGTGTTGCCGGCGGCGGCACCGACGCTGACGGTCATGACGAGTCGGTGGCCCTCGTAGTCGAACGGCGCGGCGAACGCCTCCCGGATGCGCTCCGTCACCCCGTGCAGATCGGTGGCGGTGCTCAACTGTTCGCGAACGACCACGAACTCGTCGCCGCCGAGGCGGACGACGGTGTCGGTGTGCCGGATCGCCTCACCCAGGCGGATCCCGGCCTCGCGGAGCAGATGGTCGCCGACCTCGTGCCCGAGGGTGTCGTTGATCTGCTTGAACCGGTCGATGTCGATGAACAACACGCCGACCTGGGTTCCCGTGATGCGCGCCGAGGCCAGCGCACGGCCCAGCCGGTCCTCCAGCACCGTCCGGTTGGGCAGACCAGTCAGCGCGTCGGTGACCGCCGCCTTCCGCAGCCGCGCGGTGGCCTCCTTGGCGGCGGTGATGTCCTGGAACTGCACGAGCAGGTGGTTGACGTCGCCGGAGTCGCCCGGGAGCCCGATCACCGTCCGGATGCACCACACGGTGGTGCCGTCGGGTCGGTAGTAGCGCCGCTGGGCCTCGTGGTGCGCGACCTCTCCGGCGAGCACCGTGCCCATCTGGTCGCGGTGTGATGCCAGCTCCCGGTCGGCGGTGAACTCCCACAGTCCGTGCCCGACCAGTTCCTCGGCCGTGCGCCCCAGCAGGGCGCACAGCGCCGGGTTGACGCGCTCGATGGTGCCGTCGACGCCGCTCAGCGCCATCCCGACCGTCGAGTGCGCCATCGCCAGCTCGAAGACCCGCACGGCGGCGTCGCGGGCCGATTCCGCGCTGACCCGGTCGGTGACGTCGCGGCATGTGGCGATGATCTGCGCCGGGACGCCCCGCTGGCCGGGAAGCACGTGTGCGGTGGTCTCGACCCACCGATGGCCGCCGTCGGCGTGCCGCATGCGCGCGGTCCACCGCGGGGGCCGCTCCTCCTGGGACAGGGCGCGATGCCACCGATCCATCCCGTCGTGGTCGTCGGGGTGGATCAGATCGTGGCACCGGGTACCGATGAGGTCGTCCGGGTCGACTCCCAGGACGGCGCGCGAGGCCGGCGATACCCACAGGAACGACAGGTCGTCCAGCAGTTGCCAGGACACCATGTCGGAGCTGTGTTCCGCAATCATCCGGTGCACCCGCTCGGAATCGCGCAGCTGCAGCTCGCGCAGCCGGTGACCGGTGATCGGCCGGAAGGCGACGACGGCCACCCACGCCTCGGTTTCGCCGGGCCGGAACAGGGGCACCGCGGTGATGTCCAGCCAGACGTGGTGGCCGGGTGCCTCGCTGCCCGGTCGGTGCACCCCCATGACGGCGTCGGTGACGGTGGACCTGCTGCGCACCGCCCGCATGGAGGGGTGCCTGGCGCCGGGCAGCGGGCGGCCGTACTCGTCGACGGCGGCCCAGCGGGGATCCTGTGAGCTGCGATCACGCATCTGGCTGAAGGTGAGCCCGAGGATGGCCTGGGCCTGCGCGGAGGCGAGAACGATCTCCCCGTCGGCATTCTGGACGGCGATCCCGGTGTCCGGCGCCAGATCGGCCAGGCCGGCGGCGGCGGCGAAAGCGTCGATCAAGTCGCCCCCTAGCTCGGCCCTCCCGAACGGCGCGGCGTTTCTTCGCCGTCAATTTGGCAGTTCGACTATAGAACCGATCGGCGCGGCACTCGACCCGGCCGACCAGTAGGTTCGTATACCGCGTGACCGCCCGGAGGCGTCGGCGCCGCACACCCGCCCGTCATCCCCGCCGTCCACGAGCTGGCATGATGGTGCGCACTGCGTGTGCGCGACGACGACACTGCAAAGGAGCAGCCCCCATGGCCGACCCGCAGGATCAGCCCGACCAGGGTCCCGCGGCATCTCAATCGCCGGAGCCGCAGCCGGAGCAGCCCGAGCAGAAGGTGCCGCCCGCCAGGGAGACACCGGTGAAGAAGACACCCGCTAAGAAGACCCCGGCCAAGAAGGCACCGGCCAAGAAGGCGCCCGCCAAGAAGACCCCGGCCAAGAAAACCCCGGCGAAGAAAACCCCCGCCAAAAAAGCACCGGCCAAGAAGACACCGGCGGAGAAGACCCCCGCCAAGAAAGCGCCGACGGGGAACGCACCCGCCAAGAAGACACCCGCGAAGAAAACCCCCGCGAAAGCGGCGCCCGCCGGGAAAGCGGCGCCCGCCGGGAAAGCGCCCGAACCGCCTCCGCCCCCGACCGCCGGAGATGCCGGGGCCAGGGAGGCCGCCGCGCAGGCGAAGTCCGCGATCGACCGCGCCGGCGACAGCGCCACGGCCCCCGTGGTCCAGGCCGTCGGCGGCGACCGCTCACGCCTGCCGTTCGCGGTCGCGATCGCGATCAGCATCCTGGCGATCCTGCTGATCCGGCAGCTGCGCCGCTCCTCGGACGAGGAGTGACCCGGTGACGGTGACAGCGCGGCCCACCGCCGACCTGGTCGACGAGATCGGCCCCGACGTTCGCAGCTGCGACACCCAGTTCGGCCGGTTCGGTGGCCGTGCGATGTTCGCCGGGCCGGTCCACACGGTGCGCTGCTTCCAGGACAACGCCCTGCTCAAGTCGGTGCTCTCGGAGCCGGGAGGCGGAGCGGTGCTGGTCATCGACGGCGCGGCATCGCTGCACAGCGCGCTGGTCGGCGACGTCATCGCCGAGCTCGGCCGGTCCAACGGGTGGGCCGGCCTGATCGTCAACGGAGCCGTGCGCGACGCCGCGACCCTGCGCGGCATGGACTTCGGGATCAAGGCGCTGGGCACCAATCCGCGCAAGAGCACCAAGACCGGCGCCGGTGACCGCGACGTCGAGGTCACCTTCGGCGGAGTCACGTTCGGCCCCGGTGACCTGGTCTACTGCGATGACGACGGCATCGTCGTCGTGCGCGAGTGAACCAGCCCTGATCAGGCGGTGACCGGCACCGTCGCGTGGTGTCTGGTGAAGTGCAGGGCGTCGTCGTCGACCTTGCCCCGCCGGATCAGCTGCAGGTCCAGCAGGTAGTTCTGCTTGAGCCGCCACGGCACCTTCGAGCCCGCCTTGGGCAGGTAGTCCAGCGCGCGCAGCACGTAGCCGGGGGTGAAGTCCATCAGCGGCCGCTCGTCGACCTCGGAGCCGGGATACTGCGGGACCACGGTGTCGTATCCGTGGGCGTCCATGTAGTTGAGCAGCCGGCAGACGAACTCGGAGACCAGGTCCGCCTTCAACGTCCAGGACGCGTTGGTGTAGCCCAGGGTGAACGCCATGTTCGGCATCCCGGTCAGCATCATGCCCTTGTAGGCCATCGTCTCGTTGAGGCTCACCGGGTGCCCGTTGCGCCTGATCTCGGCGCCGCCGAACAGCTGCAGGTTCAATCCCGTCGCGGTGATGATGATGTCGGCGGGCAGCTCGGCGCCGGAGGCCAGCCGGATACCGGTCTCGGTGAACCGGTCGATGGCATCGGTGACGACGTCGGCCCTGCCCGAGCGGATGGTCTTGAACAGATCCCCGTTGGGCGCCAGGCACAGCCGCTCGTCCCACGGGTTGTAGCGGGGGCCGAAATGGGTGTCGACGTCGAAGCCCTCCGGCAGCCGGCGCTTGGCCATCGTCATCAGCGTCTTGCGCATCTGCTGGGGGAAGCGCCTGGCGAACTGGTACTGCGCGGACTGCATCAGGATGCTCTTCCAGCGGTTGAGCACGTAGGCCGCCTTGGGCGGCAGGTGTTTCATGGTGCGGGCCGCGAACGGGTCGACATCGGGCAGCGCGCCGATGTAGGTCGGCGAGCGCTGCAGCATCGTCACGTGCCCGGCACCGGAGTTCGCCAGCGCCGGGATGAGGGTGACCGCGGTGGCGCCGCTGCCGATGACCACGATGCGTTTGTCGGCGTAGTCGAGGTCCTCCGGCCAGTGCTGGGGATGGACGATCGTCCCGCCGAAGTCCTCGGCGCCGGCGAAGGTGGGCGAATACCCCTCGTCGTAGTTGTAGTAGCCGCTGCAGGCGAACAGGAACGAGCAGCTGATCTGCGCCGTTTCGACGTCCCCGTCCCCGGTGTCTCGGTTGATCGTCACGTTCCAGCGCTGGTCGTCGTCGGACCATTCGGCGTCGGTCACCTGCTGGTTGTAGCGGATGTGCTTGTCGATGCCGAACTCGGCGACGGTTTCGTTGAGGTAGGCCATGATCGAGGGCCCGTCGGCGATGGCCTTCGACGAGGTCCACGGCTTGAACCGGAAGCCCAGGGTGAACATGTCCGAGTCCGACCGGATGCCGGGGTACTTGAACAGATCCCACGTGCCGCCGAGGTTGGCCCGGCGCTCCAGGATGACGTAGCTCTTGCCCGGGCACCTGTCCTGCAGGTGCCAGGCGGCGCTGATGCCGGAGATCCCGGCGCCCACGATCACAACGTCGACGTGTTCGGTCATGACCGGCACGCTATCAACGCCGTGTTGAATTGGTCAACACCCTGTCGACGAAATCGACACGGTGTTAGGGTGTCGTCCGTGACCACCGTCAGCTCGCCGCGCTCGCGCGGCCGCCGGTCCTCCCGGCCGTCGGCCGAGGATCGGGAGCAGGCCATCCTGGCGACCGCCGCCAGACTGCTGGAGCAGAAGCCGTACGGCGAGATCTCGGTCGACGATCTGGCCCGGGGTGCCGGGCTGTCGCGCCCCACGTTCTACTTCTATTTCCGGTCCAAGGAGGCGGTGCTGCTCAGCCTGCTGGAGCCGGTGATCCACCGGGCCGACTCCGGGTTCGACGGCGCGCTGGAAAAGCTGCCCACCGATCCCCGGCGGTCCTTCCATCAGGGCATCAGGACCTTCTACACCGCCTTCGCCTCGCATCCGACGATGGCGCGCGCGGGCACCGAGGCGCTGGCGACCAGTCCCGAGTTCCGGGCCCTGTGGTCGGCGTTCATGCAGAAGTGGATCGACCAGACCACCGCGTTGATCCTGGCCGAACGCGACCGCGGCGCCGCGCCGGACACCATTCCCGCACGTGATCTGGCGACGTCGCTGAACCTGATGAACGAGCGCACCATGATGGCCGCGCTGGCCGGCGAGGAACCGGCCGTGGCCGCCGACCACGTCGTGGCGACGCTCACCCACATCTGGCTGACCAGCATCTACGGCCGATCGGTCTGACGGGTCCGGGTATCCGGCGGCACCGGGCCCTGTCGGTGGGCCGTGCGACCATCCGTTCGTGTGCGCGGGGACCGCTTCCATCCTGCACGCCGACCTCGACTCGTTCTACGCCTCGGTCGAGCAGCGTGACGACCCGACACTGCGCGGCCGCCCGGTGATCGTCGGCGGCGGGGTCGTCCTGGCCGCCAGCTACGAAGCCAGGGCCTACGGCGTACGCACCGCGATGGGCGGGCGGCAGGCGCTGCGACTGTGCCCGCGCGCGGTCGTCGTCCCGCCACGGATGGCCGCGTACTCGCGCGCCAGCGAAGCCGTGTTCGAGGTGTTCCGCGACACCACCCCCCTGGTCGAACCGTTGTCGGTGGACGAGGCGTTCCTCGACGTCGGCGGCCTGCTGCGCACCGCGGGGCACCCGGCGCAGATCGGCGCCGGACTGCGGGCCCGCATCCGCACGGAGATCGGCCTGCCGATCACCGTCGGGATCGCGCGCACCAAGTTCCTGGCCAAGGTCGCCAGCCAGGAGGCCAAGCCGGACGGCCTGCTGCTGGTCCCGCCGGAACAGGAACTGTCCTTCCTGCACCCGCTGCCGGTACGGCGGCTGTGGGGCGTGGGCGCCAAGACCGCGGAGAAACTGCACAGTCACGGTATCCACACCGTGGCTCAGGTCGCCGAGCTCGGCGAGACCACCCTGGCGGCCATGGTCGGCGCGGCGATGGCCCGCCAGCTGTACTGCCTGTCCCGCAACGTCGACCGCCGCCGCGTGGTGACCGGCGTCCGGCGGCGCTCGGTGGGGGCCCAGCGGGCCGTGGGCCGGGCCGGTACCACCATGACCGCGGCGGAGGTCGACGCCGTGGTGATCGCCCTGCTGGACCGGATCACCCGCCGGATGCGGGCGGCCGGGCGGACCGGGCGCACCGTCACCCTGCGGCTGCGGTTCGACGATTTCGGCCGGGCCACCCGCTCCCGCACCCTGCCGCGGGCCACGGCGGCCACCACACCGCTGCTGGCCACCGCCCGCGCCCTGGTCCACGATGCGGCGCCGCTGATCGCCGACCGTGGCCTGACGCTCATCGGGTTCGCGGTGTCCAATATCGACCGTGACGGCGCGGCGCAGCTGGAGTTGCCGTTCGGGGCCTGCGCCGCCGCGGGGGGCGGCCCCGGGCAGCGCGGCCCGGCGCTCGAGTCAACAGTCGACCCGATGGTCGACTCCGCGCTCGACTCGGCGGTGGATCTCGTGCGCCGGCGCTTCGGCAGCTCCGCGCTGACCCGCGGGGTTCTCGTGGGGCGCGATGCGGGGCCCGAAGTCCCGCTTCTGCCCAACTGACCGGGCCTCTAGGAGGCCCAGTCGAGCAGGCGGTGCACCGGCCACGTGTTGACGATGCGGTCGATGGGCACCTCGTTGTCCAGCGCGCGTTGGGCCCCGTATCCCAGGAAGTCCAGCTGGCCCGGTGCGTGGGCGTCGGTGTCGATGGAGAACTGGCAGCCGATCTCCACCGCCAGCCGCAGCATCCGCGAGGGCGGGTCACGCCGTTCGGGCCGCGCGTTGATCTCCACCGCGGTCCCGTGGTCGCGGCAGGCCTCGAACACCCGCTGCGCGTCGAACCTGGACTCGGGGCGGGTGCCCCGGCCGCCCTCGACCAGTCGGCCGGTGCAGTGCCCGAGCACATCCACCCGCGCGTTCGCGACCGCGGCGACCATCCGGCGCGTCATCGCCGCGGGGTCCATCGACAGTTTGGAGTGCACGCTGGCGACCACGATGTCGAGGCGCTCCAACAGCGCCGGATCCTGGTCCAACGTCCCGTCGTCGAGGATGTCGACCTCGATGCCGGTGAGAATCCGCATCGGCGCGAACCGTTGCCTCAGCTCGTCGATGACGTCGAGTTGGCGGCGCAGCCGGTCGGACGAGAGTCCGTTGGCCACCGTCAGCCGTGGGGAGTGGTCGGTCAGTGCACAGTACTCGTGACCCAGCGCCGCGGCGGTGGCCATCATCTCCTCGATCGGAGCCGAACCGTCCGACCAGTTCGAATGCAGATGCAGGTCACCACGCAGCGCCGTCCGCAGCTCCCCACCGCCGAGATCCTCGGCGGCCTCCCGCAGTGTCACCAGCGCATCGGGTTGGCGGCCCGCCCAGGCCTGCGCGATCACGGCCGCGGTCTTGGGACCGATGCCCGGCAGCGACTGCCACGACCCGGCGCGTCCGTGCCGCTCGCGCTGCTCGGCGGACAGTCCCTCCAGCACCTCGGCGGCCCTGCGGTAGGCCATCACCCTGCGGGAGTCCTCGCGGGCGCGGTCCTTGTAGTAGGCGATCTCGCGCAACGCGGCGACGGGATCCACGACGGGCATGCCTCCAGTGTGCCCCCGACGGTGCCCTCAGCCGGCCGGCGCCCAATCCGGTCTCCGGCCGCTCAACGCGACGATGCGGTCCATGGCGGGAGCATCGGGCGCTACCGGCACCGCGGCGGCGAAGAGCCCCTCGACCGGGGCCTGTGCGGCGAAGGGGGTCAGGTATCCCAGGCAGTCGATCGCCGTTCGCTCGTCGACGGCGTAGCGCTGCCCGGTCGCCCTGGCCAGATCCCAGCCGTGCACCACGACCTCGGTGAGCGCGATCGCACCGACCACGTCGCCGGGCAGGTCCATGCCCGCGATGCGGGTCTCGCCCGACCACGCCGACGGATTCGACCAGGCGCCGGCGAGCGCGGTCAGCCGGGCGGGGTAGGAGGCCCGCCAGTCCGCATCCAAGCGGGCGGCGTCTGCGGCACCGCCGTGGTCGGTCAGTTCGCCGAAGTCGCGGGCGGCCGCGGCGGCGAACGCCAGCGCCAGCCCGCCCAGGTGGTGCAACAGGTCACCGACCTGGAACTGCTCGCACGGGGTGGCTGCGGTCAGCTGGGCGGGTCGCACGGCGGCGATGACGGCACCGGTGCGCCGGCAGGCCGCGGTCAGGTCGGGGGTTCGGTCGGGGGTCATCTCGTGGGCGCCCGTGGGCGAGATCTCGGTCATGCCGGTACGGCGTGGGCGAGATCTCGGTCATGCCGGTACGGACCGGGTCGGCGGCCGAATGTCATCGCGCTGGCCCGAGCGGGGCCTCCCGCGACGCGGCCCGCTCGCGGTTCGGCTGACTAGGCTGGGTGGGTGCGCTTCGCCTTCAAAACGTCCCCACAGAACACCACCTGGCATGACATGTTGGCGGTCTGGCAGGCCGCCGACGCCATCGACGTCTACGAGTCCGGCTGGACCTTCGACCACTTCTATCCGATCTTCTCCGACCCGACCGGGCCCTGCCTGGAAAGCTGGGTCACCCTGACCGCACTGGCACAAGCCACCCGCCGGCTGCGGGTCGGGGTGCTGGTGACCGGCGTCCACTACCGCCATCCCGCGGTCCTGGCCAACATGGCCTCGGCGCTCGACATCGTCTCCGGCGGCCGACTGGAGCTGGGCATCGGCGCCGGCTGGAACGAGGAGGAGTCCGAGGCCTACGGCATCAAGCTGGGCACCATCAAGGAGCGGTTCGACCGTTTCGAGGAGGCCTGTCAGGTGCTCACGGGTCTGCTGGGCGAGGAGACCACCACCTTCGACGGCAGGTACTACCAGCTCAAGGATGCCCGCAACGAGCCGAAGGGCCCGCAGAAACCCCATCCCCCGATCTGCATCGGCGGCAACGGCGAGAAGCGCACCCTGCGGATCACGGCGCGCTACGCCGACCACTGGAACTTCGTCGGCGGGCCGCCCGAGGAGTTCGCCCGCAAGCGCGACGTCCTGGCCGCACACTGCGCCGACATCGGCCGCGACCCCGCCGAGATCACGCTCTCGGCCCACGTGCGGCTGGGCCCGGACCTCGACTACCCGAAGGTGATCGACGAGGCCGCGGCGCTGGGCGAGCAGGGGCTTGACCTCGCGATCCTCTATCTGCCGCCGCCGCACGACCCCGCGGTCCTGGAGCCACTGGCCGAGGCGATCCGCGACTCGGGTTTGCCGGCCTGAGAACGGCTCCGGCGCGGCCGTCCCCGGGGCGCGGCGGGCGGGCGGGTCGACGCCCGGCCACCCGGGGATGCAGGGGTCAGCAGTGCAGGATCACGAATTGATAACGGCGGGCAAAATAGCGCCCGCGTCGATTACCGGCGGCACCCGACCGCGCGCCGGGTGGCCGGAGGCCCCTCAGAAGCCGTAGCGGAGCAGCTCGTCGGCAGTGACCAGACGCTCGTGTTTGGCGGGGAACTCCCTGCTCTTCACCGGGTGCCGGAACAATGACCAGGCGATTCGCCCCACCCGAGACCGGGCTATCGGGTTGATGTGCACTGCGATCACTCCTGCGTTCGGAGATTGCTGAACCGGGGCTCTACCATACCGCAGTGCCCACTGTCGAACATTAGATACCGGGACCGCGGCAAACTTTTGAAGGCGCGCCGTAGAAAGGTCTGATGTTTCTCGTGATGCAGGTGTGATTAATGGTGCGCCCAGCCGGTGGCCTGATCAGGGCCCACGGCGGGACCCGGGAACCGATGGCGCGCCCGTCCGGCATGCCGAGACCCGCGTGATCACCCGGCCGGCTAACTTTGCCGACCGCCTCCCCGAGACGGGAAAGTGACTGAAGTCACAGCACAGCGGTGGTGCGGAGGTCGGCTAACGGCCGAACTACCGCTGCGGCGCGGTGGTGGGCCTGATCGGCGCGGGCAGGGCCGTCTCCCCGACGAGAAACCGGTCGACCGCCGACGCCGCCGCGCGACCCTCGGCGATCGCCCACACGATCAGCGACTGTCCCCGGCCCATGTCGCCGGCGACGAACACGCCCGGCACCGTCGTCTGGAAGTCGTCGTCGCGCTTGACGTTGCCACGCTCGGTGAACTCCACCCCGAGTTCGGTGAGCAGCCCGGCCTTCTCCGGCCCGACGAATCCCATCGCCAGCAGCACCAGATCGGCCTCGAGCTCGAAGTCCGAACCCTCCACCTTCTCGAACTTGCCGGACTTCATCACCACCTCGTGCACCTTCAGCGCGGTCACACGGCCGTCGGACCCGACGAACTGCTCGGTGTTGACCGAGAACACGCGCTCTCCGCCCTCCTCGTGCGCGGAGGACACCCGGAACATCAGCGGGTAGGTGGGCCAGGGAGTGGACTCGGCGCGGGTCTCCGGCGGCCGCGGCATGATCTCGAACTGATGCACGCTGGCCGCGCCCTGCCGGTGCGCGGTCCCCAGGCAGTCGGCGCCGGTGTCGCCGCCACCGATGATGACGACCTTCTTGCCCTTGGCGGTGATCGGCGGCTCGCCGTCGGCACCGAGCACCGGATCGCCGTTCTGTACCCGGTTGGCCCACGGCAGATACTCCATCGCCTGGTGGATGCCGTCGAGCTCGCGCCCCGGCACCGGCAGATCACGCCAGGCCGTCGCGCCGCCGGCGAGCACCACGGCGTCGAACTCGTTCCGCAGCTGCTCGGCGGTGATGTCGACACCGACGTTGACGCCCGCGCGGAACTGCGTGCCCTCGGCCTCCATCTGTTCCAGCCGGCGATCGATGTGCCGCTTCTCCATCTTGAACTCGGGGATGCCGTAACGCAGCAGGCCGCCGATCCGGTCGGCGCGCTCGAACAGCGTCACCGAGTGGCCCGCGCGAGTCAGCTGCTGGGCGGCGGCCAGTCCGGCCGGCCCGGAGCCCACGACGGCCACCTTCTTGCCGGTGAGCACGTCGGGCGGGAGCGGGACCACCCAACCCTCCTCGAAGGCGTTGTCGATGATCTCGACCTCGACCTGCTTGATGGTGACGGGATCCTGGTTGATGCCCAGCACGCAGGAGGCCTCGCACGGCGCCGGGCACAGCCGTCCGGTGAACTCCGGGAAGTTGTTGGTGGCGTGCAGCCGCTCGATGGCATCGCGCCACCGGCCCCGGAACACCTGGTCGTTCCACTCCGGGATCAGGTTACCCAGCGGACAGCCGTTGTGGCAGAACGGAATACCGCAATCCATGCACCGCGACGCCTGCAGCTCCAGGGTCTCGTGGCTGAAGTCCTCGTAGACCTCTTTCCAGTCCCGCAGCCGCACCGGTACGGGCCTGCGCACCGGTGTCTCACGGTGGGTGTGCTTCAGGAAGCCGTTCGGGTCACCCACGAGCGGCCGCCATGATCGCCTCGCCGACGTCGTGGCCGTCGGCCTCCGCCTCGGCCATCGCCTGCAGCACGCGCTTGTAGTCGCGCGGCATCACCTTCACGAAGTTGTTCATCTCGGTCTCCCAATCGGCCAGGATCCGTTGTCCCACGGCCGAGTCGGTGGCGTCGATGTGCGCGGCGATCATGCCGTGCAGCCACTCGAAGTCGGCGTCGTCGAACGCGTCCAGATCGACCATTTCCTGGTTCAGGTTGTCGGCGAGCATGCCCTCGGGGTCATAGACGTAGGCCACGCCCCCGGACATGCCCGCGGCGAAGTTGCGTCCGGTGGCGCCCAGAATGACCACCCGGCCGCCGGTCATGTATTCACAGCCGTGGTCACCGACGCCCTCGACCACCGCGTGGGCGCCGGAGTTACGCACCGCGAACCGCTCCCCGACGACGCCGCGCAGGAATGCCTGCCCGCTGGTGGCGCCGAACAGGATCACGTTGCCGCCGATGATGTTGTCCTCGGCGACATAGTCGGCCGGCGCGTGATCGGACGGCCGCACCACGATGCGGCCACCCGAAAGCCCCTTGCCGACATAGTCGTTGGCATCGCCGTAGACCCTCAGGGTGATGCCGCTGGGCAGGAAGGCCCCGAAGCTGTTGCCCGCCGACCCCTCGAACGTGATGTCGATGGTGCCGTCGGGCAGCCCCTGGCCGCCGTAGGCCTTGGTCACCTCGTGGCCCAGCATGGTGCCGACCGCGCGGTTGACGTTGGCGATGGTCGTGGTGAACCGCACCGGCGCGCCGGTGTCCAGCGCCTCGCGGCACTGGGTGATCAGTTGCTGGTCCAGTGCCTTGTCCAGGCCGTGGTCCTGGCGCGAACTGCAGTAGAGGTCCTGGTTCATGAACGCCGACTCGGGCTCGTGCAGCACCGAGGAGAGGTCCAGCTTGTGCGCCTTCCAGTGCTCGGCCGCGCGCGTGGTGTCCAGGGCGTTGGCCTGGCCCACCGCCTCGTTGAGCGTCCGGAAACCGAGCTGGGCCATCAGCTCGCGCACTTCCTCGGCGATGAACATGAAGAAGTTCTCCACGAACTCCGGCTTGCCGGTGAAGCGCTCCCGCAGAACCGGGTTCTGGGTGGCCACCCCGACGGGGCAGGTATCCAGGTGGCACACCCGCATCATGATGCAGCCGGACACCACCAGCGGAGCGGTGGCGAAGCCGAACTCCTCGGCCCCCAGCAGCGCCGCCATCATCACGTCGCGGCCGGTCTTGAGCTGACCGTCCACCTGCACGACGATCCGGTCCCGCAGACCGTTGAGCAGCAGCGTCTGCTGCGTCTCGGCCAGGCCGAGCTCCCAGGGCGCACCGGCGTGCTTCTGCGAGGTCAGCGGGGTCGCACCGGTGCCGCCGTCGTGCCCGGAGATCAACACCACGTCGGCGTGCGCCTTGGACACCCCGGCCGCCACCGTGCCGACCCCGTTCTCGCTGACCAGCTTGACGTGGATACGCGCCTGCGGGTTGGCGTTCTTGAGGTCGTGGATCAGCTGGGCCAGATCCTCGATCGAGTAGATGTCGTGGTGCGGCGGGGGGGAGATCAACCCGACGCCGGGGGTGGAGTGGCGAACCTCGGCCACCCACGGATACACCTTGTGCCCCGGCAGCTGTCCACCCTCGCCGGGTTTGGCGCCCTGCGCCATCTTGATCTGGATGTCCGAGCAGTTGGTGAGGTAGTGACTGGTCACCCCGAACCGCGCCGAGGCGACCTGCTTGATGGCGCTGCGCCGCCAGTCGCCGTTGGCGTCGGGATCGAAGCGGTCGACGGACTCGCCGCCCTCACCGGAGTTCGACCGCCCGCCCAGCCGGTTCATCGCGATCGCCAGCGTCTCGTGCGCCTCGGCGGAGATCGAGCCGTAGCTCATCGCGCCGGTGGAGAACCGCTTGACGATCTCGCTGGCCGGTTCCACCTCCTCCAGTGGAACGGGCTCCCGCACACCCTCCCGGAACTTCAGCAGGCCGCGCAGGGAGGCCATCCGTTCGCTCTGATCATCGACCAGGGAGGTGTACTCCTTGAAGATCGAGTACTGCCCGGTGCGGGTGGAGTGCTGCAGCTTGAACACCGTCTCCGGGTTGAACAGGTGGTACTCGCCCTCACGGCGCCACTGGTACTCCCCGCCGACCTCGAGTTCGCGGTGCGCCCACTCGTCGGCGCGTTCCAGGTAGGCCAGCTTGTGCCGGGCGGCCACGTCGTTGGCGATGTCGTCGAGGTCGATACCCCCGGTGGGGCAGAACAACCCGGTGAAGTATTCGTCGAGCACCCGCTGGGAGATGCCGACGGACTGGAACAGCTGCGCGCCGGTGTAGGAGGCCAGGGTGGAGATGCCCATCTTCGACATCACCTTCAGCACACCCTTGCCGGCGGCCTTGACGTAGTTCGACAGTGCCTTATCGCGGTCCAGCCCGGTCAGCACGCCGCGATCGAGCATGTCCTCGATCGATTCGAAGGCCATGTAGGGGTTGATCGCCGCGGCACCGAACCCGCACAGCATCGCCATGTGGTGGACCTCGCGGGCGTCGCCGCTTTCCACCACGAGCCCGACCTGGGTGCGGGTGCGCTCCCGAACCAGGTGGTGGTGCACGGCGGCCACCGACAGCAGCGACGGGATGGGCGCCAGCCACTCATCGGATTCGCGGTCGGAGAGCACGATGATGCGCGCCCCGTTGCGGATCGCCTGGGAGACCTTCTTGCGCACGTCCTCCAGGGCGCGCCGCAGCCCCGGGCCGCCGTCGGCGACCGGGTACAGGCAGCGCACCACCGCCGCGCGCATGCCGTGCTTGTGCCCGCGGATCTCATGGTCGGGATCGACGTTGATCAGCTTGGCCAGCTCGTGGTTGCGCAGGATCGGCTGCGGCAGCACGATCTGCCGGCAGGAGTCCTGGTCCGGGTTGAGCAGGTCACCCTCCGGGCCGACGCTGCCCTGCAGGCTGGTGACCACCTCTTCGCGGATCGCGTCCAGCGGCGGGTTGGTCACCTGGGCGAACATCTGCTGGAAGTAGTCGTAGAGCATCCGGGGGCGCTGCGAGAGCACCGCGATGGGGGTGTCGGAGCCCATCGAACCCAGCGCCTCGGCGCCCGTGCGCGCCATCGGCGCGACCAGCAGGTTGAGCTCCTCATAGGTGTAGCCGAAGGCCTGCTGCCGCGACACCACCCGGTGGTGCGGCATCCGCAGGTAGTCACCCTGCGGCAGGTCGTCGAGCTCGAACAGGCCGGCCTCCAGCCACTCCTGATAGGGCTGCTCGGCGGCCAGCTCCGCCTTGATCTCCTCGTCCTCGACGATGCGTCCCTGTTCGGTGTCGACCAGGAACATCCGGCCGGGCTGCAGCCGCATCCGGCGCACCACGGTGGCGGGGTCCAGCTCCAGCACCCCGGCCTCGGAGGCCATCACGACGAGGCCGTCGTCGGTGACCCAGACCCGGGACGGGCGCAGGCCGTTGCGGTCGAGCACGGCCCCCACGACGGTGCCGTCGGTGAAGCACACCGAGGCGGGCCCGTCCCAGGGCTCCATCATGCAGGAGTGGTACCGGTAGAAGGCCCGCTGCGCGGGGTCCATCGACTCGTGGCGCTCCCAGGCCTCCGGGATCATCATCAACACCGCGTGGGCGATGCTGCGGCCGCCTAGGTGCAGCAGTTCGAGCACCTCGTCGAAGCGCGCGGTGTCGGAGGCACCGGGGGTACAGACCGGGAAGATCTTGTTCAGGTCGTTGTGATAGCCGAAGACGTCGGTGTGGATCAACGCCTCGCGGGCCCGCATCCAGTTCTCGTTGCCGGTGACCGTGTTGATCTCGCCGTTGTGGGCCACCCGGCGGAACGGGTGGGCCAGCGGCCAGGACGGGAACGTGTTCGTCGAGAAGCGGGAGTGCACGATGCCCAGTGCGCTGGTCAGCCGCTCGTCCTGCAGGTCCAGGTAGAAGGCCTTGAGCTGCGGCGTCGTCAGCATGCCCTTGTAGACGAACGTCTGCCCGGAAAGACTTGGGAAGTAGACGGTTTCACGGCCCGGACCGTCCTGGCCGGGGCCCTTGTTGCCCAACTCGTGCTCGGCGCGCTTGCGGATCACGTAGGCGCGCCGCTCCAGTTCCATCCCGCTGGCGCCGCCGATGAAGACCTGCCGCAACGTCGGCATCGCGTCGCGTGCCAGCGCCCCCAGCGAGCTGTCGTCGGTGGGGACGTCGCGCCACCCCAGCATCTGCAGGCCCTCGGCCTCGACGATCTTCTCCACCGCCTCGCAGGCGAGCTTGGCGTCGCGCGAGGACTGCGGCAGGAAGGCGATCCCGGTGGCGTAGCTGCCGGGATCGGGCAGCTCGAATCCGTCCTCCTGCTCCTTGCAGACCGCGCGCAGGAACTCGTCGGGAACCTGCAGCAGGATGCCCGCGCCGTCACCGGTGTTGGGCTCGGCGCCCTGCGCGCCGCGGTGCTCCAGGTTCAGCAGCGCGGTGATCGCCTTGTCGACGATGTCGCGGCTGCGGCGGCCGTGCATGTCGACCACCATCGCCACGCCACAGGAGTCGTGCTCATATGCGGGGTTGTACAGCCCGCTGGGCTCTCTTCCCACCGGTAAACCCACCTGACCCTTCATCAAGACTGTTTGCGTCATTCCCTGCTGGTGGACCCGCGCTACCGCAAACCCGTAAGGAAGCGGGCTGAGCCCCTTCGGTCTGGTCTGGTCGCGGACCCGCAGCATCCGTGCAGCGCTGAACGGCGGCCCATTTCCCGGGTCACGACAAGTGTTGAAACGATAAGCCAAACACCGCCTGACATGCCAACTTAGGCTTGCCTAAGCAAAGCTGCCCCCCGCTTCTTCCGGGACCCCGGGCTGCCCGTCCAGTACATCGTAATTCGTTGTGCGAAGCCGTCATTCGCGGTCCCACCGGCGGCAGCCCCGGATGCCGCCAAGATCACATCCGCCACAGCAAGCACTTAGATAATTTGCTGACGACCCCCCGGCCGCCGGGCCTCCCGCGTTCCACGGCCCCACCGGGGACGTTTCGGGCCGGTCAGCCCGGCCGCGGCGGGCCCGCCGCCGGCGCCGCGGGGCCCGGCCCCAGTTTGCGGAAAGGTTAGCCGGATTCTTAGAAAGCCCGGCTGCCGGTGGTGCGCCGACACGGGACCGGTTCGCCGGGACCGCGACCACCCCTCGGCGACGAAACTCTTCGCCCGCCGCGGTCCCGGCGACACCGCGCGGAACCCTTCCCCCGAACGGGTCCCGCCGCTCCCGGGTACCGATCCGGCGCTGGCGAATCGGTACCTGCCATCACAGTGGCCGTCCGGGCGCGCCCGTTCACGCGTAGTCGGCTACTCGTTTCCGTGTCCTCCCGTGTCGTCCTCCCGTGTCGTCGCCCCCTGTCCCCTCCCGTCTCCTTATACA
>NZ_NVQF01000092.1 GCF_002592005.1 Mycolicibacterium palauense | reverse complement strand
GTCCCCCGACGACCCCCGGACGGCATCCGCCGGTATCTGCCGGGCATTCCCGCGGTCCCCCACCCACCGTCCTATGCTCGGGGGACACGGCCCGAACACAGGTGGGTGATTCCCGATGGCGGCACGGTCCGACGAGCTCACCCGCTTCGTGCGCGAGGCGCTGCAGCATGACACGGCGCGCCCGGAGATCGAGCGGGTGCTGCTGGAGGCGGGCTGGGACCCGCAGCAGGTGCACAAGGCGCTGGCGGGGTTCGCCGACACACCGTTCCCGGTGCCGGTACCGCGGCCGGTCCCGCACGTCTCGGCGGGTGAGGCGTTCCTGTACCTCGTGCTGTTCACGGCCCTGGGCGTGACCGCCCTGTCGGTCGTGGAGTTGTTCTTCGCGTTGATCGAGTACCTGTTCTACGACCCGGCGTCCTCGTCGCCCGGGGACCGGACGGCGTGGGCCTACGACGTGCGCTGGGCCGTGGCCCGCGCCCTCATCGCCTTTCCGGTGTTCCTCATCGCCTCGTGGCTCGTGGAGCGGTCGCTGCGGCGCGACCCGGCGGAACGGGACTCCGGGGTCCGGCGCTGGCTGACCTACGCGGCGATGTTCCTGGCGGTGCTCGTCATCGTGGGGGACTTCATCACGCTGGTCGCCTACGTCCTCGCGGGCGGCACGACGGCGCGTTTCGTGCTGAAGGTGGTGGTCGTGGCGCTGGTGGCCGGGCTGATCCTGGGCTACTACCTGTGGGATCTCCGCCGCACCGAACGCGCCCGGCGGCCGGTCGCGTGGTTGTTCCTCGGGGTCGCGGGACTGGCCTGGGTGGTGGCGGTCGGGTCGGGGCTGTGGCTGATGGGATCGCCGTCGGAGCAGGCGGACCGGCGCGTCGACGAGCGGCGGTTACAGGATCTGCGCTCGCTGGCTCGTGCCGTCGACCGCTACTACGAGCAGAACTCGGCCCTGCCGCAGAGCCTGGGTGCGCTGAACACCGCGCTGCGCACGACGCTTCCCCTTCAGGATCCGGAGACCAATGCGCCCTACCGGTACGCGCGGACCGGCGACGAGATGTTCGAGCTGTGCGCGGATTTCGCGCAGCCCTCGCAGAACACCGGGGACGCCGGGAAGGTGATGCCCGACGGCCCGCTCCTCGACTCGGTGTGGGCCCACGGTGCCGGCCCGCAGTGCTTCACCCTGGATGCCGGGGACCCCGCGGGGCGCTGACGTGGGTGAATCCACCCCGATCCCGTGCCCGGCGACGAGGGGTCGGGGCGGGAGTTTCGGCGGATGCCCGACCCGCGGCATTAGCGCACGTGGGCCGGCGCCCGCTTCACGCCGTGCACGAAATTGCTGTAGAGCAGGTCCGGTTCGCCGAATTCGATGGTGGTGAGCCGCGTCAGCAGCTCCCGGAACAGGGCGCGCAGTTCCGTCTTGGCCAACCGGTTGCCCAGGCAGAAGTGCGGACCGCCGCCACCGAACCCCAGATGCGGGTTGGGTGAGCGCCGCAGGTCGAAGCGGCCCGGGTCGTCGAAGACCGCCTCGTCGCGGTTGGCCGAGCAGTAGAACAGCCCGACCTTCTCCCCGGCGGCGATCGTCTGGCCCGCGATCTCGACGTCCTCGGTGGCGAACCGGGCGAACTGCAGCACCGGGGTGGCCCAGCGGACGAATTCCTCTACGGCGGTGCCGATCCGGCCGTCGAAATCGGCCATCAGCCAGTCCCGCTGCTCGGGGTGGGCGGCCAGCGCCATCATCGCGTGGGTGGTGGTCTGCTTGGTCGTGTCGTTACCCGCCGAGGACAGCAGGATCAGGAACGCCCCGATCTGCTCATCGGTCAGCCGGTGCCCGTCGACCTCGGCGTTGACGATGCTGGTCATCAGGTCGTCGCCGGGATGGTCACGGCGAAACTTGGCCAGTTCGACCCCGGTGGAGCTCAGCAGCATCATCTCGTTGATGGTGTCCTGGGCGCGCTCCTCCAGGGAGGAGTACTCGTCGTCGCTCATGCTGAACAGCTTCTCGGCGGCCTTGGCGACCTCTTCGTGGTCGGACTCGGGCACGCCCAGCATCTTCATGATCGTCAGCATCGGCAGCCGCGCCGAGCACGCCGAAACGAAGTCGACGTCGCCGGCACCCACCAGGTCGTCGACGATGGCCACGGCACTGTCGTGGATCTGCTGCTCGATCGTGCGCAGGTGGCGCGGCGTGAACGCCGAGCTGATCAGGCTGCGGTACACGGTGTGCTCGGGCGGATCCATGGTGAGGAAGAAGCTGGCGAAGCGCTGCACCTCGGCGGGCATCGGGTCCAGCGCCACGCCCTGCGCGGAGGTGAACAACTCGGGGTGCTGACTGGCGAAGACGATGTCGGCGCGCCGGGTCAGCGCCCAGAACCCGCTCTCCTGCATGGGGAACAACGTGGACAGCGGCTGGTGCCAGGACAGGCCCTCGGCGGCACGCAACCGCGCGAAGGTGGCGTCCCGCTGGTCGAACGGCTGCTGCCAGAAGGCCTTGGAGGTGATGTCCAGCGGACTGTAGTCGCGGGCGGGCGCGGAGTCGGCAACCGTCACGGGTGCTCCCCTCGGGCTGGGATCGGGCTCAGGCCGGGCTGAGCGCGGACACGACATGCGGACACGACATAGCGTGACATTATTTGTGCAATTTGTAAACGTTGGGGTGGCCGTCAGCCACCCTCGCGGGCGCGCAGCTCGGCGAGGACCTCCTCGGTGTGCTGGCCCAACGCCGGTGCCGGCGAGCGGGGTTCGGCCGGGGTACCGAGGAAATCGGCCGGGGTCGCGATCATCGGCACGCCGGCGTCACCGTCGGGCACGTGGACCACCCCGCCCGCGGCGTGGAACTGCTCGTCGGCCAGCACGTCGTCGATGGAGTTGACCGGCGACCAGAAGAACTCCGGTTCGGCGTCGAAGATCGCCGTCCACTCCGCCAGGGTCTTCGTGGCGAACAGGGCGTCCAGCTCGGAGATCAGGGCGCCGGCGTTGACCGCGCGGTCACGCGCCGTGGCGAACCGGGGGTCGGTCATCAGGTCGGTGCGCCCCACCGCACCGCACAGCGCCGGCCAGTGCCGCTCGGCCTCCAGACCGACGATCCAGAACCGCCTCCCGTCGCCGGTGCGGTAGTTGTTCATGCAGGGGTTGCCCATGGTCTCGCGCTGCCCGAGCGCGATGGAATGACCGGTCAGCAGCAGGGTGTTGAGGTCGAAACTGGCCGTGTAGGCGCCCTGCCGGTACAGCGAGGTGGTCACCATCTGCCCCGCCCCGGTGTCCGCGCGCGAGACCAGCGCCGCGCACACCGCGGCCGCCAGCGTCATCCCCGCCGAGTGGTCCCCCATACCGCCGCGCTGAAACGGCGGCGACTCGCCGGGGCGCGAGAGCAGGTCGGCGATCCCGGCCCGGGCCCAGAACGCCGCGACGTCGTAGGCCGGGCGGTCGGCGTCCGGACCAGTCAGGCCGTAGCCGGTGATCAGCCCGTAGACCAGGCCCGGGTTGTGCCGGGACACCGTCTCGTAGTCCAGGCCCAGCCGGGCCAGCGCGGCGGGCCGGACGTTGGTGACGAAAACGTCGGCGCCGGTGAGTAGTTCCACCGCGACGGCGCGGTCGGACTCGGTGGCCAGATCCAGCACGACGCTGCGTTTGGAGCGGTTGTCCATCTCGAAGGGCGGATTGACGCCGCCGGCGCCCAGCATCCGGGCGAACATCCGCGCCGGATCGCCGGCTGGCGGCTCGATCTTGACGACGTCGGCACCCCAGTCGGCGAGGATCCCGCCGGTGGCCGGCGCGGCCACCCAGACCCCCAGCTCCACGACCCGGATACCGTTCAGCGGCCCGGCCACTGTTCCCCTTTCCGCCCGGTTGCCTGCCCTGCGCGCCGCCGCACGGCGGCCGGCTCACGAGGTTCTGGTCGACGGCGGCGCATAGCTGGGCCGCCCGAGCCCCAGGGCGTGCTGGGCGATCATATTGCGGAACACCTCCAGGGTGCCGCCGTAGATGCCGGTGGGTCCGGCCAGCCGGAAGACGTACTCGGCGGCACCGTCGTCGGCCGCACCCGCGGCGCCGGCCGGCAGGCACGCCGCCACACCGAGCAGGTCCATCACCTCCGGGGAGACCTCCCGCATGGTCTGGGCGATCGCGACGCGCCCGTAGAGTTCCGGCGTGCTCAGCGCCATCTCGGTGCGTGCGAGGCAGCGGCCGAGCCGGTAGGCCACCGCACCGTCGTCCAGGGGCCGCACGCCGCGTTCGTCGGCGGTGTCCAGGATGCCCGCGGCCCGGTCGAGCGCCTGGGCCAGCAGGACACCGTGTTCGGACATCGTCGCGAGCTTCTGCAGGCCCTGGGCGTCGGCCCCGACCGCACCGTGCTCGACGGCCAGCGCCCAGCGCATCACCGCCCAGCCGCCGTTGACCTCGCCGACGCGGTAGCGGTCGTCGACGCGGACGTCGCTGTAGTAGACGATGTTGGTGCGATCGCCGTCGACGGTGCGGATGCCCTGGATCTCGATGCCGGGGCTGTCCAGGGGCACCAGGAACATCGTCAGATTCTGGTGCTTGGGGGCCGCCGGGTCGCTGTTGGTCAGCAGGAACACGTACTGGGCGTGGTGGGCGTTGGAGGTGAACATCTTGGACCCGTTGATGATCCAGCTGTCCCCGTCACGTGCCGAGCGGGTCTTGCAGGTCGCCACGTCGGAGCCGCCCTCGGGCTCGGTGTAGCCCAGGCACAGGCGGATGCGGCCGTCGAGCACGCCGGGCAGCACCTCGTCGCGCAGCTCGTCGGAGGCCAGCGCGGCGACCATGCGGGCCACCATCGCCGTGGTGCCCCAGTGGAACCAGGGTGTGCGGGCCCGGCCGATCTCCAGGTCCCAGATGCGCCGCCGCACCGGGGTGAAACCGCCCTCATCGGCGGAGTGGAAGTCGGCGGCCAGATACCCTTTGGCGCCGAGCGCCAGGTGCACCTCCTCGTCGAAGTTGTCGCCCGTCCTGCGGTCGCGCGCGAGCACCTCGTCGGTGACGATCTCGGCCAGCAAGGCCCGCAGTTCGTCCCGGAATGCCCGATCCTCGTCACTGAGCGGCACCTCTGAGAAATCCATACGCGCTACCTCCGGTGTTCGGTACCGCCGCGCTACATCGATTCCTGCAGCGCGGCAACGGTTTCGAGATCTTCCAGGGCGGCCAGGGTGCGGTTGAGACCCTCCATCGCGATGGCGTCGTCCTGCATGCCGCCCAGGGCGGCGGTGGTCAGTGCCGAGACGAACGAGTACGGGGCCGACTGGCGGTAGCGCCACCA
The DNA here is from genome assembly GCF_002592005.1 of Mycolicibacterium palauense. Classification (GTDB taxonomy): domain Bacteria; phylum Actinomycetota; class Actinomycetes; order Mycobacteriales; family Mycobacteriaceae; genus Mycobacterium; species Mycobacterium palauense. The sequence continues at coordinate 16,159 of NZ_NVQF01000092.1, read as the reverse complement.
CAGCTCGTCGCGGCCGAACTCGGGCCCGCCGTGGGCGGCCAGCGATTTCCGGTAGATCTCCAGCAGGTCGGCCTGCACGGCCTGGCGGTCGGCGGTGGTCATCGCCAGCACCACGGTGTGCGTTAGATCCCGGCTGGGGTGCCCGCGGCGCACCACCTGCCAGTCCAGCAGTCCGGCGTGACCGTCCCGGAAGAAGGTGTTTCCCGGATGGGAGTCACCGTGCAGGACGGTGTGCGGGCCGGCGTCGACGATCTCGGTGACGGCCTGGTAGTTCTCCCAGATGTAGCGCCCGGTCTCCACCGGAATCCGGGTGCGCCCGGCCAGCTTGCGCGCCGACATCCGCATCAGCGGCCCGGTGAGCACGTTGGCCGGATCGGTCGACGGCGCCCACAGCCAGCCGAATCGTCCTGCGCCGCCCTGTTTCTCGGGCAACCTGCCCCAGAAGGTGCCGTGCAGGCGGCCGAGGAACTCCACCAGCAACGCCATGTGATCCTTGTCCAACGGGTGCAGGGTGTCGGGGAATTCGCACTCCGAACCGGTCATGTCCTCCAACACGACGACGTAACGCCCGGTCACCGGGTCGAAGGCCGAGCCGTAGGAGCGGGGCACCCCCTCCCCCAGGTCGGCGGCCAGCTCCCGGTAGAAGCGCGACTCGGTCTCGCCGAGGCGGGCGAGTTCACCGAGCATCCGGGTGGCCGCGGAGGCCGCGGAGACCTTGACGAACACCGAGTCGGGGACACCGTCGCCGGTCAGCGCCAGCCGGGCCCGCGAGGAGGTGCCGTTCTGGCCGTCGAGCACCGCCACGGTGGACACCGGGCGGCCGATGATGCGCGACAGGGTGGCGGCATCCAGGTCCTCGACCCGGCGGGGATGCGCCCGGCGGGAACCCAGGGCGGCGTCGACGGCGAGCCGGCGCGCGCCGCGGCCGAGATGCCTGCCGAATCGCAGGACCGGCATCGGGCCGGCCGATACGCGTGCCACTGTCACCGCCTCTCCGCGCGGCCGCTCGGGCCGCCGAACGCAGCTTTACACGGTGTCCGGATATTGTAAAGATGCGCCGCGGGGTCCAGCGCGGGTTCATGCCGGACGGCCCGGAAACGTTCAGAACCCTGCGATCAGGACCCTGCCATCGACCTCAGGAAACCCGGCCAGTCGCCGAACATCGACCGTTCGACGATCTCGATGCGCACCCCGAGCAGGTCCCGGTAGTAGGCGAAGGTGGGCGTCGCGCCGCCGGCGCGGACCTCCAGGCTGTACCCGGCGCGCTCCAGGCGCTCACCGGTGGCCTCCACATCGTCGGCCCAGAAGCCGAGGTGGTGCACGGCGTTGCCGGGCGCACTGGTCCATACCGTGCCGGGCACCTCCTGGACCACCTCCAGGTGCGGCGCGTCCAGCGAGTACACCAGCCGGAACGGCATGTCCATGGGGCCCGCGGCGGTGACCACCGGCACGGTGTAGGCCATCGGCGTGGTCCAGCGGTAGCCGCCGACGGCGGTCAGCCGTTCGATCGCGGTGTCGAGATCGGCGACGACGATGCCGGCGTGGTACTGGTCGGCCGGATCCAGCGGGGGGGTCATCCGGCCAGCCCGTAGCCGGCCTCTTCGACCGCGGCCCTGATGTCGGCCTCGGCGACCGGGGCGTCGCTGGCGATGGTGACCGTTCCCGCACCGAGGTCGACGTCGACACCGGTGACGCCCGGGATGGCGCCGACCTCCTGCCGGATCGCGGAGACACAGTGGCCACAGGTCATACCGACGACGGTGACGCTCACACTGGACATGGAGACTCCTCCTCGAGTTGACCGATGTTCTTTCGATACCCCTCCAGGGTATCCACCGATCGCGGGCGCAAACCACCGGCCCACGCGCGCTACCCTAGATGGTTATGAGGTCTAAGTGGTTGACATCGGCCGCACTGGCGGCGGTGCTCACGGCCGGAAACCTCACCGCAGCCGTGGCACACGCCGACCCGTCCGGGGAGCCCGCACCGCCGGCACCGACACCGACATCCGCACCGGCACCGGCACCGGGCGAGGCGCCGCCTCCCGGCCCCGCCCCGGGCCCTCCCCAGATCGCCGAGAACGGCTCCTACGTGGTGGGCACCGACATCATGCCCGGCACCTACGAGTCGGCGGGCCCGATCGAGGGCGGCGTCTGCTACTGGAAGCGCACCAACGGTGACACCATCGTCGACAGCGCGATGACCAAGAAGCCCCAGGTGGTCCAGATCGCCGCCGACGACACCGGCTTCACCACCCGCGACTGCCAGCCCTGGGTGCCCAGCTCCTGCACCCAGAACTGCGGCCCGCCGCAGGGCGATGCGCTGGCCATCCTCGGGCAGCTCGGGGCCTTCATCGCCACTCATCCCGGCTGAGCGGGGGCAACGGCGGATCATCCGTGAGCCAGGTCACCCCCGCGCGAAGTTGACGGGTGTCCATTTTCTATCGTTGCCCCATGAGCAACGACGCTGACCCGGACCGGGTCGCCGACCTCGCGCGCGGGGTCGTGGCCGACCACGACCCCAGGACCGTTCCGATCCAGGAATTCCTCGGCGCCTGCTACGACGCGGGCCTGTCCTGGGTGCACTTCCCCGAGGGCATGGGCGGCCTCGGGCTGTCCCGCGGGCTGCAGGTCGTCGCCGACCGGATCCTGCAGGGTGCCGGCGGCCCGGTGCCGCTGGGGCTGAACCCGATGGGCTACGGGATGGCCGCGCCCACCGTGCGCGAGCACGCGCAGTCCGACGAGCTCAAGCGCTCCTGGCTGCGGCCGCTGGCCACCACCGAGGACATCTGGTGCCAGCTGTTCTCCGAGCCCGGAGCCGGCTCGGACCTGGCGGGGCTGGCCACCTCCGCGGTCCCCGACGGTGACGACTGGGTGGTCAACGGCCAGAAGGTGTGGACCAGCCTGGCGCACCGGGCGCGCTGGGGCCTGCTGCTCGCCCGCACCAATCCCGACCTGCCCAAACACAAGGGACTGACGTATTTCGTCCTCGACATGCACGCCGAGGGCGTGCAGACACGTCCGCTGCGCCAGATGACCGGTCAGGCCGAGTTCAACGAGGTCTACATCACCGATGCCCGGATTCCCGACGCGCATCGGCTCGGCGGGATCGGCGACGGCTGGCGGGTCGCCATGACCACACTGATGAACGAGCGCAGCGCGCTGGGCGGAAGCGGAAACCGGCGCGGGTCGGGCACGATCGCCGACGCCGTCGCGCTGTGGGCCGACCGCCCCGACCTGCACACCCCGGTGCTGCGGGACCGGCTGACCCAGCTGTGGTTGCGCTCGGAGGCGCAGCGACTGACCTCCGAACGGTCCCGGGCGACGGCCACCGTCGGCGGTCCCGGACCGGAGGCCTCGATCGGCAAACTCGTCGGCGCCGAACTCAACCAACAGATCTACGAGTGGTGCATGGACCTGCTGGGACCCGAGGGCACCCTCTACCGCGGCTATCGCCTGGACGGCGGCGACGACTCCGCGAGCGACTGGCGCGGCCCGGTGCAACAGCGGTTCCTGCGCAGCCGCGCCAACACCATCGAGGGCGGAACCTCGGAGGTGATGCGCAACATCCTCGGCGAGCGGGTGCTGGGCCTGCCCGGTGACCTGCGTGCCGATGCCGGCATGCCGTGGAAGGAGATCCCCCGTGGCTGAGTTCGCTTTCACCGACGAACAGCGGGCACTGCGCGACGCGGTGCGCCAGTTCTGCACCGCCCACCTCGGCGAGCAGGCCGCCCGCGCGCAGATGGACGCCGATCCCCCCTTCGACCCGCGGATCTGGGCGCGGCTCGGGGCCGAGCTGGGCGTGCTGGGACTGTCGGTGCCCGACTCCGACGGCGGGGCCGGCGGCACGCTGGTCGACCAGGCCGTCGCGGTCGAGGAGCTCGGCGCCGCGCTGGCCTGCGGTCCGCTCGTCGGGACGGTGTACCTGGCGATCCCGGCGCTCGTCGCCGCACCGGACGGACCCGTACGCGCCGAACTGCTGTCCGCCCTGGTCGAGGGCCGGCGCACCGCGGCGCTGGCCGTGGCCGACCGGGCCGGGCGTTTCGACCCCGCCGCCGTCACCGTCACGGCGAAGGCCTCCGGTTCGGAGGTGACGGTGACCGGGGTCGCCGAGCGGGTGGTCGACGGCGGCGCCGACGACCTGCTGGTCGCCGCCCACGGCGACGCGGGCACCGCGCTCTACGCCGTGGCCGGCGATGCGGCCGGCGTGCAACGCACCGTGCTGCAGACCCTGGACCAGACCCGGCCGCAGGCGACGCTGCGTTTCGACGGCGCTCCGGCGCGGCTGGTGGCCGGCCCCGACGAGGCCGGGCGCGTCATCGGGCACGCACTGCAGGTGGGGGCGGCGCTGCTGGCCGCCGAGCAGGTCGGGGCCGGACAGCACCTGCTCGACCTGGCCGTCGAGTACGCCAGGTCGCGGCTGCAGTTCGGCCGCCCGATCGGGTCGTTCCAGGCGGTCAAGCACAAGCTGGCAGACCTGCTGGTGGAGATCGAGCACGCCCGCTCGGCGGCCTACCACGCGGCGTGGGCGCTGACCGAGGGCACCGACGACCCGGCGCTGGCCACCGCCATCGCCCAGGCGGTGGCGTCGGCCGCGTTGACCCGCATCGCCAAGGACACCATTCAGGTCCTCGGCGGCATCGGCTTCACCTGGGAGCACCAGGCGCACCTGTATTTCAAGCGCGCCAGCACCGACGCCGCCCTGCTGGGCAGCGCCGAACAGCATCGTGACCGGGTGGCCGCCCTGGTGCTCGACACCGCGGCGGCGGACCGGGTCCCGCCCGTGGCCACCGGCACACCGTCCTGACCCGGGAACCGCTCAGAGCGGCCGGTTCGGCCGGATGCCCCGGTAGATGCCGCGGCGCACGATCCACGGCCGCAGTACCCGGTCGATCGACCAGGCGGGGAACCGGAACGCCCGGCCGCCCGGGCTGAACACCTCCAGACCGTCGCGCTGCGGGCCGAGCACCGACCCCCACCGACGCTGCGGCGCATGGAATTCCCGCAGCGGCGTGCCGGCGAACCCGGCACGGATGTTGTGGGCGAGCAGACCGTCGGCGCGGTTACGCGCCGAGCTGCGCAGCGGATCGGTGGCCGCGACGTCGCCGATGGCGAACACCCCGGGCTGCCCGGGTACCCGCAGGTCCGGTCCCACGCGGACGAAGCCGTGCTCGTCGAGCAGACACGCCGGCAGCCAGTCGGTGTTGGGCCGCACCCGCCCGATCGCCCACAGCACCGCGTCGGCCCCGGCCTCGGGCTGTCCGGTGCTGAAGTGCACCGGCCCGGCGGTGATCTCGTCGGTGCCGAAACCGTCCGGGACCATCGCCCGGTGGCCGGGATGCAGGCGGACACCGGCCTCGGCGAGCCGGGTCTCGATGCGCGCCCGGGTGCGCCGGTGATGGGCGGGCAGCGGGTGCGCGCCGGGGAAATACAGGTCGACCCGCTTGCCGGGCCAGGTGGTCGCGATGTTGACCGCGCTGCTCACCGCGGCCGCACCACCACCGAGCACGAGCACCGAGTCGGCGGCCGCCAGCCGGCGGTGGCCGGCGCGCAACTCGTCACCGATCTCGGCGGCCGTCTGCACCGCGGGCTGCCGCCAGAACCCGTTGGTGACGCCGGTGGAGATGACCAGCACGTCGTAGGGCTCGTCGACCGTGTGCTCACCACACCGGACGGCCACACTCCGCGCCGCCAGGTCGACCCCGGTCAGCGCGCCGTGCACGGTGCGCACCGCGTCCAGGCCGCGGAACCGGTCGAAGGGGATCCAGTAGTCCCGGGCCCATTCGGCCGGGCGGGACAGCCGCATCCCCAGCTCCTGGCCGCTGAGCAGGCCCGGCTTGGTCGAGATGCCCACCACGTCGGCATGGCCGGCCAACCGGATCGCGGTGAGCGTTCCGCTGTCGCCCAGCCCGGCGACCAGCACGCGGGGCCGGCTCACCGGGACACCCGCGTCCTCGGCCGCCGCGCCGTTGCGGCCGGCGCCCCACAGCGCGTGTGCGTCATCGCGTCAGTATCCCCAGTGCATCCCCAGAGCATCCCCGGAGTATCCCCGGATGCATCCCCGGAGCGGCCGCCGGCGACGGCACCCGAATGAGGAGGGCGCTCGATGTACCGTACGGTCTATTCATGCCCGCGCATCCCTTCGACACCGCGATCACCCTGGAACCGCTCGAGTCGGGCCGTCGGGCCGGGCACACCCGCCCCGAATGGGCCAACATGGTCGGGCCCTTCGGCGGGATCACCGCGGCCGCCCTGCTGCGCGCCGCCGAGGAACATCCGCAGCGGCAGGGCGACCCACTGGCGCTCACCGTCAACTTCCTGGCCCCGATCGCCGAGGGGTCCTTCGAGATCTCGGCCCGGCCGGCGCGCACCAACCGCACCAATCAGCACTGGGTGCTCGAGCTCGCCCAGGACGACGAGCCCAGGGCCACGGCCACCGCGGTGCTCGGAGTCACCCGCGAGAGCTGGTCGGACACCGAGACCACGGCACCGGTGGTGCCGGCGCCGGAGCAGCTGCCGAGCCGCGTCGCCGCCGGCGACCCGGCCAAGATGATCAGGTGGCTGCGCAACTACGACCTGCGCGTCGTCACCGGTCCGATGCCCACCAACGGCGACGGCCCGGGGCCCTCGTCGACCACGACGCTGTGGGCGCGCGACGCCTCCGGCCGGAGGCTCGACCATGCCGGCCTGGCGGCGATGTGCGACGTGTTCTATCCGCGGGTGTTCCTGCGGCGGGGCGGGTTCGTGCCCGCCGGCACCATCTCGGTGACGATGTACTTTCACGCCAGCCGCGACGAACTGCATGCCCAGGGTGATGACTTCGTCCTGTGCACCGCCCACGCCAACCGGTTCTCCGGCGGATACTTCGACCAGTCCGCCCGGCTGTGGTCACGCTCGGGTGCGTTGCTGGCCACCACGCATCAACTGGTCTACTTCAAGGGCTGACGGGGACACCCCCGGGCGGGTGCCGTCGGGCCGCGACGCCCCGGACGCACGCCGGGGTCGCGGCGCCCGGGGGGACTCACCCGGTGATCGCGCCGATGGCGTCGATGGCACGGTGGATGCGCTGCTCGCTGACCGGCCGTGGGGTGCCGAGCTGCTGGGCCCACAGGCTGACCCGCAACTCCTCGATCTGGCGGGCGATGTCGCGCACGTCCTCGGCACGCGCACGTGCCGGCGCGATCGACTGCAGCAGTTCGTCGTAGGCGGCCTGCACGGTGTGCACCCGCTGCATCCGCTCGCCGTCGGCCGCCGGGGCCTGGGGTAGCCGGTCCAGGCGCCGCGCGGCGGCGGTGAGGTAGCGCGTCAGATCGCTCAGATGCCCCGCACCCGTGGCCGCCACGAAGCCGGTGGGAAGCAACGCGGCCAGCTGGGCCCGGACGTCGGCGACCGCGTCGGCCTGCGCCGGCACCGGTCGTTCCGGCAGCGCCATCTGCACCGACCGCAGTGCGTCGAGGACCGGCCCGATCCGCGCCACGATCTCACGCGTGGTGGCCGGCAGCCGCGCCGCGACGCGTTCGCGCAGCGCGTCGAACTCCGCACGCGACCACACCGGGGTGGGCGCCAGCAGATCGACCGCGGCGTCGGCGCAGTCCTCCAGCAGCGCCACCAGCGAGCCGTCCGGGTTGGCGCCCAACGCCAGGCGTGTGCGTGGGTCCAGTTGGCGCTCCAGCGCTTTGACCGGGGACGGGGTCGACACCCGCAGCAGGCGCCGGGTGCCGGGGCGCATCGCCGCGGCCTGTTCGAGCGGCGTCGGGAACACCCGGATGTCCACCGTGGCGCCGGCGTCGACCAGCGCGGCGAACCCGCGCACGGTGTGACCGCCGGTGGCGCTTTCCACCGTGCGCGGCAGTTCGTCGAGGTCCTCGGGCCAGCCACGAAGACCGGTACGCTCCACCCCGTCGGCGACCGCCTGCGCGACGGCGCGGCGTGTGGTGGGTGCCAGTTTCTCCTGCAGCGCCTCGAGGTCCTTGCCCCGCGCGATCTCGCTGCCGTCGGCGTTCTCCACGGCGAAGGTCACCCGCAGGTGGGCCGGGAGCTTGGCCAGGTCGAACGCGGTCAGCGGCACCAGCACACCGGAGCGGCGGCGCAACTCGCGCTGCAGGGCCGGCAGCAGCGGCTCGCGGCCGGGGTCGAGCGTGGTCAACACCGCACGCGCGGTGTCCGGCGCGGGAACGAAGTTGCGGCGCAGATCTTTCGGCAACGACCGGATGAGGGCGGTGATCAGCTCCTCACGCAGGGCGGGAACCTGCCAGGCGAACGCGTCACCACCGAGACGGGTCAGCACCTCGACGGGCACGTGCACGGTGACACCGTCGTCGGCGGCGCCCGGTTCGAAGCGGTAGGTCAGCGGCAGTGCCAGATCCTCGGCGCGCCAGGTGTCGGGGTGCTCGTCGGAGTCGTCACGGCGCAGCAGGTCGTCCCTGGTGAACGTGAGCAGCCCGGGTGTCTTGTGCCGCTGTTTGCGCCACCAGGCGTCGAAGTGGCGACCCGAGACGATGTCGGCGGGAATCCTGCTGTCGTAGAGGGCGTAGATCTCCTCGTCACCGACGAGCAGGTCGCGCCGCCGGGCGCGCTCCTCGAGCTCGGCGAGTTCGGTGCGCAGCCGCGCGTTGTCCCGCAGGAAGTGGTGACGGCTCTGCCAGTCCCCCTCGACCAGGGCGTGGCGGATGAACAGTTCCCGCGCGAGCACCGGGTCGGTCTGGGCGTATCCCACCCGGCGGCGCGGGATCAGCGGCAGGCCGTAGAGCGTGACGCGCTCGTAGGCCATCACGGCCGCGCGCTTGGCGTCCCAGTGCGGTTCGCTGTAGCTGCGCGCCACGAGATGCCCGGCGATCCGCTCGATGGACTCGGGGTCGACCCGGGCGCCGATCCGGCCGAAGAGCCGGCTGGTCTCGACGAGTTCGGCGACCACGATCCACTGCGGCGGCCGCTTGGTCAGCACCGATCCCGGCGCCAGGACGAAGCGGGAATTACGGGCGCCCAGATACTCTCGCGATTCCCGCTCGCGCATGCCGATATGGGACAGCAGCCCGGCCGTCAGCGCGGCGTGGACCCGCGCCGCCGGCGCCGCGCCGTCCCCGGCGTCATCACCCCGGCCCTCCTCCCGAATCCCCAGGTCCCCGGCGATACTGCGCAGCTGGCCCACCAGGTCCTGCCATTCGCGGATCCGCAGGTAGTGCAGGAACTCCTCACGGCACATCCTTCGGAACGCGCTGCCGGACAGCGCCTTGCGCTGCTCGCCCAGGTAGTTCCACAGGTTGAGGAAGGAGACGAAATCGGAGTGCTCGTCGGCGAACCGGGCATGCTTGGCGCGGGCGGCCTCCTCCCGGTCGGTGGGACGCTCCCGCGGGTCCGGGATCGACAACGCCGCGGCGAGCACCAGGATCTCGCGGACACAGCCCTCGTCGGCGGCGGCCAGGATCATCCGGCCCAGCCGCGGATCCACCGGCAGGCGAGCCAGCCGGCGGCCCACCTCGGTGATCGCCCCCTGGTTGTCGACGGCGCCGAGCTCGGCCAGCACCTGCACACCGTCGCGCACGCTGCGCCGCTCCGGCGGGTCCAGGAACGGGAACTTCTCGATGTCCCCCAGGTCGAGGGCGGCCATCTGCAGGATCACCGCGGCGAGGTTGGTCCGCAGGATCTCCGGGTCGGTGTAGCGCGGCCGGGCGGCGAAATCGTCCTCGGAGTACAGCCGGATGCACACGCCCGGCGCGGTGCGGCCCGACCGGCCCGACCGCTGCGCCGCCGAGGCCTGCGAGATCGGCTCGATCGGCAGCCGCTGCACCTTGGTGCGGCGGCTGTACCGCGAGATCCGGGCGGTGCCCGGATCCACCACGTAGCGAATGCCCGGAACCGTCAGCGAGGTTTCGGCGACGTTGGTGGCCAGCACCACCCGCCGGCCCAATTGGCCGCGGTGGCCCCCGGTGTGCGGCGCGAACACCCGCTGCTGTTCGGCGGTCGGCAGGCGGGCGTAGAGCGGCAGCACCTCCGCGGAGGGGAAGGCGCCGCGTACCGCCTCGGCGGTGTCCCGGATCTCCCGCTCGCCGGACAGGAAGACCAGAATGTCGCCGGGTGGTTCGGCCTGCAGTTCGGTGATCGCGTCGACGATGGCTTCGGTCTGGTCGCGGATCTCGGTGCGGACGATGTCGTGGTCGGGGTCGTCGGGATCGTCGGTGTCATCGGGATCGTTGCTGCCGCGGCCGGCGGGCACTTCTTCGACGATGGTCTGCTCCAGCGGCCGGTAGCGGATCTCGACGGGGTAGGTGCGGCCGGAGACCTCGACGATGGGCGCGGGTGCGAAGTGCGCCGCGAACCGCTCGGGTTCGATGGTCGCCGAGGTCACGATCACCTTCAGGTCGGGCCGGCGCGGCAGCAGCTCGCGCAGATAGCCGAGCAGGAAGTCGATGTTGAGGCTGCGCTCGTGGGCCTCGTCGAGGATCAGCGTGTCGTAGCGCAGCAGCCGCCGGTCGCGTTGGATCTCGGCGAGCAGGATGCCGTCGGTCATCAGTCTGACCAGGGTGCGATCGCTGGCTCGGTCGGTGAAGCGCACGGTGTAGCCGACGGCGTCACCCAGCGGGGTGTCCAGTTCGTCGGCGATGCGCTGGGCCACGGTGCGCGCGGCCAGCCGACGCGGCTGGGTGTGCCCGATGGTGCCGCGGATGCCGCGCCCCAGTTCCAGGCAGATCTTGGGCAACTGGGTGGTCTTGCCGGAGCCGGTCTCGCCGGCGACGATGACGACCTGATGGTTCCGGATGGCCTCGGCGATCTCGGACCGCCGCTCGCTGACCGGCAGATCGGGGTAGTCGATGGCCGGAACGGCGGCCGCGCGGGCGGCGACGACGGCCTCGGCGGCGGTGATCTGCTCGGTGAGCTGCGCCAGCTTTCCCGGTTCGGGCGCCCGCAGGTTCTTCAGGCGCCGGCGCAGCCGGGTGGCGTCGCGGATGGTCAGACCGTCAAGCCGGGCGCGCAGCTCACGCACCTGGTCGATCTGCGTCTCGGACACCGCGACCAGGATAGGCGGGACCGGACCGGCCGCGGCGGGTCAGTACCCGATCCGGGCCCAGATCCGGGCCCAGATCCGTGGCCGGATCCGGGCCCAGAAACGTGGCCCGGTCAATCCAGGGGGGACCAGTAGTCGAGCATCTCGGCGAGCGTCCCGAAGGCCGCCTTGTTGACGCCGTAGGTCGCCTCGAAGTGGATGCTGAGCGGGAAACCGAGCTCACCGATTCCGTCGATGACCCGCTTGTACAGGTCGAGCATGAGTTCGCGCCGCGGCCCCGGCTCGGCGGCTGCCAACTGCCTGACGAACTCCTGCTCCTCGGCCACCGCGGCGTTGCCCGGGTCCTGGATGAGCCAGTTGATCAGGCCGATCCTCGTCTCCACCGCGGGCACGAACCCGAACGAGAGCAGGATCTCGGGCCGGTGATCGGTCTCCTCGGCCAACTCGGTGAGGAACCCCACGATGGCATCGGAGTAGAGCAGCTGGGTCATCCCATAGGTGGCGCCGCGGTCACACTTGAAGCGGAACCGGCCCTGCTCGCTGTCGCGGGTCGGGATGAGGATGGCACCGCGGTTGGGCACCAGCTCGGAGTACATCGCCAGGGCGTCGGTGGGCGCCACGCCGGAACCCTCGCCGTCGCTCATCGTGCGGGGCACCCCGACGAACGCGATCCCCTCGATGCCCGAGTCCGTGAGGGTGGCCAGCCGCTGCCGCAGGGTGGGCTCGTCCATGAAGGCCGTCACCTGGGTGCACAGGCCGTGCACGCCCGGCAACTCCGGTTTGATGATCGACCAGAAGTCCAGGACGTCCATCTTGGGCTTCATCTCGACCGGGCGACCGTCGTCCTCCTCGATCATCCCCGGCATCATGACGTGGCGGATCTTGCCCTCCAGCCCCGCCGATGCCGAGCATTCGAGCACCTTGTGGGCGTCCTCGAGTGCCTGTTCGGTGCCGCGCTCCACATTCGGCGGTACGAGTTCGAGCGCGACCGTATTGAGTGCCACGAATTGCTCCTGGTTCGTCGTGCGGTGTTCGTGCCGTGTTCGTCGTCCGGTGTTCGTCATACGGCGCGTCGTGCAGTCCTCATCGTGCACCGGCTCAACCTGCGCCGTCTCCGCTGCGCCGGCGGGGGCCAGCGCACCCACCCCCGGCGGCATGAGCCCGGGGTCCCCCTTCCCCGAAGCGCCCCGGCGGATCGCCCTCGCCGGCCTCGTGGTGCCGGCGCCGGTGCGGTCGTCGGGAGCGACGCTTGGACGACACGATATCGAAGCCGCGCCGCCGGCGGCCGGGCGAGTGCACCCGCTCCCGGGGCCGGCCGGCCCGCGCCGGTCTCCGTAGGCTGGAGTGGTGAGCGCCGCGACGACCGTTCGACTCGACGACCGCTTCGCCCGCGACCTGCCCGAACTGGCCGTGCCCTGGCAGGCCGCGGACGTGCCCGGTCCGCGGCTGCTGGTTCTCAACGAACGGTTGGCCGGCGAGCTGGGCCTGGACCCCGACTGGCTGCGCACCGATTCCGGTCTCGGCCTCCTGACCGGCACGTCCGTTCCCGAGGGCAGCACCCCGGTCGCGCAGGCCTACGCCGGCCACCAGTTCGGCGGTTTCGTCCCGCGGCTGGGTGACGGGCGCGCACTGCTGCTCGGTGAGTTGAGCAGCGGTCACGACCTGCACCTGAAGGGCTCCGGGCGCACCCCGTTCGCCCGCGGGGGTGACGGCCTGGCCGCGGTCGCCCCGATGCTGCGCGAGTACGTCATCAGCGAGGCGATGCACGCGCTGGGCGTCCCCACCACTCGGTCGCTGGCGGTCGTGGCCACCGGGGCACGGGTGCGGCGGGAGACCGTCCTCGACGGCGCGGTGCTGGCCAGGGTCGCCGCCAGCCACCTGCGGGTCGGCAGCTTCGAGTACGCCGCGAGCACCCGCGACACCGAGTTGCTGCGCCGCCTGGCCGACCACGCGATCGCGCGGCACCACCCCGGCGCCCGCGAGGCCGACAACCCCTACCGCGCCCTGTTCGAGGCGGTCGCGGCCGCCCAGGCCGAGCTGGTGGCCCGCTGGATGCTGGTCGGCTTCGTGCACGGGGTGATGAACACCGACAACATGACGATCTCCGGCGAGACCATCGACTACGGGCCCTGCGCCTTCATGGACACCTACGATCCGGCCACGGTGTTCAGTTCGATCGACCAGGGTGGCCGGTACGCCTACGGCAATCAGCCCAAGGTCGCCGAATGGAACCTGGCCCGCTTCGCGGAATGCCTGTTGCCGTTGTTCGCCGAGGATCAGGACGACGCGGTCACCCAGGCGGTGGAGTCGCTGGGCGGTTTCCGGGTGCGCTACGCCGAGGTCCTCGTGGCGGGTTTCCACGCCAAGCTGGGTCTGCCCGCCGGGACCGACGGTTCGGGCACCGCCACCACCCCCGACACCGTCGTGCCCGACACCCTGGATCTGCTGGAACGCCACCGGATCGACTTCACCCTGTTCTTCCGCCGGCTCGGCGCGGCCGCCCGCGGCGACGACGGCCCGGTACTCGAGTTGTTCACCGACACCGCCGATGTCGAGGTGTGGCTGCGGCGCTGGCACGCCCTGGAGCCCGACGCGGCCGGAATGGACGAGGTCAATCCGGTCTACATCCCGCGCAACCACCTGGTCGAGGAGGCACTCGGCGCCGCCACCGACGGCGATCTGGGGCCGGTGCGCGCGCTGCTGACCGTGCTCGCCGAGCCGTACCGGCAGCGCGACGGCCTGCAGCGCTACGCCGAGCCCGCACCGGCCGACTTCACCGGCAGCTACCGGACCTTCTGCGGCACCTGAGACCCGCATCGCACCCAGCTGGCCAGACAGTTAGCCGACACGGCATCCCCGCTCGCAAACCGGGAATAAAACGGCGTCCGCGGGCCGTCCGAGTTCGCCCCCACGGCGTGTTAACAACAAGTTACTGCCACGCGGCGACCAATTACTGCCACCGGAATTAAACCCCTGACCAGCCCGTTTAACCAGACAGATCGGATGCAGGGGCACCAGCACCGATCACCACAGCACAGAGAACCGCGTGACCAGCTCCACGGCTCCGACCACCAACCAAGGGAAGAGCACCCACACCATGAAGCACATCGGATTTGCCGGCATCCTCGCCGCCGCCCTCAGCGCCGCCGTCATCGGCATCGCCGGACCGGCCGGAGCCGCCGAAACCACCCAAACCGCCGACGACGTCGTCGCCAGCCTCCAAGACCAGGGCTACCACGTCCACATCAACAACCCCGACAACATCCCCCTGGACCAGGCCCAGGTCAGCGACATCCGCCGCGGCAACACCATCACCGAATGGACCCGCGACAACCCCCGCGACCGGATGATCAAAAAAGAGCTCTACACCAACGTCTACGTCGACGTGAAATAACACCCACACCCACGAGGGGCGCCCCCACCGGGCGCCCCTCGTCGGTGTCCGGGCCACCGATCGCAGCTACCCGGCCGCTTCGGCACCGACGGCGCGCCGTGCGAGTTCGCGGACCCGGTCCTTGGCGATCTTGCCGTTGGTGGTCATCGGAAGCCGCTCGACCACCAGCACGTGGCGCGGCCGCTTGAAACCCGACATCTGCTCCCGGACGTGACGACCGAGGGTCTCGACGTCCGGGCGGCGACCCTCGACCGGAACCACGACGGCGCAGACGGCCTCGCCCCAGTACTGGTCGGGCACTCCCACGACGGCCGCCATCTCGACGTCGGGATGGGTCGACAGCGCGTCCTCGACCTCGCGGGAGGACACGTTCTCACCGCCGGTGATGATGACATCCTTGGACCGGTCCACGATGGTCAGCAGACCGTCCTCGCCGAGATACCCGATGTCGCCGGCGTGCAGCCAACCGTCGACGAGGGCGGCCGCACTCGCCCCGGCGTCGCGCCAGTATCCCGTCATCACCTGCGCGCCGCGCACCACCACCTCGCCGGTCTCGTCCGGGCCGAGCCGGCGCCCGGTCGGGTCGACGACGCCGACCTCGACCGCGCTGTGTGGGCGGCCCGCCGAACGCAGCAGCGCGGCATCACCGGCGGCTCCGGCACGATGCTCGGCCGGGCCCAGAAACGTGACGTTGCCGCCGGTTTCGGTCATGCCGTAGCCCTGGTGAAAGTCCACGCCAAGTCGCGCGGTGGCGCGCCGGATGAGGTCCGCCGGGATCGCCGCCGACCCGT
Organism: Mycolicibacterium palauense; assembly: GCF_002592005.1. Classification (GTDB taxonomy): domain Bacteria; phylum Actinomycetota; class Actinomycetes; order Mycobacteriales; family Mycobacteriaceae; genus Mycobacterium; species Mycobacterium palauense. The sequence continues at coordinate 973 of NZ_NVQF01000092.1, read as the reverse complement.
AGGCAATCTCGCGCAGCGACGGCATTCGCTCGCCGGTCGACTCCACGTGGGCCAGCAGCGCGTGCAACATGGTGGGCGCCAGGGAGCAGGAGCGCACCCCGTACTCGTTGACGGCGTCAATGAACTCGGCGGGCCGAAACCGGCTGGGCAGCAACACCGTCGAACCGGTCGCGTGCCGGACCAGCACGTTGTAGCCCGCGATGTGGCACATCGGGAAGGGGAACAGGTACACGTCACCGGCGGGCACGCTGCGTCCCTCGACGGTGCCCTCGACCCCGGCGATCAACGAACGGTGCGTGTGCACCGCGCCCTTCGGCTGCCCGGTGGATCCACTGGTGAACACCAGCCAGGCCGGGTCGTCGCCCTGCACCACCGGCCCGCACCCCACCGGCCCACACCCCACCGGCCCGGAGACGACCCGGTCCCAGGCCGGTGTGTCGAGTCCGATGGTGGTGAGCGTGGGCGGCAGCGCGCCGCGGTCCTCGAGGGCCTCGAGGTAGCGGCTGTCCCCCAGCAGAATTCGCGGCTCGCTGATGGCGAGAAGCGCGCGTTGCTCGGCCGGGGCGAGACGCTGGTTGACGGGGACCAGCACCCGGCCGGCGCGCGGGACGCCGTAGTAGAGCTGTGCATAGGGCAGGCCGTTGTCGGCGACGACGGCGACCCGGTCGCCGGGCGCACTGCATCCGGTGAGCCACCGGGCCACCGCCGCGCTCTGGCGGTCCAGCTCGGCAAAGGTGGCCACAGGACCATCGGGGCTGATGACGGCCGGACGGTCCGGATGGCTGCGGGCGGCCCCGAGCAGATCGTGCAGAAGTTGTGGCCTGCCAGTCACAGCACTCCCGGAGGTTCGTCGTTGCGCGCGATTCTAGGCGTGCTCGCGTCGTAGTCTCGACGGGTGCACCCGCCCGCCTCCGGGCCCGCCGCAGGGCCTGTCTCTTACGCACCTCTCCGAGCCCCCGAGACCGAGGCCGAC
>NZ_NVQF01000091.1 GCF_002592005.1 Mycolicibacterium palauense | reverse complement strand
AGATGTGTATAAGAGACCCGTTCCCCCCAGTACGGCGCCCCGCAATACGGCGCCCCGCAATACGGCTACGGTCAACCCTCGGGATACCCCCCGCCTCAGCACGGCCACCAGGAGCCCGGCGGTCTCGGGGTGCGCTTCCTGGCCCGCTTCATCGACGGCCTCATCATCGGGGTGGTGTCCTTCCTGCTCACCCTCGCCTTCGGCGCGGAGAGCAATATTCTTGTGACAGGCCTTTTCTCGGGTCTGCTCACCTTCATCTACTTCGTCGCCTTCGAGGTGACGCAGGGCTGGACCCCGGCCAAGAAGATGCTGGGGCTCTCGGTGCACGGGCCCGGCGGAGCGGCCAAGCCGGACCTCAAGCAGTCGGCGATCCGCAACGCCTTCACCCTGCTCTCGATCATCCCCTACCTGGGCGGACTGCTGGCGATCATCGCCTACGTCGTCATCGCGGTGACGATCAACTCCAGCCCCACCAAGCAGGGCAAGCACGACGAACTCGCCGGCGGCACCCAGGTCGTCAAGGGCTGATCCCCCGAACGCACACGATTCGGGCCCCCGCCGCGGCGGGGGCCCGAATTGCGTGCGACGGGCCCGATCAGATGACGAGCCCCAGCAGCAACACCACCAGCAGACCGACCACCGAGAGCACGGTCTCCATGATCGACCACGTCTTGATGGTCTGTCCGACGCTGAGCCGGAAGTACTGGTTCACCAACCAGAATCCCGCGTCGTTGACGTGGGAGAAGAACAGCGAACCCGCCCCGACCGCCAGCACGACCAGCGACACCTGAGCCGGGCTCAGCCCATCCAGGAGCCCCAGCACCAGCGACGACGCGGTGATGGTGGCCACCGTGGCCGAGCCCGTCGCCAGGCGGATCAGCACGGCCAGCACCCAGGCAAGCACGATCACCGAGATGTTGGCGCCCTCGGCCCACCGCGCCAGCAGTGTCCCGATACCGCTGTCGACGAGAACCTGCTTGAAGCCGCCGCCTGCGGCAACGATCAGGATGATGCCGGCCACCGGAGGCAGGCCGGACTCGACGCATTTCATGATCGCGTCGCGTCCCATTCCCGCGCCCCGCCCGAGGGTGACCATGCCGACGATCACCGCAAGCAGCAGTGCCACCAGCGGAGTGCCCAGCACATCGAAAACCCTTCGCAGCCAATTGTTCTGGTCGTCGACGAAGATCTCGACCAGAGCCTTGCCCATCATCAGGACCACCGGCAGCAGCACCGAGAACAGCGTGGTGCCAAAGGAGGGCCGCCGGGTCCCGCTCTCATCGCCGGGCCGGTCGGCGTCGAAGGTGTCCGGCGCGCCGACCACCACCCACTTGCCCGCCAGCCGACCGAACAGCGGGCCCGCCACCACGATGGTCGGGACGGCCACGAGCACACCGAGGGCCAGTGTGATGCCGAGGTCGGCGTTCATCAGCGCGATGGCGGCCAGCGGGCCGGGATGCGGTGGGACGAACCCGTGCATGGCGGACAAACCGGCCAGCGCCGGGATGCCCACGGTGATCAGCGACAGCTGCGAGCGGCGGGCCACCAGGTAGATCACCGGCATCAGCAGCACCAACCCGATTTCGAAGAACATCGGAAGCCCGATGATCGCCCCGACCAGGGCCATCGCCCAGGGCAGCATCCGCGGCGAGGCGTGGCCGACGATGGTGTCGACGATCTCGTCGGCTCCCCCCGAATCGGCCAGCAGCTTGGCGAACATCGCCCCGAGCGCGATCAGGATGCCGACGCCGGCCGCGGTGCTGCCGAATCCGCTGGAAAACGAGTCCAGAACCGTCGCGAGGTCCTCACCGGCGACCGCACCCACCGCGGCCGCACCGAAGATCAGGGCCAGGAAGGGGTGCAGGTTCACCAGGGTGATCAGCACGACGATCACCGCGATACCGGCCAGGAACGCCAGGATCAGTCGCGGGCCCGAGGCGACCGGTTCGGTGAGTTCGGCCCCCTCGGCCAGCCAGATGATCGCGTTGTTCATTCGTGCTCCCGTCCGGTCTGCGAAACGTAGTTGTCCACAATGGAATCGATGCTCGCGTTGACGTCGATCGTCGCGCCGCGCTCGTCGTCCCCCAACGGCTCGAGGGTGTCGAACTGCGAGGCCAGCAGGGACGCCGGCATGAAATGGCCCGGGCGGCTGGCCTGCCGCCGGGCGATCACCTCGGGGGAACCGGCCAGGTGCAGAAACTCGACTCGGGGGCAATGGCTGCGCAGCTGCTCGCGGTAACTGCGTTTGAGTGCCGAGCAGCTCATCACCCCGCCGTCGGCATGGGCGGCCAACCACCGCCCGATGGCGTCCAGCCAGGGACGACGGTCCTCGTCATCGAGCGGGTGCCCGGCGCTCATCTTGGCGATGTTGGCCTCCGGGTGAAAGTCGTCGGCGTCGCCGAAGGGCACCCGCAGCCGCTGCGCCAGCGCCGCCCCGACGGTGGACTTGCCGGAGCCGGACACTCCCATGACGACGATCGGTGAACTGACGATCGGTGAATTCATGTCCCCTGCCTTGCGCCTGTGTTCCTCATCACGGACAGTGCACTAATAGTCTGCTTTTTGCAACACTTTGACAAAAATCATCAGATTTATGTCGGGGCGGGCATGTTATGACACGATCTGACGGTGACCGAGTACCCAAACGTTGGGGTTACGCACTCCGGCCGTCTCGATGGCCGTCTCGATGGCCGTCTGAAAGGCCTTCTCGACGGCCTTCTCGACGCTCTCGGCACCGCCATCGTGTCCGGCCGGCTGGCCGCCGGCCACGTCCTGACGCTGGACTGGGTCTGCTCGGAGCACGGGGTTTCACGCAGCGTGGCCCGTGAGGCCGTCCGGGTGCTCGAGTCGATGGGGATGGTCGCCTCCCGGCGCCGGGTCGGGATCACCATCCAGCCGGCCACGAGCTGGCACGTGTTCGATCCCAGTCTCATCCGATGGCGGCTGGACGCCGGCGACCGGGCCGCGCAGCTACTGTCGCTGTCGGAGCTGCGCCGCGGGTTCGAGCCGGCGGCCGCGGCGCTGGCGGCCCGGCGCGCCGATCCCCACCAGTGCCGGATCATGGCCGCCGCCGTCTCGGACATGATGGTGCACGGCCGCACCGGCGACCTGGACGCCTACCTGATGGCCGACAAGGTCTTTCACCGCACCCTGCTGGAGGCCAGCGGCAACGAGATGTTCCGCGCGCTCAATGGCGTGGTGGCCGAGGTGCTGACCGGGCGCACCGAGCACGGCATGATGCCCGAGAAGCCCAACGTCGCCGCGATCGAGTTGCACGACGAGGTGGCGCGGGCGATCCGGGCCGGCGACGAAACGGCGGCCGAACGTGCGATGCGCGCGATCATCGACGAGGCCGCCCAGGCCGTCAGCACGGACGGAGCGACGGAATCGGACTGAACCGGGCGCCTCAGCCGCGGGTGAGCCCGATGTTCATCGTCAGTCCGTCGACCTTGGTCACCGTGACGGTGCCGGCCACCGCGTCGCCGGCGATCACGATCGCGCAGCGCACCGTGTTGCCCTGCTCACCCTCCAGACCGGAGTCGCAGGTCACCGAATCGACGGCGAGGCCGCTGTTCTCGGCCAACAGGTTCTCCACGGACTTCTCGACCTGGGACTGGGACAACGCCGGGGTCATCTCGTAGCGCACCGTGCTTCCGGTCACCTCGGTGACCGTGACGATCGGTTCGAAGGCCTCGGCGTCATCGAGGGAGCCGTCGGGGGAGTCGCCGAGCACCACCTCGCAGCGGGTGGTCTTGCCGACCACCCCCTGCAGGTCGTCGCGGCAGGTCACCGATCGCGGGGTACGTCCGGCCCGATCGAACTTCGTGGCGATGTCCTTCTGGAGCTCCGCCCTGCCCACCGTGGGCGGTGGCGTTCCACCACCGCAGCCGACCACGGTCAGCAGCACCAACGCCGAGGACGCGGCACACCCCGCAGATCGCATCCGCCCTCCCGGCACCGTCGCACACTTTCCCACGCCACTTCCCCGCCACCGACGCCCAACCGCGGGGACCCGGCCGCCGCGCAGCCTGCGGCCAGGGCAAGATAGCACCCGATCCGGACGGTCACGAGGATCAGCGGTTACGGTTCCACTCCATCCAGCCGCACCCGGTGCGACCGTCGGCCAGGCGCACCTGCACCCAGGCGCGGGGAAACTCGGCCACCCGCCCGTCCGCGGCGCGCAACGCCACCGGCGCATGACCGACGATCTGCACCTCGGCGCGCAGCCCGCCGGGCTCGAGCTCGAGCTGCGCGCCGGTCGGCAGGCCGTTGTCGGCGAAGCGCTCCCGGGAGACCACCGTGGTCAGCTCCACCAGGCCGGCCCCCGGGTGCTGGTCATAGCCCACGCTCATCGACGGCAACCCCGGGATCCGCACCTCGACGCCGTGCAGATGCGTCCCGTCGTCCAGGTGCAGGGCGCTCCACGCCCAGTCCATGGCCCACCAGTCCCGAGGCGCCCACGAGTGGTCCCGCTGGCCCGGCACCGTGTCGACGGCGACGGTGTGCCCGTCGACGGTCACCGTGCCCGAAACCGTGCAGGCGATCTCGTAGCGGGTGGTGATCCGGTACTGGTAAGGCACCGCGACGGTCGTCCACACCAGGTCCATCTCCACCTCGACCGGCCGCCCGGGCTCCCCGCGCAGCACCGCCGACGGATCGTCGTGGGCCTCGCCGCGGCCCCGGGCGGTCACCCGGTAGCTCCGCAGGGGCTCGATGACGCTGTGGGCCAGTTCCATCCGGTCGGTGGCGACGCGATACGGGTCGGCCGGGGTGGGCACCTCGAAGTCGAGCAGTGCCACGGTGGGCCGGCCGGGACCGCACAGCAGCACGTTGATCCAGGCGTGGCGTTCGTTGGGATACAGGCCCAGCCGCACCCAGCCGCCGAGGTCGTGGTCGGCATCGGAGAAGTCGAAGTACCAGCTCTCGTTCCACAGCGCCTCGTCGGTGGGCGGGTGGGCCAGCTCGTCGCCGGGCTGCGGGAGCGGCGGAGGATCGGAGTGCGGGGCGGGACTGGCGAGCACCTCCAGTGCGCCGGTGTCCAGCACGTGGGTGCAGTGGCGCTCCAGCATGGTCAGAAACATCCGGTCGCCCCGCTCGGTGCGTTCCACCAGCATCGAGGACACGATCACCATCATCACCCCGGCGAAGGACTGCCGGCGCACGCCGTCGCGGACCTCGTCGAGGGTCAGCGCCGCCGAGGGCCCCAGCTCGTCGTGGTAGGCGCGCAGCAGCCGCTCGTGCAGCTCGCGCCGCGCCTCGACGGGCAGCGCACAGCCCAGGAAATAGGACAGATCGGTCATCGCCGGACCCCAGCCGACGGTCTGCCAGTCCACCACCGTCAGCGGTCGCACCGTGTCGGCGGTGCCGAAGAGCATGTTGTCCAGCCGGAAGTCCCCGTGTACCAGCCCGTGCGGCTCGCGGGCCGCCTCGGCGGCCAGGTAGTCGTCGAACCCGGCGATCAGCCGCTCGCAGACCGCGCGCTGCTCGTCGGTCATCATCGGGCCGTAGCGGTCGGCGAAGGCCTGATAGAGCTGTGCGATCAGGGCCCCGTTGATGGGGGCCTCGCGGTTGAGCCAGTCCGACTCGGCCAGGCCGGCGTCGCCCAGCAGCGGGCCCTGCATGCAGGCGAGCTGGCGAACCGCCAGCTCCGCCTGTTCGGCACTGGCCCCGGCGATCTCGTCTCCGGTCACCGCCGGGTGGGCGTCGTCGAGCAGCAGGTCGAACACGCCGGTCCCGGGGTCGAACGCGGCGTGGTGGCAGGTGGCCACGGGTCCGGCCAGCCGCGGGGCGATGTCGGTGTAGAACCGGACCTCGCGCTCGTAGAGTCCCAGCGCCAGCCCGGTCTGCCGGCTGGTGGGATCGCCGGCGGCCACCTTGAGCACCACCGATGGCGGGCCCGCGGCGCCGTCCTCGTACGCGAGGGTCACCCGGTAGCATTCGCTCATCTGGCCGGTGCCGATCCGCTGGTAGTCGAAGTCGGTCACCGGGCCCGTGTGCAGGACGGTGGCCAGCCACTCCGCGGTCAGGTCGGACGGGCGTTCGATCGCGGTGTCGGTGCGCACGCGACCAACCTAGGCCAGAGCCCCGCACCGCAGGGGCGTTTCGCGCGGATCTGTTGACGGGTGTCAAGCCGAGTCGCGGTGACACCCGCCCGGGGGTGCCGGGGCGACGTCGAGGGCCGGGTTGCGGTCGAAGAAACCGAACGGTTTGAGCCAGAACGAGACCACGTCGACCGGCATGATCGGCCACTCCTCCGGACGGGTGATGTGGTGGATGCCGAAGACGTACCACAGCACGACGTCGGTGTTCTCGATCGGCCGGTTCTGCCGCGTCCAGACGCCCAGGCCGGTGTCCGACTCCGACTGGTTGACGAATTCGCCGGCCGGCCAACGCTCGTCGGGATGCTCAGGCGTGACCCACAGGGTGTGCCCGATCACCGTCGCCCGCTGCAGGATCGGCGAGTCGGGGTGGAACATCGCCGGGAAAGCCCCGCCGGGCACCAGCTTGTAGGCCGGGTGGGTGCCCAGCCCGTTGACGACGTTGGTGTTGACCACCTTCCACGCCCGCTGAGTCGCGAAGTTCATGTCCTGCATGCCTTCGTGTTCGCTGCGCAGGGGGTGGTGGCGCTGCACCAAGGACAGACCGTAGGGGTTGTCCGGGCCCATCGGTTCGGCGTGGGATTCGGTCATGTAGACGGTGTTGTCGGTGCCGTCGATGTCCAGGTCGAGCCGGGCCACCAGGAAATGCTGGTGAAACGGCGCATAGGTGCGCTCGTCGACCAGCGTGCCGTTGGGATGCGGCTGCCCCTCCGGCAGCGGTGTGGTGACCATGATGCCGGTGGCCCGGATCTCGCACTCGATGTTGCCGTCCTGGTAGAAGCGCCAGTAGACCAGGTATTCGTAGTTGGCGACGGTCACGTGCGTGGACACCGTCAACCGGCGCATCCGGCGCACCTCGGCCCCGGTGTCGTGGTCGACGTGCTTCCACAACACCGCGTTGTCCTCCTCGTGGATGCACACGGCATTGCGGATGGTGTACGGCTCACCCCGGCTGTTGTGCAGCGTCGCGTCGAGGTAGCGGATCTCCCCGAGGCAGTCGCAGCCCAGTTCCAGCGAGGTCGTCATGAAACCCAGGCCCCACTCACCGATGTCGAATGCGGTGCGCCGGTAGTGATCGGCCGACGGATCCCGGTAGGGCACCATCATCTCCGCCAGCGACATCCGGTGGGCGATCGAGCGTTCCCGTTCTCCGTCGCGGAATCGCACGGTGTGCAGCGTCATCCCCTCGCGGTGGTTGAAACCCACCCGCAGGCTCCAGTTCTGCCAGCGCAGCAGGTTGCCCTCCAGGGTGAACGAGGGTCCGTCGGGCTGGGTGATCTCCAACGGGGTCAGCGGATCACGGCGCCAGCCCGACCGGATCCGTTCCGGGATGTGGCGCGGGACGTACTCGCCCATCACCGAGGGCCGCCGGGCGCCCTCGGCGAACGGTCCGGAGTCCTCGACCCGCAACAGTTCCATCGCGTTGAGATCGACGACGCAGTGCAGACCGCTGACCGGGTTGGCGTAGTGGTTGGCGCCGGGTTCGTTCTTCAGCCAGGTGTCCGACCAGCCCAGGCGCCGGTCGCGGTATTCCGGCGGGGCCACGGCCTGGCCGTAGGTCCAGGTGTCCATGAACACCAGGTCCATGTCGGTGATGCCGCGGTGGGCCAGCGCCGCGATCACGTCGGGGTGGCTGCGCAGCATCCGGTCGCATTCCTCGAACTCGTCGACGGTGAAATTCGGCTGCACACCCGGCACGTGTTCGAACGATTCGAGATGGTCCTCATCCAGCGACACCACACACTTGTAAGTCGCGTTGTGGGCGCGCTCCAGGCACAGCGCGGCCGCCTTGCGGGGTGGACGCGCGCCACCGTCCTCGAAGTCGGCCAGGGCGGCCTTGTCCGGCTCGACCATCTCGACGGCGGTGATGCGCCAGCCGTCACCCACCCCGCGCTCGCGCGCCAGAACGGCGGCCACGGCACCGAACTCGGCAGCCGAGAGCGGATCCAGCGGGTGATCGGGCAGCGGGGCCGTGCGGTGGCTCATCGCTACATCCTGGGCCGACGGCGCGCGTCGCGGGGCCCGAATGAGCGCGAATCGCAGTCACGCGGGCGCCCCCGGGCCGGCTCGGCCGCCGAATGCGGGCTCAGCGCGCCAGTGAAAACCCTTCCCAGGCGGTGCGGCGCCTGGGGTCGGGGTCGAATTCCACCCGGGACCGGCGGTCGAACACCATCACCGCCCGGTCGCGGGCGTCGTAGGCCGGCCAGTGCTCGCCGGGCGCGCCCGTCGCGCTGAAGGAACGCCAGCGGCGCTGGATGTCCTTGCTGACCCGGATCGCCGACCACCGGTCTCCGGCCGCGGTCAGCATGGCGCCCAGCCGGGTGCGGTACAGGTCGAAGACCGCCAGCAGCTCGGTGGCGTGGGTGGCGCCCAGTCCCGACCAGTGCAGGGTGCGGGGCGCGTAGTCGTAGCGGTACAGGTAGGTGGGGGCGTGCGCGCTGTGCGCCTCGGCAAGCTGCCAGGCCGCCGAACTGAATGCGAAATCGCCGCTGAGCCGGATGCGGGCCGAGGCCGACGGATAGTCGGGGTAGGCGGCGGTGATCCGGTCGCGGACCTCCTGGCCGGCGGCCGAGAGCAGCGCCTCGATCTTGGGTTCGGTGGTCGGCAGCAGTCTGAGGAACCGGGTGAACAGCCGGGCCTCCTCGGCGTTGGTGCCCACGATCATCGGCACCGGGTGGGCCCGGCCGTGGCGCATCGCCTCCAGGGGGTCGACGGGCAGCATCTCGTCGCCGTAGGAGGGCCCGCAGACGAAGGCCCCCAACAGTTCCCGGGATCCGTGGTCGATGAGCTCGTCGAGTGCGTCGACCAGTTGGGGCACCGGGGCCCGCATCAGCGTCCGGGCGGCGTCGGCGCGGCGGGCGCCGAGAATGCCGGCGAACCGCTCGGCGATGTGGGCGGCCGTGTCCTGCGAGCGCACCATGCCCGCGGCGGGGCTTTCGGAGATCACCCGGTGGAACAGCCCGTCGGCGGCCGGCACCCCGAGCAGGGTGGCCACCGCGTGGGCCCCGGCGCTCTCCCCGAACACGGTGACGTTGCCGGGGTCGCCGCCGAAGGCGCCGATATTGTCGCGGATCCACTGCAGGGCCATCACCAGATCGCGCAGGAACAGATTGGACTCGATCGGGGTGTCCGGTGCCGCCAGCGACGACAGCTCCAGGCAGCCCAGTGCGCCCAGCCGGTAGTTGACCGACACGTAGATGCAGCCGCGTCGGGCCAGGGCCGCGCCGTCGTAGACCGGGGTGGCCGAGCTGCCCAGCATGTAGGCCCCGCCGTGCACGAACACCATCACCGGCAGCGGCGCGTCGTCGCGCTCGGCGGCGTCCCGGGGGGCGACGACGTTGAGCGTCAGGCAGTCCTCGCTCATCGGCTGGTAGCGGCCGATCCCGGTGAGGGTGTAGCGGCGCTGCTGGGGGGCGCAGTGGGCGAACGCGTGGCAGTGCCGCACGCCCGGCCACGGCTCCGGGGGGCGCGGCGCGCGGAAGCGCAGCGGGCCCACCGGTGGGCGCGCGTAGGGGATGGAGCGCCAGCGGTTGACGCCGTCCCGGGTGAAGCCCTCGACGATGCCGGTGCCGATCCTCACCCGAACCGTGTGCTCGTGCATCCCCCGACGGTAACCAATATCGCCGGTGTGCCACGGGCGATCCCGGCTCCGACACGGCCCTTCCCGTGCGCGGGCACGGATCGGTGCGCACCCGATGGATGGTGCGCACCCGAAACGCTGCGCGCCGGCCTCGGTACGGTGGCGTGCATGCGGATAGCTCTGCCCCTCGCCGCGGTGCTCCTGGTGGCGGGATGCTCGCAGGCCGGCGACGACTCGTCCGGGCCGATCTCGCCGATCGCGCCGTCCACGGGCACCGGCGCCGGGCAGACCCCCGGCACGAGCACCGCCACGAGCACCGCACCGCCGGCGGACGGGGCGCCGATGTCCGCGGTGATCGCCTGGGTGGAGGGCGGGCGTACCGCCGACCCGGGCGGGTTTCACCGCGTGCAGCACGACGGGGTCGGCACCGACCTGCCCGACGACGTCGCCTTCGTCACGCCGTCGGGCAAGACGAAGTGCATGACCGGCGCCACCAACGACAGCGCGGTGCTGTCCTGCCTGGTCGATCTGGCCGATCCCCCGCCGGAACCGCCCGACATCTACGGCGAGTGGGTCGGTGACTGGGTGGACTTCGGAGGCACGACGCTCACGGTCGGCGCGGTGCACGGCGATCCCGGCGGGTTCAGTTCCGGCACCGGCGCCCGGCTCGACGACGGTTCGGCGCTGCGTTTCGGCGACTTTCAGTGCCGCGCCGACCCCATCGGGCTGATCTGCGTCAACTACGCCCATCAGAGCGCGGTCCGGCTCGGCCCGTCGGGCGTGCAACCGTTCGGATGCCTGGCCAAGGTGGACCCGCCCGCGGGGATCGGCCGCAAGTACAGCTGCTAGCGGTAGCGCTGCAGCCGCCGCAACGCCGCGGGTGTCGGCAGGCCCGGGTGGGGGCGCAGAGCCGCCGCCATGGCCGCACGGACCTGCGCGGTGTCCAGATGCATGCCGATGGCCACCAGAGTGTTCTCCGGAGCGCCTGCCGCCGTTCTCGAGGGCGCGGGCGCGACGTGCACGGCGGTCCCGACCACGTTGACGACGTAGCGGCGGGGCCCGCCGCGGTGCCGGACCGACACGACGCCCTTGAGCCGGTACACGCCGGCCGGTGGGGACTCCAGCAGCGCCACCAGCGCCTCCGGATCGACGGTGCCGTCACCGGTGCCGTCACCAGTGACATCGCCGGTGACCGTGACCGCGTCGGCGTGGACGTGGTCGTGATCGTCGGCGTGCGCGCCGGCCGGCGCCTCGGCGGCCAGTTCGGTGAGCAGGTCCCGAAACGAGAGCTGGCCGGGTTCGGCGCCGTCGGTGGCCACGTCGTAGAGCAGCAGCGGGTCGACGCGCGCGCCGACGGCGCCGACCACCTGAACGCGCGGGTTGGTCCGGGCCACCCGGTCCCGGATGCGCTCCAGCGTGTCCCCGGGCGTGTCCACGCGGTCCAGCTTGTTAACCACCACCAGTGAGGCCGCACGGTAGCGGGCCGGTGGCACGGCGTCGCGGTCGACGGTGTCGAAGTGGGTCTCGGCGTCGATGACGTCGACGACCCCGCCGGCGCGTACCCCGGGCACCTCGCAGAACCCGATCATCCGAGCGATCGCGACCGGATCGGCCAGCCCGCTGGCCTCGACGATGATCGCGTCCAGGCGCAGCCCCGGGTCGGCGAGGCGGGCCAGGGCGGCGTCGAGTTCACCGTCCTCGGAGACGCAGCAGATGCAGCCACCGGCGATCGAGACCGGCTCGTCGATCTGCCCGGTCACCAGCCCGGCGTCGACGTTGACGTCCCCGAAGTCGTTGACGACCACGCCGATCCGCGACCCGGGCGCGGTCAGCACGTGGTTGAGCAGACTGGTCTTACCCGCGCCCAGGTGACCGGTCAGGGCGATGACGGGAAGCGAGCCCACTACCGCCAGCCGTCGGCGGCCTCGGCGGCACGCATCAGCGCGGCGCACAGCTGACGCAGCTCGGGACCCTCGGCGCCCTCGTCCACGGCGGTGGCGACGTCCTCGGCCGCGCAGCGCACCTGGTAGACCCGGTCGGAGAGCTGGGCCGCCTCCTCGGCCGAGAGGACCACCGCGTCGGCGGGCACCGAGGTGCCCTTGACCAGCACGCGTTGCTCATAGGCACGCTGACGACAGGACTGGCTGCAGTACTGGCGGCGCCGGCCCAGCCCGGAGTCGACCAGACTCAGATCCCGCCCGCACCACCGGCACGACTGTGGGCGATCACGACGGCTCACGCTGCTCGACTTTAGACGGCGTTTGGCCGTACCCCCGGCATCCCCGGTATCGTGGAGAACTGCGTCGCGTTGACCCGGGAACTTCACCGACTCCCGTCGCGTTGATTAACCCGGACCATTTGCGCTGTAGAGGAGTGTTGACGATGGCTGATCGCGTCCTGAGGGGCAGCCGGCTCGGAGCCGTGAGCTACGAGACCGACCGGAACCACGACCTCGCGCCACGTCAGATCGCCCGGTACCGCACCGACAACGGTGAGGAATTCGACGTTCCCTTCGCCGACGACGCGGAGATCCCGGGCACCTGGCTGTGCCGCAACGGCATGGAAGGCACCCTCGTCGAGGGCGACCTGCCGGAGCCGAAGAAGGTCAAGCCGCCGCGTACCCACTGGGACATGCTGCTGGAGCGGCGTTCGGTCGAGGAGCTCGAGGAGCTGCTCAAGGAGCGCCTGGACATCATCAAGACCCGCCGCCGCGGCAGCGGCAGCTGACGTTTCGCACCCGACGACCGCCGGACGCACCCGCTCCGGCGGTCGTTACGTGTATTGGGCGCCGCGGGCGCGGTCCAGGCGCCCGTCGATCCCCCACTGGGCCACCTTGACCATGGCCTCGCGGATGTTGGATCCGCTCATCTTGGACACACCCAGTTCCCGCTCGGTGAAGGTGATGGGTACCTCCACGACGGTGAACCCGTTGTTGATGGTGCGCCAGGTCAGATCGATCTGGAAGCAGTACCCCTTGGAGTCGACGGCGTCGAGGTCCAGCTTCTCCAGCACCTCGGCGCGATAGGCGCGGTAGCCCGCGGTGATGTCGTGGATGTCGACACCGAGCAACACCCGCGAATAGGTGTTGGCGGTCTTCGAGAGCACCATGCGCCGCCGCGGCCAGTTCTTGACCGTCCCACCCGGCACGTAGCGCGAGCCGATCGCCAGGTCCGCCCCCTCCTCGATCGCGTCGAGCAGCCGGTGCAGCTGCTCGGGGGCATGGCTGCCGTCGGCGTCCATCTCCACCAGCACCGCATACTGACGGCTGAGCCCCCACTCGAACCCGGCCAGATACGCCGCGCCGAGGCCGTCCTTGGCGGTGCGGTGCATGACGTGGACCCGGTCGGGGTCGGCCAGCGCCAGCTCGTCGGCCAGCTCCCCGGTCCCGTCGGGGCTTCCGTCGTCAACGATCAGGACGTGGACATCGGGGCGGGCGGCATGCACCCGCCCGACGATGATCGGGAGGTTGTCGATCTCGTTGTAGGTCGGAATGATCACCAGGGTGCGCTGGCTGGCGCGCTCACTGGCCATGGGACTCCTCGGTGGTCGGCGTCGGACCGCCACGGGGCGCATCCGATTCTGTCGTCGGCCCGCTGCTGTCGGTCTTCGGCTGGTGCCGGCGGCGACGAGTCGGACGCATGAACCCCCCATTGTGCCTGATGGCTACTGAGAATCCGCAAAGAACCGCCAAGAAACCGATACCTACCAGCACATACTGTGTCAGCGGGCCCCATTGGGTGGCCGGCGTCACGGTGGTCTTCAACCGGATCTGGGCGTCGAGGTAGGCCGGCTCGAAGAACGCGGTGCGGGCCAGTTCGCGACCGTCGGGGGCGATCACCGCGCTGATCCCCGTGGTGCCGGCCACCACCACGTACCGGTCGTGTTCGATGGCACGCGCCCGGGCGAAGGCCAGCAGCTGTTCGCTCATCGTCTCGTCGAACGTGGCGTTGTTGGTGGGCACGGCCAGCATCTGCGCGCCGTTGCGCACGGCGTTGCGTGCGGCCCGGTCGAAGATCACCTCCCAGCAGGTGGTGACCCCGATCGGCACGCCGGCCGCGTGCACCACCCCGCTGCCCACCCCGGGCACGAAGTAGCCCGCGCGCTCGGCGTAGGACGAGAAGTGCGAGAAGAAGCCCCGCCACGGCAGGTACTCGCCGAAGGGCTGCACGATCTGCTTGTCGTGACGCTCCCCCGGCCCGGTGACGGGGTCCCAGACGATCACGGTGTTCGTGGAGGTGGGGTTGTCGGGGCTCCAGTTCGGGCCGGCGACCACACCCCCCACCAGGATCGGGGCCCCGATCGCCTCGGCGGCGGCGCTGATCTGCTCGCGGGCGTCGGGGTTGGCCAGCGGGTCGATGTCCGAGGAGTTCTCCGGCCAGATGACGAACTGCGGCTGCGGGGCGCGGCCGTCACGCACGGCCTGGGCCAGCCGTTCGGTCTCCGCGACGTGGTTGTCGAGGACCGCGCGGCGCTGCGCGTTGAAGTCCAGACCCAACCGGGGCACGTTCCCCTGGACCGCGGCCACGGTGACCGCCGGGCTGTCCCCGGATCCCGCGCCCGCACGGCGCACCTGCGGGTAGGCCAGGACGGTGGCCAGCAGCACCACCACGATGCACAAGCCGGGCAACACCACCGCCGGGGGCACCTCGGCTGCGCGGACGCGGTCACGACGCCACCAGGCCACGACCTCCACCACGAGGGCCGCCAGGCCGGTCCCGGCCAGCACGACGGCGAACGACACCAGCGGGACCCCGCCGAACCGGGCCAACGGGATCAGCGGCCCGGTGGTCTGACCGAATCCGACGATGCCCCACGGGAACCCGCCGAACGGGACGGTGGCCTTGACCCATTCCTGGGCGACCCACGCCGCGGCGAACCAGACCGGCCAGCCCGGCAACACCCGGATCAGCACCGCCATCACGCCGAACAGACCCGGGTACAGCGCGCACACCGCGGACAGGCCCAGCCACGGCCCGGCGCCCACGAAACTGCCCACCCAGGGCAGCAGCGGCAGGTAGAAGGCCAGCCCGAACAGGTAGCCGTAGCCGAACCCACCGGCGACGGTCGTCTGCTCGCGGATCAGGACCACGGTCAGGGCCGCCAGCGCCGGCACCGCCGCCCACCACCAGTTCAGCGGCGCGAAGCTGGCGTAGAGCAGCAACCCGCCGGCGATCGCCAACGTGAGCCGCTCCGCGCGGGGCAGCAGCCAGGCCAGCACCCGCCGACCGGCCCTGCGGAGCCGGCCGGGTCCCCGCGGTGCGGCGGTGTCCTCCCCCGCAGTGACCTCGCCCGCAGTGTCCTCTCCCGCGGTGTCCTCGCTCGCGGTGCCCTCGCCCGCAGTGTCCCCGCTCGCGGTGTCCCCGCCCGCGGTGCCCTCTCCCGCGGTGTCCTCGTCGGTGGTGTCCCCGCTCGCGGCGGGCTCGTCGCCGTCCCGCGGGGTCTGCGGCCGCAGGTCATCCATCGGCGCCGCCGAAGATCGTCACGCCGCCATGCACGGTCTGCCGGCACGTGGGCAGCGGCGCGTCGGGGCCCAGGCGCGGCAGGGCGGGCACCCGTGAGCGTGGGTCGGTGGACCAGCGCTGCACGGTGTCCGCCGGGGCGGCCACCTCCAGCTCGCCGGTGTCCCAGACGGCGTAGGAGGCCGGAGCGCCGGGCACCAGGGTCCCGGTGACGCCGTCGCGCACTCCCCCGGCCCGCCACGCCCCGCGGGTGGCCGCGGCGAAGGCCGCGCGCGCCGAGATGGCGCTGCCCGGGGTCCGGTGACGGCTGGCCGCACGCACCGCGTTCCAGGGGTCCATGCAGGTCACCGGGGTGTCTGAGCCGAACGCGAGGGGCACGCCTTGGGATGCTAACAGCGCAAACGGATTGAGTTCCCGAGCTCGCTGACCCCCGAGACGGGCCGCGTACATCCCGTCGTCGCCGCCCCACAGCGCGTCGAAGCCGGGCTGCATGCTCGCGATCACCCCGCAGGCGCCCAACTGGGCCGCCTGCTCGGCGCCGACCATCTCCACGTGTTCGAGCCGGTGCCCGCAGCGCGCCACCGCCGGGGCACCGAACTCCTCGACCAGCCTGGCCAGGGCATCGGCGACCGTGCTCACCGCGGCGTCGCCGATGACGTGGAACCCCGCGGTGATTCCCGCCTCGGTGCAGGCCCGCAGGTGACCGAGGACCGCGTCGGGCTCCAGGTGTGCGGTGCCGCAGCTGTGCGGAGCATCGTCGTAGGGGGCGCTGAGCCACGCGGTGTGGGAGCCCAGCGAGCCGTCGACGAACAGATCCCCGGCCAGCCCGCGGGCACCGGTGGCGTCGACGAGGGCGCGGGCCTCGGCCGCGGTCCGCACCGCCTCACCCCAGTAGCCGCTGACCTGCACACCGTGCGGCGTCGCCCGCAGCTCCTGCCAGTCACCGAGCCCGCCGATGTCCGGGCCGGCGCATTCGTGCACCGCGACGATCCCGGCCGCCGCGGCGGCGTCGAGGGCGGCGACCCGCGCGGCGGCCCGCTGCCCGTCGTCCAGCAGTTCTCGGGCCGCCGCCCGGACCGCGTGGTGCGCCGCACCGGTCAGCGCGCCCCGCGCGTCGAATCCCTCGGCGTCCGCCAGGCCCGCCACCCGCTGCCGCAGGGCCGTGGTGGCGACCGCGGAGTGCACGTCGACGCGGGCCAGGTAGGCCGGACGATTCCCGAGCACCTCGTCCAGCTCGGCGGTGCTCGGCGGCCCGTCGGGCCACATCGCGTCATCCCAGCCGTGGCCCCACACGAGCACCCCGGGATAGCCGGCGGCGTGCGCCGCGATCATGCGCAGGCATTCGGCCGAACTGGTCGCGGGCCGTAGGTCCAGGCCGACGAGATTGAGCCCGGTGGCGGTCACGTGCACATGACTGTCGACGAAGGCGGGCGTGACGAACCGGCCCTCGAGGTCGATCACCTCGGCCTCGGGGAACTGGTCACGGCCGACGGCGTCTCCGCCCAGCCAGGCGACCACGTCGCCGCGCACCGCCATCGCGGTGGCATCGGGGTGCGTCGGGCTGTGGATGCGCCCATTGACCAACAACTTGACCAACCGCGTCGTCACGGACGATGAACCTACGCCGCGAGGCTGGGAGGGGCCCAGCCGAGGTGACGGGGAGCCGTCCCGGGCGCCCGGCCCCCGATCAGTTTCCGGGCCGGTGCGGGGGAAGGGGGCGCGGCGCCGGATCGGGGCCGGTGGAAGGGCCCGCAGGGCCCGCGGACGGACCAGAGCCGGGTCCGTCGACGTCGACGACGTCGATCACCTCACCGTCGATGAAGTCCCGGCCCGCCGTGGCACGGGTGGTCACGAACGTCACCCCGCCGCCGGCCATCCGCCCGGCCAGGCTGGGTGCCGCGACGAATCCGGCCAGTGGGCGCATCGCGGCCCTGGTCGGCGGCGCCAGCATGAGCAGGCCGGCCACACTGCTGACCAGCCCGGGAATGAACACCAGGACGCTGCCCAGTGCCACCAGCGCGCTGTCGGTGACCGCGGCCTGGGGGTCGGCGGCGCCCCGGCGCAGACCGTCCTGCAGGCGGGCCAGTTGCCGCCGGAGCTGCGCCCCGGCCACCGCCACACCCAGCGCGAACGCACCCACCAGCAGCAGTACCGTCCAGCCGAAACCGAGGGTGGCGGTGAGCGCGACGATGACCGCCATCTCGACGATGACGTAGATCAGGAAGAGTCGCACTGCCATAGTCTGCCAACGATCGGGCCACCCGCGCAGTTCCGCGGGCCGGGCCTCACGGTGCCGGCGACACCTCGATGGCCGCGTGCACCTTGTCGATTCCGCCGCGCAGCAACGAGTGCGGAACGAACCACCACGCGTGCCACCAGTACCGCCTGACGACGGCGTCGTAGACCCGCCGGGTCTCCGAGGCGGGCAGCATCCGCGCGACGGCCTCGACGGGCTCGCCCTTGGGTTTGCCCAGCACACCGCACTCGGCGAGGGTCACCCGCGGGGTGTTGCGGATGCGCTTGGTCTTCCACGAGCCGTCGTCGGTGATGATCAGCAACGTGCCGTCCTGCGGGACACCCCACACCGCGGTCGGCTTGGCCCGGCCGTCCTTGGTGAAGGTGGTCAGCAACAGATATCTCGACTTGGCGACCTCGCCGAACGACGGGCTTCGGGGCGTCCCGGGATCGCTCACGGTGCCGCCGTCAGTTCGAGCGCGACGTTGTTCTTGAGGCCACCGCGCAGCCTGGAAAAGAAGAAGAACACCTTGCCGAGAATTCCGTACCGGTCGCGGACGGCCTGATAGGCCTCCTCGGTCCGGGAGGGGTCCAGCACCGTGGCCACGGCCTCGACGGCCTCGCTCTTGGGCCGGCCGCGCATATCGCACTTGGCGATGGTCACCCGCGGGGTGTTGCGGATCCGCTTGACCTTCCACGACTCGCCCTCGGTGATGACCAGGAGGCCATCGCCGGCCTGCGCCGCCCAGATCGGGGTCGGCTTGGGCCGACCGTCCTTGGTGAAGGTGGTCAGCAGGATGTACTCGGAACCGGCAACGTCGGCGAAAGTCAGGGTCATGCTGACAAGGTAGCGCCTGCGGCGCACCCGCTCAGCCCTCCAGATCAGCCCTCCAGATCCCCCTCGGTCTCCAGCAGCACCTGGCGCAGATCGGCCAGCGTCTGCGGCTCGGGCTGGGCCCACATTCCCCGCTCGGCGGCCTCCAGCAGCCGCTCGGCCATGCCGTGCAGGGCCCACGGATTGGACTCGGTCATGAACTTGCGGTTCTCGCCGTCGAGCACGTAGCTCTGGGTCAGCTGTTCATACATCCAGTCGGACATCACGTGTGCGGTGGCGTCGTAGCCGAACAGGTAGTCGACGGTGGCCGCCATCTCGAAGGCGCCCTTGTAGCCGTGCCGGCGCATCGCGCTCATCCAGCGGGGGTTGACCACCCGGGCCCGGAACACCCGGGTGGTCTCCTCGTTGAGCGTGCGGGTGCGCACCGCGTCGGGCCGGGTGTTGTCGCCGATGTAGGCCGCCGGGTCCTTCCCGGTCAGCGCCCGCACGGTGGCGACCATCCCGCCGTGGTACTGGAAGTAGTCGTCGGAGTCGGCGATGTCGTGCTCGCGGGTGTCGGTGTTCTTGGCGGCCACGGCGATGCGGCGGTAGGCCCGCTGCATCTCCTCGGAGGCGGGCCTGCCGTCGAGGCCGCGGCCGTAGGCGAAGCCGCCCCAGGCGGTGTACACCTGCGCCAGGTCGGCGTCGTCGCGCCAGTTACGGCTGTCGATCAGCTGCAGCAGCCCCGCTCCGTAGGTGCCGGGCCTGGACCCGAAGATCCTGGTGGTCCCGCGCCGCCGGTCGCCGTGATCGGCGACGTCGACGCGGGCATGGGCGGCCACGAAGTTGGACTCGTCGGGTTCGTCGAGGCCGGCGACCAGCTGCACCGCGTCGTCGAGCATGGTCACCACGTGCGGGAAGGCGTCCCGGAAGAACCCGGAGATGCGCACGGTGACGTCGATGCGCGGACGGTTCAACTCCGCCAGGTCGATGGCCTCCAGGTCCACGACCCGCCGCGAGGCGTCGTCCCAGACCGGTCGCACGCCCAGCAGCGCCAGCACCTCGGCGATGTCGTCACCGGAGGTGCGCATCGCCGAGGTCCCCCACACCGACAAGCCCACCGATTCCGGCCACCGCCCGTAGTCCTGGCGGTACCGCGCCAGCAGCGAATCGGCCATCGCCACCCCGGTCTCCCAGGCCAGCCGCGACGGCACGGCCTTGGGGTCCACCGAATAGAAGTTGCGTCCGGTGGGCAGCACGTTGACCAGACCCCGCAGCGGCGATCCGGAGGGGCCGGCGGCGATGAATCCGCCCTCCAGGGCCCGCAACACCTGGTCGATCTCGGCGCCCGTCCCGGCCAGCCGGGGTACCACCTCGGTGGCCGCGAATCGCAGCACCGCGGCCACCTGCGGGTCACCGGTGAGTCCGTCGACGGCCGCGGGGTCCCAGCCCGCCGCCTGCAGGGCCGCGACCAGCTCGCGCGCGCGGGCCTCGGCGTCGTCGACCCGGGCCCGCTCGTCGCTGCCGTCCTCGGCCAGCCCCAGCGCCTCACGCAGGCCGGGCACCGACTGCTCACCGCCGAAGAGCTGACGGGCCCGCAGGATCGCCAGCACCAGATCGAGTTCGCCCTCGCCGGCCGGGGTCTGGGCCAGCACGTGCAGCCCGTCGCGGATCTGGACGTCCTTGATCTCGCACAACCAGCCGTCGACGTGCAACAGCATGTCGTCGAAGGAGTCCTCGTCGGGGCGGTCGGTCAGTCCCAGATCGTGGTCCATCTTGGCCGCGCGCATCAGCGTCCAGATCTGCTGACGGATCGCGGGCAGCTTGCCGGGGTCCAGCGCGGCGACGTTGGCGTGCTCGTCGAGCAGCTGCTCCAGCCGGGCGATGTCGCCGTAGGTCTCGGCGCGGGCCATCGGCGGGATCAGGTGGTCGACGAGCACGGCGTGCGCGCGCCGCTTGGCCTGGGTGCCCTCGCCGGGATCGTTGACCAGGAACGGGTAGATCAGTGGCAGGTTGCCCAGGGCCGCGTCGGGTCCACACGCCGCCGACATCCCCAGCGTCTTGCCGGGCAGCCACTCCAGGTTGCCGTGCTTGCCCAGGTGCACGACGGCGTCGGCGCCGAAGGAGTTGGGGAAGGAGTCGTCGAGCCAGCGGTAGGCGGCCAGGTAGTGGTGACTCGGCGGCAGGTCGGGGTCGTGGTAGATCGCCACCGGGTTCTCCCCGAATCCGCGCGGCGGCTGCACCACGATCACCAGGTTGCCCGAGCGCATCGCCGCGATGACGATCTCCCCGTCGGGGTCACGGCTGCGGTCGACGAACAGCTCACCGGGCGGCGGACCCCAGTGCTCGACGACCGCGTCGGCCAGCTCGGCGGGCAGCGTGGCGAACCAGGCGCGGTAGTCCGCGGCCGACACCCGGATCGGGTTGGCCTCGAACTGCTCGGAGGTCGACCACTCGGGGTCCTGCCCGCCCCGCTCGATCAGGGCGTGGATCAGGGCGTCGCCGTCCTGGGCGTCCACCCCCGGCACGTCGCCGATGTCGCCGATGTCGTAGCCGGCGTCGCGCATCGCGCGCAGCAGCGCCACGGCGCTGGCCGGGGTGTCCAGGCCCACCGCGTTGCCGATGCGGGCGTGTTTGGTCGGGTAGGCCGAGAAGACCAGCGCCACCTTCTTCTCGGCGGGGGCCACGGCCCGCAACCGCGCGTGGCGCACCGCCAGGCCGGCCACCCGGGCGCACCGCTCGGGATCGGCGACGTAGCTGATCAGCCCGTCCTGGTCGATCTCCTTGAACGAGAACGGCACGGTGATGATGCGACCGTCGAACTCCGGCACGGCCACCTGGGTGGCCACGTCCAGTGGGGACAGCCCGTCGTCGTTGCCGGCCCACTGCTCGCGGGGCCCGGTCAGACACAACCCCTGCAGGATCGGGACGTCGAGCTGGGCGAGGTGTTCGACGTTCCAGGTGTCGTCCTCCCCACCGGCGCCGGCCGCCGCGGGACGGGCGCCGCCGGCGGCCAGCACCGTCACGATCATCGCGTCGGCGCCCCGCAGGGTGTCCAGGAGTTCGGGTTCGGCGGTGCGCAGCGACGCGCAGTACAGCGGCAGCGGGCGGCCCCCGGCCCGCTCGATCGCCGCACACAGGGTCTCGATGTAGGCGGTGTTGCCGGCCAGCTGCTGCGCCCGGTAGTAGAGCACGGCCACCGTCGGCCCCTCGGTGGCTGTGTCCGTACCGGTGCCGGTCTCGGCGCGCACCAGCGGACCCCAGTTCGGCAGTGCGGCCGGCGGGGCGAAACCGAAGCCGGTCATCAGCAGGGTGTCCGACAGGAACGCGTGCAGATTGGCCAGGTTCTGCGTGCCCCCCTGCGCGAGGTAGACGTGGGTCTGTACGGCGATTCCGGCGGGCACGGTCGAGCGCTCCATCAGCTCGGCGTCGGGGGTCTGCTCACCGCTGACCAGCACCGTCGGCAGGCCGTGCGCCAGCACCGCGTCGATACCGTCCTCCCAGGCCCGGTAGCCGCCCAGGATGCGGATCACGACGGCGTCGGCGCCGTCCAGCAGCCCGGGCAGATCGTCGAGCAGCAGCCGCGCCGGGTTGGCCCACCGGTATCCGCCGCCGCTGGCCCGCGCGGTGATCAGGTCGGTGTCCGAGGTCGACAGCAGCAGGACGGTCGGTGACCCGGAAGGTGACGGGGAAGATGCAACCACCCGCTATTCGTACCGCACCGGAGGCCGCGCGAGTGGACTCGGTGCCGGCGGACCCGGCCATAAGGGGGGGAACCGGGACGGGCGGCGCGCAGCGGCCGGGACCAGCGGGTGGGGATGAGTCGGCCGGGCTCTCGTGGGTGGGCTCTAGTGGG
>NZ_NVQF01000090.1 GCF_002592005.1 Mycolicibacterium palauense | reverse complement strand
CCCGCGGTCAGTGCCAGCGCTCGCGCCGCGTCGATCAGGTCGGATCCGATCTGGCGCCGGCACCGCATCCACTCGGGTGCCAGGGATGAGTCCAGCCAGGGGCTGGCCGTCGGCGGCAGCACGTGGACCACCGTCAGGGGCACGCCACGCAGCGCCGCCTCGTCGGCGGCCCACCGGACGGCCAGCGAGGCGGCGGGCGAGCCGTCCACACCGACGACCACGCCGGTGTGGTGGGTGTCCTCGGCCATGCACCGTCCTGTCCGCAGCGATGACGCATGCTATGGGCGGTGCTGTCGAGGGCACAAGAGCCATCGGGCCCTGCTGGACCCCGGGAACTCAGGCGCCGGCGAGGGCCTCGTTGAACGTCTTGCTCGGCCGCATCACCGAGGTGGTCTTCTCCACGTCCGGCGAGTAGTAGCCACCGATGTCGACGGCGTTGCCCTGCGCCTCGGCCAGTTCGTGGACGATGGTGTCCTCGTTCTCGGACAGTGTCTTGGCCAGCGGCGCGAAGTGCTCGGCCAGCTCGGCGTCCTCGCTCTGGTTGGCCAGTTCCTGCGCCCAGTACATGGCCAGGTAGAACTGGCTGCCCCGGTTGTCGATCTCGCCGGTCTTGCGCGACGGGCTCTTGTTGTTGTCCAGGAGCTTGCCGGTCGCCGCGTCCAGCGTCTTGGCCAGCAGGGCGGCCCGCTTGTTGCCGGTCTTGACACCCAGGTCATCGAGGCTGGCGCCCAGCGCGAGGTATTCGCCCAGCGAATCCCAGCGCAGGTGGTTCTCCTCCACCAGCTGCTTGACGTGCTTGGGTGCCGAACCGCCGGCGCCCGTCTCGTACATGCCACCGCCGGCCATCAACGGCACGATGGACAGCATCTTGGCGCTGGTGCCCAGCTCCAGGATCGGGAACAGGTCGGTCAGGTAGTCGCGCAGGATGTTGCCGGTCGCGGCGATGGTGTCCTGGCCGCGGACCACCCGCTCCATCGTGTACCGCATGGCCCACACCTGCGACATCACCCGGATGTCCAGGCCCTCGGTGTCGTGGTCCTTGAGGTAGGTGTGCACCTTCGTGCGCAGCTCGTTCTCGTGCGGGCGTTCGTCGTCGAGCCAGAACACCACCGGCATCCCCGAGGCGCGGGCCCGGTTCACGGCCAGCTTGACCCAGTCCCGGATGGGAGCGTCCTTGACGATGCACATCCGCCAGATGTCGCCGGCCTCGACGTTCTGCGACATCAGCACCTCGCCGGTGTCGAGATCGACGATGTCGGCGACGCCGTCCTCGGGGATCTCGAAGGTCTTGTCGTGGCTGCCGTACTCCTCGGCCTTCTGCGCCATCAGCCCGACGTTGGGGACGGTGCCCATCGTGGTCGGGTCGAACTGGCCGTTGGTCTTACAGAAGTTGATCATCTCCTGGTAGATCCGGGAGAAGGTGGATTCGGGGTTGACGGCCTTGGTGTCCTTGAGCTTGCCGTCGGCGCCGTACATCTTTCCGCCCGCGCGGATCATCGCCGGCATGGAGGCGTCGACGATCACGTCGGAGGGCGAGTGGAAATTGGTGATCCCGCGGGCCGAGTCGACCATCGCCAGTTCCGGGCGGTGCTCGTGGCACTTGTGCAGGTCGTCGATGATCTCGTCGCGCTTGGAGGCCGGCAGCGCCTCGATCTTGGTGTACAGGTCGGACAGCCCGTTGTTGACGTTGACGCCCAGCTCGTCGAAGAGCGCCTGGTGCTTGGCGAAGGCGTCCTTGTAGAACACCTTCACGGCGTGACCGAAGACGATGGGGTGGCTGACCTTCATCATCGTGGCCTTGACGTGCAGCGAGAACATGACCCCGGTGTCGTAGGCGTCCTGCATCTGCTCCTCGTAGAACGCGCAGAGCGCGTTCTTGCTCATGTACATGCTGTCGATGACGTCGCCCTCGTCCAGCGACACCTTCGGCTTGAGCAGCAGCGTTTCCCCGCTCGCGGTCTTCAGCTCCATCTTGACGTCGCGGGCGCGGTCGAGCGTGATCGTCTTCTCGCCGGCGTAGAAGTCACCGCTGCGCATGTGTGCGACGTGGGTGCGCGAGGCCATCGACCACTTGCCCATGCTGTGCGGGTGCTTCCTGGCGAACTCCTTGACCGCCTTGGGGGCGCGACGGTCGGAGTTGCCCTCGCGCAGCACCGGGTTCACCGCGCTGCCCAGCACCTTGGCGTAGCGGGCCTTGATCTCTTTTTCCTCGTCGGTCTTGGGGTCCCCGGGCCAGTCCGGAACGTCGTAGCCCTTGCCCTGCAGTTCCTTGATGGCGGCCAGCAGCTGGGGTACCGAGGCGCTGATGTTGGGAAGCTTGATGATGTTGGTGTCCGGAAGGTGGGTGAGCCGTCCCAGTTCGGCCAGGTTGTCCGGGACGCGCTGGTCCTCGGGCAGGCGATCGGAGAACTCGGCCAGGATGCGGGTGGCCACCGAGATGTCGCTGGTCTCAACGTCGATCCCGGCGGCTCCGGCGAAGGCCCGGATCACCGGCAGGAAGGCGTAGGTCGCAAGCAGCGGCGCCTCGTCGGTCATGGTGTAGATGATGGTCGGCTGCTCGGCGCTCATTCGCGTGTCTCCCGGCGTCAGTTTCGGTCAGATATCCACAGGGGTCTCAAGTTATGGCGCGATGATCAATATCGCGTCGGACCCGACGCTACGGGGCCCGCCCGCGGTGCCTCGCGGGGCATCGTCTGATCAGTTTCAGCCACGACAGCGACCCTAATCCCACCTACGTGCCACAGCCCACCGAACCGGTGTTCGATGCCCCGGCGGGAATGTGATATCGCCCTCAACGCCGCCGCGCGGGCCTCGGCGGGCGGTCAGCCGCCGGCGCGTTGTGCCCGGTCGCGGATGCCGCGCATCATCTTCTGCTCCATGACGAAGTGAGGGACAGATTGTCGAGACCTACGGCAGCGCCCCCACCCAGGTCATCGATGACATAGCGCAGTGTCACCCGCGGCGTCGACGTGCCCAGGTCAATTCAGAGGCCAGATCGCTGCTGTCATGCGGTCCAGCGCAGCGCACAGGGCAGCGCGACGAAATCGGAACACCCACGGCTCGCCACCGGCCAGCCAGGCGATGGTGAGACTGGATCTGACCCGTCCGGTTTTTCTAGATGCGAGACGACGGGCGTTTGTTCGGTGACTGGACGTTTCAGCCGTTGACCATAGACCGACGGTGTGGGGGTATTGAATGTTTGCGGCGAGGGCTTGCAGATGCTGGCTGGGCAGTGTTCGGCGGACGCTTCGCGGTTAGCCGTCCGTGTTCCTGCTGGGGTGGCTGGGCCTTCGACCCAAGCAACAGCAACGGCTGTCGGCCGTGCACACGCTGCCATCGGCGCCACGGCGGCGGCCCTGGCGGGCCGCGTTTACGCCACCGGCGACAAGCTGACCGCCGCGGCGACGCAGTACGTGAGCGCCGACGAAACGTCGGCCCAGCGCCTGGCTGTGCTGGGCGGCGCGCCGATGCAGCCGTAGATGCCTGCCGCTGTCGGTGCGGGCATTCCGAGCCTCTCGCGCATCGTGTCCTGGGACACCACCCACCTGGCGCAGGCAGCGACCGACTGGGTGGGCACGGCCGAACACTGGGAGGACACGTTCACCCGCGTGCACCGCGGCACCCTGTCACCGGGCGGCACCACCTGGGAGGGCGCGGCCGCCGACGCCGCCCAGGAGCGCAGCCTCGCTGATCTGGTGAAAGCCTAGAGATGATGATCGTGGTCGATACCACCCAGAATCGTTTGGATGTACCTGACGGCGGACAGAAAGGAGTCATCACCATGTACCCCCTTCCAGGAGGCGACGGCGTAGTCGAAGTGCACCCGAACTGGACGATGGCTCCACCGTGGGTGAGTGGCAGTGTCCCTATCAACTGAAACCGAGGGCAGTAAGAGCGAATTTGCCGCTGCCGTGCTGCGAAACCTTCTGGCGCACATCACTGAAGAGAACGCTGAAGGGGCCGACACCTTCGAGGTTTCACACGCTTGGACCGATGGCCCAACGATGTATCTGGTCTACAAGGCTCCGCCGTCGGCCATTACATGGGGACTGGTACGTGATACCCGAGAATCAATCATCTACCCTGCGCCCTGGCCTTCTCTCAAGGAAGCAGTGAGGTACTACTACCTCTTGGACCTCTGCGAAAATCGTGTGTCCGCCTCGTTTCCCCATCCGGGCAATGATCCCGAAGTCATTCTGTGGCACGGCGATCAGTTATACAACGAGGACTCATGCGAAGGGCTCCCCCAGCGCTCAGCGGATATCCCCGACCAATACCGTTACACGCACCCACCGCTGCCAGCCGAAAACACTCGGCCACCAAACTGAAGCCGCCTCAGGTGAAACGACTACGCGCCCCGGTGACCACACCGGATGCACTCGAGGTCCACGACAGGCCCCAGGGCCAGACCCGTCTTCGCCACAGCCCCCATGACCGCCACCCTCGTCCCGGCGGTGGCCACGGGCCACCGCGATCGGTGATGGTGATCAGCCTGGCCCGTGGGCCCCGCCCCCGACAGGGCCGTTGGGCCCCGATGCCTTGGCCCGACGCCGGCGGGGTGAGTCGAGCCCCGGCCAGGACGAGGCGAGCCGGCGGGCAGGCAACGGTGGACACTGGAGGGCATGGTCACCGACTACGACCAGGGCGACGTCGCCGAGCAGTACGCCAAGACGAAGACGATGCCCGTACGGTCCCGCATCGAGCAGTACAGCTTCCTCAAGCACGTCGGGGACGTGACGGGAAAGAAGGTCCTCGACGTGGCCTGCGGCGCCGGCCATTACACGCGCATGCTGCGACAGGCCGGTGCGGACCCAGTGTCGGCTTCGACATCTCCGAGAAGATGATCGCCGCGGCCCGCGCGCAGGAGGCCCGCCGGCCGCTGGGTATCGACTACGTCGTCGCCGACCTCCGCGTCCCGGTGCCCCAGCAGGACTTCGACCTGGCGGTGGCCGCCTACGTTCTGGTCTACGCCCGCGATCGTGGCGAACTCGCGAAGATGTGCCGGGGTCTGGCGGCCCGGGTCCGCCCGGGCGGGCGTTTTGTCACCCTGACCACCAACCCCGCGCTCTACCACTACGGTTCGCTACCCGACTACTCCAAGTACGGGTTCCGGATCGGGTTGTCCGACAACGTCGCCGAGGGCGCTCCGATCGAGCTGTCGGTGGCCCACGAGGGGGGCGCGCTGGTCATCGAGAACTACTACCTGCCGATCGAGGCCTACGAGAGCGCGCTGAGCGACGCCGGTTTCGGTGAGATCCGGGTGCACCGGCCCGAGCTCTCCCCCGCGCCGGAGGGTGCCGACGAGGGTGTGGAGGAGGGTGACTTCTGGGCCGACTACCTGAACAAACCGCCCACCGTCGTCATCGAGTGTGTCCGCCTCTGAGCGCACCGGCAGAGTTTGCTCGCAGACAACCGAGCACAGCTTGGTAGGCTTCGCGCTGAGTTCGCGCAAACTGGGGGGAATTGCATGCAGCTGTCCGGGCCACAACTGTCTCGTGAGGATCTGCAGCGGGTATCGGGCACCATCGGTTACCTCAGGGACTCACTGGCAGCCAAGATCGTCGGCCAGGCCACCCTGCAGCAATCGCTGTTGATCGGCCTGATCGCCTCGGGCCATGTGTTGCTCGAAAGCGTGCCGGGGTTGGCCAAGACCACCGCCGCCAAGACCCTGGCCGACAGCCTGGCCGCGAAGTTCCAGCGCATCCAGTGCACCCCGGACCTGCTGCCCAGCGATATCACCGGCGGGCAGATCTGGGATCAGAAGACCGGCGAGTTCAGGGTGTCGTTCGGCCCGGTGCACGCCAACATCGTGCTGCTCGACGAGATCAACCGCTCCTCGGCCAAGACCCAGAGCGCCATGCTGGAGGCGATGGAGGAACGCCAGACCACCATCGGCGGGAACGTCTACCCGCTGCCGAACCCGTTCCTGGTGCTGGCCACGCAGAACCCGATCGACCAGGAGGGCACCTACCAGCTCTCCGAGGCGCAGATGGATCGCTTCATGCTCAAGGACGTCCTCACCTACCCCACGGTGGAGGAGGAAGAGGAAGTGATCGCCCGCGTCGCGGGCGGCGTGTTCGACGCCCCGCCGAAGACCAGCGGCAACGGCCAACTCGACGCGCAGGCGGTGCTCTGGCTGCAGTCGATGTACCGCCAGGTATTCCTGGACCGCTCGATCGTGAAGTACACGACCTACATCACCAACGCCACGCGCAATCCGCGCACGGTCCTCGAACCCAAGCTGGCCGACCTGATCCAGTACGGCGCGAGCCCGCGCGCCAGCATCGCGCTGTGCCGGGCCGCCTGCGCCCTGGCGTTGATCAACGGCCGGCCGTTTGCGGTTCCCGACGACGTGAAAGCGGTGGCGGCCCGGGTGCTGCGGCACCGGATCGTGCTGAAATTCCAGGCCTCGGCCGAGGGCATCACCCCCGAGTACCTCATCGACGGCATCCTGCATCGCGTACCGACTCCCTGACGCGATGGGAGACATCCTCAACCGGGTCCGCGCCCAGCTCGACTTCGACCCACGATCGGCCGGGCTGCGGTTTCGCGCGCATCGGGTGCTCGAGGGCGGGCACACCTCGCTGCAGTTCGGCCGCAGTGACGACTTCGTGGATCTGCGGGAGTACGCCATCGGCGACGACGTCAGGGATATCGACTGGCGCGCGTCGGCCCGCAACCCGCACCTGGTGGTGCGCCGCTACGTCGCCGAGAAGAGCCAGGAGTTCCTGCTCGTCGCCGACACCGGCGCGAACATGCTCGCCGAATCGCCCGGCGGGGAACGCAAACGCGACCTCGCGCTGCTGGCGCTGGGTGCGGTCGGGCTGATCGCCTGCGCCCAGGCCGACAAGATCAGCGTGGTCTTCGGCGACGACCGCGGCTCCTCGATGGAACCGGGCAAGACCGGTGAGGAGCACCTGGAGCAGATTCTGACGCTGCTGGGCGGCACCGACATCGAGATCGGCAACGCATCGAACATCGTGCGGCAGTTGCGCTTCATCGCAAGCCATCTGGAGAAGAGGTACGCCACCTACATCGTCTGCGATCAGCCCTCGGTGACCCCCGAGCTGGTCGAGGCGGCGATGGCGGTGCGGGCCCGAAACGCCCTGCACTGGATCCTGATCGAGGACCGTGACGTGCTCGGGCATCCCGGGGCCGCCGACGAGGTTCTCGACGTGGCGACCGGTCGTGCGTTGCTCACGCCGACCGTGCTCGGGACGCGGGTGCTGGAGGCCTACCGCCGGGCCGAGGCCGCGCGGGTGGCGCAGTGGCAGGCGTTCGCGGAGCAGCTGGGCAGCCCGTTCGTGCGGATCGGTGCGCGTACCGACATCGGCCCGGCCCTGACCTATCTCGCGCAGGGACAGCACTGATGGACGCCGTGTCGTATCTCGACTTCCTCTTTCCGCCGATGCCCTACCCGGTGTGGTGGGTGGTCGGCGCGGTGCTGGTGCTGCTGGTGGTGGTGGGCTGGATCGTGGGTGTGCTGCTCTGGACGCTGCCGATCGAGGTGCTGCGCGACATACCGGTGCTCCGGTCGGTGACCTATCGGGTGCTCGGGTTCAAGTTCTCCCGCGCGTTGGCCGGGGTGGCCCAGCGCCACCATGCGGGCCAGCTGGAGACGCGTGAGGCGTTCCACGAGATCAGCCGGATCTTCCGGGCGTACGTCACCTTCCGGACCGGCTATTCCGCTCGGGAGATGACGGCCACCGACATCGCCAACAGTCCCCTGGGCGACCGCGCCCTGGACGTGTTGCGGATGACCTACCCGGGCCAGTTCGAGGCCGCGGATCCGCGCGGGGTCGACCTCGCCGTGGACGCGGCGCGCAGGGCGGTGGCCGCGTGGACCTGAGGTGGCCGATCCTGTTGATCCCGATCGCGGCGGCGATCGGGATCGCGGTGTGGCTGGCCCGACGGGAGTCCCGGCGCGGCTGGCAGGGTGAGCTGCCGCTGCTGGCGCGGGCGTTTCGCCTCACCGAGCTACCCGAGTACCGCCGCGCGCTGCGGCTGCACCAGCGGTTGACCGCCGCCGCCCTGGTCCTGGCGATCGTCGCGGTCAGCGCGCTGCTGGCCGCGGCGGTGCGTCCCACCCGGGTCTACGAACCCCGGCCCGCGGGCTCCGACACCCCCTACGTCGACATCATGTTGTGCTTCGGTCCCCTGTTCAGTCTGCAGTTCGCCGACGGGCTGGGTCTGGTCCCGTTGATGACGGACCTGCGCGAGAAGGTGGACGGATTCGGCAACCAGCGCATCGGCATGACCAACGAGTACTACCGGGTGTTCCCCGTGACCGCCGACCATCCCTGGGTCTCGCAGCGCATGGGTGAGATCACCGACCTGGCCACGTCATACATCGACTCCGAGGACTTCACGACCCGCTATCAACTGGACACCGCGCTGTTCGAAAGGCAGTTCTACAGTTCGCTCGCCCGACCCAATGTGGTCGACACCCTGGCCATGTGCGCGATGGGCCTGCCGGCGGCCGGCGCCGACAACGGCCGGGGAAAGATGATCGTGTTCATCGGCGACACCCGCCTCAACGACGACCCGGGACGCGGGAACGGAGGCAGCCTCGACCCGCGGATGTACTCCAAGACCACCCTGGAGAAGACCATCAAGGCCGCCGGCATCCAGGTCAACGCCATCGTTCCGGACCCGATCACCGGGCCGATCGGTTTCGTCGAGCAGCTGATCAGCGACACCGGCGGGCAGCAGCTGCTCTACACCGAGGTCGGCGGCCTCACCGCACGCGGGCCGGTGCCACCGAAGCACGTCGAGAATCAGAAGGCCGAACTGGCCGGGGCGGTCGACAAGATCTTCTCCCATCCCCCGCAGGCGGCGCTGGACGAGGCGCGCCGCCAGGCCATGCAGCCCTTCGACTGGGATGTTCCGGATCTGTTGCTGCAGGTCGCGCTGGTCGCGGTCATCGGCGTCGCCGCCTGCCGGTTGGGGATGCGACTGTGAAACTCAGTGTCGCACCGGTGTTTCCGATCTGGTTGATCGTGGTGCTCGTGGTCGTCGCGATGGCGCTGCGGGTGGCCGCGGTCGTCGCCGCGCGCCGCCGGCACGGCCGGCTGCCCGAGCGCCGGGCGTGGCTTCGGCTGGCCGCCGGGTTGGCGGCCATCGCCTGTCTGGGTGTCGCGGCGACCCGGGTCGGCGACGAGTCCCGCGCCGAGCGGCCACCGCGGCTGACCGCCACCGCCGAGGAGTCCAACCTCAACGTGTTCCTGGTGGTCGACCGCTCCATGGGGATGACCGCACAGGACTTCGACGGCAATCAGGAGCGGATGGCCGGGGCCATTCAGGACATGGAGACCGTGCTCGGCAAGTACCCGAAGGCCCGGTTCGGCGTGATCTCCTACGCCGATTCCGCGCGGGTCGAATGGCCGCTGTCGCCCGACGTGTGGAGCCTGATTCCCTTCGTCGACGCGTTCACCCCCTACGGCGGCCCCTACGGCACCGACGGCGACAGCCAACTCGACACGATCGTCTCGGCGTCGAGCAGCGTGCTCAGGGGGCAGCTCAACCGCGCGGTGCACGACTATCCCGGCTCGGCGAATCTGGTCTACCTGTTCGGCTCCCCCAGCGACCCGGGCGACTGGGCCTTCGACATCCCCGCCGGGCAGGTGTCCGGCGGCGCGGTGTTCGGCTACGGCACCGAGGACGGGGCCACCGTCTTCTACCGCCCGCGCGACCGCTCGGAGGGCACCCGGCTGGTGCGGTCGGAGTTGAACGAGCCCGCCTTGCGCACCGCCGCCGACAGCCTGGGGGTGCCCTTCGAACACCGCGAGAGCGGCCCGCTGCCGTCCGGGGCCCTGGCCTCGGTGGTGCCGCAGGCCGCTCCCGTCGACCCGATCGATCCCGCCGTGCCTCACCCCAACCGGGTCGAGTTCTACTGGCTGTTCGCCGGCCTGGCGGCGGCGTTGTTCGGGGTGGAGCTGTACGGCCTGGCGCGGCACTGGATCCGGCGGCGCGGCGGAGGGTTCGGGAGATGACCATCACATGACCATCGACACCTCCCCGTCGGCGGCGCCCACCGACACCGATCGGACCCCGACCCGGCGTCCGGGACGGTTGGTGCTGCGGCGCCGGCTGCTGCTGTGGTCCAGCCCGGTGCTGGTGCTGTTGGTGCTGCTCGCGGTCAAGCTCGCCAGCGTCGGAGTCCTCGGCGACCGGCTGCCCGCGCAGTTCCATGCGCGCGACCGGGCGGGCATGGAGTCCACGCTGCACTGGATCGATCTCGGCAAGTTCGGCCGCGGCTATCGTGAGCAGCTCGCCGCCGGTGACATGTTGCGGCTCGGCGGGGACGACCGCGCCGCGCTGGAGCAGTTCGCCGCGGCCCACGCGGCGAAACCCTCGGCATGTCCGCCGCGGGCGAACTTCGCCCTGACCTCCGAGCTGCTCAGCGACCGGGAACTCAAGCAGGGGAACTTTTTTCAGGCGCGGACACTGCTGGAGCCCGCGGTGCAGGCTGCCGTCGGCGACAAGGGGTGTTTCACGACGTCACCGTCACCGACCCCGGAGGTTCGGGCCTTCGTCGCGCAGACCCCCGACCGGCTGTCGACCAAGCTGGCCGCGCTCACGGCCGGTGCGGTCACCGAGACCCCGGACGGTTTCGATTACATCCGAACCCCGGGCGGCGGGATCGATTTCCGTGAGGGCGAACCGGCGCCGTGCCCGTTCGACGACGAGGACGACGCCCGCCTGCGGGAGTGCATCAAGGCCCGCGACGAGGAGCGCGCCCAACGGGTCGCCGACGCGCAGGGCGAGCCCGCACCCGACCAGCCGCCCTCCGAGCCGGACCAACCACCGGCCCCGGGCCAGACGCCACCATCACAGCCACCCTCGGAGAGCGATCCGGCGATCGAGTTCCCGGGCGATCCCGCACCGGTGACGCCGGACCCGCAGGGTAAACCCACGGTGCCGTTCTGCACGCCCAACGGCACCCCGCTGGGCGACCTGGGGGCGGCGTTGTGCACGACGTCGGGGCCGCTGCCATGACCGACAACATCGGCGCGCAGCCCGCGTGGTCCTACGCCGGCGACCCCACCCCCGGCCCGGGTGGTCCGCGTCGTCGACGTCGGTGGCTCGTCGCCGCGGCAGCGGTGGTTGTCGTACTGTTGGCCGCCCTGGTGGGCTGGCTGGTTTGGCCGCACCCGGCGGGGCCGCAGGACTCGGCCAAGTCGGTGGCCCAGAGGCCGATGCTCAACGACCAGCCGCCCACGGTGATCCTCAACAACCTGGACTTCCGCTCGCTGTACCCGCCCGGCTATGTCGACTGGGACATGTCCAAGAAGACCACGGGCGGCCCCGATGACATCGGCTATGACCCCGACGCCCACTACGAGACGACGTCGTCGCCCACCGGATGCGCCCGCGACCCGCTGTTCGAGGCCGAGCACGACTTCGAGCACAAGGATCCCGACCGCTACCAGCGGTATCCGATCCTGCTGCTGATGTACCCGGTCGACGACCCGGGCGGCAATGCCGAGGACACCCGGGGTTTCTTCGTCTCCGTCTATCCGGCACCGGATCCCACCAGCCTGGAGAGCTTCCGGCAGTGGTACAGCCGCTGCCACGGCGCGAAGGTCACCGTGACGGTCACCAAGGACGGGCAGGTCATCCGGGAGAGCACCAGCACCGAGGACACCGTGCTGACCGAGGCCCCCGTCTCGGAGGCCCAGGACTCGTTCGCCCGGGAGCAGCCCGATCAGGCCAGCTGCAACTACGTCGGCCTGGTGCGGGGCTTGATCGTGGAGGTGTCGTGCCCGCCGACGCAGCGGGACGCCGGGGCGGAGCTGTACCGCACCGTGATCGGCCGGATCAACGCGATCTAGCCGGAAACCGGGGTGGCCCGCGAGAGCGCCCGGACGGAAGCATGCGAGGGCGCGGGGAAAAACAGAAAAAGTGAAGAGCCGAAAGCCGCAGCCTCTGTGGCTCCTCGCAGCAACCGCCCGTGGGCGGGGTCCGCGCCCTCGCCTCGATCGAACCGTACGGGAGCGGGCTAGCGCAAGTTCCTCCGATGAACCAGCGACACCAGACCCAGTTCGCCGTACAGCACCGCCGGGGGAAGCACGCGGAAGCCGCGCACCCCGGGGCGCCCGGTGGCCCTCTGCACGATCTTGCGGGCGATCCGGAAGTCCATGTCCTTCAACACCCCTCGATCCGTGGTGGTCTCCAGCAGTGCGCTCAGGCCCGACACCGCGAAGGGGCTGGTGTCGTCGAGCATGACGTTGGTGGCCGCGACCAGCTGACGGGCCCGTTCGGTGACCGGCAGCGGGGTCAGCGCGGGCGCCAGCGCGTCGACGCGTGTGGCGATGCGGCCGATGAAGCGGCGCAACCGGTGCGGCGCCAGGGCCAGGGTGCCGGCGTGGGTGATCGACAGTCCCAGGCAGTCGATCCGGTTGCGCCCGCGGTAGGCGGGGTCGTCGTCGCAGGCCCGTCCCGCGGCGTTCAGTGCGGTGCGGCACTCCTTGTCGAGCTTGCGTGTGACCCCGAGGGGCTCCAGCAGCGCGTCGATGCGGGCATCGGCCTCGTGCAGTGCCGCGAGGTCGGGGTGGGCGATCAGGAAGTCGTCGTTGTAGCGGGCATAGAACACGCCGTCGATGCCCAGGATCGCCCGATCCATCGGCACCACAGCCAGATTCCCCAGCAGCGGGACGAGCGGCGTCCCCATCGCGGCGCCGTGCAGCCGGGTGAACTGGGCGCCGTCTTCGGCGCGGACCACCGGCCGCGCCAACGAGGTGATCAGGTGCCACGTCGCGGGCCCGACGGCGCCGGTGGTGCTGCCGAGTGCGGCGACCTCACCCAGCACCTGCCACAGCGCCGCGTCGGGACCGAACGGCAGCTGGTCGCCGTACTGCTCGAAGTCGGACTGCAGGACGTACAGCGGCGGGCCGTGCTCTCCGACCCGCGCGCGGTGGGCGCGGACGAACGCGGCGAGGTCGCGGCCGGCGCCGAGGTTGGTCGAGCCGGGCAGATAGGAATACACCCCGGGCAGGCCGTAGCAGCGGGCGTTGTGGGTGAGCAGCTGAAACAGCGCCGAACCCACGACGTGGTCGACGAAGGACGGGGTATGGGCGGCGCGACGCTTGCCCTTGGTTTCCAGGTACCACAGATTGACCGGCCGGGATCGGTACTCCCCGCTGCTGATCCGGTGGGCGATGGCCCGGGACAGTGCTCGCCGTTCGGTCACGGTGCTGAAGTAGCTGACCCCGCCGCCGGCCTCACCGAAGGCCTGGCCGCGCTGTCTCTTCTTCTCGAAGATCCGCAGGATGATGCTCTCGTAGGTCTTCGGGTCGGCCAGGCGGCGCTCGATGTCGACGGGTTCAAGCATGGCTCACGACTTTCGCCGGCGCCCGGCCCCGGCTCACCTGCCAGCTCCGCCCGATCCGCAGCCACCGTCTGACCAGTGCGTCGTCGGGCTCGGCGGGCAGGACCAGCAGCATGCGCAGTTGGGCACGGTCGTAGACGGCGGTGAGCCAGCGGTCGGCCAACGGCGCGACGAACTGTCCGCGCTCCAGGCTGGTTGCGGCCACCGGCAGCGCGGTGGCCAGCACGTTCGGTTCGAGGGCGCGCATGTCCCGCGCACCGTCGAGGGTCGTCAGGTCGAACACAATGCCGTCGGGGAACAGGTTTCGAAACCGCCGGCACAGCCAGTCGGTCTCCGCGACGCCCGCCTCACCGGATGTCTCCCCGACTGTCTCGGTGTCCTGCCCGCCGGTGACCCAGCCGTCGGCGACGAGTCGGTCGACGGTGTCGGCACCGGCGTCCGGCGCACCCGGCAGGCAGCGCCCCCTGCCGACCACGCCGCCCGTCGAGGCCTGCAACAGCAGGTGCGCCGGGGTTTCGCCGGCGGCACCGGCGCGTTCGTAGAAGAGCAGACTGGTCGGCGATCGGAACGCGAAATGCCCTGTACCGGTGAATGTGTCGCCGATGATCCGCATGGTCGAGGCCCGCTGTCTGGCCGTGAGGGTCTCCGGGATCGAGACGGCGCCCACCCGCACCGGAGCGTTCTCCCGTTCCAGGGTGTGGATCCAGTCCCTGAGGGTCAGCAGACCCGGCAGTCCGGGCTCGCGCCGGTCCCGTAGATGCTGGACGTTGATCAGCACGATGAGCACCGTGATCAGTGCCGCCATGATCTGCACGAAGTCGGAGGCGGGGTCGGTGTCGAGCCAGACCAGCCACAACAGCCCGCCCAGCAGGACGATCGTCGCGATGAGCGTAGTGAAATGGCCCTCGGCGAACAACCTCATCTGGTAGACGCCGGCCACGGTGCGGACCAGGAACAGCGGCACCAGGGCCGCCAGGAAGCTGAACGGGATGTCGGGCATGACGAGCAGCCCGAGCGCGGCGGCCAGGCCCCAGAAGAACAGGCCGATCACCGGGGTCGTCCACAAGAGTCTGTGGAAGAACAGGATCCGGAACTCACGCAGCGCCGGGGCGGCGCGCAGCCGCACGAAGTCGAAGTAGAACAGGCCGCTGGCCTCGTAGGAGCCGCGGAACAGCGGCAGCACCAGGTAGAAGAACTGGAAGGCGTCCACGTCGCGCCAGGCGGTGACACCGGCGGTGATCTCGAACGAGCGGGTGCTCGTCCCGTAGATCCCGGCGATGGCCAACACGATCACCGCGTCCAGCCGTAAACCGAGACCCGCCAAGGTGGTTTCGAGGCCCAGTCGAGGAGGGATCGACGGTAGGAACCGCCACAGGGCCACCGCGTCCGCGGTCCTGGATACCGCCCTGGCCGCCCAGGTGGATGTGACGGTGGTTGCCGCGCCGGACGCCCGGTCGGGGTGGCGATACCGGGGCCGCAGCCCGATGAGCCGGTAGACCTCGAGCGAGAAGTGCACGGTGATCCAGATGCCGATCGCGTTGGACACGGTGATCGCCAGGATCATCGCCGCGGTCGGATAGAAGTAGAAGCCGGCCGTGAGTACCGCCAGCTGCACGATGGTGGGTGCGAACATCGACCAGATGGGCCGGTAGACGCGCCGGGTCGCGTAGATGCCGCTGTGCAGCACCCGCACGGGCAGCCCGATGGCCACCTCGAGCACCACCAGGAACGCATATAGGTGCGCGATCGGATCCGGGCCCGATGGCCGCAGGACCACCAGCGCCAGACCGGCTCCGGCCGCGACCAGCGCCGCGGCGAGCCCCGCGAGCACCAGCCAGCGGCCGATCTCACGCTCGGAACTCTCCCGGTCGCCGGTGCGGGAGAACGTCCGCAGTCGTTCTCGCATGACCTCCAGAAGGCCCCACCATCCGCCGCCGACGATCAGGCCGCCGATCCGCAGCATCATCACCGTCAGTGCGGCCAGGCCGCCGAGGCTGGACAGCAGAATCAGGAATTCGATGACGTGCACGGCGAACCGTGCGGTGTCCAGGATCAGCGAATACCGAAGCCGGTAGCGGAGATACGCGAAGATCCTGCCGGTGAGCAGGCTGCTGTAGAGCGACACGCTGCGGGTCTCGCGGCGGGCCGCCCGGGCGAACCAGCGGTCGATGTCGTTCATCGGTTCACCGGGCCGTGCGGGGCACTCAGGGACTGTGCCAATCCAGACGCCAATCCGGACGCCAATCCAGATGCCAATCTCGCTGCAGATCCGGATGCCAACCCAGATGCCCTTTCGCCGGCAATCCTTCGGTGATCGCGTGTGGTCATGTAATGCTGTACTTCGGGCGCGTTCGGGCGAGGATCTCCCCCGCTTCATATGTCGAGAAGAGTGCACCATGCGGCGAAGCGACGTCACGGTATTGTCCATATCCGCCGCGTTGGCGGCGGTGGTCGTGGCCCTGGTCGTCTCCAGCTTCGTCATCGACCGCTCGGAGGATTCGGCAACCGACCGCACCGCCGCGAGCACGTCGAGCCTGCTCGTGGTGACCTGGGGGCCCAGCCTGTGCGCCGTCGAGGAATCCAACCCCGGTTGCCGGTCGGGTCACGTGCAAAACCTCGGGTCCACGTTGATCGTGCACGGATTGTGGCCCCAGCCGCGCACCGAACAGTTCTGCGGCGTGCCCGAGGCGGTCGTCGAGCGGGCCCGCGATCTGGACAGCACCGATATGCCGACGGTCGACCTGCCGGCGCAGCTGAGCACCAGTCTGCAGTCGATGATGTCGGACTCCTCGGTGATGGCGCCCCACGAGTGGTTCACCCACGGCACCTGTTCGGGTGTGGCGCCCGACGTGTACTTCGGTGATCTGGTGTCGCTCAGCAAGCAGGTCGGCGATCTGCTCAACCCGGTCTTCCGGGACGCCGAGCACTCGAAACTGTCCCTCGGGGCGGTGCGGGACCGGTTCGACACCGAGTTCGGCGGCGGTGCGGGCAACCGGGTGGGCCTGAGTTGTCGCGACGTCGACGGCCAGGGGGTCGTCGTCTACGAGGTGCACGTGTCGCTGCCCCCGATCGCCCAGTTCCGCAGCGAACCCGGCGCCGGCGCTTCCCCGGGCCCGGTGGCGTTGGGTGATCTGCTGGCCGAGGGGCCGTCGACGTTCGCCGGGTGCCGGCGCGGACTCGTTCCCTAGGGACTCCCGGGACTCCGCGCCGGTCCGTCCCACCGGGGTGGAACTCCCACGGCCCGACACGAACCCGGCAATGGCGGCAAACGGCGCCGGTTGTCCCGGTCCCGACACTAAGGTGCTGGTTGTGCGTGGAGGCATCTTGGCCGGCGGTCGCGGCCGCTGGCTGGCGATGGCGGTGCTGCTGGCCGTCTCCGCCGGCATGCTCTACGCCCAGAGCGGGGAGTCCCCCTGCTGCGCGGGCGATCCGGCGACCGGCCCGTCACCGGCGCCGTCCATCGCAGCGGCCGGCGCGCCGGCCGGTGCGACCGCCCGTCCGGCCACCGAACTCATGGCGGCCAGCGCCCCTGTCGGCAACCAGGTGATCGACATCCCGCTCCCCGCCGGGGTGGCACCGGAGTCTGGTCTGCAGGTCAAGACCATCTGGGCGGCCCGCGCGATCAGCGTGTTGTTCCCCGAGATCACAACCATCGGCGGCTACCGGCAGGACCCGCTGAAATGGCACCCGAACGGTCTGGCGATCGACGTGATGATTCCGGACTACCACTCCGACAAGGGGATCGAGCTCGGCAACCAGATCGCCGGCTACGCGCTGGCCAATGCCGAGCGCTGGGGCGTGCTGCACGTCATCTGGCGTCAGGGCTTCTATCCGGGCATCGGCGCGCCGAGCTGGACCGCAGACTACGGTTCGGAGACCCTCAACCACTTCGACCATGTCCACATCGCCACCGACGGTGGGGGTTTCCCCAGCGGGCAGGAGACCTACTTCATCGGTTCGATGCGACCCTAGGGCCGCATCGAGGTGCGGTGGCCGCGGGTGCGGCCGGGCTCACTTCACCGTCAGCCCGCCGTCGATGAGCAGTTCGGCTCCGGTCATATAGGTGCTCTCGTCGCCGGCCAAGAACAGGATGGCCGAGGCGAGCTCCTCGGGTCGCCCGATTCGTTTCAGGGGCGAGGCCTCCCGCAGCGCCTGTCGACGGGCCACGTCGGCGTCGACCATGTCCGGGGAGACTTCGGTGGGTCGGGTATCGACGGGACCGGCGCTGAGCACGTTCACCCGGATCTGGCGGGCGCCCAGTTCGGCAGCCCATGTCCGCGCGAACGACTGCAGGGTGGCTTTGGTCGAGCCGTACAGACTCAGCCCGGGCTGGCCCCGGTGGGACAGAGATGAGCCGACCAGGACGATCGACGATCCGTCGCGCAGCAGGGGTAACGCCTTCTGCACGGTGAAGAACACGCCACGCACGTTGATGTCATAGGCGGCGTCGAAGTCGGTGGCCGTGACGTCGGCAAAGAGCCTCCAGAGCCGCATACCGGGCGCGGCGACGACGATGTCGAGGCCGCCGGCCACCTCGGAGATCGTCGCGTAGAGCGCGTCGAGATGGTCGAGGTCGGACGCGTCGCCGCAGACCGCGTGGGCGTTGCCGCCGAGTCCGGCCACTGCGTCGTCGAGGCGCCGCTGGTTTCGTCCGGTGATGAAAACGCGGGCACCCTCGGCGACGAAGCGGTGGGCGGTGGCCAGCCCGATCCCGTTGCTGCCGCCGGTGATGACAGCGACCTTGCCCTCGAGTGATCCCATGGCCGGTTCCTTCCGTAGTGCTAGGCACCTCCGCGACCGCCGGTCCCCGGACCGGTCGATCGCATCAGCCGACGTGGCGATGTCTTCGCGCGAGGGTGGCAGGACGGCAGGAACATTCGGAATCAGCGCTTGTTCGGCGCTCGGACCGGCTGCGGATCCGCGGACGCCGAGCCTCGCCGCAGAAGCATACAAGCGTCTCATTCCGCCGCCCGCGAGCAGGGAGGGTGAAAGGAAACAGACGTACACTTCTGTGCCAGGTTGGCCCGGGCGGCGAGCCCCCGGTGGCTCCGGGGCTCAGACCGCGGTCGCCGCCTCGCCGCACCACCACAGGGCATCCGAGAGTGCATGCGACCCGGAACCACCGGCACAGACTCCCGCGGCATCGACGGTGCTGGGCGCTTCCGGCGTCGTGAACGACGGCGGCTGCGGCGGCCAGAGCGGGAAGATGCTGGCCCCGGTGACCCCGGTCAGCCGCGCGACGACCTGCGCCGGGATATTGGTGGCCACATAGGCCAGATCACCGGCCAACCGGACCGGCAGAACGGCCAGCCGGGCCAGCGGGCTGATCAGGAAGATGCCCTGATCGGCGAGCGCCTCCAGCCCGTCGGCGATGCTGTTGGTCAATCCGAAGACCAGATAGGGCACGGTGGCGAAGATCGTGCGTGCGCTCAGCGCCAGGCCGGTGCCGGCGTCGGGGTAGCCGTACTTGTCGATGATGTCCTGCAGCGCCCCACGCAGGGCCGCCTCGTCGTTGACCGGGAAGACGTCGCTGCCGCCGAGCGATGTCAGGGGCACCCCCTGGGAGTAGGCGGCCGGTGTGCCGCCGAACAGGTCCACCACCGTCGGTGTGACATCGATGATCTGGTAGCGCAGGTTGATCGCGCCGGAGGCGAAGAGGTCCGGGTTCTCGGCGATGACGAACGTCGACGTCTCGTCCGGTGACTGGAATCCGTGACCGAAGCCCTTCTGCGGCTGGTGGCCGTGATCGGTGACCATCAGGACCGTCCACTGCTCGCCGGTCGCGGCCTCCCAGTCGTTGACGACCCGCAGGATCTCGCCCAGGTTGCGGTCGACGTTGCGGATGGCCGCGGCGTACTGCGGTGAGTCGCCGCCGTACATGTGGCCGTTCTCGTCGACGCCGACGAAGTAGCTGAAGACGAAGTTCCCGACGCCGGGGTCCGCGGCGGCGATCGCCGCCTCCGTCGCGTCGCCCACCGCGTCATCGGTGAGCGCCCAGTCGGTGTCGCCCTCGATCTGGGGAACGTAGACCACGGTGTCCGCCGGAGCCGTTCCCGCGCCCGCGATGGCGGCCGTGACGTCCCAGTCGGCGATCGCGGTGGTCTGGATGTCCGGGTTGAACGTCTCGAGCTGGTTGAACACGGTGGGCCAGCTGTCGTAGGTCCAGGGTGTGAAGACGTTGTTGATCACCCCGGCCGTCTCCCCCCACACGCCGGTCAGGATCGACGTCCACGACGGGTTGGA
The DNA here is from genome assembly GCF_002592005.1 of Mycolicibacterium palauense. Lineage (GTDB taxonomy): Bacteria > Actinomycetota > Actinomycetes > Mycobacteriales > Mycobacteriaceae > Mycobacterium > Mycobacterium palauense. The sequence goes on along the minus strand of NZ_NVQF01000090.1, from coordinate 2,870 downwards.
GATGGTGGTGTGCCCGACGATGCTCGATGCGGCGGTGGTGCCGTCCTGCATCAGGCCGAAGAAGTTGGCGTTGGCGGGGTCGGCGAGCACCCTGCTGAGGTTGGTGCCGTCCACACCGATGAGCAGGACATTCGGTGAGGGATCGGCCAGCAGCGCCGCGGCCTGCGCGGGCCCGACCAGGGTGGAGCGGCGCAGGGCGTTGCGCTCCATCTCGTCGCGCACGGCGGCCAGCGCCGCCAGCAGGACCGATCCCTGCAGTGGTGCCGTGGGGGCCTGCGCCCAGCGGGGCTGCAGCACGGCCGCCAGCAGGTCGGAGACGACGTTGGAGACGACACCGAAGAAGGTGGGCCGGTCCTCGTCGCCGTCGGAGGCGGGTGCCGAATCGACGACGGTGACCGACGTCGGGGTGCCCGCCGGGGTGGGCGCGTCGGTGGCCGTCACCTCGCTCGGGGCGATCGCGGCGGCGCGGAACGCGACGGTCGACGATTCGCCGGGGTCGGCCGGTTGCGGGTCGCCGGCCGGTGCGGTGTCCACCGCCCCCGCCGCTTCATCGGTGCCCGCCGGGTCCGGGCCCTCCGCCCAGGTGGACGAGCCGCGACCGCCGCCGCCCGAACCGCTGTCCGCCGACGGGCCGGATGCGCCGCCATCGCCGGCGCCGGGCGTGGGCGCCGCCTCCGCATCCGCACCGTCGGGCCCCTGATCGGCCGCGGGATCCGCGTCGGGATCCGCCACGGTGGGCGCCTGACCGGCTGCCTCGGTGTCGTCCCCGGGGCCGGTCGGCGAGTCGAGTTCGACATCGGCGGCGGCGTCGGCGTCCTGTGCACCGGCTTCATCCACCGGTTCGTCCACCGGTTCGTCCACCGGTTCGTCTAAGGCCTCATCCACGGTGGCCGCTTCGGTGTCGCCGGCCGTGTCATCGGCCTTCTCGCCGGCCTTCTCGCCGGCCTTCTCGCCGGCCGCGTCACCGGCCGTGTCGCCAGAGCCCTCGCCGAAGCCCGTCGCGTCGTCGCTCGAGTCGTTGGCGGATCCCCTCAGGGACTGTGTGGCGTTCGCGACGTCCCGGCTGTCGCCGGGCCCGGTGTCGGACGAGATCCCCGAGGGTCCCGAACCGGACGAGGCCGTACCGGACGAACCCGGAGTTGTCGAGGACGCCGACGACCCCGCCGGCTCGGCCGATGCGAGGACCGGCGTGGTCGCCACCGCCGTTCCCACCCCGAGGGCCACCGCCAAAGCCCCGACCCGGCCCCCGACTCGGCCCATCTGTCCGGCGTAGCCCATGCGGTTCCCCTTCCGCCGTCGGCCGCCCGTCGTCGGGCCGGCGAGTCCCTCGAGTTGGTGCGCCGTAAAAGTACGCTCTCGCCAGGGCCTTCAGGCGGAATTCGGAGAGTTGTTCAGCGGGTCTTCGGCCGACGGTGCCGCGGATGTCATGCGGGCGCGGAATTGGCTATTCAGGTGAATTTGCCGTTATTGCCAATTTTCGTTTCGCCGAATTGGGCTGCGAACTTTATCGCTTCATGCGTAACATCCGTCACAGACACGCCGATACAGAGGCAAAACCGGCAGTCGTCTAGGGGTAGCTATGCGCACGGTACTGGGATTATCACTGACGGCGTCCAGCGCTGTCTGGACACTCGTCGACCTCAGCGACGGGACGACACTCACCGAGGAAGTCGTCGAACTCGATTCGGTGAGCGAGATTGCCAAGGCGGCGGCCCGCAGTGTCCAGGAATTCGCCCTGCACACCGACCACGACATCGACGCCATCCGGATGGTGTGGAGCGACGATGCCCGCGAGCAGGGCATCCGGCTCAGATTCAAATTGCGGCTCTTCGGCTTCGAAACCATCGAGACCATCACGCAGGACGAGGCGCGCGAGGGCCGCAACGAGACCGCCCGCTACATCGCCCCGCACCTGGCGCTGGCCTACGGCGCGGCCCGCGCCGGCGGCACCGGCGAGCGGGACCCCCTGCTGCGCCGCCTTGTCGAGCGGGTCCCCGTCCCCGAGTGGTTCACCCGCTACCGGGAGGAGCGGGCCTACGCCCGCGAGGACGGCAACGGAGTGCTGCAGCGCGCCGCGGCCCGTGTCCCGCTGCCCGCCGCCGCGGCGGCGAGCGCGGTCCTGGTTCTCGCGGTGGCGGCGCTGGCCGCCTACGCGCTGGTGGGCCGGTCCGCGCCGGATGCGGTGGACATCGCCGCGGCCGGGCAGGTCGCACCGGTCGAGCCCTCGGGCGCCGCCCTGGTCACCCCGGCGCCGGTGTTCGGGCCGCCGATGCCCAAGGAACCGGTCGCTGCGGCACCGAAGGCCAAGGTCGCCGCGGCGCCCGCGGAGGTGTCCGACGAGGTCGCGGTGCGCCAACCCGCTTCTCCCGCGGTCGTCACCGAGGCCGTTCCCGAGGCTGTTCCCGAAGCCGTTCCGGAGGTCGTTCCCGAAGTCTTTCCGGACGCCGGCCCCGAGGCAAGCCCGCAGGTTGTGGCCGCGGCCCCCCAGTCCACGCTGACCGACACCGTCCCGGAGACCGCCGGTGTCGCCGAGACCGTTCCGGCACCGGCGGCGGTCGCCGCCCCCGTGGTGCCCGCCCCGGCCGCGATCCCCGACGCCACCGCGGTGCCCCACCTGGGCGCCGTGCCCGCCACGGTGCCGTCGACCGATCTGGACGCCTCGGTCCCGGGCCCGGGGGCCGCGACGGTCGGACAACCGCACCTGATCGATCCGGGACCGTTGGTCGGACCCGTGACCGCGCCGGTCCCGCCGGCGGCCCTGACCGTCCCCGGACAGCCCGGCCCCGCCCCCGCACGCGTGGCGACCCCCGTCAGGGCAGTGCGCCGAGAACGTCCATCGGATTCGGTGCGGGCCGCTCCGTCTGTGACAG
>NZ_NVQF01000009.1 GCF_002592005.1 Mycolicibacterium palauense | reverse complement strand
AGACCTGGGGGGCCGAAACCTGGGGGGACGCCGGGTCCGGCGGGGCCGATTGCGGCGACGAGCCGGCCGGCGCACAGGCCACCAAGAGCGCGAGCGGGGCGGTGGCCGCCAGGGTCCGGGACACAAACCGGGCGAAACGCATGCCCCATGCTGTCATGGCGGCGACGCCGAAAGCGATCACGGGCCCGTCACGGCGGTCCCCGCCCATCGGGCCGGGGCGGTCCCCGCCCATCAGTCGAAGCGGTCCCCGCCGGCGTGAGCGAGCGGGTTCGGCGCCGGTTTCGCATGCTAGTTTGGCGGGCGACCCCAGACCATCGGCCTAGCGGCCCCAACAGGCGAAGGAGCCCACATGTCCCGGTTCGTGGTACCGGCCGCCGCCAGCATCGTGGTCGGTCTGCTGCTGGGTGCCGCCGCGGTGTTCGGGGTGACGCTGATGGTGCAGCAGGACACCAAGCCTCCGGTGAGTGCGGGCGACCCCGCGTCGTCGGTGCTGAACCGCGTCGAATACGGCGACCGCACCTAGCCTGACCGCGCCGGCCCGTCCGGGAGGGCCGGAGATCGAGGCACGTTCCGCGCTGTCGCGACGCTGGCTTGCGCTGGTGGGGGCGGTGTCGCTGGTACTGGCGTTCGCGCAGTCGCCGGGGTTGATCTCACCGGACACCAAACTCGACCTGACCGCCAATCCGCTGCGGTTCCTGGCCCGGGCGGCCAACCTGTGGAACAGCGACCTGCCCTTCGGCCAGGTGCAGAACCAGGCCTACGGCTACCTGTTTCCGCACGGCGCGTTCTTCCTGGCCGGCGACGTCCTCGGGCTACCGGGCTGGGTGACCCAGCGGCTGTGGTGGGCGCTGCTGCTGACCGCCGGGGTGTGGGGTGTGGTCCGCGTCGCCGAGGCGCTGGGCATCGGCACCACCTCGTCGCGGCTGGTGGCGGCGGTGGCCTTCGCGCTCTCGCCGCGGGTGCTGACCACCCTGGGATCGATCTCCTCGGAAACCCTGCCGATGATGCTGGCACCCTGGGTGTTGCTGCCGGTGATCCTGGCGTTGCGCGGTGACGACCGCCACTCGCTGCGGGTTCTGGCGGCACGATCGGCGGTGGCGCTGGCCCTGATGGGGGCGGTCAACGCGGTCGCCACGCTCACCGCCTGCCTGCCCGCGGTCATCTGGTGGGCGGCCCACCGGCCCAACCGGCAGTGGTTGCGGTTCACCGCCTGGTGGCTGCCGTGCTCGGCGCTGGCGGTCACGTGGTGGGTCATCGCGCTGCTGTCCCTGGGCCGGGTGAGCCCCCCGTTCCTGGACTACATCGAGTCCTCGGGCGTCACCACACAGTGGACCTCGCTGATCGAGGTGTTGCGCGGCACCGCCGCGTGGACCCCCTTCGTCGCGCCCGACGCCACCGCCGCGGCGTCGCTGGTGACCGGGCCGGTGGCGATCCTGGCGACGACGCTGGTGGCGGCCGGCGGGCTGGCCGGGCTGGCGCTGGGCAGCATGCCGGCGCGGGGCCGGCTGATCACCATGCTGGTGACCGGGGTGGTGCTGCTGTGCCTGGGCTACGCCGGGGGGCTGGGCTCCCCCGTCGCCGGTCAGGTCCAGGCGTTCCTGGACGCCGCGGGCGCGCCGTTGCGCAACGTCCACAAGCTCGAGCCGGTGCTGCGCTTGCCGATCGTGCTGGGCCTGGCCCACCTGCTGTCCCGGGTGCCGCTGCCCGGCAGCGTGGCGCGGGCGGTGTGGATACGGGCCTTCGCCCATCCCGAACGCGACAAGCGGGTGGCGGTCGGCATCGTCGTGCTCACCGCGCTGGCCGTGGGCACCTCGCTGGCGTGGACGGGCCGCCTGGTGCCCCCGGGCGGATTCTCGGCCATCCCCGGCTACTGGCAGCAGACCGCCGACTGGCTCGACGAACACAACACGGGCACCCCGACGGCGGGGCGGGTGCTGGCGGTTCCCGGCGCCCCGTTCGCCACCCAGGTCTGGGGCAACAGCCACGACGAACCGCTGCAGGTGCTGGGGCACAGCCCCTGGGGGGTGCGGGACTCGATTCCGCTGAACCCGCCGGAGACCATCCGGGCGCTGGACTCGGTGCAGCGACTGTTCGCCGCGGGGCGGCCGTCGGCGGGACTGGCCGACACGCTGGCACGCCAAGGCATCTCCTATGTGGTGCTGCGCAACGACCTGGACCCCGACACCTCCCGTTCGGCGCGCCCGCTGCTGGTGCACCGCAGCATCGAGGGCTCGCCGGGCCTGGTCAAGGTCGCGCAGTTCGGCGATCCCGTGGGCCCCGGAAACCTGGAGGGCTTCGTCACCGACAGCGGACTGCGCCCGGCCTATCCGGCGGTGGAGATCTTCCGGGTCGCCCCCGTGGGGGTGCCACCCGGCAATCCCGGCGCCCCCTACCTCGTGGACACGACCGCGATGGAACGCGTCGACGGCGGACCCGAATCGTTGCTGCGCCTCGACGAACGCCGGCGCCTGCTCGGGCTGGGACCGCTGGGGCCGGCGCTGCTCACCCAGGATGCCGAGCGGGCGTACCTGCCGACCCCGGTGGTGACCGTCACCGACACCCCGACCGTGCGGGAGACCGACTACGGCCGCGTCGACGACCACTCCTCGGCAATCCGCGCGCTCGGCGACGAACGCCACACCCACAACCGGGTGCCCGACTATCCGGCGCCGGGAGCCGATCCGGTGTACGGGGTGTGGGACGGCGGCAGGCTGACCGCCTCGAGCTCGGCGTCGGACTCCACGGCGCTGCCCAACGTGGCGCCGGCCTCCGGGCCGCCGGCCGCGATCGACGGCGACAATGCCACCGGGTGGGTGTCGAACTCGCTGCAGAACGCCGTCGGACAGTGGCTCCAGGTCGACTTCGACCACCCGGTCACCAACGCCACGATCGCGATCACGCCCAGCGCGACCGCCGTGGGCGCGCAGGTGCGGCGCATTCAGATCTCCACCGCCAACGGCACCACCACGGTGGGTTTCGACGAACCGGGCAAACCGTTGGTCGCCGCGCTGCCCTTCGGGGAGACGCCCTGGGTCCGGATCACCGCGGTGGGCACCGACGACGGCTCACCGGGGGTGCAGTTCGGCATCATCGATCTGGCCGTCACCCAGTACGACGCCAACGGATTCGCACATCCGGTCAGCCTGCGCCACAGCGTGTTGGTGCCCGGATCACCACGCAACGCCCAGATCGCCAAGTGGGACCTGGGCGCCGAGCTGCTGGGCCGGTCGGGGTGCGCCGAGGCCCCCGGCGGGGTGCACTGCGCGCCGTCGATGGCGCTGGCGCCCGAGGAGCCGGTCAATCTCAGCCGCACGCTGACGGTCCCCGAACCGATCGCGGTCACACCCACGGTGTGGGTGCGGCCGCGTCAGGGCAGCACCCTGGCCGACCTGGTCCGCCAGCCGGGCACCACCAGCGCCACCGGCCCGGCCGACTCGATCGATGTCCTGGGCTCGGCCTACGCCGCCGCCGACGGAGACCCGCGCACCGCGTGGACCGCACCGCAGAGCGTGGTGCAGCACCGCAGTCCCCCGACGCTGACGCTGACGCTGCCGCGCCCGACCGAGGTGGGCGCCCTGCGCCTGACGCCGAGCTCGTCGGCGCTGCCCACCCATCCGACCCTGGTGGCCGTCGACCTCGGCGACGGCCCCCAGGTCAGATCCATGGAAACCGAAGGCGCCCAAACGCTTCGGCTGCATCCGCGGGTCACCGACACCATCCGGATCAGCCTGCTGGACTGGGACGACGTCATCGACCGGACCGCGCTGGGGTTCGACCAGGTCAAGCCGCCCGGACTGGCCGAGGCCGTGGCGTTGCACCCCGACGGCAGCCCGATCGCCCCGGCCGACGCGGCCGCCAACCGGAAGCGCACCGTCACCGTCGAATGCGGCAAGGGCCCGGTGATCGCCGCGGCCGGCCGCTTCGTCCAGACCTCGGTGACCACCACCGTGGGTGCGCTGCTCGACGGCGAACCGGTCACCGCCCGGCCCTGCGACCCGGCACCGGTCGAGCTGCCGCGGGGTGAGCAGGAGGTGCTGGTCAGCCCCGGGGAGGCGTTCGTCGTCGACGGGGTTCAGCTGGCCGGGCCGCTGGCCACGGAGAACACCGAGGACACCGGGCCCTCCGGGGTCCCGGTGGCGACCGGGGCGTGGAGTGCGGATCGCCGCGAGGTGGTCGTGCCGCCCGCCCCGGAGGGGCGGATCCTGGTGGTGCCGGAGAGCATCAACCCGGGCTGGCGGGCCCACACCGCCGCCGGCGTCGAGCTGCGTGCGGTCACCGTCAACGGCTGGCAGCAGGGCTGGGTGATCCCACCCGGGACATCGGGCACCGTCACCCTGACCTTCCCGTCGAACGCCCTGTACCGGGCCGGCCTGGCCGGTGGCCTGGCGCTGCTGCCCGTGCTGGCGCTGCTGGCGCTGCTGCCGGCGCGGCGGCGCGGCCCCACCCCGGTCCGGCCGTGGGCGCCGGGCCGGTGGGCGACCGTCGCGGTGGTGGCGGCCGGGGCGGCGATCTCCGGGCCGGTGGGCGCGGTGGTGGGCGCAGCGGCGGCCGCCGTGTTCCACCGGCTGCGCGACCGGCCCCGGGCCGCCGGGCTCGTGGCACTGGGCGGGGTGCCGGGCGGACTGATCCTGGCCGGCGCGGCGTTGTCGCGGCATCCCTGGCGGGATGTCGACGGGTATGTCGGACACGCCGCGGGGGTGCAGCTGCTCGCGTTGGTATCGGTGCTGCTGCTGGCCGCCTCGGCGATCCCCTGGACCCGGCGCGACGATTCGGCGGCGCAGGACGCCACCGAGAACCGGTGAGCGCCGCCGCGGGTCAGGTCGCGGCGCGGCCACCCGCGGTGGCCGCCTGCCAGGCGCGCGCGGCCACGAGTTCGGGCACCAGGACCTCGGTGAGCAGCCGGACGTCGTCGTCGCCGTCGCCGGGATACCGAAGGGTGTAGCGGGCGCCGGGCACCTCGCCCCCCACACCCACCACGGTGCTGCCCCTGGCGGTGGTCCACTCGGAAAGCTGTGTCTCCCAGTCGGATCCGGCGAACACCAGCAGTCGGTAGTCGGTGGTCTTGGTCAGGTAGACGTCGACGTGGCTCCAGTCGCCGGTCTCACAGCCGACCGCGGAGCGTCGCGGCCCCTCCCGCAGCATCAGCGCGCCCTGCTGGGCGGAGCAGAATCGCCGCGCCGGCGCGGCCAGATGCGTTCCGTGTGGCCCCAGCACGAGCGCGGACACCGCAGGGCACCAACGGCTCTCGGTGTCGAGCAGGTAGGCACTGGCGGTGGCGGCCGCCTCCACCGTGGCGGCCAGGGCATCGGTGCCGGTTCCACACAGGTGGCATTCGAGTGCCATCAGCAGCGCCAGCGTGTGCTGGTAGCTGCGGCAGGCCACGCCGCCGTCCTCGTCGCCGGCGTCCAGGCCGACCGCGGCGTCGCAGTGCCGGGTGGCCGGGGACCCGGCGGTGTTGGTCAGCGCGATCGTGGTCACCGCGTCGGGCAGGCGGCCCAGCGCATCCAGCGTCTCGGCCGACCCGCCCCCGGCCGAGGTGGCCACCACCACGGTGCCCGGCCCCCAGTCGGGCAGCAGGGTCGAGGACGCCAGCTCGGAGGCGGCCACCAGGCCCCGGGCGCGCAGCCGCGCGGCGGCGACGTGGCCGGCGTAGGCCGAGGACCCCATGCCCAGCAGCACGACGCGGGTGGTGTCGGGAGGCAACACCGGCGCCCACGGATTGCCGGCGGCCAGCACCGCGGCCAGTCTGCGCAGCGCGTCGGGTTTGCGGTGCACGTCGGCCAGGAACAGGTCCGGGTTCATGCGGGCGTCCTCTCGGCGAGCAGCGCCGGCAGCGCGGCGTCGGGCACATACATCCAGCGCGGCAGATACTGTGCGGCGTAGAGAATCTCGCGCAACACCTGTTGTACCCGAAACGGATACAGGGCTTCGGGGACGTAGAGTGCCGCCCGGCCGAGCCCGGCGAGCCGGCTGGTGTAGGCGCCCAGGAAGGCCGCACGTACCGCGCTGTCCACCGCGGCGACGGCCGCCGGGTCAAGATCGGCGTGTCTGGCCGCGACGACGGCGACATGTGCCAGCGACTGCACCATCCCGGCGACATCGGCGGCGGCCGGGATGGGCGCCATCCGCTGCTCGGCGGGCAGCACCGGGTTGCCGTCGAAGTCGGTGACGTGAAACCCCCCGGCGCTGCGCAGAATCTGTCCCACGTGCAGGTCGCCGTGTCCTTCGATCACCGGGGTCCCGGCCAGCTCGCCGAGGCCGTCCACGGCGGTCTCGACGTCGTGCCGCCGATCGCGCAGCAGCGCCGCACCGGCCGAATCCCCCACCGCGCAGGCGGCCTCGACGGCGGCGCGGGCATCGGCCCGCCACCGCCGCGCGTCGGCGGCCGAGGCGGTCGACGCGGTGTCCGCCAGCGCGGCGTGCAGCTCGGCGACCAGGTGCCCGACGTCGGTGGCGGCGGACACCGCCGGCTCCCGACCGCGGGCGCGGGCGGCCGCGGTGAACGCGTCGACGGCCCAGGTCCACCCGTCGGCCGCGCCGGGCAGGTACTCGTCCACGCTGGCCACCAGGGTCTCGCAGCCGTCGGGGGCGCGCCAGGTCAGCTGTCCCCACGGCTGCGGCATCCCGGCGAACCCGCGGGCGCGCAGCACGGCGATCCGCCGCGGCGCCGGGTGGGGCCCGGGATGCAGACGACGCGACCACTTGACCACCGCGGCGTCACCGACGATGACCGACTCGTTGGTCTGGTCGACTCCCACGGGCCGCTCGCCCACCGCGGTCCGCTTCGTCCAGGAACGGAGGGTGAACCGGCCCCGCGAGACCGCACCGTCGACCCCGGCGAGCGTCGCGATAAGGGCCTCCGCGGCCCCGTCACCCGGCCGGGCGCGGCGCCGGTCCCCCGCCGGGCCCAACACCATCGGCTCGGCCGTGCCGCCGTCGTGGTCGGCCAGGATCTGCAGCCAGTGGCGCTCGCCGAGGTCGAGCACGTCCGTCTCCTCAGGCAAGCGAGGCCCGGTGCCGGTGCCCGACCTGCTCGATGACGTCGGCGCCCACCCGCAGGCCGTTGCGGGCCCGGATGGCCGCACCCAGGTCGGCGAGCCGGGCGCGCAGCGCGGTGTCGGCGAGCAGCTTGTCCACCGCGGCGGTCAGCTCCGCGTCGGCGAACCGGTAGGTGTCCAGCCGCACACCGAACCCGAGTTCGTCGATGCGCTGGGCGTTTTCGTACTGATCCCAGAACAGCGGCAGCACGATCAACGGTTTCCCGAAGTGCAGCGTCTCGGTGACGGTGTTGTTGCCGCCGTGCGAGATCACCAGATCGACCTGGGGTATCACCGTGGTCTGGGGCACCATCTGCGCGCCGACCATGTTGTCCGCCAGCGTGATCCGGTCGGCCTGGGGTCCCTTGCTGACGATGAAGCGGTGTTCGGTGCCGGCCAGCACGTCGACGAGCCGCTGCATGAGCGCGACGTCGGCGCCGCCGAGCGATCCCAGCGACAGATAGATCAGGGCGCTGCCGTCCGGCCGGTCGGCCAGTTCGGCGGGTAGGACGTAGTCCTCGTCGGTTTCCCGGACGCTGGAGTCCATCCGGGTCCAGGTGTCGTCGAGCGGGCGGGCATCGGTGTAGTCGGCCTCGGCCGGGTAGACGTAGAGGTTGGCGGCCGGGTTGTGGGTGCCACCCCGGGGCATGAACTCCAGCTCGGGCAGCGGTCCGGCGCCCTGTTCGCGCACCCACGTGTCGAACTCCGTCCACATCGCCCGGTGGGTGCGGTCGAACTCGGCGCGGTAGGCGTTCCACTGTGACCGGTCGGCGCTGGGCAGCCCGGAGAACGGCGGCGGGATGCCGGGTCCCGGGATCTCCAGCGGGCTGCAGGAGACGATCCGGACGAACGGCGCCCCCGAGGTCGCCAGCGCCGGGAAGAGCACGACGTTGTCCTCGACGATGACGTCGGGCCGGTGGGTCGCGATGATCTCGCGCAATCGGGGTTCGCAGAACCTGGCCCCGTCGATGAGGGCGGCGAAGGTGGGCTGGATGAAGGTGGACAGCTGCTCGATGGTGGGTTTCCGGAATTCCGGCGCGGTCTCGGCGATGAAATCGGTCCAGAACTTGCCCGGGTCCTCGGCAGCGTCATCGGTCGTCGGGTCGGCCGGCGGCGCGAGATCGACGAGCTCCTCGATGAAGCCGTGCGGTGCGAGCTTGCCCGCCCAGGAGCTCTCGGCCGCGAAGACGATGGTGTGGCCGCGCTCGCGCAGCAGGGCGGCCAGCCCGATGCACTGGTTCGTCGGCCCGTAGGCCGACTCCGGCCAGAACATGATGGTCAGGGGTGTCGTCACCGTGCCATTGTGCGCCGCACGCCCGCTCCGGGTGAGCTCAGTGCGCGACGACGGGCTCGGGGGTGTTGCTGACCGAACTGTCCAGCGGCGGCACCGCCCGGCGGCGGCCGGCGCGACGGTACTCCCAGCGCCGCAGGGCCTGGCGGCACGGATTCTCCACCAGCGCGTAGCTGACGGCGGCCATCGCGAAACCCAGCACCAGCGTCAGCACCAGCACCACCGGCATGTGGCCGTTGAACGCGAACTCACCGATCATCGGGAACACCATCACCAGGGCGGCCAGGTGCCAGACGAACAACCCGTAGGACCAGCGGCCCAGCGTCACCATCACCGCGCTGCCCAGGATCCGGTGGGGGGTGTCGGGGCGGTCGAGCACCAGGGGCGCCAGCAGCGCGCCCGCGACGATCGCCCCCATCGCGGTGCGCACCACGAACTGGCTCAGGGTGGCCGGGGTCAGGTCCTCGGGGCCGGCCAGCGGCGACGCCGAGACGGCGAAGGCGGCCAGCATGATCAGCGCCATCACCACCCGGCGGCGGGCCAGCCGGTGCACCCAGCCCACCGGGGACACGGTGAATTCGGCCAGCAGCATGCCCGCGCCGAACCACGACGCGTAGGCCGGCGGCCAGTTCAGCGGGTTGACGCCTTCGGCGGTGTGGATGGGCAGCAGCCCCCAGGCCAGGCTCGCCGCGGCCACGGTGGCGATCACCGGGACGCGGGCGCGCACCGGCAGCCGCGCGGCGAACAGCGCCAGCAGCGGCAACGCCAGGTAGAAGGTGACCTCCACCGACAGGCTCCACATCTGGGTGAGCCCGGCGGTCAGCGTGAGCGGCACGTAGATCTGGGTCAGGGTCAGGTTGGCCAGCCAGACCGTCATGCCCGCGCCCGAGGCGTCGGGCAGCAGGGTCAGGATGACGATCACGGCCACCAGGTAGCCGGGCATGATCCGCACGATCCGCGACCTCAGGTAGTGCCCGGCCGGCGGTGCGGCGCGCAGGCCGCGCGCCGCGGCGGCGTGCCCGCGCCACAGCAGGAACCCCGACAGGGCGAAGAACACGGCCACCGCCAGATCGAAGCGCGCCCAGACACGGCCGAGCAGCCCGGACGCCGAGGCGGTCTGGAACGCCACGTGGGTGATCACCACTCCGATGGCCGCGCACGCGCGCAGTCCCTCCACCTGGGGTAGGAAGCTTCGGGTTCCGCCCACCCCCGCATCGGTGGTGCCCGCGCGCGTGCCCGCATCGACGTCGCCGGGCTGCACTGTCACGGGTACCAGTGTGCAGGGTGTCCGGCGGTGGGTAACCCCCGCGGCGAATAAGTTGGTGCTTTAGTTTCTGCTGTTAGGGTCGTACGGATTTGCCTGCGCGCAACGGGACCGGAAGGAAGGTACGCACGCCTTGAACCGAGCAGCCATGTTGCGTGTCGCCGCCTGCGCCCTGCTGGGGGTCGGTGCCGCCCTGCTGATCGCGGCCCTGCTGCTGTCCACCTACACCGCCGGCAAGATCGAGCGGATCCCGCTGGATGTGGACACCACGCTGGTCAGCAACGGTACCGGGACCGCGCTCGACCCCGAGTCGCTGCTCGGTGAGCGCTTCGTCGTCGACCGCGACGTCCCGCTGGTATCGCAGCAGCAGCTCACCGTCGAGTCCCCCTCCAACGCCGACGTGGTGACACTGCAGGTGGGCACCACGGTGCGGCGCACCGACAAGCAGCAGGACACCGGCCTGCTGTTGGCGATGGTCGACACCGTCACCCTCAACCGCAGCACCGCGATGGCCGTCTCCGACGACAGCCATCCGGGCGGTTCGGTGCAGAAACCGCGCACGGTCGAGGACACCAAGCCGCCGAGGAACATCGCGCTGCCGCACGAGGGCCTGTCCTACCGGTTCCCGTTCAACACGGAGAAGAAGACCTACCCGTACTTCGACCCGATCGCCCAGAAGGCCTTCGACGCCAACTACGAGGGTGAGGACGACGTCAACGGGCTGACCACCTACCGGTTCACCCAGAACGTGGGCTACGACGCCGACGGCAAGCTGGTCGAGCCGATCAAGTACGCCTCGCTCTACGAGAACGACGAGGACAGCGAGGTGACCGCCCGGGCGTCGCTGTGGGGCCTGGAGGGCGACCCCGACGAGCCGATCACCATGACGCGCTACTACGCCGCGCAGCGCACCTTCTGGGTCGACCCGGTGACGGGCACCATCGTCAAGGCCGAGGAACACGCCAACCACTACTACGCCCGGGACGCCCTCAAGCCCGAGGTGGAGCTCGCCGACTACAAGGTGACCTCCACCGAGCAGACCATCGAATCGCAGGTGGCCGCCGCCCGCGACGAGCGGGACCGGGTCGCGCTGTGGTCGCGCATCCTGCCGATCACCTTCACCGCGGCCGGTCTGGTGGCACTGGTGGCCGGCGCGCTGCTGGGCTCGTTCAGCCTGCGTACCGATGCGGCGCTGATCGATCCGGGCCTCGACAGCCCCAGCGGCGGATTCTTCGGGCGCGGCAAGAGTGAGGACACCGGCCCGATGCCCGCCGCGGAGGCCGAGACCGAGAAGCTTCCCGCCCAGCGTCCCGACCTGCACCCCGATCAGGGGCCACCGGACCGAAGTTAGCGCCGCGATGCCCTGGTTACGCCGGCTGGCGGTGCCCGGGTACGCGCTGATCCTGGCTGTCGTCGTCACCGCGCCCCTGCTGGCGCCGGGGTATCTGCTGCTGCGCGACGCCGTGTCCACCCCGCGATCCCACCTCTCCGACGCCGCCCTCGGATTGACCGAGTCCGCGCCCCGCGCCCTGCCCCAGGACTTCGCCGTCGCGGTGGCCTCCCGGGTCCTCGACGGCGGCCTCGTGGTGAAACTGCTGCTCGTCGCCGGGGTGTGGCTGGCGGGCTGGGGCGCGGCGCGGCTGGCGGCCGTGCTGGTACCGCAGGCCGGGGCGGCGGGTCAGTTCGTCGCGGCGACCGTCGCGGTGTGGAACCCCTATGTCGCCGAGCGGCTGCTGCAGGGACATTGGAGCCTGCTGGTGGGCTACGGGTGTCTGCCCTGGGTGGCCTCGGCGGTGGTGCGCCTGCGCGCAGGCGGTGCTCGTGTCCCCGGGGCCGGTCTGGGGGCCCTGTGTTTCTGGCTGGCGCTGGCCGGGCTCACCCCGACCGGCTTGATGCTGGCGGCGACGGTGGCGCTGGTCGCGGTGGCAGCCCCGGGCGACGGCTGGCCGCGCCCCCGGTGCGTGGCGGCGGCGCTCGCGGTGGCCGCCCTCGTGGCCCTGCCCTGGCTGGTGGCCGCGGGTCTGGGGCAGTCGCTGTCGGCCTACCAGGATTCCGGCGGCGCCGGGGTCGCCGACTTCGCGGCACGCGCCGAACCCGGTCTGGGCACCCTGACCAGCCTGGCCGGGCTGGGCGGGATCTGGAACGCCGAGGCGGTCCCCGGCTCGCGGTCGGGGCCGTTTGCGGTGGTGGCCACCGTTGTTCTGCTGGCCGTCGTCCTCGCCGGGGCCCCGGTGGCGGCGCGCACCCGGACCGGGCTGGCGCTGCTGGCGCTCGCCGCGACGGCGGTGGTGATCCCCGCGGCGATGGCCACCGGCCCGGGGCTGGCCGCGGTCCAGGCGATGGTGTCGGCGGCGCCGGGACTGGGCGTGGTGCGCGACGCCCAGAAGTGGGTGGCGCTGGCGGTCCCCGGCTACGCGCTGGCCGGTGCGGGGGCGGTGGTGACGCTGCGGCGGTGGCGACCCGCGCTGCCGCCGGCGGCGGCCGCGGGGCTGTGCTGCGCCGCGGTGATCGCGGTGCTGCCGGACCTGGCCTGGGGAGCCTGGGGGCGGGTGACCGCGGTGCACTACCCGCCCGGGTGGGCTCGGGTGGCCGCGGTGATCGACGCCGACCCCCGCCCGGTGGCGGTGCTGCCGGCCGGCTCGATGCGCCGGTTCGACTGGTCGGGTCCCGCCCCGGTGCTCGACCCGCTGCCCCGCTGGGTGCGTGCCGACGTGCTGGCCACCGGCGATCTGACGATCTCCGGGCGCACCGTGCACGGCGAGGGTGGGCACGCCCGCAGCGTGGAGGGACTGCTGCTCGGCGGCGCCGACCCCGACCGGATCACCGACGCCGGCGTGGGATGGGTGCTCGTGGAATCGGGAACGGGCGGCGAAACCGGTTCGGCGGCAAGGACACTGTCCTACTTCCCGGTCGTGTACCGCGACGAGGACCTGACGCTGTACCGGGTCGGGGGCGACGCCGCCGGCGCCGGAGCTGAGCGGCGCCGCGCCGTGGTCGCGGCGCACCTGGCCTGGTTGGCGGTGCTGGTTGGCGGCGCTGCGGCGATGCTGGCCGGCGGCGCTGCCGCGATGCTCACCCGGCGCCGGGGCGCCTGAGTGGCGGGCGGTGAAACCGCCTACACGGGCCCGTCGGGGAAGTCATGCCAGCGGCTGATCTTCCAGACCCCGTCCCGCTTGACGAACCATCCCTCGTAGTTGAGGGCGGCCACGGCCGTGAAGGCCGCGCCGTCCGAGGTGTTGACCAGCAGTCCGAGCACGCTGGCGTGCGCCGTGGTGTCGGTCTCCTCGAGGAACACGATGTTCGACATCAGGTGGCGCCGCTGGTCGCCGCTCTCCCCGAAGGTCGACATCCGGTCGCGCCAGAAGCCACGGAACTGTTCGCCGCGCTGCTCGACCGGCGGCTGCCCGGGAACACCGACCGCGAAGACCGCATCGTCGGTGAACAACTCGAACCACTGCTCGGCCTGACGGTTGTCGTACGCCAGCGCGTAGGTGTCGACGAGGTGTTTGACGGCGAGCCGGTCCCGCACGTCGAAATCGGTGCGCCCGGCCGCACCACCGGCCGTGAAGGAGTGCAGGGGTGCCGGGGCGGGGTCTTCGATGGACATCGCGACCACTCTATTGCAGTGCTCTATCCCAGTGCCGCATCCCAGTGCCACATCCCGGTGCCGCATCCCGGTGCCGCATCCCGGTGCCGCATCCCGGTGCCGCATCGTGCCCGACGGGCCGGGCCCGGAGCCTTAGATGACCCCGCTGACCCGCTCACCGCGGTGCACCGCGTCGAGGACGGTGCGCATGGCCGAAGCGCTCTGCCCCCAGGAGAATTCGCCGCTGCGCACCTGGGCCTTGCGTCCCAGTTCGGCGCGCGCGACCGGGTCGGCGAGCAGTTCCTCCAGGCGCGCCACCAGATCGTCGTGGTCATCGGCGAGCACCCCGGTCACGCCGTCGACGACGGAGTCGGTGAGACCACCCGAGGACCGGTACCCCACGGTCGGGACGCCGTGCTGGGCGGCCTCCACGACCGCCAGGCCCCAGCCCTCCTTGCGCGACGGCAACAGGTGCACCCAGGCCCGCTGGACGAGATGATGCTTGGTCACGTCGTCGACGTGACCGTGAAACGTCACGGCATCGGAGATCCCCAGTGCCGCGGCGTAGTCGACCAGCCGCTGGCGCCACCAGCCGCCGCCGACGACGTCGAGGTGCAGCGCGGGGATGCGCCGGCGCAGCACCGCCACGGCGTCGAGGGCATCCTCGATCTGCTTGTGCGGGACCAGCCGGGACAACACCGCGACCCGCGGCGTCTCGGAGCGCGGCGCGGTCAGGGTCTGCTCGGGGGCGGGGTCGACGCCGTTGCGCACCACGGCGATCCGGTCCCCGGTGACACCCAGGTCGGTCAGTTCGCGCGCCGAGGGCAGCGACACCGTCACGTACTGGTTGGCGCGGTGCAGCCGCGGCGACAGCCGCGACTCGACGAACCAGCCGAACCGGCCGGTGCGGCGCCCGGCGACCGGCCACTGCTCGCGGTGGCAGTGGTGCACCAGCACCACCGCGCGCCGGCCATAGGCCAGCCGGGCCAGGAACGGGATGCCGTTCTGGGTGTCGATGACCACGTCGGGTCGCACCCGGCGCAGCGGGCCGAGCCCGAACCGGGCGGCCACCATCGCCAGCCCGGCCCAGATGTACACCGAGTAGGGGCCGCCCCCGCGGCTGACCCGGACACCGTCGACCACGTCCCGGCGCGGCGCACCCGGATACCGGGCGGTGCGCAGCGTGACCCGCACGCCGTCGGTGGCCAACCGGGCACCGACCCGCTGCAGGTAGGTTTCGCTGCCGCCGCCCTGCGGATGGCCGGTGTCACGCCAGCACAGCATGAGCACCGAGCGCACGGGGGCAGAAGACAGCGGGTCGGACATCGGGTCCAGCGTAACTAGGGTGAGCCCGGTGGCCGTCACCGATGTCTTCGCCCGCCGGGCGACACTGCACCGCTCGGTGCGCCTGCTCTCGGAGTTCCGGTTCGAGCAGACCGACCCGGCCCGGTTCTACGGCGCGCTCGCCGAGGACACCGCGACGATGGTCGCCGACCTGTGGCGGGGGGCCCACGGCGGTTCCCCGGCGGGGGCCGTGCTGCTCGACGTCGGCGGCGGGCCCGGCTACTTCGCCGAGGCGTTCGCCGCGCGGGATGTCACCTACCTCGGTGTGGAGCCCGATCCCCGCGAGATGCACGCCGCGCCGGGCGCCTCGGGCCGCGGGCGCGGCGCCTTCGTGCGCGCCTCGGGACTGGCGCTGCCCTTCGCCGACGCCAGCGTCGACATCTGCCTGTCGTCGAATGTGGCCGAGCACGTGGCCCGGCCCTGGCAGTTGGGCGCCGAGATGCTGCGGGTGACCCGCCCCGGCGGGCTGGCAATCCTGTCCTACACCGTGTGGCTGGGCCCGTTCGGGGGCCATGAGATGGGACTGACCCACTATCTGGGCGGGGAGCGGGCGGCCGCGCGCTACACCCGTAAACACGGTCATCGACCCAAGAACGACTACGGATCGTCACTTTTCGCCGTCTCGGTCCGGGACGGCCTGACGTGGGCGGCCGAGACCGGCGCGCTGGTGGCGGCTTTTCCCCGCTACCACCCCCGATGGGCGTGGTGGATGACCTCGGCGCGAGGGGTGCGGGAGTTGCTGGTGAGCAATCTGGTGCTCGTCCTGCAGCCCCGCTGAGTGGCCGAACTGCAACAGGTTCTCGTTGCGCCGTTTTGTCGGTACTGTGGCGCCTATGACGCAGAGCACAGCCACGGCGGCCAAGACCGAATACGACAGACTCTTCATCGGTGGCAAGTGGGTGGCGCCGTCGACGTCGGAGGTCATCGAGGTGTTCTCGCCGGCCACCGGCGAGAAGGTCGGTCAGGTGCCGGTGGCCGCGCAGGCCGATGTGGACGCGGCGTGCGCGGCGGCGCGCAAGGCCTTCGACGAGGGCCCGTGGCCACGGATGACTCCGCAGGAGCGCCAGGCGGTGCTCGCCAGGGTCGTCTCGCTGGTCGAACAGCGCGCCGAGGAGTTCAAGCAGCTCCTGACCCTGGAGACGGGCCAGCCGGCGACGGTCGTCGACATGATGCAGTTCGGCGCCGGGCTCTCGGGGTTGCAGTACTACGCCGGCGCCGCCGACAAGTTCACCTGGAAAGAGGTGCGCGACGGCATCTACGGCCAGACCCTGGTGGTCCGCGAGCCGGTGGGCGTGGTCGGCGCCGTCATCGCCTGGAACGTGCCGTTCTTCCTGGCCTGCAACAAGCTGGGCCCGGCTCTGCTGGCCGGGTGCACCGTGGTGCTCAAGCCGGCCGCCGAGACCCCGCTGACGACGAACCTGTTCGCCGAGGTCTTCGCCGAGGCCGGCCTGCCCGAGGGGGTGCTCTCGGTGGTCCCCGGCGGGCCGGAGACCGGCCGGGCGCTGACCGCCAACCCGGAGCTGGACAAGTTCACCTTCACCGGGTCCAGCGCGGTCGGCAAGGAGATCGGCAAGATCGCCGCCGAGAAGCTCAAGCCGTGCACGCTGGAGCTGGGCGGCAAGTCCGCGGCGATCATCCTCGAGGACGCCGACGTCGACTCCACCCTGCCGATGCTGGTGTTCTCCGGGCTGATGAACTGCGGGCAGGCCTGTGTCGGGCAGACCCGGATCCTGGCGCCCCGCTCCCGCTACGACGAGATCGTCGAGAAGCTGGCCGCGGCGGTGTCGGCGATGCCGGTGGGCCTGCCGGATGACCCGGCCGCCGCGATCGGCCCGCTGATCAGCGAGAAGCAGCGCGACCGGGTCGAGGGCTACATCAAGAAGGGCCTCGAGGAGGGCGCGCGCGTCGTGGCCGGCGGCGGCCGTCCCGACGGCCTGGACTCCGGGTGGTTCGTGCAGCCCACGGTGTTCGCCGACGTGGACAACTCGATGACGATCGCCCAGGAGGAGATCTTCGGGCCGGTGCTGGTGGTGATCCCCTACGACACCGAGGACGACGCGGTGCGCATCGCCAACGACTCGGTCTACGGGCTGGCCGGCAGCGTCTACACCACCGACAACGCCAAGGCCATCGAGATCGCCTCGAAGATCCGCACCGGCACCTACGGGGTGAACATGTACGCGTTCGATCCGGGTTCACCGTTCGGCGGCTTCAAGAACTCCGGGATTGGCCGCGAGAACGGGCCGGAGGGCATCGAGGCCTACTGCGAGCCCAAGAGCATCCTGCTGCCGTTCGGGTACTCCCCCGAACTGTGACACCGTCCTGACACCGTCCTGACGCCGCCGGACGCCGGGCTGCCCGGCGTCCGGCGGTCCGGCGTCCGGCTGCCCGGCGGCGGGACCGGATGACCGCCGCCGGAAGCGATGTCGATGCGCGCCGCGGGCGTGGCACGGGGCCCACTCGGGTGCCCGATTCCGCCCGTCCGTCATCGGAGCTAGACTGCGGTGAGCGTTACACTATTCTCACAATACGTAAATCGAATTCTCGGGAGAAGCAGATGGCTAGCAGCAGCAAGGCCGCGATCATCGCGGCCGCACGCACCCCGATCGGCACCGCGCGCAAGGGCACGCTGGCCAACATGGCACCGATCGAGTTCACCAAGCCGATCGTGTCGGCGGCCGTCGAGCGGTCCGGCCTGGACGCCGGCCAGTTCGAGGATCTGGTGCTGGCCGAGAGCCTGCAGGGCGGCGGCGACAGCGCGCGCTACATCGCCGTCGATCTGGGTATGGACAGCATCCCGGGCCTGGCGGTCAACCGGCAGTGCGCGTCCAGCCTGTCCGCGATCGCGGTCGGCGCCGCCGAGATCGCCTCGGGGATGAGCAGCGCGGTGCTGGCCGGCGGCATGGAGTCGCTGTCGATGATGCCCCAGTTCCTGAAGCGCAAGCCGTTCACCACGGGCAAGGAGGCCGACGACTACGAGCGGTGGGCGCCGATGTCGAATCCGCCCAGCGCCGAGGCCCCGCCGTTCGACATGTCCATCACCGTCGCCCACAACGCGGCCACCGAATATGGCATCACCCGCGAGGATCAGGACGCCTGGGCGCTGCGCAGCCACCAGCGCGCGGTCAAGGCCATCGACGCCGGGTCCTTCGTCGACGAGATCGTGCCGATCCAGGTGCCGCAGGCCGATGGCTCGACCATCACGTTCAGCGAGGACGAGCATCCGCGCCGGGATACCTCGATGGAGACGCTGGCCGGGCTGAAGATCCTGCACCCCGAGATCGAGGGCTTCTCCGTCACCGCCGGCAACTCGTCGGGCACCAACGACGCCGCCGCGGTCGTGGCGCTGGCCCGCCCGGACACCGGACAGAACGTGCTGGCCAACGTCCTGTCGTGGGCGCAGGTGGGTGTTCCGCCGAAGCGCACCGGCAGCGGACCGATCCTGGCCATCCCGAAGGCGCTGGAACTGGCCGGCCGCAAGATCGAGGACGTGGCGCTGTTCGAGATCAACGAGGCCTTCGCCGCCCAGGCCGTGGCCTGCGCGCGCCAGCTGGGCCTCGACGAGGAGCTCGTCAACGTCTACGGATCGGGGATCAGCCTGGGGCACCCGATCGCGGCCACCGGGGCTCGCATGGTGACCTCGGCGGTGTACGAACTGCGCCGCCGCGGCGGCGGGTTGGGCGTGGTGTCGATGTGCGCCGGCGGCGGCATGGGCGCGGCCATGGTTATCGAGGTCGGCTGAGCCGACCCCCGACCGGGCGCTTCGTGGCTAGAACGCCCGGTCGGACAGGTCCATGACGGTCAGGTCGGCGGTCTCGGCGATCCGGCGCCGGGCGCTCAGCAGCGGCAGCATCCGGTGGGCGAAGAACAGCGCGACGCCGACCTTGCCCTCGTAGAAGCCACGGTCGCCGGTACCGGGATCGTCGTCGAGGGCGGCCAGCGCGGTGTCGGCCTGCCAGAGCAGAAGCCAGCCGATCAGCAGATCGCCGACGGCCAACAGGAACGACACCGACTCCAGGCCCACCCGGTAGCCCTCCCGCGGCTGTTCCTGAGAGCTCATCAGGTACCGGATCAGGGCCTCCGCCATCGCCCTGACGTCATCGAGGGCCGTCGACAGCGCCGCGCGACCGTCGGCCAGTTCCGGCCGGGGGTTGGGCGCGGCGAGGAACTCCTCGATCCGCCCGACCACGTGCCACAGCGCGGCTCCCTGGTCGCGGACGATCTTGCGGAAGAAGAAGTCCATCGACTGGATGGCGGTGGTGCCCTCGTAGAGGCTGTCGATCTTGGCGTCGCGGATGTACTGCTCGATCGGGTAGTCCTGCAGGAACCCGGACCCACCGAAGGTCTGCAGCGACTCGGTCAGGCACGCATAGGCACGTTCGGAGCCCACCCCCTTGACCAGCGGCAGCAGTAGATCGTTGACGCGCGCGGCCATCGATTCGTCGGCACCCGAGACGATCTGGGCCACGCTCGGGTCGCGGTGGGCGGCGGTGTACAGGTACAGCGCGCGCAGGCCCTCGGCGTAGGCCTTCTGGGTCATCAGCGACCGGCGCACATCGGGGTGGTGGATGATCGTCACCCGCGGCGCGGTCTTGTCGGTCATCCGCGTCAGGTCCGCACCCTGCACGCGGGTCCTGGCGTACTCCAGGGCGTTGAGGTAGCCGGTCGACAGCGTGGCGATCGCCTTGGTGCCGACCATCATCC
Source organism: Mycolicibacterium palauense (assembly GCF_002592005.1). GTDB lineage: Bacteria > Actinomycetota > Actinomycetes > Mycobacteriales > Mycobacteriaceae > Mycobacterium > Mycobacterium palauense. The sequence continues at coordinate 86,874 of NZ_NVQF01000009.1, read as the reverse complement.
GCGCGTACTCGATGATCCGGAACATCTGCGCGATGCCGTCGTGCACGTCGCCGACCAGCCAGCCCGTCGCGGGCACACCGTGGCCCCCGAACGTCAGCTCGGTGGTGGCCGAGGCCTTGAGCCCCATCTTGTGCTCCAGACCCGTCACGAACACCCCGTTGCGGGCCCCGGGTTCACCGCTGACCGGATCCGGCAGGTACTGCGGAACCAGGAACAGGCTCAGCCCCTTGGTGCCCGGCCCCGCACCGTCGGGCCGGGCCAGGACCATGTGCAGGATGTTCTCGAACAGGTCGTCGGTGTCACCGTTGGTGATGAAACGCTTGACGCCCTCGATGTGCCAGGTGCCGTCGGCCTGCGGTGTCGCGCGGGTGCGCATGGAGCCGACGTCGGAGCCGGCGTCGGGCTCGGTCAGCACCATGGTGGCGCCCCAATTGCGGTCGACGGCCAGGGTGGCCCAGTGCCGCTGCTGCTCGTTGCCCAGGCCGTAGAGCACGTCGGCCAGGACCGGGCCGGTCAGGTACAGGAACGCCGCGGGATTGGCGCCCAGGCCCAGCTCGCTGATCGCCCACGCGACCATCTTCGGCGCGGGGACCCCGCCCACCGCCTCGTGCAGCCCGATCCGGAACCACTCACCGTGCTGCCAGGCCCGCAGTGCGGCCTTGAACGGCTCACCGAGGGTGACGGTATGGGTGTTCGGATCGAAACTCGGTGGATGTCTGTCGGATTCGGCAAACGCCTCGGCGACCGGCCCCTCGGCCTGGCGGGCGGCCTCGGCGAGCATCTCGCGGACGGTCTCACCGTCGAGTTCACCGAACTGTCCACCGGCCAGGGCCTTCTCGAGTCCGAGCATCTCGAAGAGGTTGAACTCGAGGTCACGAACGTTGCTCTTGTAGTGCCCCAAGACGAAACCTCCTCGTTAGACTGCGGACAGCCTAACGGGAATCAGTCGCTGGCGGGCAGCGGTTTGGCTTCCTTGAGGCTCATCGGGGTCGCACCGACGCTCAGGGTGCCCTGGCCGGCCTTGGTCACCAGCAGCTCGGCGCCGCCGTCATCGACGTACCGCTTGCCCATCACCGTGCCCTCGGCAAACTTCGGGTCGATGTCGGCCGGGGTCTTGTCCGCATCCAGCGGCACCATCGGGGTGCCACCGCAGCGCAGCTCGTCGAGGGAATCGGCGGTCTTGACGACGATCACCTGGGTGTCGTCGACCTGGCTCTGCAGTCGGGTGCCGTTCTTGATCATCGGTTGTCCTTAGCGCTCTCGGCTCACTTGGAGGTGTTGTCGTCGTTCAGGCTGGCGACGATCTCACGTCGCAGCACCTTGCCCGTGGCATTGGTCGGAAGTTCCTCCCGGAAGACCACCCGGTCGGGGGTCCGCGAGCCGCGCAGGCTCTTGCGGACGTGCTCGCGAAGCTCCTCGGGGTCGGGGTCGATACCCGCGACCGGCACCACCACGGCCACGATAGCCTGCCCCCACTCGGCGTCCTCGGCGCCGACCACGGCAACCTCGTGCACGTGCGGGTGCTCGACCAGCACGTCCTCGAGCTCGGCCGGCGCGATGTTCTCGCCACCGCGGATGATGGTGTCGTCGGAGCGCCCGCCGAGGAACAGGTAGCCGTCCTCGTCGAGCATGGCGATGTCGCGGGTCGGGAACCAGCCGTGCTCGTCGAGCACCGACCCGATCCCGGTGTAGCGCCCGGAGACCTGGTCGCCGCGCACGAACAACTCGCCGACCTCGCCGGCACCGAGCACCTCGCCGGCGTCGTTGCGAATCTGCACCTCGATCCCGGCCACCGGCTGGCCCACCGAACCGAGCCGGCGCGCGACCTTCTCGTCGTCGTGGCCGTGGGCCTCACGGTGGTCGTCGGGGGTGAGCACGGCGATCGTCGATGACGTCTCGGTCAGCCCGTAGGCGTTGACGAAGCCCACGTGCGGCAGCAGCTCCAGCGCCTTGCGCACCAGCGGCAGCCCCACCTTGGACCCGCCGTAGGCCAGGTTGCGCAGGGTCGGCAGGTCGTGGCGCTCGGCCTCGAGCACCTTGACGATGCGGTCGAGCATGGTCGGGACGACGGTGGCCGTGGTCACGCGTTCGTCGGACACCAGCCGGACCCATTCGGCGGCGTCGAAGTTGGGTAGGTAGACCATCTTGCGGCCCGCGTACAGGTTCGACAGCGCCGCGCTGACCCCGGCGATGTGGTAGGGCGGCACGCAGATCAGTGCCGCGTCGTCGGGCTCGGCGCCGTCGAACTCGACGGTGGAGGTGATGTAGCTGGTCAGGTTGTTGTGGGTGAGTTCGACGGCCTTTGGCGCCGAGGTCGTGCCCGAGGTGAACAGCACGACGGCGACCTCGTCGGGATCCGGGAACTCCGCGGCGGGTTCGGACTCGCGCGCCGCGGCCAGGAACTCATCGGAGCCCATCACCTGCTTGCCCGCCGCGCCGATCATGTCCCGGTAGCGGGCGTCGACAACCACCAGCGCGCCGGGCAGCCGCTCGATCAGCGTCTGGATGCCCTCGGCCGAGAGCCGGTAGTTGATCGGTGTGAACGGGCGCGCCGCGCGGGCCGAGCCGAACAGCAACAGCGGCAGCATGGCGCCGCCGGCGCCGACGTAGGCGACGTGATCGCAGCCCGAGGCAGCGATCACCCCCGCGGCGCCGTCGGCGAGATCCGACAGCTCCTGGGCGGTCAAACGGACATCACCCGAGACCACCGCGGGACGGTCGGGATTACCCGAAACCGCCATCTCAAGCAGTAGCGAAATGCTCATCGAGCCTCAATCCTGGTGCGGAACGACGTTACCAGGCACTGTAACGACCCCTATCGGGGCGGCGCCACCGGGGCTCCCGGCCGGATCCAGCGGGCACACGGGAAATCGCCGTTGCGTCCGGTCTCGGCGAGTTGCCACTCCGTGCGGGCGGGCAGGAGCGCCGCGCCCGACCCCAACGTGCACGGCGCATACGCCACGATCATCTCGTCGATCAGGTTGGCCGCGGCGAACTGGGCCGCCACCCGCCCCCCACCGACCACCCACACGTCGCGGTCGCCGGCCGCCGCCACCAAGCGGGGATGTAACTCCACCGGGTCGCCGGCGAAGGTGTGCACCGGATGCCCGTCGGCGATGATCTCCGGGCGGTGGGTGAGAACCCAGGACGGCTGCGAGTACATCCATGCACCGGGCTGATGGCGGACCAGCCACTCGTAGGTGGTGGCGCCCATCACGAGCGCTCCGACGCCGGCGGCGAAGGCCTGGTATCCGAAGGGCCCGCCGGGGTCGATCTCGCGGGAGGTCAGCCAGTCCAGGCTGGCGTCGTCGTCGACGATGAACCCGTCGATGCTGGAGGCCGTGTAGTAGATGGTCGGCATCGAGATCCTCCCCACCGCTCGGTTGCCTCATCCGGCCAGAAATCCGGCACGCCATACTAGACCGGTGCCCGAAGGCTTCGACGCCTTGTGCGTCAACGAACCCGAGCTGGCGTCGCTGCGGACGTCGATTCGCCGGTTCCTCGAGGCCGACCGCGCACGGCACGGCTGGGAACCCGCCGTCGACTCCTGGCTGTGCGGCGCCGACCCGCAGTTCAGCGCCCGGCTCGGCGACGCCGGATTCCTGGGCCTGACCATTCCCCAGAGGTACGGCGGGCACGGGCTGGGACACCTGCACCGCTACGTGGTCACCGAGGAGCTGCTGTTGGCCGGGGCTCCGGTGGCGGCCCACTGGTTCGCCGACCGCCAGGTCGCTCCGGGGTTGCTCGCCTACGGCACCGAGGAGCAGCGCAGCCGGATTCTGCCACGCATCGCCGAGGGCCGGTTCTTCTCGGCGATCGGGATGAGCGAGCCTCAGGCCGGCTCGGACCTGGCCGCGGCGACAACCAGGGCGGTGCGCACCGAGGGTGGGTGGGTGCTCAACGGCCGCAAGGTGTGGACCAGCGGAGCCCACCTGGCTCACCAGGTCGTGGTGCTGGCACGCACCAGCCCCCCGGACCCCGAACACCGTCATGCGGGGTTCAGCCAGTTCCTGGTTCCCACCGATGCCGCGGGGGTCACCATCGAGCCGATCATCACGATGGACGGCGAACACCACTTCAACGAGACCACGTTCACCGACGTCGTCGTCGCCGACTCCGCTGTGCTCGGCGAGATCGGCGACGGCTGGCGGCAGGTCACCGCCGAACTGTCCTACGAGCGCAGCGGGCCGGAACGGATCCTGTCGACGGCCCCGCTGCTGCTGGGGCTGCTCGGTGCGCTGGCCGAGGGCACACCGCCCGATGACCGCACCGCGGCCGACGTCGGCCATCTGGTGGCGCGGCTGGTGTCGCTGCGCCAGCTCTCGGTGTCGGTGGCTCACGCCCTGGCTGCGGGCGAGCCGGCGGCCAACCAGGCGGCGCTGGTCAAGGACCTCGGCACCCGTTTCGAGCAGGAGTCGGTGCAGCTGGCCGCCGACCTCCTCGACTACGTCGATTCGGCCGGGCCCACCTACCCACGGCTGAAGCTCCTGCTGACGGCCTCGCGCCTGCACTCGCCGATGTTCACGTTGCGGGGCGGGACCAACGAGGTGTTGCGGGGCGTGGTGGCGCGGGGAATGGGGTTGCGATGAGCGCTTGCGCGAAGAGCCGGAGACACCGATGAGCGCTTGCGCGAAGAGCGGAAGGAACCGATGAGCGCGCTCTCCGGCGGGGTCTTCGCCGCCGAATCATCCGACGGCCTCGACGAATTGCGGTCGCTGGTGGCGGATCTGGGCACCCGGTCGGTTCAGGCGCGGGTCGGGCAACGGCGACTGCCGGAGGAGTTCGACGCCGCGGCCTGGGCCAATCTGGAGGAGACCGGGCTGAGCCGGCTGACCACGACGCCCGAGCTGGAGGCGGGCCCGGGCGAGGCGGCGGTGGTGCTGCGTGGGCTGGCCTATCACGCCGTCGCCGCACCGATCGCCGAGACCGACGTGCTGGCGGCGTGGCTGGCCCGTACCGCGGGTGTCGGGGTCCCCGGCGCCGGCCCGCTCACCGTGGCCGTCGGCCCGGCGGTGCGCGACGGCGATCGCCTGCGCGGTACGGCCGGTGACGTGCCGTGGACGCGGGCGGCCGGCCGCGTCGTACTGGTCGCCAGCACCGATGACGCGATACTGGTGGGGAGTGCCTCCCCGGGCGATCTCGACGTCGTCGACGGGTACAACGTCGCCGGGGAGCCGCGCGACGGGGTCAGCTATGCCCTGGCCGTCGACGACTTTCGTCCGATCGGGGCGGCGGTGCTCGGCGAGTTCACCCGCCGCGGGGCGTGGGCCAGGTGCGTGCAGTGCATCGGGGCCCTCGACCGCGCCGCCGAGCTGTCGGTCGCCCATGTACGGGAACGCGTGCAGTTCGGCCGGCCGCTGAGCAGGTTCCAGGCCGTGCAGCATTCGCTGGCCCAGATGGCCGGCGAGATCGAGCGCGGTCGCGCGGCCACCACGCTGGCGGTGGCCGCGGCCTCCGACCACGGATTCGCCAGCCCGCAGGCCGATTACGCCGTCACGATGGCCAAGGTCGTGCTGGGACGCGTCGTTCCCGGTGTGGCCACGGCGGCTCACCAGCTGCACGGCGCCATCGGTGTCACGATCGAGCATGCCCTGTGGTCGGCCACCAACCGCGCGCACTCCTGGATCGACGAGTTCGGCGGCACGGACCGCTATGCCCGCCGACTGGGGCGGGTGGCCCTGTCGCGCAGCGGTGCGCCGCTGTGGGATGTGCTGACCGGCACCGACACCGGCGGGTTCGCCTGACGCCCCCTGCGCCGGGGTGAACTCCGCACCGAACGTGCGTCCAGACCGGTTCCGTTCGCGCGAGGTCGATCTCAGCGCACGCTCGGTGCGCCCGTTGTCGACCGTGCGGCCCACGCGGCCCGGACGCGATCGACGATGTCGGCGGGGCGGTCACCGGAGACAACCCTGATCATCGTCCACCCCATGGCCGTCAGAGCCTCCAGCCGCTTGATGTCGGCGCCGTAGCGTTCGCGGTCCGCGCGGTGCTGGTCACCGTCGTACTCGGCCGCCACCATCACCTCCTCCCACGCCAGGTCGAGGTAGTAGCGCGGACGCCGGCCGCCGCCGTGAAACACCGGAAGCTGTGTGCGCGGACTGGGAAACCCCGCCCGCAGCAACAGCAATCGCAACCACGTCTCGCGCGGTGATTGAGCACCGGGATCGACGAGGTCGAGCACCGGCCCCACGCGTCGGATGCCCCGAACGCCACGGTGATTCCGTGCCAGATTCCGCACGCCGGCGACGGTCAGACCGGTGGCGTTGCACAGGGCATCGAGCCTGGCCACCGCGTCGGCCTCCGCTCTGAGCCGCGCGAGGTCGAACGCGGTCCGCTCGGGCGTGGTCACGTGCATCCGCCCGAGTCGCGTCACCTCGCCCGGTGCCAGGGTGTCGCGCCTGGCCACGAGGCCGGCCGGGGTACGGGCGTTGCGGCAGACGAGCTCGATCGGCTCGTCGTCGTCGACCCACTTCGAGCCGTGCAGGGCCGCGGCGGCAAGCCCGGCCACCACCCCGGAACTCCCGGACCACAACCATGCCGCCATCGTGCGCTGCCGCAGCGTGGGCACCGGCACCGCCGACGTCAGGTACACGTCGGGGAAGAGAGCTCGGTAGCGCGTCCGTAGTTGGTGTTTGTTGGCGACGTGGCCCCGGTCAAGGGCGTCGCTGCCGACGAAGGGAAGGTCCATACCCGCACCATCCCGGCGTCCTACGACGCTCCACCCGCACCGAATGTGCGCCTGGACCCATGGCTGTGGATGGATCTCGATCTGTGTGCACGCTCGGTGCGCCGGGGAGGAAATCGCGCCGGGGAGGAAACCGCGCCGGGAGGAAACCACGTCGGGGTGAGCCGCGCCCGGGTGAACCGCCTCGGGGCCCTCAGCTGTCGAGGACCTCGGTGATCCGGGCGTGCACGTCGCCGATCCCCCCGACGTCGAGACCGAACCGGTGCATCAGCGTGTCGAGCACCTGCGAGGCGTTGTCGAAGGTGACCTGCTCGCTGGGCCCGCCGACGTGGTGGATCGACAGGTGGCGGCCGCGCAGATTCCAGCGGGCGTCGTCGGTCACCAGCGACGCCGAGAGCCCCCGGACGAAGATCGAGTCCGGGTGCGTCGAGACGTACCAGCTGCCCATGAGCAGATCGATCGGCGGCCGCGGCTGGTCGGCGAAGGTGTACAACGGGCGCCACCGGTCACCGATCAGGGTGTGCAGCACCCAGCGGTGCTCGTAGCGGTCGGGTTGCACGGTGAGCCGGTAGGGCTCGTGGCGGGTGGCCTGCACCTCGTCGGGCACGAACCGGATCGGCGACGTGAGCGTCTGGCCACCGAAGCCGACATCGACGAGCAGGCGGTCCTGCGTGCCCGGGACGGTCACGGCGAGCAACTGGTGGGTGAGCCCGGTCGGCGGCTCCGCCACACCGGCGGGGTTCTGCCACACCACCCGCGCGGTCAGCGACTGCACCCCGAACCCGAACCCCTCGAGGACCCCGGCGAACAGGCCGTTGTGTTCGAAGCAGTACCCGCCGCGCCGGCGGCGAACCATTTTGTCGCACAGCGCCTCCGCACCGAGGTCCGCGACCGGGATACCCATCAGCGGGTCGAGGTTCTCGAAGGCGATGGCGGAGCCGTGGGCGGCGATCAGCGCCCGAAGCGCCACCTCGGTCGCCTCGACCGGGCCGGTATGGCCGACGCGGTGAAGGTACTGCGCGATCTGAGCGTCGCTCAGCCGCCCGTCCTCGGGCCGGCTATCCACCGCGGTGCGTCCTGCCATGCCCACATCGTCGTACCTCAACCGGGGTCGAGGTCAAGTTGTTTACGTGCCGCTCCACTTGGGCGCCCGCTTCTCGGCGAATGCGATGGCACCCTCTTTGGCGTCGTTGGAGGTGAACACCGGGATGAGGACCTCCATCTGCTTCTTCCACATCTCCTCCGGCGACCACGCGCGCGACTCCACGATCACCCGCTTGGTCGCGGCCACGGCCAGCGGCCCGTTGGCGGTGATCTTGCCGGCCAACTCCAGCGCAGCCTCCAGCGCCCCGCCCGGCTCGGCAAGCACATTGACCATGCCCAGCGCATGGGCCCGGGTGGCCGGGAGGTTCTCACCGGTCAGCGCCAGTTCCATCGCCACCGCGTAGGGGATGCGCTGCGGCAGCCGCAACAGCCCACCGCCGCCGGCGACGAGGCCGCGCTTGACCTCGGGGATGCCGAAGGCGGAGTCGTTGGCGGCCACGATCAGGTCGGTGGCCAGCGCCACCTCGGTGCCGCCGGCGAGTGCGAAACCCTCCACCGCCGCGATCAGCGGCTTGGTCGGCGGGCTCTCGGTGAATCCGAGACCACGGCCCTCGATGTCGACACGCTCGCCGCGGGCGAAGGCCTTGAGGTCCATCCCGGCGCAGAACGATCCGCCCGCCCCGGTCAGCACGCCCACCGACAGACCGGGATCTCCGTCGAGACGGTCCATGGCGTCGGCGAGCCCGCGGCTGACCGCGGCGTTGACGGCATTCTTGGCCTTGGGGCGGTTGATGGTGATCAGCAGAATCCGGTCGCGCTGCTCGACGATGACTTCGGGTTCGGTCGCTTCTTCGCTCACGGGGATATCGTAATCCGCACGGTAGGGCCGACAGGGACCAGGCCTGGCTCCCCGGCCGGCCCATCGGTACGATCCAAAACTAGAACACGTTCCATTTTATCGGAGGGGTGCCGTGGACGCGACCGATACCGAGATCACGCCCGGCGAGATCACTAAGTGGGACCCCGGCCTGACCGAGAAGGTGATGGGGCTGGTGCGCCTGCTCACCAAGGGCTATCACCGCTCCGAGGTCCGCGGCCTGCAGAACTTCCCACCGGCCGGCGGCGCGCTGGTGGTCTCGAACCATTCCGGCGGCCTGTTCGCGATGGACGTCCCCGTCTTCGCGACCGACTTCTACGAGCACTTCGGCTACGTGCGGCCCGTGTTCACCCTCAGCTTCGACCTGCTGCTGACCGGACCGACGGCCGGGTTCTTCCGGCGCACCGGATTCATCAGGGCCAACCCGCGAAACGCCGACGAGGCGCTGCGCTCGGGCGGGGTCGTCGTGGTGTTCCCGGGTGGTGACTACGACGTGTACCGGCCCACGACGGCGCGCAACAAGATCGACTTCGGCGGCCGCACCGGCTACATCAAGGCGGCGCTGAGCGCCGGCGTGCCGATCGTGCCGATGGTCGGGATCGGCGGCCAGGAGACCCAGCTGTACCTGTCGCGCGGCACCGGCCTGGCCAAGCTGCTGCGGCTGGACAAACTGCTGCGCTCGAAGATCCTGCCGCTGTCGATCGGTTTCCCGTTCGGGCTGTCCGCCGTCATCCCGGTCAACGTTCCGCTGCCGACGAAGATCGTGATGCAGGTGCTGGAACCGATCGACGTCGCCGCGGAGTTCGGCGAGGACCCCGACGTCGACGAGGTGGACTCCCATGTTCGTCGGGTCATGCAACGGGCGCTGAACCACCTGGCCAAGGAACGCCGACTGCCGGTGATCGGCTGAACCGTGGCCGCGATCCCCCTGCTTGATCGGCTCACCGGTGCGGGCGCCCTGGTGGCGACCATGGCCCGGGCGGGCATGATCGCCCCGCTGCGCCCGGACAGGTACCTGCGCATCATGGCGGCCGCCGGCCGCGAAGGGCTCTCCGTCACCTCGGGTTTCGCGATGTCGGCGCAACGCTGCCCGGACCGGCCCGCGCTCGTCGACGAACTCGGGACCCTCACCTACAAGCAGATCGACGAGCGCGCCGACGCCCTGGCCGCGGCCTTGCAGGAGTTGACCGGCCCGGCGGCCACGATCGGGATCATGTGCCGCAACCACCGCGGGTTCGTGGAGTCCCTGGTCGCCGCGGACCGGATCGGCGCCGACGTACTGCTGCTCAACACCTCCTTCGCGGGTCCCGCGCTGGCCGAGGTGGTCGGGCGCGAGCGGGTCGACGCGGTGATCTACGACGACGAGTTCTCCGCGATCGTCGACCGCGCCCTGACCGACCGCCCGACGGCAGTCCGGATCGTCGGCTGGACCTCGGATCCGGCCGGCCCCGGGCACACCGTGCAGAAGCTGATCGAGGCCAACCGCGGCCGCCGTCCCGAACGTGCGGCGGGCAAGGGCAGGATGATTCTGCTGACGTCGGGAACCACCGGTACACCCAAGGGCGCCAAGCACTCCGGCGGAGGCGTGAACGAACTGCGGATGATCCTCGACCGAATCCCGTGGCACACCGAGACCACCGTCGTGGTGGTCGCGCCGATGTTCCACGCGTGGGGTTTCTCCCAGCTGGTGTTCGCCGCGTCGATGGCGTGCACGGTGGTCACCCGCCGCAAATTCGACCCGGAAGCCACGCTGGCGCTCGTCGACGAGCACGAGGCGTACGGATTGTGCGTCGTTCCGGTGATGTTCGACCGGATCATGGATCTGCCCGAGGAGGTACTCGCCCGCTACAGCGGACGGTCGCTGCGGTTCGCCAGCGCATCGGGGTCGCGGATGCGTCCCGACGTCGTCATCCGGTTCATGGACCGCTTCGGCGACATCATCTACAACAACTACAACGCCACCGAGGCCGGCATGATCGCCTCGGCCACCCCCGCCGATCTGCGCGCGGCCCCCGACACCGCCGGCAGGCCGGTCGTCGGCACCGAGCTGCGCATCCTCGACGACGCGCTGCACGAGGTCGCACCCGGTGGCATCGGGCAGATCTTCGTCCGCAACGGAGCACGTTTCGACGGCTACACCTCCGGCCAGAACAGGATGTTCCACGAGGGGTTCATGGCCTCCGGCGATCTGGGTCGTTTCGACGACGACGGACGGCTGTTCGTCGTCGGCCGCGACGACGAGATGATCGTCTCCGGAGGGGAGAACGTCTACCCGATCGAGGTGGAGAAGACGCTGGTGTCCCATCCGGCGGTCGCCGAGGCCGCGGTCATCGGCGTCGACGACGAGGAGTACGGCCAGCGGCTGGCCGCGTTCGTGGTGCCGGCCGCCGGGGCGGCGGTCGGCAGCGACGAGCTCAAGCAGCACATCCGGGAGAACCTGGCCAACTACAAGGTGCCCCGGTCGATCACCGTCGTCGACGAGCTGCCGCGCAACAACACCGGCAAGGTGGCACGCCGGGAACTGCAGGACCGTGCCGGCCGGGTCTGACCGGCGGTGGCGCACGCTGCTGCGCGCGGCCGCCGAGTTGGTCAACGCCGTCAACGGGGTGCGGCCGCTGGGCCGCCAGGGCTATCTCAGCATGCCGGTGTTCGCATTCGGCTGGCCCACCAGTGAGCTCTCGCCGCTGGTGTTCGCCGTCTCGGCGGCCGACGCCGCGCGCCGGGGGTGGCGCGGCGACTTCCGCGGCACCGCGGGGCGGGCCGCGCTGTGCGTGCACGGTGCGCAATGGGCCCTGTTGGGGCTGATCGCCTGGCAAAACCTGCACAGCGGACCACACCTGGAGGCCGGGCTGCGCGACGCGCTCGGCCCCGACTACCGCTCGGTCGCCGACACCCGCCGGTTCCGCCGCCGCGCCGGGGTGTTCCGCACCGGCTGGTCGCGTCGGCGCTACATGCGCAGGGCCGACACCGTCCGGTACGGTCCGCACGGCCGGGCCAACCTCGCCGACATCTGGCGGCGCCGCGACCTGCCCGACGACGCCAAGGCGCCGGTGGTGGTGCAGGTGCCCGGCGGGGCCTGGTCCATCGGAATGCGCCGCCCGCAGGCCTACCCGCTGATGAGCAGGCTCGCCGAACAGGGCTGGGTGTGTGTGTCGATCGCCTACCGGGTCAGCCCGCGGCACACCTGGCCGGACCACATCGTCGACGTCAAGCGCGCGCTGAGCTGGGTCAGGGACCACATCGCCGAGTACGGCGGCGACCCCGACTTCGTCGCGATCACCGGCGGGTCCGCGGGCGGGCACCTGGCCGCGCTGGCCGCCCTCACCCCCAACGATCCGCGGTTCCAGCCGGGCTTCGAGGACGCCGACACGACGGTGGCCGCGGCGGTTCCGGTGTACGGGCGCTACGACTGGTTCTCCACCGCCGGCGACGGACGGCGGGAGTTCGTGGCGTTCCTGCAGCGTTTCGTCACCAAGCTGCCGTTCGCGCGGCACCGTCAGACCTACGTCGAGGCCTCACCGATCGCGTGGGTGGGTCCCGGTGCGCCACCGTTTTTCGTGCTGCACGGTCGCGACGACTCGCTCATCCCGGTCGCCGAGGGGCGCGCATTCGCCGAGGCGCTGCGCTCGGCCTCCGACGACGTCGTCGCCTATTCGGAGGTCCCCCACGCCCAGCACGCGTTCGACTTCTTCGGTTCTCCGCGCGGCCACCACACCGCCGAGGTCATCGAACGTTTCCTGTCCTGGGTGCACGCTCGGCACCCCTGATCGGACGCTACTGGGCCATCGCCTTCTCGACGGGCGCGAGCTCCTGGGAAAGCCCCGCAGCCCTGCGAATCTCGATGAACTCGTCGACCATCGCCCGGGTGACCTCGTGGGCGTCGCGAACGGAGTCGGTGTCGGCGAGCACCGAGATGTTCAGCTGGTCGACGTAGCTCCACACGGTGATGTTCAGGCCGCTGCTGGCCGTCAGTGGTCCCACACTGTAGATCTCGGTCACCAGCGCGCCGCCGACGCGTCCGTACTCCCGGGGGCCGGGCACGTTGGAGATGTTGAGGTTGAGCACCTTGTTCTGGCCCTCATGGCTGGACAGCCGCCGGAACAGCGCCTCCATCGCCGCCGGTGGCATGTAGTTGGACCACCTGCTGACCAGCTCGGGTCCGATCAGGTTGTTGCTCTCCTTGGCCAGCACGGCGTCGTCGTGGGCCCGCCGCACGCGTTCCAGCGGGGTGTCGAGGTCCACCGGGATCGGCATCAGCACGCCGGTGAAGAAGTTGCCCGAGATCCGCTCCGGCGAGAAGTCGAAGCTCACCGGCACCGACGCCAGGAGCGGATGGTCGGCCCTCCCGTCGTAGTGCAACAACAGTTTCCGCAGTGCGCCCGCGCACATCGCCAACACCAGGTCGTTGATGGACACCCCGAGCTGCCTGCTCGTCTGCTTGATGTCGGCCAGCGACAGCGACGCGGTGGCGAACCGGCGCTCGGGCGGCAGCACGTGGTTCATGAAGCTGGGCGGCGGGGTGAAGGGGCGGGTCAGCTCCGGGGAGAGCTTGCGCGTGCTGCGGCGTACCCGGTTGATGCCGCGCGCGGTGTAGAGGACCGTCGAGGGCACCTTGGCGAGCTGACGGAAGTGGTCCCGGAACGCCTCGCGGACCAGTGCGCCCCGGGTGGGCGGCGGATCGGTGAGATAGTCGTCGGCGTCGGCGTCGGGCGCCGACTGCAGATCCATGCCGCGGGCCAGCAGATTCGCCGCGGCCACCCCGTCGGCCAGGGCGTGGTGGATCTTGTTCACCACCGCGATGCGCCCGCCGGCCAGTCCGTCGATGAAGTACATCTCCCACAGCGGCCTGCTGCGGTCCAGTGGTGTGCCGGCGATGCGCCCGATGGCGTCGTCGAGTTCGCGCCGGCCCCCCGGCGCGGGGAGGGTCAACGGCCGGATGTGGTACTCCAGGTCGACTTCGCAGTTCTCCCTCCACATCGGGTGGTGGAACTTCATCGGGATGTCGACCAGTTCGTAGCGCAGGGGTTCCAGCTTGTGCAGCCGGCCGTGGATGACCCGGCGGAACTCCTCGATACCGAACTCGCGCCCCCCGAGGTCGACCAGTTCGACGATCGCGATCTTGAGGGTGTGCATGTGCACATTGGGCGCCTCGCTGTAGAGCAGAAACGCATCCCATCCGGTCAATCGCTTCACCCTGTACCTCCCACAGAGCGAGCGTACAAGCCGGGCGCGCCTAGACGACCTCTTTGGCCAGAGTGGCCCGCGCCCGTTTCACGTGGTCGAGGAACACCCCGATCGCGGTCGACATCGCCCCGGTGCGCGCGCCATCGGTCATGTCGAAAGCGTGTCCGGCACCGGGCAATTCGATATAGCTGACCATGGACCGCGACCGTGAGCGCAGAGCTTCGACGAAGCTGCGGGCCTGGGCGACGGGAATGATGGTGTCACCGCTGCCGTGGATGACCAGGAACGGTGGCGCGTCGGCGTGCACCCGCGCGATCGGTGAGGCGTTGCGGAAGATGTGCGGGTGGCGGTCGATCCGGCGCTTGACCACCACGCGCTCCAGGAAGTCGACGAAACGCTCGCGCTCGGTGGTGGAGCGGTCCTCCCAGTCGTAGCGCCCGTAGATGCCGACGACCGCGTCCACCGAGGTGTCCGACCCCTCGGGCAGATCGCCCTGGTACTCCGGATCGTTGGGTGTCAGCCCCGCCAGCGCCGCGATGTGCCCGCCGGCCGAGCACCCCGAGATCGTGACGAAGTTGCGGTCGCCGCCGAAGCGGTCGACATTGGCCCTGGCCCAGGCGATCGCCGCCTTGACGTCGGTGATGTGTTGGGGCCAGCGATGATTCGGCGACACTCGGTATTCGACCGACAGGCATACCCAGCCCTGCTCGGCGAGATGGTGCATCAGCGCGTAGCCCTGCAGCATCCGGCTGCCGTGCACCCAGGCCCCGCCGGGGACGAAGACCATCACCGGGGCGGGGCCGGTGAGATCGTCGCGGCGCCAGACGTCGAGAACCTGGCTGGGCGCGCTGCCGTAGCGCACCGAGGACCGGTGCAGATGGCGGCGGTGCTGGAACATCCTCAGCAGCGGTGCCGCGCGGTCCGGGGCCGGCCACTGCACGTCGAGATCGGCGGCGGACAGGATTGTGCGCAACGCCGCCTCCGACACCGCGCCGGTCTCGTCGCGCTCGCGCCGGCGCACCGCCCCCATGCCCGGGGTGAGCCAGGATCTCGCCGTCGAGGCCAGCAGCTCCGGAGCCTGCCGGCATCCCCAGATGCTCATGGCGGCCAGCCCGCCGAGGGGCTGCAGGTGCCTGCCGATGACCGGCAGCGACGCCGAGGCCACACTGGCCGCCAGCAGGTAGTCCGAGGGGCCGGCGTTGAGGAACCAGCGCGCCCGCGCCGCGATCGACGGGCCGGGATATCGGGTTTCTGGTTGATCCGGCATGGCGCGAGAGTACCCGTTTCCTACCGGTCGGTAGCTACAGATTCACGAATTTGTTCACTCCGTGTCGTGCGACGCCGGGTGCCGGTCAGCGCAGCGCGGCACGACCGCGGATCCGCCCCAGCACCAGCAGCGCCAGCAGTGTCACCAGCAACAGCACGGTGGTGCTCGCCGCGGCCTGCAGGGCCTGGCCACGGTCGGTCAGGCCGAAGATCGCCACCGGCAGTGTCTTCCAGGTCGCCGGATAGACCATGACGGTGGCCCCGAGCTCGCCCATCGACAGCGCGACCGCCAGGCCGGCGGCGGCCCCCAACGCGGGCAACAGCATCGGCAGGGTGACTCGCAGCAGCACCCGCGCCGGACCCGCACCCAGCGATTCGGCGGCCTGCCGGTAGGCCGGATCGAGCCGGTCCAGGGCCGCCGAGACCGAGCTGAACGCGAACGCCAGCACCAGCACGGTATGCGCCAGGATCACGATCCAGCGGGTGCCGCCGAGCAGCAGCGGCCGCTCGTTGAACGCGATCAGCAGTCCCAGGCCGATCGCCACCGAGGGCACCGCGATCGGCAGGTGGAACACGGCGTCGATGGTGCGGCCGAGCCACGTCGGGACCTCCCGGGCGGCCAGCGCCGCCCAGGTACCCACGACCAGTGCGATGCCACCGGCGATGAACGCGGTCTGCAGGCTCACCGACAGGCTGGCCAGGTTCTCCCCCGACAGCGCCGTGCCGAACCGGGTGAAGCCCAGGCCCGACGGCAGCGGGCCGGTCCACGAACCGGCCGATCCGGCCAGCACCACGGTGGCCAGCGGGGCGACGAACACCACCGCGACGACCAGCGTGAACACCGCCAGCACCGCCCACCGGCTACGGGCGCTCCACAGCAGCATCGCCGAGTCCCTTCTCACGTCCCTGCCGTCCGGCCACCACCCGGTTCAGCAGCATCCGGTAGCCAATGTAGAGCGTCAGCGACAGCGCGACCTGCACGGTCGCGATCACCGCGGCCCCCGGCAGATCGAAGGTGACGATGCCGCGGGTGTAGATCATCACCGGCAGCGTGATCACGCCCTTGGCGCCGGTGAACAACACGATGCCGAATTCGTTGAGCGTCAGCAGCAGGACCAGGCTGCCGCCGGCCATCAGCGCCGGCCACGCCTCGGGCATGATCACCTGGCGCAGCACCCGAAACGGTGAGGCGCCCAGGCTGGCGGCGACGTCGAGCTGGGCGCGCGGCAGCAGGGTGAACGCGGCGAGCAGCGGGCGCACCACGAACGGGGTGAAGAAGGTGATCTCGGCGGCGATCACCCCCCACGGGGTGTAGAGGAAGTTCAGCAGCGGCGAGGACGAGCCGGTGATTCCCGAGATCAGCGCGTTGACGGCCCCGGCCGTGCCGTAGAGGAACGTGAACGCCAGCGTGATCAGGAACGACGGCAACGCCAGCACGGTGTCGATCACCCGTCCGGCCAGCGACGAGCCCGGGAACGGCACGAAGGCCAGCACGATGGCCAGGAAGGTGCCCAAGATCAGGCAGCCGACGGTGGAGGACACCGCGATCATCACGGTGCGCCACAGGGCCTGCCGAAACGCCTCGGATTCCAGCACGTCGGTCCAGTGCGACCACGTCGAGGCGCCGGCCTCGACATTCGTCGACTCCAACAGCATCCGCGCCAGCGGGTACACCGCCGCGACGAGCACCAGCAGCAACGGAGGGAGCGCCCAGAGCCAGGACAGCGAGCGCGGCGCCGGCCGGGTGGCCGGCGCGTCGGGCGCCTCCGGGCCGGCGGGCTCGTCCAGGACGGCCGTCATGTGCCCTCCGCCACCAGGACACCGGCCGGTTCGGGCAGACGCAGGCCCACCTCGGCGCCGACCTCGACCTGGGTGTGGCCGGGGACGTCGATATCGACCAGGCGGTCGGGCAGACCGGTGACCGACAGCACCAGCCTGGTGGTGGCGCCCCGCCACACCGCGGCGTTGACCTTGGCCCGCACCGCGTCGCGGTCCCCGAGGCCGACGATGCGCAGGGCATGGGGCCGGATGCACAGCAACGCCGGCGATCCGGGCGTCCACTCGGCCTTGCCGACCGCGGGTTGCGGGGCCTCGGCGCTGACGGTCTTGGCGCCCACCGTCACCAGCGCCGAGGTCCCGATCACCCGTCCCACCGTGCACGGTATGAGGTTGGCCCCGCCCAGGAACGCGGCGGTGAAGCTGGAGGGTGGCCGCTTCCAGAGGTGCTCCGCGGCACCGACGTCCATCATGCGGGCGTTGTTCATCACCACGATCCGGTCGGCCAGGGCCAGCGCCTCGGACTGGTCGTGGGTGACGTAGAGCATCGCGGTGTCGGGCAGCGCCTCCTTGAGGCGCTGCAGCTCGGCGAGCATGGATTGGCGCAGCTGGGCGTCCAGGGCGGCCAGCGGCTCGTCCAACAACAGCACCTTGGGCCGGATCGCCAGGGCGCGGGCGATCGCCACCCGCTGCTGCTGGCCGCCGGAAAGCTCACGCGGCAGCCGCTTTCCGTACTGCGACATGCCCACCATGTCCAGCGCCTCGGCGACCCGCGCGGTGATCTCACGTCCGGGCAGCCGGCGTGCCCGCAGCCCGAAGGCGACGTTCTCGGCGACCCGCATGTGCGGGAACAGCGCATAGGACTGCAGCACCACACCGATACCGCGTTTGGCCGGCGGCAGGTCGGTGACGTCGCGTCCGGCCAGCCGCACGCTGCCCGAGGTGGGACGGACGAACCCGGCCAGGGCGTTGAGCGCGGTCGACTTGCCGGACCCGCTGGGGCCCAGCAGCGCGATCGTCTCGCCGGCGGCCACCCTCAGGTTGAAGTCCACCAGCGCGTGGGTGACCTTCCTGCCGCGGCCGTAGGCCACCCCCACGCGATCGAAAGTGATCGCGGGGGTGGCGGTTTCGGCCTGCCCGGCCCGCTCGGCACGGCTCTGCCGGGCGCCGGCGGGACCCGGGCGGACCTCGGTCTCGGCCATGTCAGCTACCGGTGGCCTTCTGGTAGGCGGCCAGGCTGGCGTCCAGGTCGGCCAGCACGGCGTTCCAGTCCGGGACCCAGACCTCGACGCCCTGAAGCACCGCGGCGGGGGTGTTGGGCTCCGCGGTCTTCTCCGACGCCGACACCAGGTCCTCGCGCACCGGGATGCCCAGGGCGCCCGGGCCGACGGTCTTCTGCACGTCCTCGGAGATCAGGAACGCCAGCAGCTTCTTGGCCTCCTCGGCGTGCGGGGCGCCCTTGGTCACTCCGGCGAAATAGGGCAGCGAGACGGTGACCTTCTTCCCGTCGGCGGTCTCGGGGATGAAGATGTTGAACGTCGAGCCGTCGTCGCGGATCGAGCCCAGGTTCATCTGCACGTCGCCGTTGGCCACCAGCAGCTCTCCATTGCTCACCTTGGGCTGCAGCTTGCCCGTCGAGGACGACGGCCCGACATTGTTGGCCTGCAGCTTGGCCAGGTAGTCCATGGCGCCCTGTTCGCCCATCAGGTGCTGCAGCAGCACCAGCACCGCGGTGCCGTCGCCGGCCTGGCCGGGTGTCGAATACTGCAACTTGCCCTTGAATTCGGGCTTGAGCAGGTCGTCCCAGGTGACGGGCTGCGGCTGGGCGCCGGGGTTGGCGATGAAGCTCAGGGCGTTGTTGACGATCGGCACGAAGCTGGTGTCGGGACCGATCTGGTCGTCGGGGATCCCGCTGGTGTCCGCGCCGCTGGGCTGCAGCAGGTCGCTCTGCTGCGCCTTCTGGATGAACGGCGGCAGGGTCACCAGCAGGTCGGCCTGCGGGTTGGACTGCTCCTTCTCGACCCGGGACACCACCTCGCCGGAGCCCGCCTCGACGAGGTTGACGTTGACGCCGGTGTCGGCGGTGAACTTCTCGAACTGGTCCTTGTACCAGGTGGCCAGGCCGTCGGCGCTGTAGACGGTCAGGGTGACGCCGTCACCGGAGCCCGAGGAGCCGGTGCCGCCGCAGGCGGTCATGGTGACGGCCAGGGCGGCCGCCGCCGCGGCCGCGATGGTCTTGCGGAATCTCATGGGTCGGGCCTCTCTTCGTTCGGATGGGTCGGACGGATGTACGGACACTCAGTCGGTGAGGATCAGGTCGGCGAAGTCGGACACCGAACCGAAGACGTGGGTGGCTCCGGCGGCACGCAGCTGGTCCTCGTCGTGCGCGCCGGTCAGGGCTCCGCCGGCGATGGCCACGCCGGCGCGCAGTGCGCAGTCGACGTCGCTGCTGGTGTCACCGAGCGCGGCCACGTTGTGCACGCTGTCGGCCTGCAGCCGCATCAGCGCGGTGAGGATCAGGTCCGGATACGGTCGGCCCCGGACCCCCTCGCCGGGGGCGAGCACGAGATCGGCCAGGGCCTGCCAGCCCAGGGCGGCGAGCAGCTTCTCCTGGGTCACCGCGCTGAAACCCGTTGTCAGGGCGACTCGAACACCACCCTGACGCAGCCGGGTGATCGCGTCGGCGGCACCGTCGAGGGGCCGCGCACCACCCTGCTCGATCAGGTCCTCGTAGGCCCGCTCGAAGGCCCGGTTGGCCCGCTGGGCCAGATCCTCGGTCTCGAACAACGCGCGGAAGACCGCGATCTTGGACTGCCCCATGGTGTCCAGGACATACCGGCGGGCACGCTCGCGGTGTTCTCCGCTCTCCGGCACCCCGGCAGCGGTGGCGGCGTGTTCGAACGCCCGGACCACCAGCCCGTCGTCGGCCACCGTGGTGCCGGCCATGTCGATGACGGCCACCTGGATCGCTTTCGTGGACACGTGCTCTCCCTTCCGGGGTCGATCGGTTCGGGGTCGATCAGTTCGGGGTCGATCGGTTCAGGGTCGATCGGTTCAGAGCCCGATCAGATCGGCGGTTTCCTCGGCGATGGCCGGGGCCAGGGTCATCCCGCGACCGCCCGGCCCGGTGACAACCCAGACGCCGTCGCCGGCGAAGTGCCGGCAGACCAGCTGTCCCGGGTCGACGCACTGGCTGTAGACGCCGGCCCAACGCCGGCGCACCGGGGGCAGCGGGCGCCCGAGGAACTGTTCGACCACGTCCACCAGGTGGGTGTAGGGGGCCTCGGTGACGTCGAAGGCGAACGGCTCGTCGTATTCGTGGGTGTCGCCGATGGTCAGCCCGCCGTGCAGCCGCTGCACACACAGCAGCTGCATCCGGTGTTCGGCGGCTACCGGCCGCTGTGGTTCGGTGCGGCACAGTTCGTCCAGGCCGTCACCGGCGAAGCCCGGGTAGTAACGGAAACTGTCGCCGTCGGCGATCGCGGTGGTCAGCGGCTCGCCCAGCGGCTCGGTCTGCATCATCTGCAGCCGCACGCGGCGCACCGGCAGTTCCCCGGCGATCTCCCGGATCAGGCCGCCGTGAGCGGCCCCCGGGCACAACAACACCAGGTCGGCGTCGTGGCGGAATCCGCGATCGTCACGCACGCCGCGGCCGTCGACCGTCCGCGCCTCGGTCCCGGGCACGAACGTGTAGCGGCCGGTTTCGGCGAGGTGTGCCCGGACGGCCGGCAGCGCCTGCCTGGACTCGACGGCGGCGTCGCGTGAACAGTGCAGTCCGGCAAGGTACTTCCCGCGCAGGGCGGGGTTCAGGGCGCGGACCCCGGCCGGGTCCAGCAGGGTGAACCCGCGACGTGCGGCGTCCGCACGCGCGGCCACCTCCTCGGCGACGGCGACCTCGCGGGGTGTGGCCAGCAGCGTCAGCGATCCGGCCGGCCGGAACCCGATCCCGGGAACATCCGCGGCGAGCCGTTCCCAGAGTTCGCGGGCGCGCAGGGCGGGGGTGAGCTCGAAGCCGGCACGCCCGGAGACCCAGACCAGACCGAAGTTGCGCACGGTGGCACCCCGCGCCTCGGACTCGCGTTCGAGTTGGGTGACGCGGTGGCCCCGCCGCACCGCCTCCACGGCGTGCATGGTCCCGAGGACCCCGCCACCGACGATCACCACACGCATGCCGAGTCACCTTTCCCAGCCATCCCTACGGCCGGCCGTCCGCCGGATGTGGGGCGCCCGAACAGCCGGTAAACAATTGGTATAGACCAATTGGGATACACTGACGATGTGTTGGTGCTCAAGGAAACCCGTCGCCTGCTGGAATCGCTGCGCGGCGTCTGGGACGAGGAGACGGTCGACGAGCTCGACCACGCTCTGCAGTCGGCGGCCCGCGCCGCCGAGGACGGAGCCGACGATGAACTGGTACTCGCCGCCGCCCTACATGACCTCGGGCACAGCCCGCTGCTGGACGCTGCCGACCACCCCGGGGCCTACACCCACCACGACACCGCCGCCCGCGACTGGCTCACACCCCGGTTCGGCGCCCGGGTCGGGTGGCTGGCCGGCGCGCACGTGGCCGCCAAGCAGTTCCTCGCCGCGACCGACCCCGGCTACGGCGGGCAACTGACCGCGGCCTCGGCGCAGTCGCTGGCGGCCCAGGGCGGCCCGGGCGTCGATCCGTCGTTCACCGGCCACCCGTGGTGGCCGGATGCACTTCGGTTGCGGCGCTACGACGATGCCGCCAAGAACCCCGGCGGCGTCGGCGCTACCATCGACGACGTGCTGGTGATCGCCGAACGGGTGCTGCGGCAACAGCTGTCGCCATGACCGACCGGACCTCCAAACCCCATCTGATCCGCCGGGCGGTCGACGAACTGCTGGCCGATCTCGTCGAGGGTGACCCCCTACCGTCGGAGCGTGATCTGGCCGGCCGGTTCGGCGTCGCCCGCGAAACCGTCCGCCAGGCACTGCAGGAACTGCTGGTCGAGGGCCGGATCGAACGGCGCGGACGGGGCACCGTGGTCGCCACACCCAAACTCACCCAACCGCTTTCGCTGAAGTCATACACCGAGGGCGCGCTGACCATGGGCCGCAAGCCGGGCCGGCTGCTGGTCAACTGGGAGGACATCGCGGCCGGCGCCGAACTGGCGGCGGCACTCGACGTCGCCGAGGACACCACCGTCATGCACCTGGAGCGGGTGCTGCTGGCCGACGGCCAGCGGATCGGGCTGGAGAGCACCTTCCTGCCCCGGCACCGATTCGGCGACTTCACCGCGACGTTCGACCCCACCACCTCCCTGTACGCGGCCATCCGCGCCACCGGCGTGGTGTTCGGGTCCGCGGTCGAGCGCATCGAGACGGTGCTGGCCTCCCCGCGCGAGGCCGGCCTGCTGGAGACCACGACCGCCATGCCGATGCTGCGCCTGCACCGCCGCTCGCTGGACATCGAGGGGTCGCCGATCGAGGTGGTCCGGTCGCTCTACCGCGGAGACCGGGTCGCCTTCGAAGCGCTGCTGACCGACCGGTGAACACTCAGCGGCGGTGCCCGAACAAGGCCGTCATCTCGGCGAGTTCGCGCACCAGCCCGGCCCGGACCGCCTCGGCACGACCGGCGGTCAGCAACCGCTTGGCCGCACGCACCGAGGACGGGTCCCGGTCGGCGACACGTCGCGCGTAGTCGGCGACCACGGTGACCAGCTCCCCGTCGGGGGCCACCCGCCACACCAGCCCGGCGCGCGCCGCCTCGTGGGCGTCGAGCCACTCGCTGGACAACACCGCCCACATGGCGTCGGCCCAGCGCATGCGCGACGCCAGCAGCACCGAGCTGCCGGCCTCCGGTACCAGCCCCAGACTGGTGAACGGCATTCGCAGCCGGGCGCTCTCGGCTGCGACCACGAAGTCGCAGAACAGCAGCAGGGTGGCCCCGAAGCCCACCGCCAGTCCGTTCACGGCCGCGAAAAGCGGCTTGTCGAAACCCGACAGCACCGTGATGAGGCGGTCGAACTCGGCACCCGCACGCCGCCCGTCCTCCTCGCCGTGCACGTCGGACAGCAGTGAGCGGTCCGCGCCCGCGGAGAACGCCCGTCCCCGGCCGGACAGCACCACGACACGGGTCGCCGGGTCGGCCTTCAGCCGGCTCAGGGCCAGGTGCAGGTCCCGATAGTCGTCGGCGGTGAAGCTGTTCAACCGATCCGGCCGGTCGGCCGTCAGCCATGTCACGCCGCCGTCGCCGCGTTCCTCGATCACGGATATCCGCGGGGCAGCACGGGGCCCAGGGTCATCGGGAAGGCGTGCGCGGCCCGGACACCGGTGGTGAACCTCAGCTCGGCACCCGGCTTCAGCGCGTAGTCGGGGACGCGCCGGTGCCAGACCCGCAGGGCCATCTGCAGTTCGACACGCGCCAGATGCGACCCCAGACACCGGTGGGGTCCGCCACCGAAACCGAAGTGGCGCTTGATCTTGCGGGAGAACTCGGGAGACTCGTTGCCCGGTTCGGCGGAGCCGTCGGTGTTGGCCGCACCGAGCATCACCAGGACCCGCTCACCGGTCCGGATCGGGCAGCCGCCCAGGACCGTGTCGCGGGTCGCCGCACGCGGGACCACCATCACCGGCGTCTCCCAACGCAGCAGCTCCTCGACCACCGCGGGGACCAGGTCCGGGTCATCGGTGATGGCCCGCCGCAGGGCCGGGTTGTCGATCAGATGCTTGAAGAAGCAGTCCAGCGAGGCCGACACGGTGTCCAGACCGGCGATCAGGAACAGAAAGCAGATGTCGAGGATGTCGTCGTGACTCAGCCGTTCGCCGTCGATCTCGGCGCTCAGGAAATGGCTCATCAGGTCGTCGCCACCCTGGCCCCGGCGCGAGGCGATCACCCCGTCGAAGTAGTCGTAGATCGACCGGGCCGTGGCACGCTGGTGCGCCTGGACCTCGGGATGGTCGTAGGGCTTGCCCACCACGGCATCGGGCCTGATGATGCCGTCCTTCATCGCCAGGAAGCGGGGGAGCTCGGCGACGGGCAGCCCCAGCATCGTCAGGAACACCTGGCTGGGAAAGGGCACCGAGAAGTCGGCGACGAAGTCGATTTCGGGCGATCCCGCGAAGCCGTCGATCAGACGATGGACCAGATCCTCGACGTCACCCTCACGCTGTTTCATCCGTTTCGGCGAGAACAGCGGGTCGAGGATGCGCCGGAACTTGCGGTGCTCGGGCGGGTCGATCTGCAGCGGGATCAACGGGCGCTCATTCTTGAGGTCGCCGGCGGTCAACGCCGAGGAGAACAGTCCCACGTCGTCGAGCACCTCGTCGACCAGCGCCCACGAACTGACCAGGGTGCCGACCCCGTCGACGTGCAGCACCGGCGAGTTCTCGCGCAGGCCCGCGTAGATCGGGTGGGGGTTGGTGCCCACCTCGTCCCCGGCCAGCCCCAGCGGGTTGGACAGTGTCGCCGAAGGCCCTGGTGTCACCGAAGGCCCTGGTGTCACCGACCCGGATGCAGCCGACGATGCACGCGGTTCTCGCGGTGCCGGCGTTTCGTGCGCCACTGCAGGCTCCTCGACAGGCTCACCGACGTCTTCAGCGACGTCTTCACCGACCGTCTTCACCGACGTCTTCACCGACGTTGTCGTCGACGTCACACTCGGCGGCGCGGTCCCCCCAGCCGCGTCGCTGTGACCAGCGTGCCATTAGGCACCATATTTTTCAAATGCTATTTTTGAAGTCTCGGGCACTGCCGCCCACGAGGCTGGAGGGAGCGCACCATGCCGACGGAACCGAGGCGCGTGCTGCCGCCGGCGGACGGGCCCACCGGCTTCTTCTGGACCATGGGCCGCGACGGGGCGCTGCGGTTTCTGCGGTGCACGGCGTGCACGTTCTACATCCACCCGCCCGCCCCGTACTGCCCCCGGTGCGGGAGCCGCGACGCGTCGCCACATCCCGTGTCCGGGCGCGCCACGCTGTACTCGTTCACGGTCAACCACCAGGCCTGGGACGGCGACAGCCGGCCCTACGTCATCGGCATCGTCGAATTCCCCGAACAACCCGGACTGCGGCTGACGACCAACGTCGTCGGCGTCTCCCCCGACGACGTCCACGTCGGCATGCCACTCGAGGTGACGTTCGAGCGGCACGAACCGATCCACCTGCCGCTGTTTTGTCCCGCGGCGTCATGAGGTCCCCGGAGAACCGCGCGGTCATCTCCGGCATCGGCCAGTCGGAGATCGGCCGCCGGCTCGGCCGCGACGAACTCGCGCTCACCGTCGACGCCGCACTGGCGGCGATCGGCGACGCCGGGCTGACCGTCGCCGACATCGACGGCCTGGCCACCTATCCGGGCGGCATCGCCGGATATCCGGGGTTCAGCGGCCCCGGCTCGCCCGCCGTCCAGGATGCGCTGCGGCTGGAGCTGAACTGGCACAGCGGCGGCGCCGAGGGACCGGCACAGCTGCAGGCCGTGATCAACGCCGCGATGGCCGTCTCGATGGGACTGGCCCGCCACGTGCTGGTCTACCGGACGGTGACCGAATCCACCGCGCAGGGCCGGGGCGGACGGCCCGGCATCGGCCTCGGCGGCGACGGTGCGACCGGGGTGACCGCGACGGGGGTGATGCAGTGGACCCTGCCGTTTCGCGCGTACTCCGCGGCCAACTGGCTGGCCATGTACGCCAACCGGCACATCCACGAATTCGGCACCACCGAACGGCAACTGGCCCAGATCGCGCTCACCGCGCGGCGCAACGCCGCACTGAACGACAGGGCGGTCTTCCGCGACCCGCTGACCATGGAGGACTACCTGGCCGCGCGGATGATCTCCACCCCGTTCCGGCTCTACGACTGCGACGTCCCGGTGGACGGTTCCACGGCGCTGGTCGTCTCGCTCTCCGAGCACGCCCGGGCCGTCGCCCATCCGGTGGCGCGCATCGAGGCCGTCGGCACCGCGCTGCGCGGCCGCCCGTCCTGGGACCAGTGGGACGACCTGACGACCATGCCCGCACGGACCTCGGCCGCACAGATGTGGTCGCGCACCGACCTGCGGCCCACCGACGTCGACGTCGCCGAACTCTACGACGGCTTCTCCTGGCTGACGATGTCGTGGCTGGAGGCACTCGGGTTCTGCGGCCACGGCGAGAGCGGGCCGTTCGTCGACGGCGGGCACCGGATCGCACTCGACGGCGAATTGCCGGTCAACACCCACGGCGGCCAGTTGTCGGCGGGCCGCCTGCACGGGTACGGATTCCTGCACGAGGCGGTGCTGCAGCTGCGCGGCGAGGGCGGCGCCCGTCAGGTCGGCGGGACGCCCGAGGTCGCGGTGGTGTCCAACGGGGGCGGCCCCGTCTCGGGATGCATGCTATTGACCCGGCTGGGGTGACAGCCGCAGGGCCGGACCGGCGAACCGCATCACGTGGGCGCGGGTGCCCACCCGGTCCCCGCGGTACCCGTGCTCGGACCACGCCAGCTGGCTCACCAGAGCGAACAGGCTCACCGCATCGGCCTCGGGGGCAGGCGAATTCAGCACCCCGGCACGGTGGCCGGCGCGCAGCACCTCGACCGCCGGCTCGGCCAGCAGCCACCGCATCTCCTCGGTCACCTCGGTCATGGTCTTGGAGCCCAGCACGTCGGCCGCGCTGAACAGCACCACCCGTTCGGCTCGCCGGGGCGCGAAGAACAAGTCGAGCAGCGCGTCCAGCCAGGCGTGAAACGCGGCCAGCGGGTCGGCCGCCGCGCCGACGGCCCGCTCCAGATAGCGCCTCGCCGAACGGCCGTCCCGGCGGATCAACGCCTCGGCCAGCGCGTCCTTGGACGCGAAATGCCGGTAGAAACTGCTGGTCGACAGGGCGGCCTCGGCCAACACATCCGCGACCGACATCGCCGTGTAGCCGTTTCGGTCCATCACCCGCACCGCGGCGTCCATGATCATCCGCCGCTCGGTGTCGTCATCGAACAGGCGGGGACGCCCGAGCCGCTCCGCACCCGGGCCCGTCGACTTCGTCACCCCGCCTCCTTCTCCGGTCTTCTCCGGGATCTTCCCCGCCTCCACCCGCATGTGGGGGTCCCGGCGCCAGGCATCCCGCGTACCCGCCGCACGCCCACTCCGCGACGATAGCCGCCGGCCCGGGCGGGACGCCGCGACCACGGTCACCCTGCCCTAGGCTCGCTGTGATGGCCATCACCGATATTCACCCCGAACTGCGCACCGCCGCACGGTTCACCCCGCAGGTCCTGGTCCGGCCCCGCTCTCTCAGCGTGTTGCGGGCCGCACAGAATCTGCAGAGACTGCTGCCGCAACCCCCCGGCGTCGAGCAGCTCACCACCGCCGACGGGATCCGGGTCCGGCTGCACCGCCCGCCCGGGCGCACCGAGCCGGGCCCGGCGCTGTTGTGGATCCACGGCGGCGGCTATCTCATCGGCACCGCGGCCCAGGACGACCGGCTGTGCCGGCGTTTCGCCGACGAGCTCGGGGCGACCGTCGCCGCCGTCGACTACCGGCTGGCCCCCGAGCATCCCTATCCGGCCGGCGTCGAGGACTGCCACGCCGCGCTGACCTGGCTGGCCGGCCTGCCCGCGGTGGACCCCGACCGGGTGGCCGTCGGCGGCGCCAGCGCCGGCGGTGGCCTCGCGGCCGCGCTGGCCTTCCTGGCGCGCGAGCGTTCCGCCGTGACCCCGGTGCGACAGCTGCTGGTCTACCCGATGCTCGACGACCGCAGCGCCGCCGACCCCCGCCACGACGGTCGCGAGTACCGGTTGTGGGACCGGCACAGCAACGCCTTCGGATGGCGGGCCTATCTCGGTACCGCCGACCCGGATGTCGCCGTCCCGGCCCGACGTACCGACCTGGCGGGGCTGCCGCCGGCCTGGATCGGGGTGGGGACCATGGACCTGTTCCACGACGAGGATCTGTCCTACGCGCAACGACTCACCGAGGCCGGCGTGCCCTGCGAGGTGGAGGTGGTTCCCGGGGCGTTCCACGGGTTCGACGGCCTCCGGCCGGGTTCGGCGGTGGCCCGGTCGTTCTTCGAGAGCCAATGCGCCAGCCTGCGGTCGGCGTTCGGGGAATGACGCGCCGGCCATGACACCGCAAGCGACGGAGGAGGAACGGGGCACGCTGCACGAGACGGCCCGGGTTCAGACCGAGATCGCCGGCGCCGAGACGATGCTGTCCGGACCGGACAACCCGGTCGGCGACGCGGTCACCTTCCGCGCGCTCAACGCCTATTTCACCTCGATCGGCGGCGGCACCGACCAGATCCAGCGCAACATCATCGGCGAACGGGTGCTCGGGCTGCCCAAGGAACCCGACCCCTTCCGGGACACCCCGTTTCGGGACCTCCCGCACTGACCGCACCGAACCGCCTGCCCTCAGCGCCGATAGCAGACCCGACCGCCGACCACCGTCGCCGCCACCATTCCGGCGTCGAGTTCGCCCAGCACCGCCGCCGGTGGACCCGACAGCACGCACACATCGCCGGGCTCCCCCGGCGCCAGGGTGCGCGCGCGGGCGGGGTCGTCGGCGCGGCCGAGGAACATCGACAGCGCCGCGTCCGGCGAGAGCCGTTCCCGCGGCCCGATGAGTGCCCCCGACGGGGAACGCCGGTGCACCGCCGCACGCATCGCCGCCCACGGGTCGGCCACCCCGAACGGGGCATCGGTGGACAGCGCCACCCGCACCCCCGCGGCCACCAGCGTGCCCACCCGCCAGAGCCGGTCGAGCTCCGCGGCGGGCAGCTCGGCGCGGTACTCGTCACCGCGTTCGGCCACGAAGTTCGGCTGCGTCACCACCGTGACCCCGAGAGCGGCCAGGTCCTCGACGCAGTCGTCGGGGACCATCGCCGCGTGCTCGACCCGGTCCCCGGGGTGCGCGCCGACAGCTTGCAGCGCCGCCAGGACGACGACGAGTTGGGCGTCGGTGACGCAGTGCACGGCCACCGGGTGATCCTCGGCATGGTTGGCGGCCACCCAGTCCTGCAGTTCGGCGAGGTTCAGGGTGTGGTCGTCGAGGATCCGCTTCGCGGGGCCCACGGAAAGGCCCTCGGGTGCGCTCAGCCCCGCCGGCGCCAGGCAGTGCACCCGCGGCCGGAACCGTCCCGAGCGCCGCTGCGCGGCGATCCCGTCCAGATCGCGCGCACCCTGACCGGGTGTCGCGTCGGTGACACCGGTGACGCCGCGGGCCACCAGGAGCTCGCCGAGCGCATCCAGCGACGGCTCCCGGCGGGGCGGCTCCGGCAGCGGGTCGCCGCGCAGGAAACGGCCGTCGGCGTGGTCGGCGGCACCGACCCGCCGCAGCGCGGCGGAGTTGAGCACCCACAGCGCCCCGCTGCGGTGCTGGACCCGCACCGGGTTCTCGGGCGCGGCGGCGTCGAGGATGTGGCGGGTCAGTTCCCCGGCGACACTGTCGTGGTAGCCGACGGCACGAATCCAGCCGTCCGGATCGGGGCGCGCCCGGCGCAGCGCGGCGACGAACTCGCCGCGATCACGCACGCGCGGCGGCCCCACCGGCACCGAGGCCAGGGCGGCCGCGGTGGAGCGCAGGTGCAGATGATGATCGTGCAGTCCGGGCAACACGAGATTGCCGCGGGCGTCGATCACCTCCTCCCCCGGGCGCACCGACAGGCGGGCGCCGACCTCCACGACGGTCGCCTCCACCCGGATGTCGACCGTCCGGCCGTCGAGGCGGACACCCGAGCGGATCAGCATGGGGCACCGCGCCGTTCGGCCACCAGCCGGTGCACGACCGGGTTCGCCGAGCCCAGTGCTCCGGCGGGCACCGCACCGGTGTCGGGCGGCACCGGGTCCACCTCGATCGGCGTCGCGGGGCCGGCGGCGTATCCCGCGGCGACGGCGGCCATCGACATCTCGATCAGCTCGCCCCCGCCCCGTCCCAGCGAATCGACCACGGCTTCCGCGGCGGCCATTCCGGTCAGGGGATCGGCGATGGCGTCGCCGAGAAACACGCAGCCGGTGTCGTCGTGCCCGACGAGACCGCCCGCCACCGCGGCATCGTCGCCGAAGGCGACCCGCCCGGCGTTGTCGCCGACGGTGCCGTGCCCGGTGATCCGCGTCCACACCCGGCCGGGCCGCGCGGCCACGTCGCACGGGCCCAGCCCACGCCGGTGCAGCGCCGCCGGTCGCGACCCCTCCAGCACCACGTCGGCGACCGAGAGAAGCGCCGCAAGGTCGTCTCGATCTCGGTCGAAATCGACGCCGTAACAGAGCTTTCCACTGTTCATCCAGTCGAAGAAGGACGGTTCGCCGGCCCGGGTGCCGTCGGGCCGCGACGGGCTCTCGACCTTCACCACGGTGGCGCCGGCGCGATGCAGCAGCTGCGCGCACCACGGTCCGGCCCACATGGAGGTCAGATCGACCACCAGCAGCCCGGCCACCGTCCGCGGTTGCCCCCGGGGTCCGCAGCCGGTGATCAGGGGCTCATCGGGTGCCGCCTCGCCCAGGGTGGCCGCCGGCAGACCCAGCAGCGCCGCGCGTCCGGTGACCGCCGCCGCCGGCCGCGTGGCCGCCCAGCGGTGCAGGGCCGGCCACGGGTCGGTCCCGACGCGGTCGCACTCCAGCAGCGCCGGGACCGCCTCGACGTCGTCGGGACGCGACAGCGTCAGCGCCGACCAGCCGTCGGCGGTGCGCATCAGGTGGGTGCCTCCGCCGGCGGAGACCGGGCCCCGCGAGTACAGACCCAGCAGCGCCGCGCGTCCGGTGAGGGCACCCAGCGCATCGGGGGCACCGGTGCCCGGCGCCGGCGCGAGGGAGCGAGCCAGCGCGTCGGCGCGCTCCAGGATCTCGACGGTCAGCGCCAGCCCGGGCATCTCGATCAGAACATCACGGCGGTGAACCGCCAGTCGAGCACCTGCCTGTCCGGGTCCCCGACGGCGAACACCTCCGAGCGCAGCCTGAGCCGACCGCCCTGTGCCGTCGGTTCGGCGGACTCCACGTGCAGGCGGCTGTAGAGGGTGTCGCCCTCGTGCACCGGCCCGGTGTGGTCGCAGGATTCCCAGCCCAGGATCGTCACCAGGTTGGGCAACAGCCTGCTGGCCTGCGCGGCGGCCAGCCCGATGGTGTGTCCGCCGTAGACCAGCCGCTGCCCACCGACGCGCCGATCGTGGTGGGTGGCGGCGATGTTGAGGCTCAGGCGGGCCAGTTCGGGTGCGCTGCTGACCACGTCCCCGGTGCTCTGCAGAGTGACACCGGCCAGCCCCGGTTCGAAGTGCGGGCCGGGCACCCGCCGCCGGTACGCCGCGGCGTCCCACTCGGCGGTCGGATCGGCGGGATCGGCCAGCCCGGTACCGATGGCCGACAGGTCGTCGGCGTGGCCGGTCGGCCCGGCCTCCGGGCGCACCGGCAGCATGGCGCACCGATAGAAGTCGAGCACGAGCCGGTCGGCCTGGTCGATGGTGATCATCCGCAGGGCGGCCAGCCCGGTCGGCGGCCGCTCCGGCTTGACCGCGTTCTGCTTGAGCCCCACCACCTCGGTGCGGGTGTACAGGGTGTCGCCCAGGACCGGGAACCGGTGAAAGGTCAGACCCCGGTAGAACAGGTTGGCCCGCACCCGCTGGGTCGCCAGGGTGGTCTGGCCGATCGCCACATCACACACCAGCCCCGGGTGCGCCAGCGCGTCGGCCGAGCCGGTCACCGCATGCGAGAGCGTGGCATCCAGGGGCAACCGCATCCGGTCCCCCAGGATCGACTGGTGCACGGCGGCGGCGCCGGAGGTCAGCGTCATCGATGGGGCCCAGTCGAACACCTGGCCCTGGCACAGGTCGTCGAAGTAGGGCCCGGAAGCGGTCTGCACGGTCACAGGGACGTATCGTCACAGC
The DNA here is from genome assembly GCF_002592005.1 of Mycolicibacterium palauense. Classification (GTDB taxonomy): domain Bacteria; phylum Actinomycetota; class Actinomycetes; order Mycobacteriales; family Mycobacteriaceae; genus Mycobacterium; species Mycobacterium palauense. Next base: position 55,238 of record NZ_NVQF01000009.1, on the reverse strand, counting down.
GGGGGACGGCGGTGTCAACGCCGGATTCGAAACTGGATTCAAAATTGGGATCCGGGCTGCCGATCTCGTCCACCAACCCCCACTCCAGTGCCGTCTCGGGACCAAGGGTGCGCCCGGACAGCACCAGATACGCGGTGCGCCAACGCCCGATCCGGCGGGTGACGCTCACGGTGCCCCCGGCGCCGGGGATCAGTCCCAGGGCCAGCTCGGGCAGCCCGAAGGTGGTACCGGGGGCCGCACGGACATGGCCGCAGAACGAGGCCATCTCCAGCCCGCTACCCAGCACCTGCCCGTGCACCTGGGCGCGCAGCCCGCGCCCGAGCCGCACCGACAGGGCGTCGAGCACCAGGGCGGGACTGTGCCGGGTGCGCGCCAGATGTGCCGCCGCCGGGTCGGAGAAGGACCCGAACTCGTCGAGATCACCGCCGCTGCAGAAGGACGGGCCGTTGCCGCCGAGCACCACCCCGGACACCGAGCCGTCCAGCTGGGCAACCGACAGCGCGGCAAGCAGTTCCGCGCGCGCGGGGGTGGAGAAGGCGTTGTGGCGGCGGGGGCTGTTGAACCGGACGTGCAGCACGTCGCCGTCGCGGCGGGACACCACCGGCGCGGGATTGTGCGGTACGGCGGCGGGGCCCCGGGCGGCGAGCCAACGGCCGAACTCCGGGCCGGACTGCAGCGTCGAGTACGCCAGCGACTCGGTGACGATGCCGGTGAACGAGGGGGCGTCGGTGTCGACCGCACGCAGGACGTCGTCGCAGACCAGGGCGGCCATCGGAGACGTCCCGACCCGCTCGCCCAACGCGGCCAGCGCGTCGGCGACCGACGGGACGACCACGACCCGGCGATCGGCGCACGGGGTCTCGGTGAGGGTGAAGGTCGCGTGCCGCAGCCAGTGCCTGGCCGCCGGGTCCGTGGGGTCGCCGGTGGCGACGACGACCGCGTCGGGCGCACCCGTCGCGGCCAGATCCGGCGGATCGGCCAGATCGACGACCCGCAACGGCACGGAACCGGGCTGTGTCACTACTTCGAGTACTTCTGGACCAGGCTCTGCTTGTACAGCTTGCCGGTGTCGGTGCGCGGCAGTTGGGCCTCGAAGGAGATGCTGCGGGGGCACTTGTAGTGCGTGAGCCGCTCGCGCATCCAGCTCATCAGCTCGTCGGCGAACTCGTCGGTGGCGTCGGCCTCGTCGACCGTCTGCACCACGGCCTTGACGCTCTGGCCCATCTCCTCGTCGGGCACTCCGAACACGGCGGCGTCCATCACCTTCGGATGGGTCACCAACATGTTCTCGGCCTCCTGCGGGTAGATGTTGACCCCGCCGGAGATGATCATGTGGTGACGTCGGTCGGTGAGGTAGAGGTACCCCTCGTCGTCGAGATAGCCGATGTCCCCCACCGTTTTCCAGCCGCGAGCATCCCGTGACGAGGCGGTCTTCTCCGGGTCGTTGAGGTATTCGAAGTCGAAGCCGCCCTCGAAGTAGATCTCGCCGGCCTGTCCGGGCGGCAGTTCCCGGCCCTGCTCGTCGAGAATGTGGAGCGTGCTCATCATCGGCTTGCCCACCGAGCCGGGGTGCTCCAGCCACTCCTCGGCGGTGATCAGGGTCGAACCGATGGCCTCGGAGGACGCGTAGTACTCGTCGACGATCGGCCCCCACCAGTCGATCATCTGCTTCTTGATCTCCACCGGGCACGGCGCCGCGGCGTGCATTACCCGCTGCAGGCTGGACAGGTCGTATGAATCCCGCACCGCCTGCGGCAGTTTGAGCATCCGGGTGAACATCACCGGCACGAACTGGCCGTGGGTGACGTGGTGGCGTTCGATGGCCTCCAGGCAGCCCTGCGGGTCGAACTTCTCCAGCACCACCACCGGGATACCCGCGGCCTGCACCGTCATCGACCACACCGACGGGGCGGTGTGGTACAGCGGCGCGGGGCTGAGGTAGATCGCGTCGGGGTGCATCCAGAACCCCACCAGGGCCGACATCATCCCGGGCGCCTCGCAGGGATGCACGTGCGGCAGCTGGCGTTTGATGCCCTTGGGCCGGCCGGTGGTGCCCGAGGAGTACTGCAGCAGGTCGCCCTCGACCTCGTCGGCGATCGGGGTGACCGGCTCGTCGGCCACGCACTCGGGATAGCGCTGCCATCCGGGCAGGTCGGGCTCGTCGGCCCCGGCGGCGAACAGCAGCACGCCGGGCAGCCCGGAGGGCAGGTGCTCGCCGAGGTCGGCCAGCGTCTTGCGCAGCTCCGCCGAGCCGATGATCGCCTTCGCGCCGGCGTTCTCGACGATGTAGGCGGCCTCCGCGGGGGCAAGGTGGGTGTTGATGGGCACGTAGTACAGACCCGCGCGCCGCGCGGCCCACATGACGGTGTGGATGTGCTCGTTGTTCTCCATCAGGATCGCCACGGCGTCACCCTCGACCAGGCCGTGCCCGCGGAAGAAGTGGGCCAGTTGGTTGGCACGGGCTTCCATCTGCTCGAAGGTCACCACGGTGCCGGACGGATGGAGGATGACGGCCGGCTTACCCGATCCGGCGTGCTCGCGAATCTGCATGTGAAGACCTTACGCGACGCGGTTTGACAGGTGTCAACACGATGGGTGCGGAACGACCTGAACATTACACAATCCCCGCAAGGTGTCACGGACGCCCGGGGGCCGCGGGATCGATGCGTGCGACGAGAAAGACCCCCGGGCCCGCTGGGGAGCCCGAGGGTCTCGTGTGTCTCGCGCGGCCGCAGGCCGCTGGTGTCCGGTCAGTCCGTTTCGGCCAGCCGGTGCTTGAGCGCGTCGAACTCGTCCTTGATGCCGGTCGGCAGCTTCTCGCCGACGAACTCGAACCACTCCTCGATCAGCGGCAGCTCGTCGCGCCACTCCGCCGGGTCGACCGCCAGCGCGGCGTTGACATCGGCCGCGTCGACGTCCAGTCCGGACAGGTCGAGGTCGTCGGCGGTGGGGACGATGCCGATCGGCGTGGTCTTGCCGCCGGCCTTCTGCTCGACCCGCTCGATGACCCACTTCATCACGCGGCTGTTCTCACCGAAGCCGGGCCACAGGAACCGGCCGTCCTCGCCGCGGCGGAACCAGTTGACGAAGAACACCTTCGGCAGCTTCGACTCGTCGGCGCTCTTGCCGGTGTCGATCCAGTGCTGCATGTAGTCGCCGACGTTGTAGCCGATGAACGGCAGCATCGCCATCGGGTCGCGGCGCACCGTGCCGACCTTGCCCTCGGCGGCGGCGGTCTGCTCGCTGCCCAGGGTGGCCCCGATGAACACGCCGTGCTGCCAGTCACGGGCCTGGGTCACCAGCGGAACCGTCGTCTTGCGGCGGCCGCCGAACAGGATCGCCGAGATCGGCACGCCCTGCGGGTCGTCCCACTCGGGGGCCAGCGTCGGACACTGGGCGATGGGCGTGCAGTAGCGCGAGTTCGGATGCGCGGCCTTCTCACCGGACTCGGGGGTCCAGTCGTGGCCCTTCCAGTCGATCAGGTGCTCGGGGTCACCCTCGAGGCCCTCCCACCAGACGTCGTCGTCGTCGGTCTTGGCGACGTTGGTGAAGATGGTGTTGCCCTTGGCGATGGTCTTCATGGCGTTCGGGTTGGAGCTCCAGTTGGTGCCCGGAGCCACGCCGAAGAACCCGAACTCCGGGTTGGTGGCGTACAGCCGGCCGTCCTTGCCGAACCGCATCCAGGCGATGTCGTCGCCGACGGTCTCGGCGCGCCAGCCCGGCAGGGTGGGCTGCAGCATCGCCAGGTTGGTCTTGCCGCACGCCGACGGGAAGGCCGCGGCGACGTAGTAGGCGTTGTTCTCCGGAGAGATCAGCTTGAGGATCAGCATGTGCTCGGCGAGCCAGCCCTCGTCGCGGGCCATCGCCGAGGCGATGCGCAGCGAGTAGCACTTCTTGCCCAGCAGCGCGTTACCGCCGTATCCGGAGCCGTAGCTCCAGATCTCGCGGGTCTCGGGGAAGTGGGTGATGTACTTGGTGTCGTTGCAGGGCCAGGGCACGTCGGCCTGCCCGGGCTCCAGCGGCGCCCCGATCGAGTGCAGCGCCTTGACGAAGAAGCCGTCGGTGCCGATCTTCGCCAGGGCGGCACTGCCCATCCGGGTCATGATGCGCATGGAGACCACGACGTACTCGGAGTCGGTGATCTCCACACCGAGCTTGGGGTCCTCGGCTTCCAGCGGACCCATGCAGAACGGGATCACGTACATGGTGCGGCCGCGCATGGACCCCTTGTAGAGGTCGGTCATGATGGTCCGCATCTCGGCGGGGGCCATCCAGTTGTTCGTCGGCCCGGCGTCGATCTCGCGCTCGGAGCAGATGAAGGTCCGCGATTCCACCCGGGCCACGTCGGAGGGATCGGACTGGGCCAGGAACGAACCCGGCTGCTTCTCGGAGTTCAGGCGCACGAACGTGCCGGCCTCGACCAGCTTGTCGGACACCCGCTGATACTCCTCGTCCGAGCCGTCAGCGAACACCACGCGGTCCGGCTGCGTCAGCTCGGCCACTTCTTGCACCCAGGCGAGCAGGCCCTGATGGTCGGTCGGTGCACTATCCAGACCCGGAATGGTCGCTGAGGTCATTGAAATTCTCCTGCCAATCGCTCGGGTTCATCCCCCAGGACGCCAGCCCCACCTGCCCTCGCCGCCTGCCGCCATCCGCATTGACAGATTCCGGCGCTGCGATACAGATCGTGACGTCCCTGTCAACGAGGTTATCGCGGGTGAGATACCCGCGGTAATTCAACAGTATGTCCGTTGACTCACAGGAACGATTCAGAACGCGCCATCTGCGGAGTTCATCGATTCAGAATGTATGGACAAAAGGCCGGCGGGGCGGTGACACGCAAGTGAATACTTGCATAAGTCGGCTTGAATTGGCCTCGAATGGGCCTCGAACTGGCATTGACCGGCCGCGACTCAGCTCACCGTGCGCGAAGCGTTCGGAGCGTGTGGAAGGTCGGCGGCCTCCCCGTCCAGCTCCGGGTCCAGCTCCGGGTCCAGCTCCGGGTCCAGGCCCTGGCCCAGTGCCCGGTCCGGATCCGGGTCCGGCTCGTCCACCACCGGAGGGGCGCCGGGCTCGTCGGCGCCGACACCGACCGGGACAACGGCCGCGGGATCGTTCGGGCCGCCGCTGGCCGGCACCCGCGACGCCAGTAGATCCGCGGCGGTGGGCGTGGCCGCCGTGACATCCGCATCGACCCAGTCCTCGGGATCGACACGCGCCCGCGCGGGCCGGGTCCCGGCGGTGAGTGCGGCACCGACCACCGCAAGCGCCCGCCGCAGCACCGGGGCGGCCCGGTCCCGCGCGGCCGCGGCCTGCGCCGTGGCCATCGCATGGGCCCGCAGCTGCGCGTCGATGTCGGCGACCCGGGCCTCGGCCCGCCGTGTCGACTCCTCGGCCTCGGCGGCCAGCGCGGCCGTCAGCGACGTCTCCGCGGCCAGGACCCGGGTGGCCACGATCTGGTCCACGCAGGCCCGCAGGGCCACCGTGACCTCGCCGACCCACCGGTCCAGCACCGCACGGTCACGCAACAGGCCCCGCATCCGCACCACCCAGACCGTGACGGCCACCCCCAGCACCACACACAGCACCGCACCGGCCACCGCCAGGCCCGGCGCCACCTCGGTGAACAGGCGGCTGAGCGTCAAGGCCACCCCCAGCCCGAAGCCGGCGCCCAACAGCAGCATCAGCCGGTTCTCGACCCGGTGTGATCTCAGCGGCGGGTCGCCGACCTCCGGCGCCCGCGGAGCACCCGGACCGGCCGCGGAGTCGACCGGCAACCCCAGCTGGGCGGCGACGTCGGCGAAATGTTCGGTGACCCCGTCGTCGACCTCGCCCACCACATCGCCGGCCCGCGCGCGCACATACGGCGCGAACCCGGGCAGGGCGGCCCGGGTCATGGCCGCGGCATCCTCCTGCAGTTCGGTGCGTACCGAGGCGCACCGGCTGCGCGCGAAATAGGACAACTGCACCCGCGCCTGCTGAAGTTGACTGCGCAGCGCGATCGTGCGCTCGGACCGGTCCACACGTGACCGTCGCGCCTCCTCGGCACGGGCCCGTCGCAGCGTGGTCGCATGCGCTTCGCGACCGGCGCCCACCGCCTCGGCGTCGTATCGACTCAGCGCCTGATCAAGACGAAACATCCACGATTGCAGGTGATTACGTCGATCAAGGCCAGCGTCGGCGCGCAGTGCGGAGACCTGCCGCGCCAGGTCGTCGACGCGTGCGACACCCAGGTCCGGCGCCGCGGCCACCCCCACCCAGGGCACCGCGGCGTAGCGTGGCGCGTGCTCGGCCAGCCGGGATCGGTTGTCGCGCAACACCTCCCGCCAGTCCTTGTGCAGATCGATCTTGGACACCACCGCCACCACGGCATCGGTGTGCGCCGCAGCCGAATCCAGTACTGCACAGTCGGATTCGGTCAGCGGCGCGGTGGCCGACACCACGAAGACGACGATGTCGGCCGATTCTCCGGGGCGCAGCTCGTCCGCCTCGATCACCTCGGCGCCGGTCCGCTCGCGCAGCGCCGCGGCCACACTCGAACTGCCCGCCAGCCACGGTCCGGTGACCAGAACCGCCGCCCTGCGACGCACGGCCGGGGTGCGCACCAGCGGTTCGGCCCTCTCCAGCACCTCCTCGGGCATCTCGCCGCGGCTCATCGGCGCTCCCCTTCCACCGTGGCGGCCAGGTGCAGGCAACCCCGCGCGATATCGCTGCCGCAGGCCTGGTGCAGCACGGACACCGGGCCTGCGGCGTACCGCCGCCAGCGCACGGCCCGCCGCACGTGCGCTCCCGGATCGCCACCGGCGGGATCCGTGACGGGTTCCATGACAGGATTCATGACGAAACCGGCGGCCCGCACGACCTCGGTGGCGCTGGCCATTCGGCCGAGCACCAGATCCCGGTCGCAGAGCAGTTCCGCGGCCGCGCGCGCCGACGCCGCCCCGGTGACTCCGGTGGCCGCGGCGGCGAGTTCCTCGATCCCGGCCACGGCCTGCAGCACACGGCGGTAGCGCGCCTCGGCCCCGGCCGCCTCGATGCGGCCGACCACGGCGTCGATACCGCTGACCGCACGCAACCTCCGGCGCACCGCCTCGGCGCCGGCCCCCGGCTCCGTCCGCAACGCCACGACCGACTCGGCGATGCCGAACACATCCAGGGTCGCCAGCAGCAGGCGGCGCAGCGCGACCGGCACCCGGTGCGGGCCGGACACGAAGGCGTCCGGTGAGCCCAGGTCGGCGGGCTCGTCGACGAATACCCGCAACGCGTCCAGAAGGTCGGCGTCCAGGACGGAGTCGTCGCAGCCGGCCACCGCCGCCGGGGCGGCCAGCGGAATCACCGGGACACCGAGAAGCGCCGATGCCTGCGCGGCCCGCCGCCGCGCCGCGGCCATCGGCCCGTCGGGACGCAGACCGGCCAGATCCGCCTTGGCCAGAACCGCCAGGGTGGGCCGCGGGCCCGCGAGGTCCTCCGGTTTGGGTACCTCGGCGAGTACCAGCACGTCGAGGTCACCGGCCCCGGCACGGGGACCGGCGTGGAGACCGGTGTGGAGACCAGCACAGCTCACCTCGGCGGCGAGTCCGGCGGCTCGCAACGCCGCGGCCACGGTGTGCCGGCCCACTCCCGGGCGACCGCGGATGACCAGGGACAACGGGGCGGACACCGCCCGCGCGTGGGCGATCAGGCGCGACCGCGCGGGTTCTGCGGCCGCGCGCGCGCCGGCCAGCACGGCGTCGGCGAAGATCCGGTCCCCCCGTCCCCTCATTGGCGGCCACCCATGGACAGCCATCGTGGCATCCGGCCCTGCCGGGCGTGATCCCGCGTCCACAGCCCCCGCGCGGGCGGTCCGCCCCGGCGCAGGCCAAGGCAACTGTTGGGTATCAATATGCCCCACGATGCGGGCCTGGCAGCGGACATAGGCGACGATGTACGGGTGTGTGCGCATCGTGGAGCCGAGCCGGCCGAGCTGGCCGCCGAGTCGCCCCCCGCGCACCGCTACCCGCGGGTCACCAGCTTCCGGTCCCGGCGCTCGACGCTGTCCGATTCCCAGCGGGCCACCTGGGAGCGGCTGTGGCCGCAGCTGGGCACCCAGGTCCGCTGGTCGGGCGGTGAGGACGAACCCGGCATCGAAGTGGGCACCGAAGCCGGCACCCAATCCGGCGCCCAATCCGGCACCGTCGCGGAGCCGCTCGACACCGACGCGTGGTTCGGCCGGCACGCGCCGGTGGTCTGCGAGATCGGCTGCGGCACCGGCACCTCGACGCTGGCGATGGCCCAGGCCGAGCCCGCTGTCGACGTCGTCGCCGTGGAGGTCTACCGGCGGGGGCTGGCCCAGTTGCTCAGCGCGATCGACCGGCACGGCGTCACCAACATTCGCCTGGTGCGCGGCGACGGCGTCGACGTGCTGGAACACCTGTTCCGGCCCGGGTCGCTGACCGGCGTGCGGGTGTTCTTCCCCGACCCGTGGCCCAAGGCCCGGCATCACAAACGCCGGCTGCTGCAGCCCGCCACCGTCGCGCTGATCGCCGACCGGCTGCGGCCCGGCGGCATCCTGCACGCCGCCACCGACCACGCGGGCTACGCCGAGCAGATCGCCGAGGTCGGTGACGCCGAGCCCCGCCTGCGCAGGGTCTCCCCGGAGGACGCGCTGCCGATTTCGGTGTCCCGCCCGGTCACCAAGTACGAAGGCAAGGCCCGGGAGGCCGGAAGCGCGGTCACCGAACTGGTCTGGGAGCGGACGTGAGCGTGACCGAACTCTCCGCGGCCCCCGAATCCGGCCAACACGACACCGACGCCCCCGATGCGCCCGAGACCACCGGCGGCGTCCGACGGGTGCTGCTGGTGTGGGACGCCCCCAACCTCGACATGGGCCTCGGGGCGATCCTGGGCGGGCGGCCCACCGCGGCGCACCGCCCCCGGTTCGACGCGCTGGGCCGGTGGCTGCTGAGCCGGACCGCCGATGTCTCTCAGGCCGACCCGGATGCCCCTCCGGGCATCACCCTGGAGCCCGAAGCCACCGTTTTCACCAACATCGCCCCTGGTAGCGCCGATGTTGTGCGTCCCTGGGTGGAGGCCTTGCGTAACGTGGGTTTCGCGGTCTTCGCCAAACCCAAGATCGACGACGACAGCGACGTCGACAGCGACATGCTCGAACACATCGCGCTGCGCCGCAGCGAGGGGCTGGCCGCGCTGATCGTGGCCTCCGCCGACGGTCAGGCGTTCCGGGCGCCGCTGGAGGAGATCGCCCGCGACGACGGCACCCCGGTGCAGGTTCTCGGATTTCGCGAACATGCCAGCTGGGCGCTAGCGTCGGATACCTTGGAGTTTGTCGACTTGGAGGACATACCTGGCGTTTTCCGGGAGCCCCTCCCGCGGATCGGCCTAGATTCGCTTCCAGAACAGGGAGCGTGGCTGCAGCCGTTCCGGCCGCTGTCCTCGCTGCTCACGTCACGGGCGTGACCGTGTACATGACAATTGCACAGCCACGCGCAGTGGGTCGCGACTTGCGACGTGAAGATCGTTAGGAGCTTACGTGTTCGCCTGGTGGGGTCGAATGGTGTACCGATGGCGGTACATCGTGATCGCTGTCATGGTCGCGTTGTGCCTCGGCGGCGGCATCTACGGCATCAGTCTGGGTAAGCACGTCACCCAGAGCGGCTTCTACGACGAGGGCAGCCAGTCGGTGCACGCCTCGCTGGTCGCCGATGACGCCTACGGCCGTGACACCTCCGGCCACATCATCGCGATCTACACCGCCCCCGAGGGCAAGACCGTCGACGACCCCGCCTTCCAGAAGAAGATCCTGGACAACCTCGCCACGGTCGAGGAAGAACACCCCGACCAGATCCTGCGGTCGATCGGCTACTTCAAGAGCCCCGAAGTGCTCGACAACATGGCCGACGCGGACAAGAAGCACGCGTTCATGTCGATCCAGCTCAAGGGCGACAACGACGACACCATCCTGAACAACTACAACGAGGTCAAGAACGACTTCGCGATCCCCGGCGTCAACGTCAAACTCGCCGGCCTGCAGCCACTGGCCAGCGAACTGACCGGCACCATCGGCGAGGATCAGAAGCGCGCCGAGGTCGCGGCCATCCCCCTGGTGGCCGTGCTGCTGTTCTTCGTGTTCGGCGGGGTGATCGCCGCCAGCCTGCCGGCCATCATCGGTGGCCTGTCCATCGCCGGCGCACTGGGCATCATGCGTCTGGTCGCCGAGTTCGCACCCGTGCACTTCTTCGCCCAACCAGTCGTGACGCTGATCGGCCTCGGCATCGCGATCGACTACGGGCTGTTCATCGTCAGCCGGTTCCGCGAGGAACTCGCGGAGGGGTACGACACCGAGACCGCGGTACGCCGGACGGTGATGACCTCGGGACGCACCGTGATGTTCTCCGCGGTGATCATCGTCGCCTCCTCGCTGCCGCTGCTGTTGTTCCCGCAGGGCTTCCTGAAGTCGATCACCTACGCGATCATCGCCTCGGTGATGCTCTCGGCGGTGCTGTCGATCACGGTGCTGGCCGCGATCCTGGCCATCCTGGGGCCGCACGTCGACGCGCTCGGGGTGCGCACCCTGCTGCGGGTGCCGTTCTTCCGCAACTGGAAGCCGATGAACTGGTGGCTGAACTGGCTGGCCAGCAAGACGCAGAAGACCAAGACCCGCGCCGAGGTGGAGAACGGCTTCTGGGGCAAGCTGGTGAACCGGGTGATGAAGCGCCCGATCGCGTTCGCCGCGCCGATCCTGGTGTTCATGGTCGTCCTGATCATTCCGTTGGGACAGCTGTCACTGGGCGGGATCAGCGAGAAATATCTGCCGCCGGACAACTCCGTCCGGCAGGCCCAGGAGGAGTTCGACAAGATCTTCCCGGGCTTCCGCACCGAACCGCTGACCATCGTGATGGAAAGCGACAACGGCGAGCCGGTCACCGATCAGCAGATCGCCGACGTCCGCAACCGCGCGATGGCGCTGTCCGGGTTCACCGACCCCGACAACAACCCGGACAACATGTGGAAGGAGCGGCCCTACCTGGACGGCGCCTCCAAGGATCCGGCGGTCCGGGTGATCCAGAACGGCCTGGTCAACCGCAACGACGCGGCCAAGAAGATCGATGAGCTGCGGTCCATACCCGCCCCGCGGGGTGTCACGATCTCGGTGGGCGGCACGCCGGCACTCGAGCAGGACAGTATCCACAGCCTGTTCGCCAAGCTGCCGTTGATGGTGCTGCTGCTGATCACCACCACGACGATCCTGATGTTCCTGGCGTTCGGTTCGCTGGTGCTGCCGATCAAGGCCGCCTTGATGAGCGCGCTGACGCTGGGCTCGACGATGGGCGTGCTGACGTGGATGTTCGTCGAGGGCCACGGGTCGGGCCTGATGAACTACACGCCGCAGCCCCTGATGGCGCCGATGATCGGCCTGATCATCGCGGTGATCTACGGCCTGTCCACCGACTACGAGGTGTTCCTGGTCTCCCGGATGGTCGAGGCCCGCGAGCGCGGCATGTCCACCACCGAGGCCATCCGGATCGGAACCGCCACCACCGGCCGGCTGATCACCGCGGCGGCGCTGGTGCTGGCGGTGGTCGCGGGCGCGTTCGTCTTCTCCGACCTGGTGATGATGAAGTACCTGGCGTTCGGCCTGCTCATCGCGCTGCTGCTGGACGCCACGATCGTGCGGATGTTCCTGGTGCCCGCGATCATGAAGCTGCTCGGCGACGACTGCTGGTGGGCGCCGCGCTGGATGAAACGTCTGCAGAACAAGATCGGCCTCGGTGAGACCCACCTGCCCGACGAGCGCAAGCGGCCCGCCGTGCAGGAACGCGCCGACGAGGAGGAGCTCGTCGGGGCGGGGGCACCGGTGCGCCGGCCCCCGCACGATCCGACCCACCCGGCCGCCGAGGGCGCCTCGCGCCCCCGCTCCGCCGGGCGGGTGGTGCCGGCTGCGGACGTTCCGTCGGCCGCGGGCACCAACCGGATCGCGGCCCCGCAGGAACGGTCCGCCGACCCGAGTTCGGAGGCGCCGACGACCCGTTTCGCCGCCGCGCGCAACGTCGTCCGCAACGCGGTGTCCGGGGCCGCGCAACGGCCGGGCCGGCAGTCGCCGCCCTCCGGGGAACGCGAGATCGAGTCCTGGCTCGGCGAGCTCCGCGGCAGGCCGCAGACACCGACGGGCCAGCCCGAGCCCGGGCCCCAACGGTCGCAGCCCTCGTCCGACCCGACGCGGGGCATGAAGGCGCCCGAGGCCGGGCCGGCCGACGCCACGACCGCCATCCCCGCGCAACAGCCCGACGACCCGGAGTCGGAGGCCGCCACCCGCGCCATCCCGATCGCCAAGCCGCGGGCCAGCGATTCCGACGCCGCCACCGAGAAGCTCAATTCGCGCGCCGAGGGTGAGGGCCAGAAGAAACCGCCCCGGCGCGGCGGCGGCGTGAGCGCCGCGGACCTCCTGCGTCGCGAGGGCCGCCTCTAAACCGGGGTCCGGCTCACGGGGCCCGACTCACGGGGTGTCCCCCGTGCCGGAGTCCGGTTCGGGGACCTCGTCGGCGTCGGCGCTGAACACCGACTCCCCGTGTTCGAGCAGGGCTTCCTGGCGGGCCTCCTCGGCCGCCGGATCCTCGGCCAGCAGCACGCGCACCGAGCTGTTCAGGAACGCGATCAGGGGCACCGCCAGCAGCGCCCCGACGATCCCGGCCATCACGCCGCCGGTGGCGATGCCCAGAACCACCGCCAGCGGGTGGATCGAGACGGCGCGGCCCATGACCAGCGGCTGCAGCACGTGCCCCTCCAGCTGCTGGACCGCGATGATCAGTCCCAGGGTGATCAGGGCGTAGAGGAAGCCCTTGGCCAGCAGCGCGACCACCACCGCCAGGAACCCGGCGATCACCGCACCGACCAGCGGGATGAAGGCACCCAGGAACACCAGTGAGGCCAGCGGCAGCGCGAGCGGGATGCCCATGATGGCCAGGCCGGTCCCGATGCCCACGGCGTCGACGAGGGCGACCAGGAAGGTGGCGCGGACGTAGCCGACCAGGGAGCGGAAACCGGCCTGACCCGCGTCGGTCACCCGGTCGCGAACCCCCTGCGGGAACGCCTTGGTGACGAAGCTCCAGATGTTGCGGCCGCCGTGCAGAAAGAAGATCAGGGTGAACAGCACCAGCAGCGCGCCGGTGACGATCTCGGTGAGGGTGGCCGCGGTGGAGATCGCGCCGCTGGTCAGATACTCCTGATTGTCCCGCAACGCGCCGATGGCCCGGTTGCCGATGCTGTCGATCTGCTCGCGGCTCATGTGCAGCGGGCCCTCGACGAGCCAGTGGCGCACGCTGTCGATGCTGCGGGTGACCTGCTCGGTCAGGCCGGGCAGCCCGACGACGAACTGGCTGACGACGAACGCCATCACCCCGCTGAAGATGGCGAACCCGGACAGCAGCACCAGTGCCACCGCCCCGGCGCGCGGAGCGCCCCGGCGGTCCAGCCAGTCGACGGCGGGCAGCAGCAGCGCCGTGAACATGGTGGCGATCGCCAGCGGAACGACGATCACCTCCAGGTGCCGGAAAACCCAGAGCAGGCCGGCCACCGCCGCCCCGAGCACCAGCAACCGCCACGCCCACGCCGTCATCTTGCGGACCAACAGGGTGACCGAAGCGTCCTCGACGGACTCGCGGGCCGACATAGCGGTCAGCGTACGACCCACCGCGCCGCTCCGCGCCGACCAACCGCGCCGCGCCGCAGCCGAGGGGGTCGGTTCCCCGGGGCTGCACCGTTACCCTGAAGCACGATGTCCCAGGATGCGCCGGCCAGCGACGCCATGAGCCCACCAGCGGGACCCTCGCGCGGCAAGTACTGGTGGCTGCGCTGGGTGGTGCTCGGCGTGGTGCTGGTGGTGCTGTCCGTCGAGGCCACCCTGGTGTGGGATCAGCTGGCCAAGGCGTGGCGCAGCCTGCTCTCGGCGAACTGGTGGTGGGTGCTGGCCGCGGTGGCGGCCGCCATGTTGTCGATGCACAGCTTCGCCCAGATTCAGCGTGAGCTGCTCAAGGCCGCCGGTGTCCGGGTCAGGCAGTGGCGATCCGAGGCCGCCTTCTACGCCGGGAATGCGCTGAGCACCACGTTGCCGGGCGGCCCGGTCCTCTCGGCGACGTTCATCTACCGCCAGCAGCGGATCTGGGGTGCCTCGCCGGTGGTCGCGTCCTGGCAGCTGGTCATGTCCGGTGCCCTGCAGGTGGTCGGCCTGGCGCTGATCGGCCTGGGGGGCGCGTTCCTGCTGGGCGCCAAGAACAACCCGTTCTCGCTGCTGTTCACCTTGGGCGGGTTCGTGCTGTTGCTGCTGCTCGCGCAGGCGGTGGCCTCACGGCCCGACCTTCTCGACGGCATCGGGGTGCGGGTGCTGTCCTGGATCAACCAGGTGCGCGGCAAGCCCACCGACACCTGGCTGGACAAGTGGCGCGAGATCCTGGCCCAGCTGGAATCGGTCAGCCTGACCCGGCGCCAGCTCGGGATCGCGTTCGGGTGGTCGTTGTTCAACTGGATCACCGACGTGGCCTGCCTGGCGTTCGCGGCCTATGCCGCCGGCGGCGCACCGTCGCTGGCGGGACTCACGGTGGCCTACGCGGCCGCCCGCGCCGTCGGCTCGATACCGCTGATGCCCGGCGGCCTGCTGGTCGTCGAGGCGGTGCTGGTGCCCGGCCTGGTGTCCAGCGGGATGAGCCTGCCCGCCGCGATCTCGGCGATGCTGATCTACCGGCTGGTCAGCTGGATCTTCATCGCCGCGATCGGGTGGGTGGTGTTCTTCTTCATGTTCCGCACCGAGAGTCGCGTCGATCCCGACGAGCAGAACGGCGGGGCCGGCGCGCGCGGCCCCGCGCGGGGCGACCCCGCCGACCCCGCCGACCCCGGCGACCCTCTCGGCGATCCGGGCACCCCCGGGGAGAACGGGGCCCGGCCGCCCGGGCCGCCTGTTCGGCGCGACCCCGCCGACGGCGCGCTGCAGGGCCCCCTGCCACCGGAACCGGCGGGACGGGCCGACAGCGCCAGCCACACCGACACAGACCCCGACCCCGACACCGACACCGCGTGGAAAGACCGGGCCGACGAGTCCTAGACGAGGGTGGGCGCCCGGCATGTCCGCGATGAGTCCGGCCCCGACGGTGACCGGGGCATGGTTGGATCGGCGCATGTCGCCGCGCCCGTTCGTCCGACATGTGCTGGCCGTTCTCGGCGCACTGTCGCTGGTCCTCGCCGCGGTCTCCTGCTCGTCGGCGACCACCTCCGAACCGGAGCAGCCGACCACCACGACGACCACCACCCCACCGCCGATGGCCACACCGCTGATCGGCTCGCCGCTGGCGCCGCCCGTCCCGGTGCCGGCCAGCGACGGCCGCGTGCACCTGGCCTACGAGCTGGTCATCACCAACGCGATGAGCGGGGACGTCACCCTGAACTCGCTGACCGCCAGGTCCGGCGACCGCAACCTGCTGATGCTGGCGGGCAACAACCTCAAGTACTGGGTGCGTGGTCTCGGCAATGCCGGCACCCCGACCAACGTGCTGCCGGCGGGCGGAACCGCGCTGGTGTGGCTCGACATCGTCGTCGACAGCACCGAGGAGGTGCCCACCGAGATCACCCACTCCGTCAACGTGTCGGTGGCCAAGCCGTTGGCGGGGCTGATCCCGGCCAGGGTGACCCAGGACATCGCACGCACGGAGGTCTCCGACCACAAGCCGGTGTCGATCGCACCGCCGCTGGACGGGTTGAACTGGCTGGACGCGAACGGTTGCTGCGTGATGAGCGACCACCGCCGCGCCGTGAGTCCCATCGACGGCAAGTTGTGGTCCGCGCAGCGGTTCGCGATCGACTACATGCAGCTCACCGACGACTTCCGGTTGTTCACCGGCGACACGTCGAAGCTGCAGAGCTACCCCTACTACGGGACGCCCGTGCACGCCGTGACCGACGGCAAGGTGGTCTCGGTGACCGACAACCTGCCCGACCAGGTGCCCGGCACGTCGCCGGTCGGCCTGCCGCTGGACCAGTACGGCGGCAACTACGTCGTCCAGGACATCGGGGACGGCAACTATGCGTTCTACGCGCACCTCAAGCCGGGAAGCATCTCGGTCAAGCCGGGCGACGACCTCACGGCGGGGCAGAGCATCGCCGCGCTGGGCAACTCCGGCAACAGCGATGCGCCGCACCTGCACTTCCATGTGATGGACGGGCCGAATCCGTTGGCGGCCAACGGCCTACCGTTCGTCATCACATCCTTCCGCCTCGATCAGCGGGTGGCCTCCGGTGAGGGGATCGACACCCTGCTGACCGGACAGCCCGCACCGCTGCAGCCCGGCTTCGCCGCGCGGGAGCTCACCGAGGTCATGCCGTTGGACCTCGACGTGATGGCATACGCTGTCGGGCAGTGACTACACATCCCGCCCCGTCGGCCCCGTCGCGGCGGTCATGGCGGCCCGCCGCCGTGGCCGCACTGATCGATCTCGTCTGTGTGCTGGTGTTCTGTGCGGTGGGGCGCCGCAGCCACGCCGAGGGAGTCACGATCGCCGGGGTCGCCGAGACCGCCTGGCCGTTTCTCACCGGCACCGCGATCGGTTGGCTGCTCACCCGGGCCTGGCGCCGGCCCACCGCACTCACGCCGACCGGGCTGGTGGTCTGGGTGTGCACCGTGGCCGTCGGGATGCTGCTACGCAAGGTGGCCGGCCAGGGTGTGGCGGTGAGCTTCATCGTGGTGGCGTCGACGGTGACGGGGCTTCTGCTGCTCGGCTGGCGGGCCGCCGCGCGACGTTTCGGCCGCGGCAACCGGGCCTGAGAGCGGGCACTCCCGGCAATAGGGCGGCCAGCCCCACCACCCGGTCCCGCGAAGCTACGGGGATCCGCCCCGCGGCGCCGGGATCGGCGTCAGCCGAGGATCCCCTGCCCCTCCCGGTCCCCGGTGACCGCGACCGTCAGGGTGGCCCGCAGTCCACCCAGCGGACCGTCGGAGAGCTCGAAACGTCCGCGGTGCAGCTCGGCCTGCTGTGCGACCAGCGCCAGACCCAGTCCCGAGCCGCCCGGCACGGCGGTGCTGCCCCGCGCGAACCGGCCCATCACCAGGTCGTGTTCCTCGGCGGGCAGACCGGTGCCGTCGTCGTCGACGACGATCTGCACCATGTCGTCGTGGCGCCGCGCGGTCAGCCGCACCAGGTGGGCACGGCCGTGGGTGATGGCGTTGCGCACCAGGTTGTCCACCGCCAGGCGCAGTCCCCCCGGCCAGCCCAGCACCATGCCGCAGCCCTCGGCGTCGACGACGATCTCGACGTTCCCGCCGGGCCGCATGTTCTCCCGCGCGACGCGGTAGAGCATCTCCTCGACGTCGATCGGTTCGCGGTCCTCGGCCTGCGCGAGCTGGCCGGACGCGAGCTGGCCCAGGGCGGTGATCGTCGCCTCGATCCGGCGCTGGGCGCGGGCCAGGTCGGCGACCACCTCGTCGCGCTCCTCCGGCGGCAGGTCGTGGATACGCAGGGTGTCCAGGTCGGCGCGCATGGCGGTCAGCGGGGTCCGCAGCTCGTGGGCGGCGTTGGCCGCGAAATCCTGGGCCGCCTGCAGTGACCGGGTGGTCGACGCCTGCGCGGCCGCCAGCCGCAACAGCATTCCGATCATCGCGTCGGAAAGATCCTCGGCCTCCTTGACGCCGCGCACCGGGTCGATCTGTTCGGGGCCACCCTGACCGAGCCGGCGGGTCTGCTCGGTGAGCCTGCGCAGCGGGCGGCTGGCCGCCCCGCCCAGCAGCCAGCCCAGCCCGGCGGCGATCAGCAGCGCCAGCACCGCGATGGTGACGTAGAGCGGGATGCGCCGGGAGTTCAGCAGGATGCTGTCGGCGCGGATGCCGATCGAGACGAGGATGCCGCCACTCTGCTCCAGCGCCACGGTGCGGACCCGGTACTCGACGCCGTTGACCGCCACCGTCGTCGACCCCTCGGGCAGCCGCGGCAGCTGCAGTCCACGCTGGAAGACCACCTCCCCCGTCGCGGCCGAGCGCCCGGTGGTCAGCACGTCACGGCTCGGGTCGGCCGACCGGTTGGGGTACACGCTGGCGTCGACGATCGCATCGAGTCGACGGTCCAGCTGAGCCTCGTCGTTGTTGGCCAGTGCGATCGAGGTCAGCACCACCAACGCGGCGACCACGGCCGCGGCCGCGGTGGCCGCGGCGATGGCCACCCGCGAACGCAGGGAGGTCCGCCACTTGGCCCGCTTCGGGACGTCGGACGGCGGGGTCACTGATCCGCTCGGAGCACGTATCCGATCCCGCGGACGGTGTGGATCACCCGCGGCACGTCGTCGCGCTCCAGCTTCTTGCGCAGGTAGCTGATGAAGACGTCGGCGACGTTGGTCTCCACGTCGAAGTCGTAGCCCCACACCAGTTCCAGCAGACGCTGGCGGCTCAGCACCACCCCGGTGTTCTCCGCCAGGGCGGCGAGCAGATCGAACTCCCGCTTGGTCAGGTCCACACGCTCACCGCCGGCCAGCACCACACGCCGGGCGGTGTCGATGGTCAGGGGGCCGACGACGATCGCGTCGGAGCGCTCGTCGTGATGGGAGGAGCGCCGCAACAGGGCATGCAGCCGGGCGACCAGCTCACCGAGGTCGAACGGTTTGGTCAGGTAGTCGTCGGCGCCGGCCTCCAGCCCGGCGATGCGGTCATTGACCGTGTCACGGGCCGAGAGCACACAGATCGGAATGTCGTTGCCCAGCGCGCGCAACGCGGTCACCACCGCGACCCCGTCCAGCTCGGGCATCTGCACGTCGAGCACAAGAGCGTCGTGACTCTCACCGGCCAGCAGGCGCAGCGCCTCTTTCCCGTTGGCCGCCACCCGGACGTCGAAGCCCGAATGGCGGAGTCCCCGGGCCACCGAGGTCCGCACATCCGGGTCGTCATCGACCATCAGGACCAGATGGCCCGCGCTGTCGGGCGCGGGCCGGTCCTGCGCGTCGGGCACCTACTGGATGTCCGGGATGCCGTCCCCGTTGAGATCGGCGCAGCGGTTCTTGGTGTCGAGCAACGGCTGCCGGATGGCGGTCATCTCGTTCTTGACCTGCGGGTTGGCGTTGAAGTAGTCCTCGACCTTGGCCTTGGTCGTCTCCGGATCCAGGCCGTTGAGGCTGGTGAAGAACACGTTGACGTCCGGATGGGTGAACAGGTAGGCCGACGTCGATGCCGACACTCCCGACGCCACGCCTGCAAGGTCGGCGGCGGTGCAGTTCGGCGGCGGGACGGCCAGCGCCGAAGGTGCGGCGAACAGCATCGCCCCGGCAACCGCGCCGGCCCCGAGGGCACCGACAACCGCGCGACGGGCTGTGAGCATCATGGTCAAGCTCCTTCGTTGAACGTTGGTCGGCCAGCTCGGGTGGACCCCGATGGACCACCGGCGCATGTCTTCTGACCGGGTGCTAACCAGAGAAAGCTAATCAGATTCCGACCGGAGTTTCCCGCCTTGTCGCAAAGCAATCACGGCGAGTTGGGAAACCGCAGGTCACGGGGTTTGTGGCGCATGCCACACCGGCCCAGTCCTGGTCGGACGGGCCTGGGCCGGATCCCCGCGATCCGGCCCCGTCGCCGAACCTAGCTCGTCAGATCCCCGGCGCCGACATCGATGCCGCCGCAGTTGTTCTTGATGTCGATCAGCGGCTGGCGGATGGCCGTGAGCTCGGCCTTCACCTGGGGGTTGGCATCGAGGTACTTGGTGATCTCGGTCTGGCGCGTCTGGTGGTCGGCCCCCTCGAGACCGCTGTAGAACGCGTTGACGTCCGGATGGGTGAACAGATAGGCCGAGGTCGAAGCCGACACCCCGGAGAGCACCCCGGCGAGATCGGCGGCACTGCAGTTGGGCGGCGGGGCGGCCAGCGCCGAGGGTGCGGCGACGAACATCGCCCCGGCAACCGCGCCCGCTCCCAGGGCACCGACAATCGCGCGACGAGCTGTGAGCATCATGGTCAAGCTCCTTCGTTGGACATTGGGCGGCCAGCCTCCGTGGACCCCGTGGACCACCGACTCGATGTTCTGACCGGCGTGCAGACCACAGAAAGCTAATCAGATTCCGACCCGAGTTTCCTGCCGTGACGCGACCAATTGCCCGAACTCGAAGAAATGCAGGTCATTACCGCCTGTGGCGGTTGTCACACTCGAACCGGTGCGGGCCCGGCCGGAGGTCTGGCCAGAGGTTGCCGACCGTCACCGCGAGGCGGTGCCGGCCGGGCCGGGCAGCCGCCCCTGCCCCGCCGGCGCCGAGGTCGTCGGTGCCGCGCCGCTCCCGGTGCCGGTCCCGGAGCCGGTCCCGGCCGTGCCCGAGACGGCCTGCGCGGCCCCGGTCAGCCCCGGCGCCGCACCCGCCGCCGCATCCGGAAGCCCGTTCTTCTGGGCGGCCTGCACCAGCCCGAGCACCTGCGACAGGCTGATCGGCAGATTGCACCGGTTCGCCAGCGTGGCCAGGGGGGCCTGGATCTCCTGCATGTCGGCGGCCGCCTCCGGGTTGGCGTCGAAGTAGGTCGCCAGCGCCGCCATGGACTGCGGCCCGGCGGGCCGTCCCGCGACGATCGTCAGGGCCTGGTTGGTGCGCGGATGCGCTTCCAGGTAAGCGCCGGTGTCGTCGGCCACCGATCCGATCGTCTTGGCGATCTCGCTGGCCGCGCACGGGTTCGGCGCGGCGGAGGCCGCCGGCATCCCCGGCAGCAGAGTCAGCGCCGCCGCGCCGCCGGAGGCGGTGACCGCCAACAGGCCGGCAAGGGCCCGCCGTGCGGGGCCGGAGGGCCGGGAAGGTCCGGTGCTGGGGATCGCAGAAACCATTCGGTGTCGACTCCTAACCGTTTGCACACAATCTGCCGGCGTCGCGGGCACGAATACCTGGTGACTGTCGGTGTCACGGTCGGGCGTGCTTCCGCATCCTGGCGTACGGATATCGGCAGTACATCGGTGCGGCTGGCGTAGATGTTACGTGCGGTCGGAGTCGTCGCAGTTCACGCGGCCACGCGACCGTCCCCACACAGCTCGCTGCGGTACGCTCACGACACGCCACCCGGGGAGAATGCGGGGAGACCGACATCCAGCAGTTCATGATGCGCCTGAGCAGCGGCCTACGTAGGTTCCGCTGGCTGGTCTTCACCGCCTGGTTGCTGGTCCTCATCCCCGCGGTGTGGCTCGCGATCACCCAGTCCGACCACCTCACCGGCGGCGGGTTCGAGGTCGAGGGCTCCCAGTCCCTCGACGTGCAGTACCGCCTCGAGGACCACTTCCCCACCGAGGGGGCCTCCCCGCTGGCACTGGTCGCCGCGCCGCGGCCCGACGCCAGCTACGACGACATGAACGCGGCGGTGGCGCGCCTGGAGCATATCGCCGGCGAGGTTCCCAGCGTCCGCGCGGTGCCCAACCCGACCCAGCCGCCGCCCCAGCCCGACCGCCCCTACGTGGTCTCGCTGCAGCTGGACTTCGACAACACCGGCGCGGTCGACGTCGCCAAACAGCTGCGCGCGAAGGTGGGCGTGCACGGCGACGAGCCCGGCGAGATTGCCGACGGCAAGGTGCGGCTGTACGTGATCGGTCAGGGCGCGCTGGGCGCGGCGGCCTCGGAAGCCACCAAGCGTGACATCGCCGAGGCCGAGAAGTGGAACCTGCCGGTGGTGCTGATCGTGCTGCTGGCGGTGTTCGGCTCGCTGGCGGCCGCGGCGGTCCCCCTGCTGCTGGGCATCTGCACGGTCGCGGTGACGATGGGCCTGGTCTACCTGCTGTCGATGGTGACGACGATGTCGGTGTTCGCCACGTCGACGGTGTCGATGTTCGGCATCGCGGTGGCCGTGGACTACTCGCTGTTCATCCTGATGCGTTTCCGCGAGGAACTGCGCGGCGGTCGCGACCCGCAGCAGGCGATCGACGGGGCCATGGCGACCTCCGGGCTGGCGGTGGTGCTGTCGGGCCTGACGGTCATCGCCTCGGTGACCGCCATCTATCTCATCGACACCCCGGTGCTCACCTCGATGGCCACCGGCGCGATCCTGGCGGTGGCCGTCGCCGTCCTGACCTCGACGACGCTGACACCGGCGGTGCTGGCCACCATCGGGCGTTCGGCGGCCAAACGGTCGCGGCTGCTGCACTGGTCACGCCGGGGCGAAACCACCCAGTCCCGGTTCTGGACCCGCTGGGTGGGCGCGGTGATGCGCCGGCCGTGGGTGTCGGCGCTGGCGGCGACGGTGGTCCTGTTGGTACTGGCGGCCCCGGCGTTCTCGATGGTGCTGGGCAACAGCATGCTGCGGCAGTTCCCCGCCTCCCACGAGATGCGCGGCGGTGTGGGGGCCGCCGCCGAGGCGCTGGGCCCCGGCGCCCTGGGGCCGGTGCGGGTGCTGGTCACCTTCCCCGACGGCGACGCCAACTCCGCCGACCACGCCGCGACCCTGCAGGCCATCAGCGACCAGATCAGCCACGCGGTCAACGTGGTCTCGGTGGCCCCACCGGTGTTCGGCGAGGACAACAGAAGCGCCCTGCTGAGCGCGGTGCTGGCCGTCGATCCCGAGGACATGGCCGCCCGCAACACCGTGGACTGGCTGCGCGCCAGGCTGCCCACGGTGCCCGGCGCCGAGGGGGTCCAGATCGACGTCGGCGGGCCCACCGCACTGATCAAGGACTTCGACGACCGGGTCGCCGAGACCGAACCGCTGGTGTTCGTGGCGGTGGCCCTGATCGCCTTCGTGATGCTGCTGGTGTCGATCCGCTCGGTGTTCCTGGCCTTCAAGGGCGTCCTGATGACGGTGCTGTCGGTGGCGGCCGCCTACGGCTCCCTGGTGGTGATCTTCCAGTGGGGCTGGCTGGAGGGGCTGGGCTTCAGGCCGCTCAACTCGATCGACAGCACGATCCCGCCGCTGGTGCTGGCGCTGACCTTCGGGTTGTCGATGGACTACGAGATCTTCCTGCTGACCCGCATCCGGGAGAGGTTCCTGCAGTCCGGGGACACCCGCGACGCGGTGGCCTACGGGGTCAGCAGCAGCGCGCGCACCATCACCAGCGCCGCGCTCATCATGATCGCGGTCTTCATCGGGTTCGCCTTCGCGGGCATGCCGCTGGTCGCCGAGCTGGGGGTGGCCTGCGCGGTGGCCATCGCGGTCGACGCGACGGTGGTCCGCCTGGTACTGGTGCCGGCGTTGATGGCCATGTTCGACCAGTGGAACTGGTGGCTGCCGGGCTGGCTGAGCCGGATCCTGCC
Organism: Mycolicibacterium palauense; assembly: GCF_002592005.1. Lineage (GTDB taxonomy): Bacteria > Actinomycetota > Actinomycetes > Mycobacteriales > Mycobacteriaceae > Mycobacterium > Mycobacterium palauense. The sequence goes on along the minus strand of NZ_NVQF01000009.1, from coordinate 32,019 downwards.
CTCGGTGGACTTCGAGAAGCCGCTGCCCAAGATCGATCTGGGTGATCTGGTCATCATTCCCGACGACATCTCGGCGCTGGTGGCGCCGGGCTCCGATCTGAAGATGGTGGTCAAGTCCGCGGCCAAGTTCAAGGACCTGGCCCCGGACACGGTCACCGTCTCCGACCCGCTGGCCTTCACCGGCTGCGCGGGGCTGGGCGGGCTCAAGGGGTTCCGCGGCGGGGTGCGGGGCAGCGAGGACCCCCGGGCACCGGGGACAACGCTGACCCGCAGTGCACGGTCGGGGACCAAGTCGGCACGCCCCGTGCATCCGGTGACGCTGTGGCGGGGCCGGCTGGCAGTCGCGATCGACGCGCTCGGTCTCGAGCACCCGGCGCTGCAACGGCTGCGCCCGCTGGAGACCACCACCGTGCAGCTGCCCACCGGCGACCGCCTGCAGATCCCCACCTGCGCGGAGACCCTGCGGCTGAAGGGCTTCCTGGTGCTGTGCCGCAACACCGCCGAGGACTACCGCGAACTGGCCGATCTCGCCGACGCGATGCAACAGGAGACCGCGGGTATGGTGCTTGCCGGGATGGACACGTACTACTGTGGGCAACCGTCGAGAACACAGTGGGTGGCCACCCAGCTGGTCCGTCGGCTGTCGGACCCGCAGCCCTTCGATGAGGAGGCGTACGCGGGGACGCCTTCCGGTTCCCACAGCGTCGCGGGTGGCGGCTCGTACCGGGACCTGGGTCGGGACTTGGACCGGGCCTCGGATCGGGACTTGGATCGGGACTTGGATCGTGACTCGGACTGGGCCCAGACCAGGCAGCGTTGCCTGGGCGTAGCCGTGGCGATGCTGGAGGAGGCGAGGTGACGTTGGCTGCCGGTGACGTCGGCAACGCGCGCCCTGGCGGTGCTCCCCAGCCGCCCGAGCGCATGTCCGGTCACAACCGTCCGGTCGAGTTCTGGCCCACCTCGGCGATCCGGTCGGCCCTGGAGACCGGTGACATCACGGTGTGGCAACGCATCGTCGTGGCGATCAAGCGGGACCCCTACGGCCGGACCGCCCGCCAGGTCGAGGAGGTTCTGGAGCATTCCGAGCCGCTCGGCATCTCCAAGGCGCTCTCCGAGGTCCTGGTGCGCAGTCGCCACCACCTGGAGGCCGTCGAGCGCGCCGAGGTGGCCCGCCAGATCGCGGTCCTGCTCGAGCGCTCCGGCCTGAGCGAGCAGGAGTTCGCCTCACGCATCGGCCTGCCCAGCGCCGACCTGGCCGTCTACCTGGAGGGCCGGGTCAGCCCGCCGGCCTCCCTGATGATCAGGATGCGCCGGCTGTCCGACCGGTTCTACAAGATGCGCTCCCAGCGCCCCGGCGACCGGCGCTAGCCGCCCGCCGGCGGCGCGTCGATCGGCGCGACGTCGACCACCTGCCACCGGCCGTCGGTGTTGATCAGCGACACCCGCAGCGCCAGCACCGCGCGACTGGGCTGCTGGCCTGGCGCGTTCTGGGTGGCACGCAGCACGACGGCGACGCTGGCCGCGGCCGGCCCCAGCGCCTCCACGCCCGCCGAGATGGTCTGGGCGTGCGCCGAGATGTTCTTGCGCGCGAGATCCTTGGTGGACGCGCCGAAGTTGGCCCTGAAGGCCTGCGCCTGCTCGGGAGCCATCAGCGCCGCGGCCCGGTCGATCGAGGACATCGGGTCCTGCGGGGAGAAGGTGGCCGTGGCCTCGGACACCGCGGTGGCCAGCCGGACCACCTCGTCGGCGTCGCGGTTCATCGCACGGTCCGGTTGCGTCCAGTGGGTGTAGCCCACCGCGACCGCGGCCACCAGTGCGGTGGTCACCAGGCCCGCCGAGACCAGCCGCAGCAGTGGTCCCTCGTCGTCGGTGCCCACGGTGACCCGGTCGCGCCGCCACAACACCACGTTGACGACGACGGCCTGCACGATCAGCAGGCACAGGATCGAGGCCGCCGACACCCACCACAGCGGCCAGCCCAGGAACACGCCGATCATCACGACGCCGGCGATGGCTCCCAGTGGCGCCAGGACGTCGAAGGCCAGCACCCGCCACGCGTTCCTCACCGCAGCGACTCCAGCCGCGAGATCAACAGCGCGCCGTCGACGTCGGAGACCCCCAGGCGCAGGTTCCAGCGCACGGTCTGGGGTTTGGCCGTGGCGTTCTGGCTGACCGACGTGGCCACGACGATGACGGAGTCGGTGCGGCTGGCCATTTCCGGGGGCAGCGCGTCCGGGGACGGGGCCGGGCCGGCACCCGGTTTGGCGTCGAGATCGTGGTGCACGGTCTCGATCGCGACCGACCTGATCTGACCGGTGGTCCGCGACTGCAGGGTCCGCACGATGTCGCGGTAGGGCTCCATGGTGGCGTCGAAGTCGGCGTTGAGCTGCCCGACGCTGCCGTCGCGCAGCTTCTGCAGACTGGCGTCGACGTTGTCGGCGTTCATATTGATCAGCACGCCGGTCCAGTCGGCGGCCGCCTGCATGACATCGGTGCGGTAGGCCAGCTCGTCGACGTGGTCGCGATGCTGCGACCAAATCACCGCGAGCAGCACGACGGCCACCAGCGACAGCGCACCCAACACCGCCGATGCGGCGCCGTAGCCCGAAAGCACGCCGCCCGACGGGGACTGCTCGGCGGTTTCGTCGGCACCGTCGTCGTGCTCGGCCTCGGGCATGGGCGTGAGGGTACCCGGCGGGTTCTGGAAGGATGGCGGGGTGACGGTAGAAGCCATCCGCTCGGGAATCGACCTGAGCCATGTCGACGACCAGACCCGACCCCAGGACGATCTCTTCGGCCATGTCAACGGCCGCTGGCTGGCGGAGTACTCGATCCCCCCGGACCGCGCCACCGACGGCGCCTTCCGGTCGCTGTACGACCGTGCCGAGGAGCAGGTCCGGGATCTGATCACCGAGGTGGCCGCCGGGGCCACCAACGGCGGAGCCGTTACATCGGCCACCGACGGCGGAGCCGTCAAGCCCGACACCGACGCGCAGCGGATCGGCGATCTGTACGCCAGCTTCCTCGACGAGCAGGCCGTGCAGCGCCGGGGCGTGCAGCCGTTGCTCGACGAGTTGGCGCTGATCGACGCCGCCCCGGACGCGCGGGCTCTGGCCGAACTCCTCGGCGCCATGCAGCGCACCGGCGTCGGCGGCGGTGCCGGCGTCTACATCGACACCGACTCCAAGGATTCGACGCGCTACCTGCTGCACGTCACCCAGTCCGGGATCGGGCTGCCCGACGAGTCCTACTTCCGCGACCCGCAGCACGCCGAGATCCTGGCCGCCTACCCGGCGCACATCGCGGCGATGTTCGCCCTGGTCTACGGTGGCGACGCCGCGGCCCAGGCGGAGCGCGCCGAGCGGATCGTGGCGCTGGAGGCCACCCTGGCCGATGCGCACTGGGACGTGGTGAAACGCCGCGACGCCGACCTGACCTACAACCTGCGCCGCTTCTCCGACCTGGTGGCCGAGGCGCCCGGGTTCGACTGGGCGGGCTGGCTGCGGGGCCTGGGCGGCTCGCCCGAGACGGCCGGCGAGCTGGTGGTGCGCCAGCCCGACTACCTGACGGGGTTCGCCGCGGCGTGGTCGGACACCGAGCTGGAGCGGTGGAAGGACTGGGCGCGCTGGCGGCTGATCCACGCCCGGGCCGGGCTGCTGACCGACGGGCTGGTCGCCGAGGACTTCTCGTTCTACGGCCGCACGCTCAGCGGCACCGAGCAGATCCGCGAACGCTGGAAGCGGGGCGTGTCACTGGTCGAGAGCCTGATGGGCGACGCCCTGGGCCGGCTGTACGTGCAGCGCTACTTCCCGCCCGAACACAAGGCGCGGATGGACGTGCTGGTGGATAACCTGCGCGAGGCCTACCGGGTCAGCATCGACGAGCTGGACTGGATGACCCCGGAGACCCGCCGGCGCGCGCTGGCCAAGCTGGACAAGTTCACCGCCAAGATCGGCTACCCGAACCGCTGGCGCGACTACTCGACGCTGGTGATCGACCGGGACGACCTGTACGGCAACGCCCGCCGCGGCTACGAGGTGGGTTTCGCGCGCGAGCTGGCGAAGCTGGGCGGCCCGGTCGACCGCGACGAATGGTTCATGACGCCGCAGACCGTCAACGCCTACTACAACCCGGGGATGAACGAGATCGTCTTCCCGGCCGGGATCCTGCAGCCGCCGTTCTTCGACGCCGACGCCGACGACGCCGCCAACTACGGCGGTATCGGTGCGGTCATCGGCCACGAGATCGGCCACGGCTTCGACGATCAGGGCGCCAAGTACGACGGGGACGGCAACCTGGTGGACTGGTGGACCGACACCGACCGGGCCGAATTCGGGACCCGCACCACCGCGCTGATCGACCAGTACGACGACTTCGTGCCCCGCCAGCTGCGCGGCCACGACAATCCCCAGGGCCCGCCGCACGTCCACGGCGCGTTCACCGTCGGGGAGAACATCGGCGACCTCGGCGGCCTGTCGATCGCGCTGCTGGCCTACAAGCTGTCACTCGGCGGCCGCGAGGCACCGGTGATCGACGGCCTCACCGGTGTGCAGCGGGTGTTCTTCGGCTGGGCGCAGGTGTGGCGCACCAAGTCCCGCGATGCCGAGGCGATCCGCCGGCTGGCCACCGATCCGCATTCGCCGCCGGAGTTCCGCTGCAACGGTGTGGTCCGCAACATCGACGACTTCTACCGGGCGTTCGGAGTCGAGGAGGACGACGAGCTGTATCTGGAGCCGTCCCGGCGGGTGCACATCTGGAACTGAACCGTCGGGTGAGCGGGGGGCGGCCGGCCGCGCTCAGAACAGCTGCCAGTCCTGGGCGCCGTCGTTCTGGTTGTACAGGCCGACCGAGTTCTTCACGACCACCGGGTCGCCGCTGCCGAAGTTGTCGAAGAACCACTGGGCGTTCGCGGGGCTGAGGTTGATGCACCCGTGGCTGACGTTGCGCTCGCCCTGGTCGCCGACCGACCACGGCGCGCTGTGCACGAAGATGCCGCTGTTGTCGATGCGCACCGCGTCCTGCACCTTCAGCTTGTAGCCCTCGGCGGAGTCCACCGGCACCCCGTAGGTGGAGGAGTCCATGATGATGTCCGGGAACTTCTCCAGCACGTAGTAGGTGCCGTTCTTGGTCTCGTGCTTGCCGTCGGGCTTGCCCATCGACACCGGGAAGGTCTTCTCCAGCTTCCCGTTGCGCATGATCTCCATCTCGTGGGTGCTGTCGTCGACGGTGGCCACCAGGTAGTCGCCGGTCCGGAAGCTCGACTTGGTGCCGGCGGCGTCGATGGTGACCACGGTGTTCGACGGCCAGAAGTCCTGCGGGCGCCACCGCACCTGGGAGTCGCTCGTCCAGTAGAACCGGCCCGGCACGGGCGGGTTGGAGGAGATGTGGATGGCGTCCTGGGCCATCTGGCGGTTGGCGATCGGCACGGCGAAGTTGATGATGATCGGCTTGGCCACGCCCACCATCGCGCCGTTGACCGGGTTGAACGACGGCGGCCGGAACGGCGGGCTGCCGGTGAACGGCAGCGGGTTCTGCCCGGCCGGGGTGCCCTCGGGGATCACCGCCGGAGCCCCGTAGTTCTCCACCGGCACCGACCCGGATTCCGCCGACCCGGCGGTCGACCCGGCGGCCGATTCGGGGGTGGCGTCCAGCGGGGCCAGCGGGTCGGCCACCGACGGGGCGGCGGGATCGGCGGGGTTCACCTCGGGGTCCGCCCCGGCCGGTGCGGCTCCCAGCACCAGCGACGCGGCCACGCCTAGGGCGCCCACCAGTGCACCCAGGGGGGCACCCGTGCTCCACCTACGTGATGGGTTGCGCATAACCCGACCTCCACTTCGATCTCTTCGTTTCCAGTGTGGCACAGCCGGCGGACCAGCTATCCCGGGTTGCGCCACACCGGGGCGCCGCGGGCAGCCGCCGACGCCGGGACACACTTCCTGGGGGTTTCTGGGAGTTTCATCGCCGCCACCACGGCGTTCGTTACGCCGAGCCGCGCTCCGGCGGGGCACCGAAGAGCCCACGACTGGCCACCACACCGGCCAGCGCCGTGGCCACCAGCAACCCCGATCCGGCGACCATCACCGCGATTCCCGCGGTCTCGTAGACCAGCCCGCCCAGCAGCGAACCCGCCATGATCCCGACCTGGAAGGCCGCGACGTACAGGCCGGAGGCGCCGTCGGGGTCCTCCGGGGAGGTGCGGATCGCCGAGGTCTGCAGCATCGGCGGCACGGCGGTCGCCAGTGCGCCCCACAACACCACGACCGCCACTCCGGCCACGGTCGTCACCGCCGGGACCGTCACGGCCGACGCGACACCGGTGGCGAGCACCGCCAGAACCGCGAACGCGGCCGTCATACCCACCAGGGCACTCGTCAGGGTGGCTTTCGGGGCGCGGTCCAACGGCCGGGCCAGCAGCGTCATCGCCACCAGCCCCGCGACCCCGTAAGCTGCCAGCACCCAGGCCGCGCCGGCGCCACCGATCCCCACCACGTCGCGCAACAGCACCACGATGAAGGTGTAGGACATGAAATGGCCGGCCACGCCCAACAGCGTCAGGCCGCACAGCAGGACCAGGCTGCGGCGGTATCGCTGCCGCCGGCGCCCGGGACCCGCGGAGACGGCGGGCAGTTCCGGCAGCATCCAGCGCGCCGCCGCGGTCACCGCGGCCGCCGCCAGCGCGATCACCGCCGTCGCCGACCGCCATCCGGCGAGCTGACTCAGCGCCGCGGTCAGCGGGCTTCCGACGACCAGCGCCAGGCCGGTGCCCAGATAGACCGCGGTGGTGGCGCGTCCCGCGTAGCCGGCCGGAACCAGCCGCACCCCGATCGGTGCCAGCACCGACCACATCAGCCCGTGGGTCAGCGCCGTGGTCATCCGGCCCGCGGCCAGCACGGTGAAGTCCGGCGCCAGCGCACAGACCACCTGTGACAGGGTCAGACAGACCAGCGTCACCAACAGCGTCCGGCGCCGCGACCAGTGCGCTGTCGCCCGCACCAGCGGAACCGTCATCGCTGCCGCGACCAGCGCATAACCGGCCAGCAGCGTCCCGACCAGGGCCTCGCTGACGTTCAGGTCCGCGGCGATGTCGGGCAGCGCTCCGACGGGCAGCAATTCGGCGGTGACGTAGACGAACGCGGCGGCCGACAACACGCCGAGCTGGGCCGCGGCGCGGGGGGACCACGGGCGGAGGGGCACTGTCCGGGGCCGCGCAGTCATGAGTTGCTCCTCGGTATCGAGGCTCACGGTAGCGGTTGCCGACGCCGTGGCCGCGTCACCACGCGCGGCACCACCCGCCGGTGCCCGGGCACGCCCCGCGGTCAGCGCTCGGCAGGGAACCCCGCAGCGCTCAGGAGCGGACCAGGCGCGCGATGGCCGCCGACGCCTCGGCGAGCTTCTTGTCCGCCTCCTCGCCCCCTTCGGCGACGGCGTGGCTGACGCAGTGCGCCAGGTGTTCGTCGAGCAGCCCCAGGGCCACCGACTGCAGCGCGCTGTTGACGGCGCTGATCTGGGTCAGGACGTCGATGCAGTACTTGTCCTCGTCGATCATCTTGGCGATGCCACGCACCTGACCCTCGATGCGGCGCAACCGTTTGGCGTAGTTCTCCTTGTGGGGCGAATAGCCGCGATCGCCCTGCGGCTCGGCGTGGGGCTGGTTCACGGGTTCCTCCTGTGTGGTCATCCGGCGCTCAGCATCGAGGTCATCCGGTCGATCTCGGCCTGCTGCGCGGTGACGATTCCCTGGGCCAACCGCTTTGCGTCGGTGTTCACCCCGTCGGCGATCTCGGTGCCGGCCATGTCGACGGCGCCGCGGTGGTGATCGATCATCGTCTGCAGCCACAGCGCGTCGAACTGCGTGCCCGACAGTGACGCCAGCTTGGCCATCGTGGCATCGTCGGCCATCCCCGGCATGCCGGTGCCGCCGTGGTCCCCGGGCGCCGACTGCGCGCCCGACCCGTCGTTCCACTGCACCAGCAGGGCTTTGAGCGTGTCGATCTCGGGCTGCTGTTCGGCCTGGATCTGCCGGGCCAGGGCGAGCACCTCGGCGTCGGAGCTGCGCCCGGGCACCAGCCCGGCCAATTCGACGGCCTGCTGGTGGTGGGCGACCATGTGCGAGGCGAAGGCGATGTCGTCGTCGTTGAACGACGCCGGCTGACCGGTGATCACCGGGGTCTGCTCGGTGAGGTCCTGATCGGTGCGCCCGGCCTGCTCGTCGCCGCCGGCGTCACCCGAGCAGCCGGCCAGCAGCACCGCGGCGGCCAGGGCGACCGAGGCCACCGATGCTCCGGCGACTCCGCCGGCCGCGGCGGCGCGGGCTGTGAAGCGCTTCATGGCGGTCAGCGTACCGAGTACCCCAGTAGGGTATTGGAACGGCGGCGAAACGGATTTTGGCGCCCTACCACGGAGGGGCATACTTCTGGTCATGCCTTCCGCGCACGGTGCCGACCCAAAAACCGCTCCCGACAGCACGCCCGACATCAAGCCGCGCAGTCGCGACGTCACCGACGGTCTGGAGAAGGCCGCGGCCCGCGGGATGCTGCGCGCGGTGGGCATGGGCGACGACGACTTCGCCAAGCCGCAGATCGGTGTGGCCTCCTCGTGGAACGAGATCACGCCGTGCAACCTGTCCCTGGACCGGTTGGCCAAGGCCGTCAAGGAGGGCGTGTTCGAGGCCGGCGGCTACCCGATGGAGTTCGGCACCATCTCGGTGTCCGACGGGATCTCGATGGGCCACGAGGGCATGCACTTCTCGCTGGTCTCGCGCGAGGTGATCGCCGACAGCGTCGAGACCGTGATGCAGGCCGAGCGACTGGACGGCTCCGTGCTGCTCGCCGGTTGCGACAAGTCACTGCCGGGCATGCTGATGGCCGCGGCCCGTCTCGATCTGGCCAGCGTCTTCCTCTATGCCGGATCGATCCTGCCGGGGCGGGCCAAGCTCTCCGACGGCAGTGAGAAGGACGTCACGATCATCGACGCGTTCGAGGCCGTCGGCGCCTGCGCGCGGGGGCTGATGCCCCGCGAGGACGTCGACGCCATCGAGCGCGCCATCTGCCCCGGCGAGGGCGCCTGCGGCGGGATGTACACCGCGAACACGATGGCCTCGGCGGCCGAGGCCCTGGGGATGTCGTTGCCGGGCAGTGCCGCTCCCCCGGCCACCGACCGTCGCCGCGACGGGTTCGCCCGCCGCAGCGGGATGGCCGTCGTCGAACTGCTGCGCCGCGGCATCACCGCCCGCGACATCCTGGTCAAGGAGGCGTTCGAGAACGCCATCGCGGTGGTGATGGCGTTCGGCGGTTCGACCAACGCCGTGCTGCACCTGCTGGCCATCGCCTACGAGGCGAACGTGAAACTGTCCCTCGACGACTTCACGCGGATCGGGGCCAAGGTGCCGCACCTGGCCGACGTCAAACCGTTCGGCCAGCACGTCATGTTCGACGTCGACCACATCGGCGGGGTTCCCGTGGTGATGAAGGCCCTGCTGGACGCGGGCCTGATGCACGGCGACGTCATGACCGTGACCGGCGAGACCATGGCGCAGAACCTGGCCCACATCGCACCGCCCGATCCCGACGGGAAAGTGCTTCGCGCGCTGGGCAACCCGATCCACCCCACGGGCGGCATCACGATCCTGCACGGCTCGCTGGCACCGGAGGGCGCGGTGGTCAAGTCGGCCGGCTTCGACTCCGACGTGTTCGAGGGCACCGCGCGCGTTTTCGAGCGGGAACGCGCGGCCCTGGACGCACTGGAGGACGGCACCATCACCCACGGTGACGTCGTCGTCATCCGTTACGAGGGCCCCAAGGGCGGCCCGGGCATGCGCGAGATGCTGGCCATCACCGGTGCGATCAAGGGCGCCGGCCTCGGCAAGGACGTTCTGCTGATGACCGACGGCCGCTTCTCCGGCGGCACCACCGGCCTGTGCGTGGGCCACATCGCGCCCGAGGCGGTCGACGGCGGGCCGATCGCGTTCCTGCGCGACGGTGACCGCATTCGCCTCGACGTGGCCAACGGCACCCTCGACGTGCTGGTCGACAAGGACGAATTCGAATCCCGCAAGGTCGGTTTCGAGCCGTTGCCGCCGCGCTACAACTCCGGCGTGCTGGCCAAGTACACCAAGCTGGTCGGCTCGGCGGCGGTCGGCGCCGTCTGCACCTGAGCGGCCGGCACCCGGGTCAGTCGACCGTCAGGGTCGCGCCGTTGACCGTGACCGTCCTGGCCGGGAGCGGCTCGGTGGCCGGTCCGTGCTCGACGGCGCCGTCGACGTCGCTGAACTCGCTGCCGTGGCACGGGCAGTGGATCAGACCGTCGGCGACGTCGGCGACCAGGCAGCCCCGATGGGTGCACACCGCGCTGAAGCCGTGATACTGGCCCGGCTGCGGCTGGGTCACCACCACCTTGGCGTCTCGCAGGACCACCCCGCCGCCCACCGGAACGTCGGCGGTGCTCACCTCGACGGGGGCCGCGGCAGCCGACGAGGTATCGCCGCCGGAGTCTGCGGTGTCGGCACCGGAGCAGGCGGACACGAACGCGCCGGCGGCACCGGCGGCTCCCAGCGCGCCGGCGCCGAGCAGGACACCACGCCGGGTGACCGGTGGAATTGGGGGTCGGCTCATCTTCCGATCCTGACAGACCCGATCCCCGGGCAACACCCCGTTGGCGCCGTCATGGGGACCTCAGTCCAGCAGCGCCACCGCGAGACCGTCCCAGCCCTTGGCGCCGACCGTCTGGATCGCCGCGGTGTCCAGCCGGGGGTGCCGACCCATCATCTCCAGCATGTCGCGCACCGCGCGGGCCTGCTCGTCCGAGGGTGCGGGATCGAGGACCCGGCCACCGCGCACCACATTGTCGACGACGATCACCGTGCCCGGGTGGCCCAGCTCCACGGCCCAACGCACGTACTCGGAGTTGTTCTCCTTGTCGGCGTCGATGAAGACGAGATCGAACTCGCCGCTCAGGCGCGCCAGGCTGTCCAGGGCCAGCCCGACGACGATCTCCACCCGGTCGGCCACCCCGGCGCGGGCCAGGTTGGCCGCGGCCACCTCGGCGTGGGCGGACTCGGACTCCAGCGTCACGACGCTGCCCTCCGGCCCGACCGCGCGGGCCAGGCAGATGGTGCTGTAGCCGCCCAGCGTGCCGATCTCGAGCACCCGCCGGGCGCCGGAGATGCGCACCAACAGCCCCAGGAGGTGCGCGGCCTGAGGCGACACCTCGATCGGCGGCAGGCCCGCGGCGGCGCTGTCGGCGAGTGCGGCGGCCAGCGGCGGGTCCTCGCCGAGCAGAAGCTCGTCGAGCAGATGGTCCACGGACTGCGCAGAGGGCTCGCTCACAGCGCCTACCGTAGCCGCACCCCCTCCTTGGCGTACACGACCCGCAGCACATGGCCCACCTCGGGACCCATCACGACCTCGGCCAGCTCGCAGTGTGTGCAGACGAACGCCGGTCCGTGCGCCGGCGGTGCCGGTGAGAGGTGGTGCGCGATCTCGTGGAGCACGACAAGCTCCCGCAATGCCCACCGGCTGGTGTCGTCGGGTACGGCGACAACGGCTGTGCTGCCGGTGTTTTCGTAGTGCGCGGCGGCCACCCCGCGCCGGGGGCGGACCGCCAGCGGCGCGGGGGCCCATCCGTGCCGGACCGCCGGCATGGCCAGGACCCGGTCGACGTAGCGGCGGACGGCCTCGACCGACCCGAACCGGGCCTCCGGCGGCAACGTCAGCGACGTCCCGAAGAAATCCACCGTCTGCTGGCCGTGCTCGGCGGCCCGGTCGAACAGCGTCCGGACGAACTGCTCGGCGGCGTACACCTTGGCGCGCTGGGTGTCCCGGGTGCTCACCGCTCCAGCCGGGTCCGTGCCCCCGGCAGCTCGGTGGACTCCCCCAGCCGCGCGCGCCGACCCGCGCGGTCACCGGCCCGCCGCGCCGCCGAGGAGTAGCCCGCCGATGCGCGGGCCGCCCGCCAGGTGCCGCGCGCCCGGGAGGCACTGCGGTAGAAGTCGTGCAATTCGATATCCTTGTCGCGCAAGGCGATCGCCGTCCCGGGAGCGCGCTCACGGTCGCGCCGGGCCTCCCGGCGCGCCTCCTCGCGGGCCTCGCTGAGCCGTTGACCGATCCGCGCCCCGAAGGCCAGCTGGAAATTCAACCGGGCGGTGATCGTGGGGGTGGGACGGTGCGCACCGGTGGCCAGATAGGAGTCGCAGGCCCGGACCATCTGCACCACCAGGCTGGCGTAGAGCGCGTGGGTGGCGTCGATGTCCTCGCCGAACCCGTAGGCGTAGACGTAGGCCGAGTTCGAGGCGACATCGCATTTGACGTCGTTGGCCGCCGCGATCAGCGCGAACAACTGTACGTAGGTGCGCAGCCCCTTCGAGCCGGCCTCACCGATGGTGATGGTGCGCTGCATCGGGCGTTGCGCGGCTTCGCGTTTGGTGGCGTGCGAGCGGGCCACCGCCAGGTCGATGGAGGTGGCCGTGGCCAGCCGTTGGGCCGCGGCCATGAAGGCCTCGGCCTCGTGGGGGTTGTCGGTGCCCTCCGCCTGGCGCAGCAGCGCCGCGATGCGGGTCAGCAACTTGTCGTCACTCATCGCCTCGTCCTCAGTGCTGGTGTGATCACGCCGCGCGGGCCCGCCCCGCGTCGCCGCCGAACCGTCATGGGCACAGGCTAAGGGACCAGTACGACTTTTCCGTGGGCGTGACCGGCCTTCAGGTAGCGGTGGGCCTCGGCGGCGTCGGCGAGCTTGAACGTCTTGTCCACCCGCACCTTCAGCTGCCCGGCCGCGGCGAGGTTGATCAGCTCCGGGCGTGCGGCGTCGCGGATCGCCTGACCGCCGTCGTCACCGGTGAGCGCCGCGATGCCGAGCTCGGGGGCGCGCGCGAACCCGACGATGGTCGCGATGCGTTCGCGGTCGGGTACCAGCGCCACCGAGGTGTCGAGGGCCTCGTCGGTGCCGACCAGGTCCAGGGCCGCATCGACGGAGCCCAGCGCGGCGACCCGGTCGGCCAGCCCCGGCCCGTACTCGACCGGCACCGCCCCGTAGTGGCGTAGCAGGTCGTGGCGGGGGGCGCTGGCCGTGCCGATCACCGTGGCCCCGCGCGCCGTGGCCAGTTGCACCGCCATCAACCCGACCCCGCCCGAGGCGCCGTTGATCAACACGGTGTCCCCGCTGCCCACCCGCGTGTGCGCCAACAGGTGCCAGGCGGTCTCGGCGGTCAGCAGCAACCCGGCGGCCTCCTCGAAGGTGAGGGTGGCCGGTTTGTGGTCCACCTCGGCGGCGTCGGCGATCACCTTCTCGGCGTATCCACCGGTGATGTTGGTGACGATGACCTCGTCGCCGGGTTTCAGCGGGCCGGTGTAGCCCTCGGCGCGGGCCGTGGCCTCCAGCACCACCCCCGCGACCTCCATGCCCAGCCGCATCGGCAGCGCGGCCGGGTCGTCTCCCATCAGGCCGCTGTAGAGCTTGAAGTCGATCGGATTGGTCCCCGCGGCGCGCACCTCGACCAGCACCTGTCCCGGGCCACGCGGGGGCAGTTCGAACTCGCGGATCGCCAGAATGCCCGGGTCCCCGGGGTCTCCGTAGGCGGTGGCGACCACGGCTCTCGTCATGGTGACAAGCCTAGTTACTCGGTGACGAACTTATCGAGTGCGGCGGTGAGTTGCGGGGAGAGTGGATCCCGTTTGGCGTAGTTGGCGACGTTGTCGGTGGGGTCGTCGCGCAGCACGTGGTTGACGCCCTTGAGCTCCACCAGTGTCAACCGGGTGTGATCGAGCGCCTTCGCCAACGGCTGCATGGCCGCGCAGTCGGCCTGGCCGTCGGAATCCGAACAGGTCAACAACACCGGGGTGCCGTCGGGGATGGTCGCCGCCAACGCCTCGGGGTCGATCGCGTCGGCCTCGACGACGGCCTTGACGTTGCCCGGGTTCAGGATGGCGCTCAGCCCGTCGGGCAGCGGACCGGGTGCCACCGTGCCGTCGTGGCGGGCCTGCTCGACGGCCTTGTTCCACGCCGCGATGACACCGTCGGCCTGCTCCTGGGTCTTGGCGCCGGTCTGCACCGCCGCGGCCGCGTCGCGGCGCACCCGTTCGGTGATCAGGTCCAGGTAGCGCCCGGGCAGCGGCTGCAGCAGGGCCAGCGAATGCACCGCCGGCGCCTCGGGCACGGTGTTGGTGGCCAGCGCCATCGCGTGGGTGGTTCCCTCGCCGAGGGCGTAGACCGAGATCCGTGACCGGTCCGTGCCGGGCTGGTCGGCCAGGAACTGGATCGCCGACTTCGCGCCCTCGGTGTAGATCGCGCTGCCGACCTGCCGCGGGTCCTCCGCGTAGCGGCCCAGCCCGGTGGCACCGGTGCCGACCTTGTCGTAGCGCAGCGTGGCCACGTCGTGGCCGGACAGGTACTCGGCAAGCTGGCGCATGTTGCCCACCGGTCCCGCCACGGTGTTGTCACCGTTGCGGTCGGTGGCCCCGCTCTCGGAGATCAGCAGCACCGCCGGCACCTTCCGGTCACCCGGGTGCCGGTAGGTGCCGTGGATCGTCAGGCCGTCCGCCTCGAACGTCACCTCGTCGTCGGTCCAGCTGTCGCCGGTGTCCGGCGGCGACGAGGAGCAGCCGACCAGCACCGCCAGCAGCAGCGCAGACAGGACGCCGGTCAACGGCCCACGGATACTCAAATTCTGGCCTCGATCCAGGAGACGACGTCGTCGAGCACAAGGTCCTTCTCGGGTTCGTTGAACACCTCGTGGTAGAGGCCGGGGTAAACCTTGAGGTGCACCTCCTCGCCCCCGACACAGTCGGCCAGGCGCCGGCTGCCGCGGGCGGGGATGAGACGGTCCTCGGAGCCGTGCACGATCAACAGCGGCTTGGTCAGCCGCTGTGCCCGCTGCGGCATCGTCTCGCCCACCTCCAGCAGTGCCCGCGCGATCCCGGCGGGCACCTTGCCGTGCCACACCATGGGGTCGGCGTTGTAGGCGTCCACGACGGCGGGATCCCTGGAGACGGCGTTGGCGTCGAGTTGCTGGACGCCGACCCCGGGGGCCAGCCGGCCCAGCACCTTGCCCGCCACCGCCAGCGCCGGTTTCACGTCGTCCTGGGCGGCGATGGCGGGCCCCGACAGCACCGTCAGATCGTAGGCGGCTGTCTGGTCGGGGGCATGGTCGGCCGCATGGTCGGCCGCATAGGCGAAGACGATGGCCCCGCCCATGCTGTGACCGAGCACGATCCGCGGCAGCCCGGGGTGCTCGCGCGCAGCGATGCCGACCAGGGTCGCGAAGTCCCCGGTGTACTCGGTAATGTCCTTGAGGTAGACCCGCTTGCCCGCGGAGCGGCCGTGGCCGCGGTGGTCGAGGGCGTAGGTGACCAGGCCGGCCTCGCCGAACCGCCGCGCCACGTGGTGGTAGCGGCCAGCGTGCTCGCCGAAGCCGTGGGACAGGATCACCACCCCCCGCAGCCGCGGGGACCCCTCGGGGCCGGGCTCGGGAGTCCAGGTGTCATAGACGATGCGGACGCCGCCGACACCGTCGAAAGCCCGTTCCGTGCGGGTTGTGCTCACCCGGGCAGCGTAGCCGCCGGCCGCCGGTATCTCCTCCGGCCTCTCCTGTCGGTCCCCTGCGTAAGCTCGGTGCGGTGACCGTGCTCACCCGTGACTTCGACGGCGCGTCACCCGACGACTTCCTGGCCGGTGCGCAGCGCTACCGGCGGGAACTGCTGGCGCACTGCTACCGCATGACCGGGTCGCTGCATGACGCCGAGGACCTGGTCCAGGAGACCTACCTGCGCGCCTGGAAGGCCTACGACCGCTTCGAGGGCAAGTCGTCGGTGCGCACGTGGTTGCACCGGATCGCGACCAACGTCTGCCTGACGGCGCTGGAGGGCCGGCAACGCCGCCCGCTGCCCACCGGCCTGGGCGCGCCCAGTTCCGGACCCACCGACGAACTGGTCGAACGCGCCGAGGTCCCGTGGCTGGAGCCGCTGCCCGACAGCGAGGATCCCGGTGACCCGTCGGTGATCGTCGGGGCCCGCGAATCGGTGCGGCTGGCCTTCATCGCTGCGCTGCAGCACCTCTCGCCGCGACAGCGCGCGGTTCTGGTCTTGCGCGACGTACTGCAGTGGAAGGCCGCCGAGGTCGCCGAGGCCGTCGGCACCTCGACCGCCGCGGTCAACAGCCTGCTGCAGCGGGCGCGCGCCCAACTCGATGCCGTCGGGCCCAGCCGCGACGATGCGCTGCTGGCCCCCGACACCCCCGAGGCTCGGCGGCTGTTGAGCCGCTACATCGCGGCATTCGAGGCCTATGACATCGGGGAGCTGGTGACGATGTTCACCGAGGACGCCATCTGGGAGATGCCGCCGTTCACCGGCTGGTACCGGGGCGGCAGCGCGATCGGCGAGCTGATCCACCACAACTGTCCCGCCGAGCGCGCCGGGGACATGCGGTTGCTGCCGCTGACGGCCAACGGCCAGCCCGCCGCGGCGATGTACATGATCGACCGCGAGTCCGGGCATCACCTGCCGTTCCAGCTGCACGTGCTCGACGCCCGCCCCGGCGGGGTGTCACACGTGGTGGCCTTCCTGGACACCTCGGTGTTCGCCGAATTCGGTCTGCCCGAACGGCTTTAGTCCGGCATCTCACCCAACGTCCGGTGCCGAACGTCCGGTTAGGACACGCGTCGCAGCGGAATCGGTGCATCAAGTGGACATTCGTCCAGCCAGGTGCACCCGGCGCGCCGCAGGGCCTCCACCGTCCGGCGCACGATCAGCCAGCGACGCTCCCGCAGCATGGCGGCGTCCACCCGCACGATCGTCCAGCCGTGGTCAGCGAGTTCCACCTGGCGTTGCAGATCGTGGGCCCGTCGTTTCGGGTCGGTCCAGTGCTGGGCACCGTCGTATTCGACTCCGACCTTGCAGTCCTGGTAGCCCATGTCGAGCCGGGCGAAGGGATAGCCCCCCTCGTCGTAGACCGGGATCTGGGTGCGCGGGCGCGGTAGTCCGCCGCCCATCAGCGCCAGGCGGGTACGGCTCTCCTGCGGCGATTCCGCTCCGCCGTCGACCAGCGTGAGCACCCGCCGCAGCTGCACGATCCCGCGCGCACCACGATGCCGTTCGAGCAGTGTCGCGACGTCGCCGGGGGTGATCCCGGTGGCGTTGCACAGCGCGTCGAGCCGCAGGACCGCGTCGACGAAACCCCGGCGGCGTCCCAGATCGAAGGCGGTGCGCGACGGCGTCGTGACACGCATGCCGCCGACCGTGCTGATCTCGTCGTCGCAAAGGGTGTCGCGGTGCACGACGATGCCCGCCACTCCCTTCCCGCTGGCCCGGTTGAGCTCGGCGGGTTCCTCGGCGTCGATCCAGCGGGTGCGGTGTACCGCCGCGGCGGAGAGGCCGGCGAGGACCGCGCGGCGCTGCGACCACAACCACGCGGCCCGCGCCCGGTCCAGGGCGGTCAGCGGCACACCCGCGGCGAGATAGACGTCGCGGTACACGGCGCGGCACGCGCGCAGTCCGCGCCTGCTGAGATCTCCGGAAGCCAGGGCTTCACTGCCGAGAAAGGGACCGGTCACGGCTCCGACGGTGGCACACGACACCGACAGCGGCCGCGAACGTCCACTTAAGGCACGGGATCGACCCGAAAAGCGTGTAATAAGTGGACGTTCGGCGGAGGTAGAGGGTGTGGGTGGGGCCCGGGGTCAGCCGCCGGTCACCGACGCCCAGGCCTGGTGCAGCGTGGTGGCCGAGTCCAGCAGTCCCTGCCGCTCACGATCGGAGAGCGGGATCTCCAGCACCTGGCCCGCGCCCTCTGCGGCGACGACCGTGGGCAGGGACAGGCAGACATCGGAGATGCCGTAGGTCCCGGTCTGCAGTGTCGACACCGGCAGGACCCGGTGCTGGTGCCCCCGGATGGCCTCGATGATGCGCGCCGTGGACAACCCGATGGCCAGGTTGGTGGCACCCTTGCCCTCGATGATCTCGTAGGCCGCGTGCACCACGTCGTGGGAGATCTGCGCCTGGGTCGCTTCGTCGAACACCGGCTCGCCGTCGAGTCGGAAGTGGTCGGCCGGCACACCGCCGATGGACACGCTGGACCACAGCGAAATCTCCGAATCCCCATGCTCGCCCACGATGAAGCCGTGCACATTGGCCACCGCCAGGTCGGCGCGCTCGGCGATCAGGTAGCGGAACCGACTCGAGTCCAGCACCGTTCCGGATCCGAAGATGCGCCCCGGCGGCAGGTCGACCGATTTCGCCGCGGCATAGGTGACCACGTCGACCGGGTTGGTGACGAACACGATGATCGCCCCCGGGGACAGCTCCAGCAGTTTGGGTGTGAGGTCCTGGGCCATCGCGACATTGGTGGCCGCCAGCTCCAGCCGGGTCTGCCCGGGCTTCTGCTTGGCACCCGCGGTGACCACCACGATCTGGGAGCCGGCCGTGACGGCCAGGTCGTCGCCGCCCTCGACGCGACAGTGCGGGACGAACTGGCTGCCGTGGTTGAGGTCGAGCACTTCGGCCCGGACCTTCTTGGCGAAGATGTCGTAGAGCGCCAGCGACGCGGCCGAGCCACGGATCAGGCACGCGTACGCGATGGCGGTGCCGACGCTGCCGACACCGACGATGGACACCTTGCCGTTTCGTTCGATGGGCACCGGCCCATCATTCCCGAGCCCGCGCCGATGCGAAACCGCAAGACGGGTGACGCCCGGGTGAACGGGTGCCGCGCACGGGACTCGCCCGTGCGCGGCGCCGGTGTCACTTCGGGGGCATCCTGATACCGCCGTCGACCCGGACCACCTCGGCGTTCATATAGGAGTTGGTCACCAGCTCCAGCACCATCGAGGCGAGCTCGTCGGGAGTTCCGAGCCGGCGCGGGAAGAGCACCGATTCACCCAGCTTGGCCTTGAACGCCTCCGACGACTCCCCCTCGCCGTAGATGGGGGTGTCGATCAGGCCCGGCGCCACCGTGTTGACCCGGATGCCCACGGCCGCGAGGTCCCGGGCGACGGGCAGCGTCATGCCCACCACACCGCCCTTCGACGACGAGTACGCCGCCTGCCCGATCTGGCCGTCGAAGGCCGCCACGCTGGCCATCGACACGATCGCGCCCCGTTCGCCGGTCGCGGTCGGCTCGTGCCGGCTCATCGCCGTGGCCGCCAGGCGGATGCAGTCGAAGGTGCCGATCAGGTTGATCGCCAGCACCTTCTTGTAGGCGTCGAGGTTGTGCGCCGAGGCGAACTCGCCGTCCTTGCCGATGGTGCGCTGGGCCCAGCCGACGCCGGCCGAATTCACCAGCACCCGCAGCGGGCCGAGCTCCTCGGCCCTGGTGACGGCCGCCTCGATCTGTTCGGTGTCGGTGACGTCGACGCTGGCGAAGACGCCGTCGATCTCCTTGGCGAGGGCCTCGCCGCGCTCGGCCTGCAGATCGGCGACCACCACCTTGGCACCCTGGGCGGCCAGCCGGCGGGCCGAGGCGGCACCGATACCCGACGCACCACCGGTGACGATTGCGCTAGCTCCGTTGATATCCACGCGGCAAGCCTAATGGGGGCGATTGGGCGCGCCGCGGTGCGCCGTCTCAGCCGAGCCGCGCGCGCACGCGGTTCAGCCACGCGCCGACCGCGCGGGCCTGTGGGTCGCTCATCCCCTCGAAGACGGTGGCGCGAACGAGTTCGGCATGTCCCGGGGCCGCGGCGCGCAGCTGGGCCCGGCCCTCCCCGGTGACCGCGATCTCGGCACCGCGCCCGTCGGCGGTGCTGTCGAAGCGCGCCACCAGCCCCCGCTCCCGCATCCTGCGCAGCTGGTGCGACAGGCGGCTCTGTTCCCAGCCCAACGTCTCGCCGAGGTCCTTGACGCGCATCCGGCCGTGTTCGGACAGCGCCACCAGCACGTCGTAGTCGGGCAGGGTCAGGCCACAGGCCTGCTGCAGTTGCCGGTTCATCGCCGCGTTCAACCGCGTGGTGACCTCGAGATAGTCGCGCCAGAGCCGCTGTTGGGGTTCGCTCAGCCACACGGAATACATGATACGTCATCCATGTTGAGCCCGGGGACAGCAGCTACGCTGGAACATCAAGCTCAAGGAGTGATCCCTGTGACGTCCAAGTCCGCACCCGTGATCGACGTCCGACGCGCCGAAGACCGGTTGAAGACCAGAATCTCCTGGCTGGACTCCAAACACTCGTTCTCCTTCGGCCAGCACTACGACCCGGCCAACACCCACCACGGCCTGTTGCTGGTCAACAACGACGACGTCGTGGCCCCGGCGACCGGGTTCGACACCCATCCGCACCGCGACATGGAGATCGTGACCTGGGTCCTGCGCGGTTCCCTGGTCCACCAGGACTCCACCGGGCACTCCGGGGTGATCTACCCGGGACTGGCGCAGCGGATGTCCGCCGGGCGCGGAATCCTGCACTCCGAGAAGAACGACAGCTGGACCCTCACCGGCGACCGAACCCACAGCGATCCGGTGCATTTCGTGCAGATGTGGGTGGTCCCCGACGAGTCCGGCATCGAGCCGGGCTACCAGCAGCTGGAGATCGACGACGAACTTCTCACCGGTGGGCTGGTGACGATCGCCTCCGGCATGCCCGAACACAAGGACCAGGCCGCGATCGGCATCCGCAACAGATACGCCGCCCTCAAGGGCGCGCGCCTGCAGCCCGGGCAGGCCGTCGAGCTGCCGGAGGCCCCCTACCTGCACCTGTTCGTGCCGCGGGGCGAGGTGAGCCTCGAGGCCGCCGGCCGGCTGCATACCGGCGACGCGGTCCGCTTCACCGCCTCGGGCGGGCAGCGGGTGACCGCCCTCGAGCCGGCGGAGATTCTGGTCTGGGAGATGCACGCCGGGCTGACCGCCGCGTAGCGGCGAGACAGGTCCAGGCGCGTAGCGGCGAGACAGGTCCAGGCGCGTAGCGGCGAGACAGGTCCAGGCGCGTAGCGGCGAGACAGGTCCAGGCGCGTAGCGGCGCGAGGAGGAGACGAGGATGGTCATGCAGGCCAGGTCACCGGGGGCACGGCCACGAGCCACCCGGCGGGGCATGGTGGTGGCCGCCCTGGCGGCCTTCCTCGTGGCGGGCTGCGGATCCGAACCGCCGCCGGACCCCGGCCGGTCCCCCGGCACCATCCCGGGCCCGGCGGCACCGTCCGGGCGGGGGCCGGCCGCCCCGACGGGGACACCCACCGAGTGGGTCACCGTCGAGGTGCCCGACGGCCTGGCGGCCGCGCCGTTCGATCGGCCCCGGCGGGTGCAGATCCCGCAGGGCTGGACGATGTCGGTGTGGGCGCGGACACCGAAACCGCGGCTGGCGACATGGGCTCCCGACGACACGCTGCTGATCTCGGTGCCCTCGGCCGGCCGCGTGTTGCGGGTGCTGCCCGACGGCACGGTGACCGAACTGCTCGACGGGCTGCGCGAGCCGCACGGACTGGCGTTCGACGGTAGCGAGCTCTTCGTCGCCCAGAGCAACCGGGTCGACTCCTACACCTACGACTCCACTAACCAAGAGGGACAGGTGTCTCCACCAACCCCGGTGGCCACCGGACTGCCGGACGCGAAGAGCCCCGACCTGCGCGGCGCGTACGCCCACGCCCTCAAGAGTGTGGCGATCGGGCCCGACGGCGCCGTGTACTTCTCCATCGGCTCCACGGGCAACATCTCGGCCGCCGACCGTGAGGCGGACCCGCCGCGCGCCACGATCATGCGGGTCCCCCCGGGCGGTGGCGAGCCCACCGCCTTCGCGACCGGCGTGCGCAACGGCACCGGTCTGGCGCTCGCGCCGGACGGGTCGGTGTGGACGGCGGTCAACAACCGCGACAACGTCGCCGACCCGGCGACCGGCCGGGTCACCACCGGCTACGTCAACGAGCACCCGCCGGAGTCCGTGGCCCGCCTCACGACGGGGCGTGAATTGGGTTGGCCCTACTGCAATCCCGACGGCGGCCCCGCAGACCTGCCGTTGATCCGTGACGTGCAGACCAATGCCGACGGCGACGCGATGGACTGTGCGGCGCTGGAACCCATCGAGCAGAGCCTGCCGGCGCATTCGGCCCCGCTGGGCATGACCTTCGCCGAGCTGCCCGAGCCCTTCGGGCAGGGCGCTCTGGTCGGCGTCCACGGTTCCTGGAACCGCACCCCGCCGCAGCCCCCGGAGGTGGCCTTCTTCCCCTGGCGGGACGGCGGGCTGCTCGACCAGCAGACCCTCGTCGGCGGATTTCAGAATCCCGACGGAAGCCGGTGGGGGCGGCCGGTGGCGGCGGTGCCCGGTCCCGACGGTGCGATCTACATCACCGACGACTACGCCGACGCCGTGTATCGCCTGAGCCCGCCGGGGAGCTGAGCGGAGGGCCTGATCAGCAACCACAGCAGCCACAACCACGTTGTGGCCTGGGTCATCATGCCCGCTGACCAGCTCGCGGCCTCACCACGGTGGAGCATCGGTGAGGCCGAGCACAGCAAATTCCGGACTATCGTTTGAGGGTCTGAACAGGAGCTCCACCATGACCCGTCCGCAGCCGCGCCACGCCGCACCGGCCCAGCTGTCCATCCCGCGTGCCACTCACACGATCCGGTTCTGGGTCGGGCCGCTGGCCATCACCATCGCCCTGTTGTCGGCACTGGCGGCGCTGTACCTGGGCGGCATCCTCAACCCGGCCAGCAACATCCGGCACTTCCCGATCGCGGTGGTCAACGAGGACCAGGGCCCCACCGGCCAGCAGATCGTCGACGGGTTGCTCGCCAACCTGGACCGCGACAAGTTCGACCTGCGGGTGCTCCCGGCCGCCGAGGCCACCCGGCAGCTCGACACCGCCGAGGTCTTCGGCGAGGTGGTGATCCCGGCCGACTTCTCGGCGAAGCTGCAGGGGTTCGGCGAAGCCGGCACACGGCCCGGACCGGCGCAGCGCCCCGTCATCACCGTGTCGACCAACCCCAGGGCGGGCACCCTCGGCGCGAGCATCGCCGGCCAGACGCTCGGTCAGGCGATGAGCACCGTCAATACCACGATCGGGGAACGCCTCACGAACGACCTGGCCGCGCGGGCTCCCGGGACTCCGGTGTCCGGGGCGGCCGCGCTGGCGCTGGCCAGTCCCGTGGACGTCCAGACCGGCGCCCACAACCCGCTGCCGAACGGCACCGGCAACGGGCTGTCGGCGTTCTACTACTCGCTGCTGCTGCTCCTGGCCGGGTTCACCGGGAGCCTGGTGATCAGCACGCTGGTGGATTCGATGCTGGGCTACGTGCCCGCCGAACTCGGACCGGTCTACCGGTTCGCCGAGCAGACCGCCATCTCACGGTTCCGCACGCTGGCGGTGAAATGGGCGATGATGCTGGTTCTCGGGCTCATCACCTCCGGCATCTACCTGGCAATCGGCCGGGCCCTCGGTATGCCGCTGGAGCGGGGCTGGCAACTGTGGGCCTACGGGGTCTTCGCCATCACGGCCGTCGGCGTCACCGCCACCTCGGTGATCGCCGTGCTGGGCTCCCTCGGGCTGCTGGTGAACCTGCTGGTGTTCGTGATCCTCGGGCTTCCCTCCGCGGGCGCCACCGTGCCGCTGCAGGCCGCACCGCCGTTCTTCGGCTGGCTCGCGCGGTTCGAACCGATGCATCAGGTGTTCCTGGGCACCCGCGCGCTGCTCTACCTCGACGGGCGTGCGGACGCCGGTCTGTCCCACGCGCTCGCGATGACGGGTGCGGGAATGGTCATCGGCCTCCTGCTCGGCGGGGTCGTCACCTGGATGTATGACCGCAAGGGGTTCCATCGCCTCCCGGGCGTGGCGGAGGCGCGGCGGGAGGACGCCGGCGTGGCGGAGGCGCGGCCCGGGCCGCCCACCGCGGCGGAGTAGCGGCGGCCAGCGGCCACCCACCGCCGACCCCGGCGGGCAAACCCCCTCGGACAGAGCGTGATTCGTCCGAATCCCGGTCGATACGGGCTTGTTATCAAAGTTGACAGTGTGGCAGCTGTGATTATTGTTTTGTTTGTCGTATCGGCCTGTCTCGCCGAAAGGGAGATCGTGACGTCCCTCGCCGCTGCCGTCAGGCGTCTCAGCGTCTGCTGTGCCGCGGTGGTGCTGTGCGCGGCGCTGGGCGCCACCGCCGGCGCACCGGTCGCCCGGGCCGACGCGCGCGAGCTGTTGGCAAACGCCATCGCCGGCACCCGCGGTTCCTATCTGGTCTACAACTTCGGCAACGGCTTTCCCGCGCCGATGGTCAACGCCGACGGCAACTACTACGAGATGTCCAACGGCGGACACCTGATGACCATCAAAGCCGCCTCGCAGCGGCTCACCCCGCGGCTGCTGGTGGACTCCCACTCGGGTTATCAGTCCCGCTGCGAGCGCACACCCGGCGCGCGCACCCGCGAGGGGCTGTGGCAGGCCTCGGAGATCTACACCCCCATCGCGGCCTGGCAGGCGCTGGGCCGGCCCACCATCGCGATCAACGCGAACTTCTTCGACGTCCGCGGGCAGCAGGCCGGATCCTGGAAGAGCACCGGATGCAGCTCACCGCTGGGGGCCTACGTCGACAACACCCGGGGCCAGGGCCGGGCCAACACCGCCGTCACCGGGACGGTGGCCTATGCCGGCAAGCAGGGACTGTCCGGCGGTGACGAGACGTGGTCGGCGCTGACCACGATGATCCTGCCGGTGGCCGGGGCACCGTTCGTGGTGCCGCCGAAGTCACGCGACGACTTCGACGCCGCCACACCGGTGATCCAGGGTCTCCTCGACCGCGGCACCCGCTTCGTCGCGGTCAGCGGGCTGGGACTGCTGGCTCCCGACGACACCGGCCAGCTCAACGATCCGGGCCCCTCCGCGGCGCGCACCGCCATCGCCTACAACAAGAACAACGACGAGATGTACGTCTTCCAGGGCGGCAGCTACACCCCCGACCAGATCCAGGACCTGTTCCGTGGCCTCGGCAGCGACACCGCGATCCTGCTCGACGGCGGCGGGTCGTCGGCGATCGTGCTGCGCCGCGACACCGGCGGCATGTGGGCCGGCGCCGGGGTGCCGCGGGGGTCCTGCGACACCACGCAGGTTCTGTGCGACGCCCGGGAACGGGCGCTGCCCAGTTGGCTTGCGTTCAACTGATTCTCAACTGATCCTCAAGGCGTCGGCGGCGGCCCTGGCGGTCGGGCCCGCGTAGCCGGCGCCGAACAGCGCGACGTGGGCCAGCAGCGGATAGAGCTGGTGTAGCGGGATGCGCTGCCGCCAGCCCGCCCGCAGCGGATGCGCGCCCTGGTAGCCGTCGAGGACCGCCTCCAGATACGGACACCCGAACAGGTGCAGCATCGCCAGGTCGGTCTCGCGGTGCCCGCCGTGGGCGGCGGGATCGATCAGCACCGCGTCGGCCCCCGACCACACGATGTTGCCGCTCCACAGATCCCCGTGAATGCGGGCGGGACGGTCCTCGTCTTCGAAATCGCCTGCACCGCAACGATCCATCACCTGACTCACAGCGCGACGAGTGCCGGTGTCCAGCCGGTCCGACGCCCGCTCGAGCATGGGAGCCAACCGGTGCTCGGCGTAGAACGCGCCCCAGTGCTCGTCGCGGGCGTAGCTCATCGGCAGCGGCTGGGCCAGCGGACCGAAGAAGCCCGGGCCGTCCCAGCCCTCGGGCGGGCTCCCGAACCCCGCCGCGCCGGCATCGTGGGTGCGCGCCAGGGCGCGGCCCAGTTCCCGTCCCGCTCGCTCGGACGGGCGCGCGGCGTCGAGGTACTCGAGCTCCAGCGCGACATCGGTGCAGTCGAGGACGCGCACACACCGCGCCCCGCCGGCGGCGGCCAGCCACGCCAATCCGGCGGCCTCGCAGCCGAAGAAGCCCGCGGGGGCGGCGGCTTGGGCCCTACCGAGTGTCTTGGTGAACGTTCGCATGGCGCGTCACGAGTCGGGGTTGTCGTGGTCGGTCACCAGAGTAGTCGGCGCTCCCGCGGGGCGCCGGGGCCAACGGTGCCCGGACACCGGGCAGGCGACGAGTGTCGCCTGCCCGATGTCCGCCCCCGACTATGCGGACCCGGGGGTCCAAGTCGTCACGGCCGGCCCGGCCGGCGTATGAGCACGCGTCTAGGAATGTACACGACTGTGACCAGATTTATTGACGAGCCGAGTAAATTGCCGCCGCATCGCCGGGGCAGCTCAGATCTGCGGCGTCAGGTCCAGGGACGTGATGTTCGACATCCGCGTGACCAGCCACTTCGCGTCCTCGCGGTGCATCGTCAGCCGGTAGGACAGGTACCGCAGCGAGGGGATGTTCTTGGTGAGCGGACTGGTAGCCGTGGAGTTGGTGTAGACGATCGCCGTGGCCTCCGAACCGTTCAGCGATTCGACCGCCGCACCCACCACCTCGGTGCTGTTTGTCACCTGGGCCTGCTTGTTCGTCGGCGCGATCGCGTCGACGTACTTCCGGTATTGCGCCGCGAAATCCCCGCCCAGATAACGTTGGGCGCGGTCACCGAGGGAGTCCATGTCGTCGGGGGTGTAGGTCCACAGTGTGGTGATCGCGCTCGCCGCCGTGCGTGCGATGTCGGTCTTGGTCTGGACCTCGGCCCGGTGCGAGAGGTAGGGCTGCAGGGCCGCCGCGCCGAACGCCCCGGCCCCGACGAACAGCGCCGCCGCCACCGCGACCACCAGCGGAGCCAGCCGTCCGGGGGCCTTGCGTTCGGCGAACACGACGGAGCGGGAACCGGATTCGGTCGTCCCCGGGTCGCCGGACGCCGGCCCGGCCTCGGGACTGCCGGGGGTGTCCGGGGCGGTGTCGCCGGGCTCTGCGGCGGTGTCGCTTGGCTCTGCGGGCACCGGATCGTGGTCGCCGGCCGGTCCGCCCCGACGCGCCTTGCCCACCGGCGTCCGGTGGCGTCGGCGCCGGTCCGCCACCGGGTCCTCGCCGGCCGGCCGGGAGTCCGAGTCGGTCAGATCACCTGCACCAGATTGCTGATCTTCCACTGGTCCCCTTTCTGTATCGCGTCGGCGACCCACCGATTGCCACTCTCGACCTGCGTGCCGTCGGGCATCTTCGTGACGATCTTGGTGGCGACCACCACGCTGGCACTGCCGTCGTCGTTCCAGCGCTCGACCCCCGCGTCGAGCACCGTGCCGGTGGTGGGTTCCGCGCGCGCGACCTGCACGGCGATCTCGTTGATCCGGGACTGGTAATCGTCCCTGAGCCGGCCCGTCATCTCCGCCAGCACCCGGTCCGTGTACGCATTGGCGTTGAACGGATCCAGGGTGGTGTAGCTCGTCATGAACGAACGCACGTAGCTGATCGCCGCGACGTCCCGGACCGCGGCGTGGCGGCGCTGCTCATGGGTGATCAGCACCACGGCGCTGACGGCGACGGCCGCGGCGATCAGCAGGACCGCCGCGGTGAGCAGGACCGCCAGCCCCCGGCGGCGCGGCCGATGGGGCGGACGCTGGGCGAACGGGACCGCGTCACCGGTCCTGCGCAGCGGGCTCACTGCCCACCCCGCGGCTTGGTCAGCACGGACAGATCGGTCACCTGCCAACGGCCGTCGTCGCTCTCGGTGAAGCCGACCCGGACCGTGGCGCTGATCCCGCGCTGGTTCGGTGGAGTACCGCGCTGCCCCTGCAGCAGCAACAGCATGGTGGCGTCGCGGGGGCCGGCGGTCAGCACCGCGCTGTTGGTCACCCAGTACTCGTTGGGCACGACGTCGCCTCCCGCACGGATCGCGTCCTGCTGGGTGACCAGTTGGTCCCGGTATGAATCGGTGACCAGCGACCGTGCCCGGTCGAAGTCCCGCTGCAGGCTCGCGGGGTCGTAGCTGAGCATGTCTTCGACGATCTTGGGGCCCTGGACGGCGATCTGTTCCCGCGACCGCTCGACGGCCAGTTCGTGGTGGTACACCACGGCATAGCCCAGGGCGGCGGCCGTGACCGCCACCAGCGCGGCCAGCGTGACCGCGACGCCGACGAGGCGCCGGGCGCGCTCGGGTGACTGCGCCCGGACGACCTCGGTACGCGTCAGCATGTCCGCGAAGGTGCGCCGACGTGAATCCCACAGCGGCCACAGCCATCCCAGCAAGACCGGAGCGGTGTCCAGCAGGTGGGTGGCGTCGCGGCCCAGCAACCGCCACGGGCCGACGGACCGGCCGACGGACCGTTGCACCCGGATACCCAGCAGCGCCCGGCCCAGGGTCCACCCCGTCAGCGCCGGCAGCAGCAGGCGGTTCACCGCCATCGCGAGGAGCACGATTCCGGCGCCGGCCACGCACACCCACCACAGCCACGTGCGCGGCGCCGCCGACCATGCCACCAGCAGCTGAGCCGCGATCACGCCCGTCCCGACGAGCACGTCGATTCCGAAGGCGGCGGCGCGTGACGGCCACGAGGCCGGCGGACCCGACGCCTCGACGCCAGCCTCCCGGCCGGGGGTGCCGCTTCGCTCGGTGTCGTCGGCAACCACCGTCACTTCGTCACCTGGTCGAGTCTGGCGATCTTGTAGGTGCCGTCGTCGGGAGCCATTCGCACCCGCAACCGGTAGCCGGTTTCCTGGTCCTGCAGCTCGGAGTTCGAGGTCGTGACCCGGAGTGCGACGAGGACGTCGATCGAACCGTCGGGATTGTGACGCTCGGCGGCCGCGCGCATGTCCGACACCGTCACCTTCGCGTTCGCCGCCTGGTAGGCGTCCACCAGCACACCGCTGTAGATCGTCGCCTGCACCTCGAAATCGCCGGTGGCACAGTCGATGATCTTCTGCTGGCTGGCCGCCATCGCCGCGGTGTCCGGAGCCTGGGTCGCGGTCACGCAGTCCTTGGCGGCCCGCACCGCCTCGGCCTCGGCCTGCACCAGCGCCCGGTTGTCGTGGTTGGCCCGCACCAGGGCATACCCGCCGCCGATCAGCGCCGCGCTGAGCAGGACCAGCGACATGCTCACCCCGACCAGCCAGCCGCGGCTGCGCAACCGCGAACCGGACCGGGGTTCAGCGGCGTCGGCCGGGGTGTCAGAATCCCCGGCCGCTGAACCGTCGGTGTCCGAACTCACGGTGTCCGGATCCACGGTGTCCGGATCCACGGTGTCCGGATCCACGGTGTCCGAACTCACGGTGTCCGGATCCTCGGTGTCCGAATTCACGGCCTCCGGTGTCGCGGGGGTCGGTGTCAGCCGGCCGGCGCCAGCATCTCCTTCCATCCCTCGTCTCCTGTGCTCGTCGAATTGTTGACCGAGTACTTGACTCCATCGGGACCGACCACTTCACCGCTTTGCGGGTTGTAGATCGCCGAGGCGCCCTGCGCCGGAGTGTAGATACACGGATTGGGCTGCTGGCCACTGCACTGTACGGTACCCGAGCCCGGCGGACTCAACGGATCGCTGGTCACCGGCGTCGAGGCGGCCGGCGGCAGGGCGTCGGCGGGAAGCGGGTTGAGCCCGTTGTTGACCGACGGCGCCGGGATCACCTGCCCGGGGTTGACCGGCTGATCGCAGCGTGCGCCGGGCGCCGGGCAGTTGAGCATCTGCTCGGGGTCGCCGTACCAGGGGTTGGTGCCCAGCGGCACGTAGGGCTTGTCGCTGCGGCACTCCCGGGGGGTGGCCGCCCGCTTGCCCGGGACGTCGGCACACGGATAGTTGCGCGCGCCCCGCACCACGTTGGCCGGGGTGTCCTGGGGGATCTTGCAGTACGTCCCGCTGGGCAGCGGGCGCGGGCTGGTGTCGGCCGGCGAACGCCACTCGCTGGCCGGCAGGAAGCCGGTCAGGCAGGGCGGCGGCTGGTTGATGGACAGGCTGAAGTTCAGCGTCGCCGCGTCCTTGAACGGCGCGGCGACCGTCTGCGCCACCGCCGCCCCCTGCGGCAGGATCACCAGTGTCTGTTCGAGACCCTTGTTGTAGCGCTTGAGCATGTCGAACACGATCTCGAGGTTGGCCAGCGTCTGCGGCAGCGCGTCGCGGACATCGCTGAACACCGCCGTCACCGCGTCCGCCGTCGGCGCGGCCTTGTCCAACGAACTGCGCACGGCCTGATCCTGCTGCGCGGCCTGCGCGGCCAGGCTCTTGAAGTTCGCCGACCAGCGCCGGATGGCGTCGGCCGAGTCGACCTGGCTGTCGATGATGGGCGCGGAGTTGTCGACGATGTCGTTGATGTCGCCGATGTTGGTCTTGAAGTCGCCGACGACGGACTGCGTGCCGTCGACCAGGCGCTGCAGTGCCGGGCCCAATCCGCCGACGGCCATGGCCGTTTCGTCGAGCAGCCCGCTGATCTTGTCCTTCGGCAGCACCGCCAGGCCGGCGTTGGCGGCGTCGAGGGCGGGCCCGATCTCCCGGGGCACCGTGCTGTTGGTGATCGTGTCCCCGGGTGAGAAGTACTCGGTGCTGTTCCCCTCGGAGACCAGGTCGACGTACTGCTCGCCGATGGCCGACACCGAGTGCACGTTGGCCGACGCGTCGCGCGGGATCCTGTAGTCGTCGTTGATCCGCATGATCGCCAGCGCACCACGTTCGGTGGGCTCCACATCGGTCACCTTGCCGATGGTGATGCCGCGGTAGGTGACGTTGGCGGTCGGGTAGAGGCCGCCGGACGCCGGAAGGTCGGCCTTGAGCTGGTACTGGCCGATGCCCGCCTCGCTGGGCAGCCGTAGGTAGTACCAGCCCAGCACCACCAGCGCGACGACCGTCAACACCGTGAACAGCACCAGCTGTGTGCGAACGAATTTCGTCAACATGGCTACGGCGCCCTCTCCACCAGCGGCCCGCCCGGCACCGAGTTGGGGTTCGGGGTGAACCGGATGTCGGGAATCATGGTGTTGGGGTCACGCCCCCACGACTGTTCCAGCGCCCGCAGCGCCCCGGAGAAGCCGGTCCCGGTCAGGAAGGCGTTGTCCAGGGTCGACAGTGTCAGGTCGAACGTCGCCGAGGTGTTGATGTAGTCGCCGCGCACCACCTTCGGCACGTTCTCGATGTTGAACGGTGCGGTCAGCAGCAGCTTGAGTGAGCCCACCAGATACGGTGCGGCGCGGCCGAGCTCACGCAGGGGACGCTGCAGCAGGCGCAGGTTCTGCTCGATGTCGCCCCGGGCGCTCGACAACGTCTCGTCGGTGACCTTGCTGAAGCGGCCCAACGCCGCCACCGCGTCGGCGAACAACTCCCGCTGCTCGGCGAAATGCTGGATCAACGGCGGGAATTCGGTCAGCACCCGGTCGAGCGTGTCGTTGCGGTCGGCGACGATCGTCAGCAACTCGTTGGTGGAGTCGATGGCGCGGGTGAGCTCGGCACGCTGGTCGTCGAGTTCACGGGTGAAGGTGTCCAGCTTGTCCAGGAACGCCCGCACCTGCCCGGCGTTGCCGTCGAGGATGTTGTAGACCTCGGTCTGGATCACCTCGAGATTCGGGATCCCACCCCCGTTGAGCACGGTGGCGATGCTGGCCAGGGTGCGCTCGGTCGTCGGATACGCCGAGGAGTTCTTCAGCGGGATGGTGTCACCGTTGCCCAGCCGCTGCGGCGACGGGTCCGGCGGCGCGGCCAGCTCCACGTGCTGGCTGCCCAGCAGGCTGGTTTGGCCGATGCGTGCCGTGGCGTTCTCCGGCAGCTCGACGTTGGAGTCGACGTCCAGGGTCAGGGTCGCGACCCAGTTCTTCAGCTCGATGGCGCGCACCGTGCCGACGAAGACGTCGGCCACCCGCACGCGGCTGTTGACGTTGAGCGCCAACGTGTCCGGCATCTGAACATAGATCGTCATCTTCTTGCCACCCGACACCGCCCCGGCCGGCACCGGGACGTTGGCGATACCGCGCCAGCCGCAGGAGGCCAGCACCGTCGCCGCGAGCAGCAGAACCAGCACGCGGCCCAGAATTCGTCGCGTCGCCCGGAATCCGGTCGTCATCGAACTCGTCCGCCGAGTCATCCCTGGACTGATCCGTGGAGTCATCTGTGGAGTCATCTGTGGAGTCACCGCCCACCCACCTCAGCCGGCAGCGGCGGGCCCGCGGGCGCCGGGGCGGGTCCCGGGGCCGGCCCCTGCTGTGCGGGGTTGCTGCCCGGGGTCTGCTGCGACACCGGCAGCGGGCCGGGGATCACGTTGGGCCCGGGCGGCGGCGGGGGCGGCGGCTGT
>NZ_NVQF01000089.1 GCF_002592005.1 Mycolicibacterium palauense | reverse complement strand
GCCCAACGGCTACTGCCAGGACCTGACGCCGGACCGGGCTGAAGCGCTCTACTACCATCGCCAGCGGCACCCTCAGACCGAGGAGGCACTCAGATAAGAGAACCTCCCGACACGCCGGGGCGGATCACACAGCAGCCGCACCTTGGCCTCGGGCGCTTCTTTGAAAGCTAGCTGGTGCGGGTTATGACGATGTAGACGCCGACACGGGTTGGGGTGCTGGGGGACGGGTTCTTCGGCGGCGGGATGAGAAATCGCCAAATCCCTCGTCCCGACAATCGAAGGAACCTGTCAGTGACCCACGGTAATGCACTGTTGTCGGTTGAAGGGCATCGTTGCCTCGTCGCTGATGTTGCTGATCGCCCGATTGCCCATGTAGCCGCTGAGATGGGAATCGCGTGGGCCTGTGCCAGCACGTAGGTGAATCGGTTCCGCCGGTTCGGCGAGCTCGGCCTGCTGTATCGTTCCTGCGCCTGCACCGCCAACCCAGCGCGACCCCAGCAGAAGTGATCGCCGGGATCAGGGCGATGCTACGGACCCGGAAGTGGTCGGTGTCTCGGATCTCCTTCGAGCAGAGAGGGCACGGCGTAGCGATCAGCTGAGTGAGTCCAGCTGAGCGCCGCAGCCCACCGTGGCGCGCAGGCCCGGTCACATGGTGGACATCGAGGTTAAGAAGGTCGGCCGCATCCCCGATGGTCGTTGTCGTGGCTGGAAGGCTCACGGCCGACAGATGGGCAAGACCAATGCTCAATCGCGCAGCAGTCCGTTGGTGTTCTCATTGCTGCCGCGTTGCCACGGTGACCGGGAGTCACAGAAGTACACCGGCGCGCCGAGCTTCTCGGCGGTGGCGAGGTGACGTGCCATCTCGGTGCCCTGGTCCCAGGTGATCGACCGCATCACCGCCGCCGGCAGATCCCGCATGCGGCCCACCAGGGCTCCGTGCAGCGAATCGGAATCGGCGCGGGGTAGATGCACCAACTGTGTCGCCGTCGCCTGAAAACTAACCCCGTGTCGGCGGGGACTACCTGCTCACTATTCGACCGGAGCCGACAAACCTGGCCATTGACGTGGCGTGTTCCCGCTGAATGAGTCCAACCAGTTTTAGAGTCCTGTGGCCCGATGTCGGGCCAGAAGGGACGATGAACACATGGCTGGTCGGAAGCGGAATTCTGCGGAGGACATCGTGCGCAAGCTGCGCCGGTCAGATGAGCTGGCTGCCGAGGGCAAGACCGGTGAGGAGATCGCGGCCGAGCTGGGGGTCTCGCCGGCCACGCTGTACAACTGGCGGCGCACCTACGGCGGCATGGATACCGACGCCGCCAAGGAACTCAAAGAGCTGCGCGAGCAGAACGCCCGCCTCAAGCGGCTGCTGGCCGACGCCGAACTCGAAAAGGACGCGCTACGGGAGGTCGCCAAGGACGCTCCTATAGATGTCAAGTGCTGATTTTGGCGTAGTCGGCACGGAGCGTGTGGAAGACTTCACGGGCCAGGTAGCGCTTCTGGCAGCGGATGATTTCGGGCATGGACAGGCCCTCGGTGGTTCGGCGGTCGGCGTAGGCCCGGCTGCGGGGGTCGTAGCGCAGGCGCACGACGGTGGCGATGTGCAGGGCACTATTGCTGGATCGGTCTCCGCCGCGGTGCAGTCGGTGCCGGTGGGTTTTGCCCGACGAAGCCGGGATCGGGGCGACGCCGCAGAGGTGGGCGAACGCGGCCTCGCTGCGCAGCCTGTCGGGGTTGTCGCCTACGGTCACCAGTAGTGCCGAGACGGTGTCCGGCCCGAGGCCGAATACAGCACTGGTGGCCGGTGCGGCGGCTTGCGTGAGTTCGTCGAGTTGCTTGCGGAGAGCGCGTGTTTCGGTGTCGAGATGCTGGACCCGTACGGCGATCGACCGTAGAGCGTGTTTGGCTGCCTGGGCAGGATCGCCGAGGTTGCTTAAGTCGGGCCGCAGACGGGCGCAGGCAGCGACCAGCTGCGCTGAGGACAGGCCACGCAGCTGGGTGCGTAGCGACTCGGGAGCGGTGATGACCATCGAGCGCAGGGTGTTGAGGGCACCGGTGCGGGCCTTGACGGTGCCAATGCGGGCGACGCGCAGCATCCGGATGGCTTCGATTGGTCCGTCGGCCAGTTTCGGTGCGCAGCTGGCCTTGCCTGCTAATACGGTGCGCGCAGCCGCCTCCGCATCGATCGGGTCGCTCTTGCCACGTTGCCGGCGCAGGCGCCGGTCCGGGCGCGGAACTTCGAGTACGTCGACACCTTGATCGTGCAGGTAGCGGGCCAGGCCGGCCCCGTAGGCGCCGGTGCCTTCAACACCGACCCGGCTGAGTTTGCCTTTGGCGCGCATCCATCTGAGCATCGACGCGTAACCGGTTGGTGTGGCCGGGAATTCGGCGTCAGCGATCAGTCGGCCGTTGCGGTCGATAAGCGCAGCGTGATGTGTCGCGGTGTGGGTGTCCACTCCACCGATGATGGATCGTTTGCTGCCGGCCATGTCTGGCTGGTTCCTCTCCTGTTGGCCGGGCCGTGCGCAGAGGGTGGACAGGCCAGTGATGGGCCGCGAACGAGCACGCTCCTATTAGGTCACACCGTCGGAGCCGAGGCCCGAGTATTCATGTGTGGTGGATGCCGGTCCGAGGCTCGACAGGTCCTTTGAAAGGCACAGGGTCGGCCAGGAAATTTCAGGGTCACAACCTCGGAACGGCATCCGGTAACCATCATCACTGGAAATTTTGAGCCCAGCTGCCAAACGCCGTGCCGTCGACATGCCCAAGGAGACCTTGAGCATGTCCGAACGGCTGGCCTGCAACGCTGTTGGGCTGGCTCGCTCCACCTATCGCCGTCTCCCGCTCGGGCAGACCCCCGACGATCCGGATGCCGAGATGAGGGCCTGGCTGCGCTCCTACGCCACCAAACACCCCTGTCATGGTTCCGGCGTGCCTGGGCGGCGCTGCGCTACGACGAGCGCCGTGAGGTGAACAAGAAGAAGGTCCACCGGCTGTGGCGCGAGGAGGGCCTGCAGGTCCGTGTGCACAGCCCGCGCAAGCGGGCTGGGATCTCCTCGGTCCCGCCGGTGGAGGCCGACGCGCCGAACGTGGTGTGGGCGATCGACTTCCAGTTCGACTCCACCACCGACGGCAAGGCCATCAAGATCGCCTCGATGATCGACGAACACACCCGCGAGTCACTGCTGCATGTGGTGGAACGCTCGATCACCGGCGAGCGGCTGGTATTCGAGCTAGAGAAAGCCTTCGCCGCGGCCGGCGGCCCGCCGAAGGTGCTACGGATGGACAACGGGCCGGAAATGGTTTCTCAAGCGCTACAACGGTTCTGCGAGAACAGAACCGGGATGGTCTACATCCCGCCGGGCAGCCCGTGGGACAACGGCTACATCGAATCGTTCAACAACCGCCTGCGCAAGGAGTGCCTCAACCGCAACTACTGGAACACCCTGTTCGAGGCCCGCGTGGTGATCGGCGACTTCAAGCACGAGCACAACCACCGACACCGCCACTCGGCCCTGGGCTACCTGACGCCGGCCGAGTACGCTGCAGCCTGCCGCTGCACCCACACCCCGGTGGCCTGCAGCATCAACTGAGAACGGATCAAACCAACCCGACTCAAGAACCGGATGGACCAGTAACGGGGACTCGCCAGACACACAGCGATGCACGAGGTCATCGCCAGCCTCGGCGCCCGTAAGATATTCATCCGACCTCACTGCCCCTGGCAGAACGGCAAGGCAGAACGCTTCAACCGCACCCTGACCACCGAGCGGGCCTACCGCCAAGTTTTCACCACCAACCTCGCCCGCTACACCGCCCTTGAACCCTGGCTTGAGCACTACAACAATCAACGACGCCACTCAGCCCTCGGAGGCCAACCCCCGATCAGCCGACTGTGACCAACCTGACAGCCGAACACATCTAGGCAGCGGCAAACCAGTCATAGGCGTCATGGTGGAGTTGAACGTTGGGTACGACGGAAGCTTTGTACGCTTATGTGAGC
This sequence comes from Mycolicibacterium palauense, assembly GCF_002592005.1. Taxonomy (GTDB): domain Bacteria; phylum Actinomycetota; class Actinomycetes; order Mycobacteriales; family Mycobacteriaceae; genus Mycobacterium; species Mycobacterium palauense. The sequence continues at coordinate 18,475 of NZ_NVQF01000089.1, read as the reverse complement.
GAGACTGCAGGCAATGGCGGCCGCTGCAAGTCGCATCACCGCAGCCGATAGTATACCTCCCCCCATCGCTAGTACAATTGGCAGAATAGCTCCGGTTGCCAATAAGACCACAAACTGGTTTATTGCGGCCGACCGAACATAACCGACGGCTATTAGGCCACCGTTTTGAAGCCCTACCGCAATCTCAAAACCGGTTGCTGCTAACATTACCCCGAGTATGGGTCCTATTCCGCGAAAATCAGGTCCGAATACCGCCCCGAGGAGTGGATCCGAGAAGAAGCCGGCGACAAGTCCGACAAGTGACAAGATCGTGAGAATCGAATATGCGATCTTCGGGATGTCATCGAGGTTATGTGACTTTGCCGCTCGCGCCAGAAGAACTTGTCGTGGTCCATTTGCAAGCGCGACTGGCGCCTCGGCAATACCGACACCAACGGCATATCGCCCGAGATCTGCGGGAGAAACAAATCCGGCCAAGACCAGCTGATCTAGCCTGGCGCGGAGCAGCCAAGACATCCGCACTGGCCATACAGTCGCCGACTCTTTGAGTAGGGGTATCACGTCGCGTAGAGGGGCGGCACGGCCAGCAAAGGGTCGGCATGCAAAAATTGGGATGGCTGCGGCCAATATCCAGCAGAGCCAAACGCTCAACGCAAGATCTTCCGTCGGACGGTCTACGACGAGAAGAATCAACGGGCCAAAAAGCCGTACGAGGCCGCCAGCGATCTGAGACATAGTGAGCTTCCTGTAAGCATGTCGACCTACGAGAACGCCCCTGCCCACCACCGTGGCAGTCGAAACCGGCACAATTAAACCGGCAGCAACAGCGACAGGCCAGGAAAAATTCCACCTATGCGTGTACAGCATGACCAGAATCCCCGGAATAATTGCGGCTCCAACCGCGATCATCGCCGCTGTCCGCTGAGCCCCAGGGGGTATTGAGTTCTTGGCAAGATGTCGAGCTAGGACGTCAGGTAGTCCGAACGCTAGAATTGCATCGCAGACGGCCAATGCAGCGATAATCGCAGCTAGGTCTCCACGCCCGCTGGCGCCAAGCGTTCGAGCAAATACTACGTTGGCGAAGAACCCGCCAATCGGACCGAGGAGTGTCGCGAGGCCGAGTTCGATGGACATTCGTGCGTCCCGTGAACCCAGTATGGACAGGAGCGACCTTCTACCCGCGGTCATTCTTCGACCGATTTCGCGAGTTCATTCCAGTACGAAGCCCTGATCTTCTCTACGTCACGCGCGTAGCGGGAGAGCCACAGCTGCCGATCTGCGACCGAAGCTTTCGCGTGGTCGCCAGCTAGTATCTTGGCGAGGTCAGTTGCCGTCCAGAACGGCGCACCCGTTTCGCCGAAGAGCTCAGTGTGTGCGCCAATGCGACTCCACGCGACTCGAGCTCCTTCAGCAATCGCTTCTTGGCCCACGATAGGGAATCCCTCCGAATAACTCGGAAGAACGACGAGAGAAGCATCCCTCAAGGCTGAGCGAATATCGGAAATATTTGACCCAAAAGTGACGTCACCCCGAATCCCCAGCCGGGCGGCAAGCTGCACGAGGTAGTCGCGGTATCCGGGACGGTCAACAGCACCAACAATCGAAGTATGGGGACGTGGCGGTCGCAGCAATGCCAAGGCTTCGAGAACGACCTCTATCCTCTTCTGTGGGTTGTAGCCCGATGGAACCAAGACGGTACCAGTCGGCTTCTCATCTATTGGACACTGCGGTTGGTGAATATCCCTAATCGGAGGAACCGGGTTAGGTAAATAGTGAATTTTTTCACTACTATCCCGACGGCACCACTCCTCTACTTCATGGTGGCTGACGCATAGGACCGCCCCTGTCCGGTCGAGTAGTAGCCGTTCTGCAAAGTCCCCGGCAAACTGGCGGATGAAAGACTGCCCCACCCAAGGCGTGCCATGCGGTGTATATAACACCCTGTTTTGCTGACATGACCGCGGCAAGACGAGCCGGCCAATAAACCCAGCCTTCCGACCGTGAAAGTGGACGAAATGCGGGTTGGACGTCAAAATAGCCCGTCGCAGCCTGCAGACGCCGCGGAACGACATCAGTGGTTCTTGCAGATATACGACTTTCGATGCTGGAGGAAGTTCGCGTACCCGCTCACCTGGCTGGCACGCAACAGCGACTTCGAAACGGCCAGTTTTGACTAATTCAAATGCCTGCGAGACAACCGCAGTGAAGCCACCTCGGGTTGGGGTTGGATGGACAAGCAGGATCCGTATCACCGGCCACCCCTAGTGCCCGCGAAGCTTATACATCGAAATGAAAACTCAACCTTGGATAGCCCTTTCTTAGTGGTGCGCCAGGAGAGGAATTTATCCAGTATGTGTCGGAAATGAGCGCTGGAGTTTGAGAAACGCACGGATGCATTCGATGCTATGGGCCGTACTGTCCATAGCATCGAATGCATAGCATAATGCCTAGCCGCTAGACGTTGGCCTGAAGGCGATATAGTAGGCGGCGCCGCACCCAATTTCTGGGGTTTCGAAACGAAAGTCGCCGCAAGATGCGGGCGACAGCGGGGGTTTGGCATCGGGTAGGGCCCGAGTGGACTCCCACCGCGGTTAACCGATAGCACCCTTGCTGCTATCACTAGTCGTCGGGTGAACGCATCGCGCTTCACAGGTCGCCCAACTTGCCAACCATTCAGCCCCCGCCAAGCCGCTCCCAGCCGCGAAGAGGTATGCACCTAAGCTCACTGAAGGCAATATAGCGTAGCGATCTATCCGGCTGCCATGTCAGCGGGTCGGGCAGCCTCTCGAGTTCCTCGTTCAACGTCAGCGACTTGGGGCGATAGGGTGCTTAAATCTGTCCCCTGCGAAAGTCTGGCGATCATGATCGCAGGTTTGGGGCCATCTGGACACAAGCGGATAGCCGGACTCCGGATCTAGGGTAAGTTATCGGTTTGACGGGGGGAAGGAGATGGGGCGCCTAATGGTATGTAGCGGAACGTACCGGGATGTGCCTGGCCACCGGGCAGTTAGCCTGGGGCAGCCTACGGTTGTTTTGTTGTGCATTGGCTTACTGTTGTTCGTGAATGTGCCAGTACCTCTTCTGGAAACCTCTAATCGGGCGATAGGTATAGTCGTTGTATTTCTGCTCTTTTTGAGTGCGAATAGAGTCCGCACTCCTTTTTGCCGCGCCATGTTCCTATTGCTACCAGCCTATTTTTTAGTGCCACTGCTCTTTCGACACGATCTTGAGGTCTCTCATATAAGCAACCTGCTAGTTCTTGAGCTCATCCTTCTGGGCGGAATGGTGCTTCTCGCCCGCGCGATCTCGGATGGGCCCGTTCGGGCGAGACTTATTGATGTCCTTATATTTTTTGCGCTCGCCAGCGCGGCGATCGCTTTTCTGCAGCGTTTCGGGGTGTTGGGGCCCCTTGGGCGTAACCTCTGGGGCCACGCAGGTCTGCCATCCGGCCAGTTACGTGGTGCGGGGTTTCTGCCGGACCCCAACTTCCTTGCTGTGCTGCTCGCAGGAGTTATCCCATTAATTGCTAGTTGGCGCCTCAGTCACCTGCGTCTTATCAGCCTAGTAGTAGTAGCAATGGGTCTCTACTCGACAAATTCCCGCGCCGGCATCTTCCTAGCGGTCCTGGCATTGTTACTAACAGTCGTGGTGAAACGCGCACCGACTCGAATGCAGTCGAAAAGCCGCCGGAATCGCTCCGTAGCCATCGCCGCAGCTGTGTTGATCGGCCTCTTTGTCTTAAACGTGGGTGGGCAGCGAGATCGCGTTCTGGAGGCGATGTTCGTCGAAGCGGGGATTAGTCAATCGTTTGCTGGCGTGACTCCAACTGATACCTTCGTTGCCCACGAACGTCGGCGGTTGCTAGTTTCGTGGCTAGACCTAAGTGTCAGCAACTTGCCGATCGGGGCTGGCAGTGTGCCGCGCAATGACCAGCTGAAGGCTGCGCACAACACCTTTGTAACGCTTGTCGCTGAGGGTGGAATCGTTGGCATATTGGTGGTTCTTACAACACTCGCTTGCGTCGTAGTTTTCGTACGTCGGCTGGCGGAGCCGTTCGCAATTTTGGGTATTGTTGTCGTCCTCGGCGGTATGTTTCTGAGTTATCCTGGCGGATCTGTTTTGCTGGTCCTTCCTATGGGCTTGGCGGACGGGATCTTGGCGGCTGGTCTTGGCCGAAGAAACGGCGCAGGGACAGCGTCGCCGCAGATGAGCGGTCGGCGACCCGAAGACAGCGGCGGAAGGCCTTTGGGAGCAAAAGTGGACGGGCGAGAGCGAACCATGAGCTTCTAGTGAATCGTTGCGGCGCAGGGTCTCCGGCACTGGTCGTTCGTTTTGTTGGGTGGGACTGCTGCGTTGCGTATGCTAGGTGGACTGCAGATAGTTCCTTCGGCGCCATTCGGGAGGTCCTAAGAAATTCAAGTGCAGGTCGGCTCCATCCACAACCGCTACCCAAATTGTCAGGAATGCTAAGGCTTAGTTTGTCGCTACTCTGTTGCTGGCGGATCGCTCAGCGTGTGCGTATGAGGTAGGCACTGCAGCTAATTGTAATATGTCAAGCGCTTTGAGATGGGAACCACTTCTGCGCATACTTTTTGTCTGTACAGGAAATATCTGCCGTTCCCCCATGGCGGAACGGCTTGCGTCAGCGTATGGTGTTAGTCTCGGGATTCGAGATTTGCGCACGGGCAGTGCTGGCACAAGGGCGGTTGTCGACCATCCGATCCACAACGAGGCGGCAGTCGTCATTCGATGTCTAGGTGGTGACGCGTCGAATTTTGAGGCCCGGCGACTCACTCCGCGAATCGCATCAGATGCTGATCTAATCCTCACGATGACGGCAGCCCACCGCGATATCGTTCTCGAGCTCGCTCCACAACTTTTCGGGCGAACGTTTACGCTCGCCGAGGCGGCTCTTATCGCGTCGAGGCCTGATGCGCAGTCAATAGGAGATCTCAGGAAGTTGCGTCCTCACCTCCAAAAGCAACGGCTCCGCGACGTCCCAGATCCTATCGGTCAAAGCAGCGAAATCTTTAGCTCGGTTGGCGCGCAGATCGCAGAGTATCTATTGCCAATATTGGAGCTCTGTCGGGATCGAAGCTGATGTCCTAGAAGGACGTTCCGTGGTGAGAGGGCGACTTCGACTACGGGGCCGCGAGACGGGATCGGCCAGCAGGTCATAGGCACAACCCGGCAGTTCGCGACGCGGTCACTCAGATCGGGACCCGACGACCTCCGTGCGGCTCTGCTGAAAATCCGCACCGACGGTGTGCATCAATTTGAGCCAAGATGTCAATGGCCAGGTTGAAGTATCCGCTGGTGGCCATAAAAGTATGCACCCCGTGCGGTAGTTCCTTTTACTTGACCAAAACCGGATACCTGCACTTGGCCACCACTGGCTACTTTTTCAGGTTCATGGGCCAGCGTGCGGGTGACACTGTCCCGCGGACTGCCCTCTTCGCCGCAGCGGCGGCACCACCGGTCCTCGTCGGCGATCCGGCACGCCAGCACTGCACGATCAGGGGCCAGGCGTTGCGCGGTGACCTCCAACCGAAGCTCGTCGAGGCGGCAGAAAGTCGTCAAGTCAGCGCAGGCGAAGCCCGCCTGACCGGTAGCGTCAGGCACGTCGAGGTCTTTCGGATGAGGCGTGTAGGAACCTTCATCTTCGAGAGACCTCGACCCCTGTCCCGGCAGCGACGCGCCGACCACCGCTACACCCTCAACTGCGAAGAGCCCTTTTGCATTGGCCACGGACACAAGAGTGGGGTGATAGACGTAGAAACTCCGCCATGAAATGCCATACTGGCGGCACGTCTCCGCGACCGTGATCTGCATTGGTTGCAGGTCGTCCACTAACTATCGAGATCCTGTACCGGTTCGGTCCAGTCGGAGACGTCTATATCGACCAGAGTCGAGAGGCGCTCGTTATACGGTTCGAAAAGCTGTAGTAGACGCTCATTTGTGTCTGCTGGGATTTCGTGGCTATATGCATTTGCATTCATGGCCGTAAAACCCTGGGCTGATCTACCCTCAGGCCTCAGGCCAAGAAAGTCAATAGACTGCGTGACCGAAGTTGCCGGATCGCTAAACAAGTGCTCACTCTTAAGCACAAGGAATTGCTCGCGCGGATAGTACGCGAGCCACCGCTCAAGCTGGACGCTGTATAATCCACGGCTGATGTATGAGTTGTGCTGGTGGAGGTATGGATCTGTCAGATCGAGGATCGGCGGACTATGGCTTCTGGCCAGTCGCAGTTCTCGCGCGACAGCATCGGCGAAAGATAAATCTTCTAATCCGAGCTTAAGCGCGTGATTGTAGTGCGAGTACGCTCGTGCTACCGGATTTCTAAGAATTACAATAATCTTCGCTTCGGGAAGCAAATCGTGCATGCGTCGCGGCGCATCAGGATGAAACAGATAGTAGGGGGTAGCTTCTCCTGTTATGTAGTACTGAGATCGCGAAGTGGGGAAATGGCCGAGGTACCAATTTAGGCCCCGGCTATAGTGCAAGTCAAAAAAGTGGACCTCCTTCCGTAAGGCGGGTTTTATGTCTGGATGCCGTGTCAAGTAGCTATAGAGAGAGGTGGTGCCGGCTTTCTGTGCTCCAATTATGACGAAATTGGGTTTGGTGAACCGTCCCAACGACACGCTGACTGTGCGGTCGACCCGGAACCGCCGATGCAAATCTGATTTAAGCGAGTCCCGTAGGGGCGCCGAGCGTAGTGCATTGCCTAGAGCATGCATCGTCGGGGTCCTTCCGCTTGCGGCGAATTGTTGGCTGCACTGCGAATTGCGGACGGCACGCCCGGATGTCTCCGCGCTCCCGCCGTCCGGTCAGGGCCTCCAGGAAAGGCTTCGGAGGCCTCGTACTTTGTGCTGGGACTACTTACTGCCCTGTGTTGCGGATGCGGGGTAGCCCTCATAATTTGCATGTCTGTTGTCAGCAAGAATTCGCAGCTTGAAACTGCTTCACTTCGAATCCACTGGACCGAGGCTCTGTGCGGAGTGGTCCGACATTCTTGTAGTTGAGGGCATGAAAAGTTAGCTTTTACATGCTCTGAAGTATTTTCCTGGCCGGAGCCGGCTGGCTCCGCGGCGTGCAATGTCGACCATTGCGCCGAAGAGCAGCCGATTGGAGTAGCCGAGGGGGCGTTGGTACTCATCAAGGTATCTCCAGGTGGACAGGTACTGGTTACGTGCGACTGCATCTGTTTGCTGCGGGGTCCGCGATCGTGGTTCTGGTGGGGCGGGTACGCATGGCACGTTCATTGCACGTGCGATGCGTGCGACGGCACCCGCTTGGTCGGCTACAACATCTTCGTACGCGAGGTCGATGGCATCGATGCCATTGGCCTCAAACAAGATCCGCCACAGGCCGTTCCACATGACTAGTTTGTGAGCTACCTGGTCGGTCTCTCGCTGGTTGCTGAGTCCTGGCAGCCTTCTTGGACGGGTGCTTACGTTACCGCTAATGTCCCATATGCCAGTCCGCTGGGAAGTCTGGAAGGAGACTGCCTGGGAGAGCAGCCGGCGGCGGTAGAGGAGGATGCATACAGCGTCCGGTTGTGTGAGCCACAACTGCACCAGTTTTGGGTTCTGTTCCAGGTGTAGCCAATGCAGTTTCACTGCGAAGACACCGTTCGGCGTTGTTCGGTGCTTCTCGACCCAGCTGACGTAGTCAGTTAGATCCATTGGACGCGGAGCCGGAGCTCCGTTTGATACACGCGCAGCAATCACATCAGAATTTATCTGATTGACATACTCGTGGGGCACACCGATGCCTGCCCTTATTAGCTGCCGGGCAAGTAGGTAGGAACCAGACCTGGGCGTTGAGCAGATGATCAGCCGGCGAGTGGGCTTCCGCACCGCTTGATCATACTCGACACCGTTTAGCGCACTTTCGGTGATCGCATCAGTTTCCACAAACGCCCCCTACATCGGTCCCGGGCTATGCATGCCCGGGTAAGCATAGTTGAGTGGAGACGGTCTGGTAGCCGACGAGCATGAGGATATCCTAGGGTGACACTTTGTTACCCGGGATCCTAACGGAATCTCATCTCCCATCCGGAACTACCCGCGAAGCACAATAGACCCTTCCGCTTGATTCTCAGCCGCCTGGCCGTCATGCTTGTGGCTATGTCTTCAGTGTCGGTCGTGTTGATCTTCTTGGATGCGGAACGCTTTATGCGGGAGGCGGTCCAGAGTGTGATTGATCAAACGATGACCGACTGGGAATTGATACTTGTCGATGATGGATCGAGGGACCGGAGCCGAGAAATAGCGCAAGATTTGGCGGTATCGGACGACAGAATTACATACTGCCACCATCCTAATTATGAGAACCGCGGAATGAGCGCGTCTCGAAATTTAGGCGCGTCCCACGGCTCTGGGCGGTACATCGCCTTCCTTGATGCGGACGATGTGTGGCTGCCAAATAAGCTCTCAGAGCAGACGGCACTTCTCGACGAAATGCCTGACGTGGCGATGGTGGTCGGAGCTCCACTCTATTGGTACAGCTGGGAACCGAGTTCGACGCTTCGCGACCAAGTAATCCACCCTGCAGGGTTCCAGGACGAACGTTTAGAGCCGCCTGACGCGGCGTTAGAACTCTATCCTCTTAAACGTAGGCCTGGGGGAGTTATAGGCGGTTTGATACGGCGAAGCGCATTCGACGCAGTGGGCGGTTATGAGGACAGATTTCGGTCATTGTATGAGGACCAGGCTCTGTATTTAAAGCTGTACCTTCAGTTTCCCATTTTTATATCATCACGGACCTGGATGCGGTATCGGCAACTCGATGCCTCCTGCTGCGGGCGTTCAAGTCGGGGGGAGGCATGGCGACGGCGGGGTGAATTCCTCGTGTGGTTGCAGGAATCGGATGATCTAGCTCGTACCAACGACACACGTGTAGGCGCGGCCGTCCGGCGGAGGCGTCGCGAGATTCCCTTTCTGCTGGCGGTAGCCCCTGTTGTCGAGGTGGTTGATCGATTGCGGGAACGTGCTACAAACAGGCTTTCCATATGAACACCAGCTTCACTGCGATGCCTCCGGCCACGCGGATATCGTGTCGCCGCAAGCTTCGCAATGGCGCTTTCAACGGGTTGTTTTGCCGGTGGGCGCGCAACAACGCTTCCAGCGCCGCATGCGCTAATGCATCTCTAATGCATCGACTTCTGGCCAGCGCCGTTCGTACATGAAACGTGCCGAATCCGAGAGTCGAGAATATGTCGGCGAAAATGGTTGTATCCAGCTTCTGGACATATTTCGGTTTCACCGCGCGTTAGGGCGAACACTATGGGAACTTTGATCGCACATGAATGGATTGCTGATGTAGGGGGCTCTGAGAACGTATTCGAAGAATTGCTGCGAGTGATGCCACATGAACGCGCAGTGTGTCTATGGAATGACAATCCATCGCGATTCGTCGAAGTAGAAGAGACTTGGCTCGCACGTTCGCCGTTCCGTCGCAACAAAGTCGCGGCAATGCCGCTGATGGGTAGCGCTTGGAAGAATGTTGACCTCTCATCAGTCGATAGGGTGCTGGTAAGCTCCCACGCATTTTCGCATCATTTGGCGAGTCGGGCTTCTCGAATGGAGATTCGAGCTTACGCTTACGTACACAGCCCTGCGCGCTACGTCTGGGCACCCGAACTGGATCAACGTGGACAGACGCTGGTGGGCCGAGCTGGGCGCGCATATTTTCGTAATTGGGACCGCAGGCATGTATCCGCAGACGTGTCGTACGTCGCGAATAGCAGCTTCGTTGCACAGCGTATAAAAAGGGCTTGGGACGTCCATGCTTCGGTCATATACCCTCCCGTTGACATCGAACGGATTAAGGCCTCCACCGGTGAGCTGTCTGAAGCGGACCTTGAATTGCTGGCTGCCCTTCCGCAGAACTTTGTATTGGGAGCTTCGCGGCTAGTGCCATATAAGAACGTCGAAGCTGCTATCAGCGCTGGAAATATTCTTGGGATGCCGGTTGTGCTCGTCGGAACAGGTCCGGATGAGGTTCGGCTGCGGCGTATCGCGGAGGAATCGGGTGTCCCGGTCGTTTTCGCCGGTCGCGTTAGCAACAGTCTCCTTTATGCAATCTACAGGCGTGCCGAGCTTTTCGTGTATATGCCGATCGAAGATTTTGGGATCATGCCTGTCGAATCTATGGCATGTGGTACACCGGTATTGGTAAATGATGTTGGCGGGGCGCAAGAAAGCGTGCTTGCTCTCAAAGGCGGGTGTACGGTTGGGTGGCGCAACTCCACGTTTTCCGATAGATCGGCTATTGAGAAGGCGATGGATGCTGACATCAGGTACGCCGCGTCGTCTGTGTCTAGGTTCTCAACCTCCGAGTTTGAGAAGAACATCAGGTCATGGGTGGGAGCTTGAATGAAACAAGGGGCCAGGCTAGTCCGTCTGCGTCCAGTGGACGCCGGTAGCGGGGGTGTACTGGTGTGAAAGCGATAGTCACTAGGCCATATGACCCAAAGTCGGGACATACTCTGCCAGCGCGCTAGGCTAACGCAGGGCACGTTTGAGAGGTGTGAACGGGATCCCAGCGCTTGGCTTTTCGTCGCACCGTTCGGTCAAGGCACGTACGTGAGCGGCCCTCCGTACGGTGCTTAGAAGGCTTTTGACTCAGTATGCGCCCTGCTTCCGGAGTACTGCATGGACAGTACGCCAGACGATGACAAGGTCTAGGACGGGTGACCAGTTGTCGACGTACAGGTGGTCTAATCGTATGCGCTGTTCCTCGGAGACATCGGATCGACCCGAGACCTGCCACAAACCGGTCATACCTGGCTTAACCAGAGAACGGCGCTCAACGAAATATCTGACAGAACGTCCTTCACCCGGCACGAGTGGTCGGGGACCGACAAGGCTCATAGTGCCGCCGAGGACATTGAAGAGTTGCGGAAGTTCGTCAATGCTCGTCTTGCGCAAGAACCTGCCCACCCGGGTTATGCGTGAGTCACTGGCCGACTTGTAGAACACTACGTTTGACTGTTCCTGGGTCTGTTGCTCGTTGTCTTTCAAGCTGTCGGCGTCGACAAGCATTGTCCGAAACTTCACTATGCGGAAAGGAACACCCCGGTACCCTACGCGGCTTTGTCGGAAGAATATAGGACCCCGGTCCTCCAACTTGATCGCGATTGCCGCCGCAAGCATGATGGGCGTGGCGAACAACAGGGCAGCGGACCCCACCACAAGGTCAAATATCCGTTTTTGCACCCGCGACGGCAGATCGCGTCGGGCACGTGCAACGTGGAAAAGCGGGAGGTTGTCGATCGGCCGTATCTTCAGTCTAGGACCTGCGATATCAGTCAGTCCTGGCGCGACGATTAGGTCAATCTGGAGCGCATCGAGTTGCCACGCAAGCGTGCGCATGCCCTGGTGCCCTAGGTGCTCAGTCGCAGTGACTGCGAGTGTGTCGGCGCCAGTGAGCTTCAGGGCCGTCTCGATCGCCTGCTCATCACCGAGGACTGGCACTGCACCAGACTCAGTTTCGATCATTTCTTCTCCGAGCTGGCCATCGAAGCCGGTGATGCAGGCTCCGACTACCTGATGGCCGGCGGACTTATCGCGACCAAGGCAAGCACATAACTCGGCGATTGACCGCGTGTTACTGCCGAGAACGACAACCTGGCTGGTGTATTCGCCGACTGCGCGCTTCCGCGCCAAACTCCTACGAAGTGCGCGACGACCGATGAGCAAGCCCATCAGTCCTAGGGGTATGGCAATCAGTAGGTAACCGCGGGCGATAAATGGATAGAGCTGGAAAGCTAGCGCTGTAGCGGCGATGACACCACATACCCAAGCGGTGGCGATTACAACTCTCCGATATTCTTCCGAACCACAACCTGATAGCGATAGATCCCAGGACTGCTGGGCGCCAAGCGCGATGATCCAAGTGACGACGAGAGCGACAGAATAACTGGTTCTGAGGAGAAAATTCTCATGTAAGTCGGCTGGCAAACCAAATCGCACAATCTGCGCCACGGCGACAGCGAGAACGATAACCGCAACATCGGTGAGTGCGGCGCGTAATCGAAACGAACGTTGCCAGTGCTTCCCGTTTCGGCTCGCCTGAGCAACCTTCTGGAGTGCTAGCTCCGAGGATTGATATTGATCCGAAGGGCGGAGGGGGTGGACCGTTCGCCGCCCGGCGCTGGTCAGGGCATCGCCTCGAGACACAGGCCGCGGTGGAGGGTCGACGTCCGCCGCCTGCGTGATCTTCGCGGCTGAAGAAATCGTACCTGCCACGTCAACCATCCCCCCGATAGCATTCTGCCGGACCCGTGAACTGAGTCAAGCTTAGCGTGCCTGTCAGAACAAATTAATCATAGGCCTGGCGTCGTGACGTTGCAGAGCAAACCAGGATTTCCTTGCCTGCGTAGGCCTTGGCGGGGGCGTACACCAGGCAGAAGCGCGGCCAAGGTGCGGTCCGAGCATTGGCGATCGGTTAATGAGCGGCGGGTACCCGCCGCTCGTCGCAGTATGCGAATGGTCGACCTATACAAAACGAGTTCAGTCTTCGCCGTGTTTGGCCGTGGATTGAGGAGCTTTCAAATTGTTTGCATCCCGAGCGTGACTCGAGCCCCGAGGCGCACGTGTCGACTCCGCTGGAGTGCTGCCGGTCTGCCTTACTGGTGGTTCGGTGGTAGATCTCGACAGAGCTTCGCTCTTCCCATCCTGGGATTTCGGCACTTTCCGCAGCGCACGCTGCGGGCCATCTTCGCCGTAATATCGATAGCTGTACGTACCGTGCCCTCGTTCTGGCGTCATTGTCAGGACTGAGCCAAGCAGCCGAGCTCCCACGTCGGCTAGCGCGCCCACCGCGTGCACAACCTGGTCGCGTTTGGTGTAGCCAAACCGCGTCATAATCAGCACGCCATCAGCGTTCGCAGCGAGGATCGCCGCATCGGTGACGGCCAGTAGAGGAGATGAGTCGATCACTACGTAGTCAAATCGTGCGCGCAAGTCGTTCAGTACCTTGTGTGCAGCCATCGATCCAAGGAGCTCACTTGGATTCGGCGGAACTGCGCCTGCAGACAGAACCGTTACACGCTGAAATCTGGTTGGCTGCAGTACTTCGTCAAGTGACGCGCCGCCGCTCAGGACAGTACTGAATCCAACAGAACCAACAAGGTCCAAGTACCTGTGCAGTGTTGGTCGTCGCATGTCGCCGTCAACAATGACGACGTTGTGCTCGGCTTCAGCAAGAGCAAGAGCGATATTAATGGCCGACGTCGATTTACCTTCATGAGGTACGGAACTAGTAATTACAATGACGCGCGGAGGATCGTCAACAGCCAGGAATTGTAGATTCGTTCGGAGTTTTCGGAACGCTTCGGCAATCGCCGAACTATCACGATCGAAGGAGATCGCGGGCTCTTTTCGTCGATCTTTGTCCAGAGGGATGATGCCAACTACTCCGACGCCGGTAACTTCCTCCAAGAGCTGTCGACTCTTCACGGTGTTGTCCAAGACGTCGCGAAGAGCTGCGAGGCCTATCCCCAGAAGAACGCCCAGAGCAAGGCCCACGGCAACATTCCGCCCGGGTTTCGGGACTACTGGACTATCGGGAACCGATGCACGTTGCTCGACGACGACGCGTGCATCGGGCCTGGCCCCGCCCTCCGGGGTTTCGAGTTCGCGAACAAGGGCGACGAATTCGTCCGAAAGCGTATTGGCGATGTCGCGTGCTCGAACGGGCGATTCGTCAAGTACCTCTACGTCGATCAACACAGTGTCGGGTTTCGCGCTTGCCTTCACTTCGCTTTGGAGGGCCCTAGCGGTCATATCGAGACCAAGCTTGTCAACTGTCCGTTGAGCTAATGTTTCGCCCATGAGTAATTCGGTATACGAGATCACGCGCTCTTGCGAGAACCGATTACCCTGGTAGATCTCGGAGGCTGTCGAGCCGGCAGTTGTGGATACGAACAAGCGGGTCGAGGCCTGGTAGAGCGGTGTAGTTAGCATGGTGACCGCGATAGCGCCCAGTACTGCCACTGCGATGGTCGCAGCGATCACTGCCCACCGATTACGAAGCAGTCCAATGAAGTCATGAAGACTCAACGTTGCCCCTTACTCTGATTACCCTGCTCCGCTTCGCCCGCGCTAGTTGCCTTTGGATTGAGGGTTGTTGTCTTTGTCCATCTGTCCTCCGAGCCGGATACTCTTGACTGTCGCCGCCCTACCCGGGCGCAGCCCACCTAGCAGAATTCCGCATTCCATTCATAGGGATCATGAAGAGCACGCAGGTACCGATACTGTCGGGGACACGGCTTCTACCAATGGTTGAATAGGAACGCGCGGGTCTCCGGCTGACGTCGGCTCTGAAAGATGGAAGCTTAGCTCGCCCGACTTCCCCGGCGGGATTGCTACCTGCGCTTCGAAAGTGGGGTGACCGCGTTCGGTACCTTCAAAAACTGGCACCCTCTGCCCATCGGACAGCACGCTCACCATTCTTGCGCCCTTGGTGCCAATGAGACGAACCGAGGTGACCATGGTGCCGTCTGGCACCTTAAATGGCAGTTCAGCACTGAGGCCTTGAGATGACGCCACATATGCGGGCAACGACCCGTCAGGCGCTGTGTTTGTCAGGCGAACGGTGATCGTGGATCTTCTGGTATCGCCAGCGCAACCGTCCGCAGCGTATTCGACCTCTGTGTCAAGGTAGTAATCCATCTTGTTGCCAGCGAGATTGTTGATAACTACCTCGGCGTATGGTGCTGAGTCATCCGGGATCACATGGCCCAGCGGAGTACCTTCGAGAAGCGCTTGGTCGTCTGGATGCGAACTCCACACCATTATTCGGCGCTCAGAGATCGCCTTCCCGAGGGCATCTAGCAGCTTCCGCGGCGATTCGATCGAACCAGTGATCTTCTTAACGACTTCGTTGGCAATATCCTGAAGAAAATTTTTCCGGGCTATTTGATCTTCTGGGAAGCGTTGGTAGGCGGTCGACTCCGTCAACTCGACCACGTTGTCGGCGGTAACGCGTTCTCCGTCGGGCATTGTTACGGGCCCGACCGCGCCGAGGATGTAACTTAGAGCAACCGGGTCGACAGCAATCACACCGTCGACAGTCGTTCCTGTCTGTTGTTCCCACATTGACCGCCAGATCTGGGCGGCATAGGGGAAGTGTGAGCTCTCATTGCTGTTGCGAACATCCTTGGTCGGATTCAAGAAACCGAAGTTCGTTGCGTACTCAGGGCCGAGGTCAACGTCGGCGACGGCTCGTTGTAGATCCACGTTGGAGCCGAGAGCGTCCACCGTTGGCTTTCCGTCGTCGAACCGAAGAATGCCGTACCCGCCGAGCAGCCCGCCGGTGCCACGCGCCTCGGCATTGGTCTGGAAACCCATGAAGTAGGTGCGTGGACCGTCCGCGCCCATCATGGACGGAACCAGACGCCCGGCCAGGGCCGTGTTCTCGAGAAGTTTCGTGATGTCGGTGGTCTGGCTCTGGAGCTGCGTCCGCGCATCGTTCAGGGCGGCGAAGTAGGTCGGTTCGGAGATCGCCCGAGCCTCGTCGCCGAGGCGGGTGGCCTCGGTCGCGATTTCGCTCAATGCCGGCTCCTTGGCGCGAAGGAGCTCGACATTCACCCGACCATCTTGGAGTAACCGGTCGGGGGAGATGGCCTCAGCGACATCCGCGGAAGGCTTGAGCACGTCGGCGGCCAGGCCGTAGACGACGTCGGTGATCTGCTGCCCGGTTTTGAAGGGGCTTCCCAACCAGGGCACGGCCGCGGCAATACTCCACGGAATCGAGTGCGCGGAGTCCCGCGCACTCTGTGCGTAAGACTGCGCGCTCTCAGCCCACTTCAGGGAGTCCTCAGTATTCGCCTGTAGGAGCGCGTCTTTGGCCTGCTGCGCACTGGTGCGAGCCTGCTCGAGGTTCGACTTCGCGCTGAAACCCTCGATCGCGAGCCAGGCGGCGAAGGCGACAACCACCACCAGCACGCCCAGCGCAGTCCACAGAAGTTGACGACGGCCCAGGTGCCTGAGCAGCCTGGGCCGTCGGTCATTGTGTTCTGCTCGCAGTGCGTCTTCGTCTTCGCCGTTCACGTCATCGTCGAACGGACGCCGCGAGAATATCTTCACTCAGTAGTTTTCCCGTTTCCGGTTTGAATAGGGACCGCACGCGGAGCGCGCGGTCCCTATGGCACTAACGTCAGACCGCGCAGCCCTTCGAGACGCCGATCGTGAGCGTGCCGTATGACCCGATCTTCGCCGTAGCGCCGGCAACGCAGGTGGTGAAGTCAAGCTGTTCCACCCAGCCGAACGCTTCCTTCAGGCCGAAGATGGACGGGATGAAGTTTGTCAACTGCACCTCGACCAGCGGCGTGAGGGTGGGTGTGACGTCCGCGGTCGGGCCCCACCAGAGCAACTTGTTCTGAAGAAGGGTGTAGCCGCCCGGCAGCAGGCCGCTGCTCGAGCTGACGGCAGGCGCAACGCAGTCTTCCGATGTAGCGTCGTCGCACTCGGTGTTGATGGCGGCCGCCCCGGCGCCGGCGCCGAGTCCGGTCGCGAAGGTTTCGGCCTGAGCGACAGGCACCGTCGCGAGAGCGGCGGCCCCAGCGAGCGCGCCGGCAGCGACCCCGGCCTTGATCTTTGTGGCGACAGTGGACATGTCCCCCCCTTATCCCTGTGAAGTCCCTTATCGAGTGCGCTTAGCATCCCATCCCCTAGGGGGGCTGTCAACCGATTCGGCGATTGCGGCGGGATCGTTTTCGTCAGCCTTTTCCGTTGTCGAGAGCTAATCGAAGAAATCGAGTCGAGGAGAAGTGGACGACCGGCTCAGGGGTTGCGAAAGAACTGGTGCGTGAGGCCGGATTGTTACGCGGCTGGGCGAAGAAATTAGGAGTCGGCGGTGGGGCTGTCAGGGTGGAGACGGCGCCGGCGGGCACTGCTGAGCGCAAGCTGAGGTTTGACTGAGTCCTGACGGTGTTCGGTCAGGCTGGGCACGAGTAGGTGACGGGACTCGGCGAAAGAGCTGAGAACGTCACGGGCCCGCGTGGTTGGCGCTGAGAAGTCCGCCCTGGGGCGGGCGACCATGAAACCTGGAGATGGAGGCGATTCGGGTGTGCGCACGGTGAACTTTGTTGGCTCGTGGCGGACTAGATGTCGATTCCCCTAGGCGTTTTTCTGTCGCCTTCCGCGGGGGAGGGCGCTGCTTGGCGAGGTCGTGCTCTGGTCTTGGACGTGCCCCGCTCCGGGCGTAAGCGCTTGGGCGAAGGCGCTTCGCGGTGCCAATCGCGCCTCGCCAGCGGAGTCGGACCCGATGCCAGCGCCAGCGCCTAATTCCCGAACCCGCTGCTTGCAGTGCGCTCCACTCTTCGACCGGACCCCACTTGGGAGCGCCGATCATCCAAGCCGTCGTATTCGGCCACGCGCCGAGCCCATTGAGGATATTCTCAGGAATCGTGTGAGCATGGTCACTGTCGAGGCTTCGGTTGCTTGCTTGGGTCGATGTGTTGGTGGCCCCCGCGGCTGTCCGCGAGGGCCGCGGGCCGTGATCCGTCCGTGATTGCCAAGCTAGGGCTAACCTAACCGGCGCGGGGCTCTCGAAGATTCGCACATTCTGGCAATCGCAGCAAACTTTATTTAGAGACCCTCATGACCGCTCGGTAACCAATCTCGAAACAGCAACCAAGAATCCCCCCGGAAAGGCGCGGTGACAGGCGGTAGCGATCGCCAGGCGATCCACCGAAACGGCGGGTAAGGTCTATGCGCCCACCACGCCCAGCCCCGCCGCGCCTGCCGGAGACCGCTTTGTCCGACGCTTCCCCGCACGCCGATTTCCTCGACGTCCTTTCCGTGGTCCCGGACGCGGTGATCGACCTGCGCTACGGCACCGAGGACAACTTCATCGGCACCCCGCTCTACCCGGCCGGTACCCGCTGCGTGATCCACAAAGACCTGGCCGACGGGCTGCGGACCGCCGCCGAAGAACTCCGAAAAAGCGGTGAGGTGCTGGTCTTCTGGGACGGCTACCGGCCCTACGACGTGCAGGTCCAACTGTTCAACGCCATGCCCAACCCGAAATGGGTCGCCGAACCCTGCGGGTACGCGCGTAACCACACCGCCGGCCGATCGGTGGACGTCACCCTGGCCCGGCGTGACGCGCCGGCGGGGGAGTTGGTCGACATGGGCACCGACTTCGACGACTTCACCCCTCGCAGCCTCGCCTACGCCACCGAGGGGCTCACCGACGACCAGCAGGAGAACCGGCAGCGGCTGCGCGCGGCCATGCGGGCCGGCGGCTTCCGCGTCTACGAACCGGAGTGGTGGCACTTCGACGGCCCCGGCGCGGCCGTGCCCAGGCCGCTGATCGTCCCCAGCTGATCGATCTAGGAGACTGCTGAAATAGGGGTGTCTGGGGCGGGGTGCCTCAGAGCGCTCTGTGGCGCGTTGGTGGTAGTCAGATCCGAAGGTCGATATTCGAGGGTCATCCCGCGGTGTTGAGCGTGGCACTG
>NZ_NVQF01000088.1 GCF_002592005.1 Mycolicibacterium palauense | reverse complement strand
CCACAAAGGCAAACTGCTCGAACGGCCCACCGACATCACCCCACCGACACCGCCCTCAAACGACGACGAGCACACCGGAACGGAGGTCGCCTGAAACACCCCGATCCACAGGAATTGACAATTTCTCATGACTCCCGCGATGTCCGCGAACGGCGGCGAGGGGTCCGGGTAGGTCCATGCCGCCCGGGGCGCGACGGCCCGCGGTGTCACCAGGTCGGAGTAGCTCGCCCGGCCCTTCCACTCGCACCACGACGAACCCCCGGTGAGCCGCAGCACGCCCTCACCGAAGCAGTCCTGGGGCAGGTAATAGGTTGGGGGATGGTTGGTCTCGAGAACGCGCCGGGCCCGGTCGGTGTCGGCGATCACCCCACTACCCAGTTCGACGGTAATCGAGCCACGGAACTGTTCCAGCCGCGCCGGGCGTGGATAGTCCCACACCGACTCCTGGCCGGGCAGCGGTCGGTCGGGCACGGGCATGTTCCGAGCCTAGGTGCCGGGCACCGGCCCGGCGCGGCCCGTCGCCGGGCCGTCTACGTCCGCCGGTGCGGCATCCGCGCGTGATGATATCCCAGGACCGCAATGGATTTAAATTTCCGACCTATATGGTGTTAGTCTTCCGGCGCGGATGTATCTCTATGTCCGCATCTGAAATGAGAGAAGTAAGTAAATGGCACAGGGAACTGTGAAGTGGTTCAACGGTGAGAAGGGCTTCGGCTTCATCACCCCCGACGACGGCGCGAAGGACCTCTTCGTGCACTACTCCGAGATCCAGGGCAGCGGTTTCCGCACCCTCGACGAGAACCAGCGGGTTCAGTTCGAGGTGGCACAGGGAGCCAAGGGCCCCCAGGCGGTGGGCGTCTCCGCGGTCTGAGTAACTCACGGACTTGACGGTGGGCTGGTGCGGTGATCCGCGCCAGCCCACCGGCGTATCCGGGCCGATACGCGTGATGCTCGGATGGCGATGAACGCCGCGCGGTCGGACACCACGGCGGTCGTCGAGCTTGACCAGCGCCCCTGGCGGTCAGCGCGCCCGATCTCGCGGCGCGCATCTCGGCCAACATCTTGGGCGCACCGGACAGCCAACCCGAACACGAGTGCGATGCACCGCTGGACACCCTCGGGGCCTGACCCGACAGCTGCGGATCCATCGAGCCAACCATCCAGCTTCTCTACATGGACCCCAATACGGTTCGTCAGCGGTTGCGGAGGTTGGCGCCGCGTACCGGGGCCGGTGAACGATCCGCGGAGCTCAGCGGAACCGTTTCTCGCACTGGAGATGCACCGCTGACTCGCATCCCCTGACTGACCGCGGAACTCGACGGGGCCGGCCGCGGGTCAGCGGGTGAACTAGAGACATCTCGTTGCCGTGCCCCGTCGCGTCGGTCAGCCAAGCAGGTCCTTGGCGGCGACGGTGACGGACTTTTCGCCCTCCAACAGCACATGCGGATCTTCCAGCTCCCACCAACCGCAATAGGGTTCGCTGATGTCCCAACCCAGCAGACGTTGCACCCGCTCGGGATAGCGTTGAACCTGATCCTTGGGCACAGCAAGGTATTGATTCTCCTCCTGGCGGAGGTAGGCGCGGGCGAAGGCCAACACCATGGCCAGGCGCGGCTCGTCCTCGGTCACGTTCGCGCCGCCACCGTGGTATGTCGAACCGAGGTGGATCAGGCAGGAACCGCGGGTCATCTCTGCCGGCACGGCTTCCTCCACCTTTGGGGCGCGGTCGTCGTCCCACCTGTGGCTACCGGGAATCACCATGGTGGCGCCGTTGCGGGCGTGGTAGTTGGTCGCTGCAAACAACGCCTGGACCTGGCTTTCCGGACCGGGGTGCACCCGGTGGTGGAGGAAGTCGTCGCGGTGCAGCGGCTGGGCGGTTTCACCGGGGAAAATGTAAATCGCCGACGTGCAGGAGATCTGAACCTTGCTCTTGGACTCAAGTCGCTGCCCGCCGACCCAGCTGTAGGCCGTCTCCCGCCCCAGGATGGATTCGGCGGCCCCAAGCAGGTGGGGGGACACGACGACCTCGGCGTAACTCGGCGACTTTGACAGGATGCTCGACGTTCGGCGCGTCTTCGTCCCCATGAAATCGCCCTCACCCCAAGGGGTTAGGTCCAAGAATGGCTTGATCTCGTTGAATACCCGATCGATGAGTTCGCCGCTGACGGCATCCTTCACGATGACCCCGCCGTCGTGGTCGAGTACCTCGACTACGTCATCCACCGTGGCGCTGTAGGGCAGCGTGGTTAGTTGTGCAGGCACTGTGTGCTTTCCTTTCGGGGTTGTTGCGGCGTTACCGCGCGGTCCGCCCCTCGGCCCCGACCGAGGAGTCAAGGGGGCCGGAGCGACGATTCTTGATCCAGAAGGCGACGAAGCCGACTGCAGTGGCGATGAGGAAGACGTAGGACATTGCGTTTACGGGCGCAGGGGCCGGGTTGACGATGCCGTTGGCGTAGAGCCAGGCCATGGTGGACGCCCCCACCAGCGCGCAGACGACTACCCAGACGGTCAGACGATTCTCCCGGCGCAGCAGGACCACGGCGCCCGCGCAGATCAACAGGTACGGAATCACCCAGAAGTAGACCAGCAGTGTCGCCAGCGCGTAGTAGACGGTGAGGTAATCCTGGCGAGTTATCGTCATCACTGCCGTCATGGTCACGAATCCGAGAACTCCCAGAGTGATGATCGCCGCACCCGGGGTGTGGAAGCGTGCACCGACCGAGGCCAACGAATCGGGCAGCATACGTTCGGCCGAAAGTGTCGCGACGAATCGCGACCCGTAGTTGATGAAGCCGATCAGCGACGCGAAGGTTGCCAGGGCCAACAACAGATCGCAGGCCTGACCGAAAAGCGGGCTCAGACCCGCAGTCTTGGCCAGCGCCGAAGGGGCCGACTCGCCGGCGGCCAGCGCGTCGCCCGAAGCGCGGAGGCCGGGCACCTGCATAAACGTGGCAGCCAGATACAGCAGGCCGAGGACCACGGGAACGCTCATGACGGCCCACGGCACGCTGCGCCTGGGCTCCTTGGTCTCGGCCGCGAGGGCCGCGCAGCTTTCGAAGGCGACCAAGAACGCGGCGCCCGCGGCCAGGCCGGTGAAAACTCCCGGCCAGCTCGAACCCTGCATGCTCAACTGCGCGCCGAGATCGAGTCCGGTGTGGGCCGCACTGGCAATGGTGATGATGATGACCAGGGGCAGCGAGATGAGCGCCAACCCGACGGCGACGGTCACCGAGATATCGAGACCGCGGTAGGCGACCGCACAGGAGATGAGGATCGCCAGTGCGTAGATGCCGATCTGGAACGGCGTACTCTGCGCGGAGTCGACACCGACCGAATGCAGGAAGCTGCCCGCGTAGATCCCGATCAAGAAGGTGTTGCAGGACGTCTGGGCGATGTATCCGAGGAACAGCGATACCGCCATGAGCAGCTTGCTCCACGGTCCGAAGACGTGGGCGATGTAGGAGTACAGCGACCCGGTCACGACGAATCTCCGTGCGAAGGCGATGATCGCGATTCCGACGCCGATGAGTCCGACGAAGCCGAGCAGCGCGGCCAGCCAGCTGCCGTTGCCCGCGGCACCGAAAAGCAGGAACGGGAACGTCGCGATGCCGACTGCCGGGATGTAACTGGCGATCGCGAGCGCGGACAAGCGGCCACGGGTGAGATGGTTGGTCTGTAGGGCATGTTCGGGATCGTGGCCGTCCACGAGCGAGTTGACGTCGGTCACAGTTCTCCTTCAAGGACGAGTTGAGCGGCGGACAGGTTGTTACTTCTTGATACAGTCGTGTGACTAATTGGAAACACCGGCGGTGTCGGGTGGACGGAAGCGGTTGATCGTCGATGAGCAGTAGCTACGAGTCGATGGCGGTGCGACGCCGCCAGTTGATCGACGCCGCGGTCAGGGTGGTCACCCGCGACGGTGTCGCAAAGGCGACGACGCGCCGGATCGCCGACGAGGCCGGCGTCAACCTCGGCATGGTCCATTACGTCTTCGGGTCGAAGGAGAAGCTGCTCGCCGCGGTGTGCCTGGACGCGCACGAGTCCGAGGGCGCGTTGGACACTGCGAAGTCTCTGCCGCCGGAATGTGGTGTGCGGGTGTGCTTCCGTGCGGTGATCGAGGGTTTCCTTCATTCGCTGCATACCCAGACCGACCTGGCGATCGCGCAGTACGAGGTGCTGTTCTGGGTGCGGCGCAGCGATGGCGAGGGGGCGATGGCCCGCGCGGTGTACGACGAGTACCTGCGCACGCTGACCGATCTCTTCCGGCGCTCGGCCGCGCCGAACGAGCAACACCTCGATCCCTCGGTGCTGGCCCGATACGCCTTCATGATCGTCGATGGGATGTACCTGCAGCACATCACCGTTGGAACGTCGATCTTTCCGGCCGAGTTGGCGCCGTTGACCGAGGCTATGACCACGTTTGCCACCTCCCTTTCGGGTGTCTCCTCGCCGGCCGTTTAAGTTAGTCGGTCATACGACTAACTTGCTTTCGGCGACAGTAACCCGGTGCCGGGTCGCCTGCAACCGATATCCGTAAGTTATCTAGGTAATTGCGTCCTGTTGCGCGGCAGGAGCCGACCGTGCTCTACTCCAAGTTAGTCAGCCGACCGATTTGGAGGATCCATGACAGTTCCCACCCTCGCAGCCACTGCTTCGGTCGAAGACGCGTGCGCTGCACTCGACGAGTACGGCGTCGTGATCATCAACGACTACGCAAGCTCGAAGACCCTGGAGCAGCTGCGCGCCGATATCTATCCGCAGCTCGAGCACACCCCGTTCGGGGACGAGGGTTTCAGCGGTTCGAAGACCAAGCGGCTGTCGTCGTTGTTCGCGCGCTCGCTGGCCTGCGGTGATCTGATCACCCAACGGCACATGTTGGGAACGGCCAAGCGGTTTCTGCAGGAGCCCAACTCCCGGACCGTGTACTACGGCGAGCCGACGGCCATCACGCCGACGGTGCAGGTCGGGTTCGCGCAACTGATTCAGATCTGGCCGGGGCAACAGGCCCAGGGGCTGCACCGCGACGACAGTGTCCATCTGCGTCCTCACCCCGGGCCGAACACCCGAATGCAGTTCATGCTCGCGATGGACGACTTCACCGAGGAGAAGGGAGCCACGCTGGTGATCCCGGGCAGCCACACCTGGGACGATGCGCGTGAACCGAAGATGGATGAGACCGTCTCAGCGGTGATGAAAACCGGTGCGGCGGCGATCTTCCTGGGTGCCACCTATCATGCCGGCGGGCACAACCGTTCCGACGAACCCCGTACCGGGCTGTCCATGGCGATCGACGTCGGCAATGTCCGCCAGGAAGAGAACCAGTACCTGGCGATTCCGCGAGACGTTGTGCTGCAGTACCCGACGGAGGTCCGCGAGCTCCTCGGCTGGCGGGTCTGCCCCCCGTACCTCGGGTGGTATGAGATGAATGATCCGAGCGTGCTACTGGAGAATCCCGACGACGACAAGCTGGTCGCCCGCAGCGACCTGTTTGCCTGATGCGGGCCCCGGAAGCAGCGGCGCACGAGTGGGTGTCCACCACGGCGCGTTCGGGACTGCGCGTCGAACGCAACCGTTGGGCCGCGCCATTCACTCGGCGGCTGGCGCGGCGGCTGGTGCTCTCCGCACCCCGCGGGCTGCCCGACCTCGACGCGTTGATCCATGACGGGGATCAAAAGCAGTGGGCGTCGGTGCGGATCTCGAATGGCCTGGCCGCAGTGACCGACGGGGTGGGCAGTATCGATGATGTGGACGTTCGTGACACGGTGGCAATCGATTTCCCGCGGGGAATCGAAAACTATGGCGGCATTGCGGAGGACAAACGAGCGGCGCTGAGCCGCGCGGTCGAGTGCCCGAACGAACTGGACTGGGTCGCCGAACTGGACGACTTCTGGCGCCAGCACGGCAAGTCACCCGGCATGCCGGGATCGCTTCACGTCAGGGATCACCAGGGCAGAACGCACGTCGTCGGGCGCGCCGACACCGCGTTCGAGGTTCACGGCGACGGAGCGGTCCTGGGGAGGGTCTTCAGCGGGGACATGCTGTTCGACGAAGCACTGTTCAGCCACCTGTTGCGAATCGTCGGCGGGCTGGCCGAGGTGTCGGGGTTGATCGGTGCAACGATGCGGGAGGCGTACGGTGGTTTTGAAGTCTGAGGCAGGCGGGGCGGCAGTGCCGCAAGGTCCGACCCTGGTGGAGTATCTGAATCTCGACGGAACGCACTCCAGTAAGGTGCTTGCGCCGGCCAAGTTCGTCAAGGGCGTCGAATGTGGCTGGAACTGGCCTGATTTGGCGTTCGGCCTGAGTCTCGGTAACGACGTGCAGTTCGGCTTCGACTGGGGCAGTTGGCGCGGGGAACTGCCCGACGTCACGCTCAAACCCGACATGCGCACCTTGCGGCATGGTCAGGCCGGTGCGCCGGCGAGGGTGATCGCGGACTTCTACGACAACGACGGCTTCAGGCTGCCGGTATGCCCGCGGGGCCTGCTGCGCAGCGTCGTGGATCGTCTCGGTGGCCACGGCTTCACCGCGCTGGTGGCAGTGGAGCTGGAGGTCACCCTCTTCCAGGAGAGTTACCTGGAGGCAACGCGCCTGGGATACACCGGCCTGACCCCGCTGGGCGGCACGTCCGGAGCGATGCTGGTGATGTCGAAGTCCGCCGACTATCATGCCTTCGTCAACCGGCTCATCGAGCGCCTCGATGATCTCGCGGTGCCGTGGGAGGCGTGGAGCGACGAGGCCGCGGTCGGCCAGCTGGAGATCAATCTGATCCCTACCCCGGCTCTTGACGCCGCCGACCACGTGATGCGCGCCAAGCAGGCCATCCGCGACACCGCCCACGAGCTGGGACACAGCGCGACGTTCATGTCGAAGTGGGATTACGCCGAGTACGGGCAGGGCGCGCACGTCAACCTCTCGCTCCTCGATGAGTCCGGCGACAACGTGTTCTCCTCCGACGGGGCCCCGACACCGGCGATGCGGCGTGCGGTGGCGGGACTGCTGCGCACGCTCCCCGGGTTCTCGTCGCTGGCCATGCCGCTTCCCAACTCCTATCGGCGGCTCGCCGAACTCGAGGGACCGCCGACAACGGTGACGTGGGGTGTGGACAACAAGTCATGCGCGCTGCGGGCCGTGGTGGCACCCGGCGGGTCGGCGCGTCTCGAGCACCGTCTTCCCGGTGCCGACTCAAACTCCTATCTGGTGCTTGCCGGGATCCTCGGCGGGATCTGTGTCGGTGTTGAGAAGGAACTTGAACCGCCCCAACCCGTCACCGGGCTGGCGTGGATGCGTCCGGAAGGACAACTGGTCAGGGTGCCCCACAACATCCTCGAGGCTGCCGAAGCGTTCGAGCAGGACGACATGCTTCGCGACGTTCTTGGCGGCCAATTCGTCGACTACTGGGTCGGCACCCGCCGCTGGGAGTGGCGGGCATTCCACGAGTCCGGCGCAACCGCGTCCTCGATCAGCAAGTGGGAGACGAACCGCTATTTCGAACAGGTCTGAGCCCGACTCCACATCACAGATCCGAAAGACAACCCCAGTGACAGCACAACTGAACTCCAGCTACACCGCGAAACTCGCCCCACAGGTCTACGCCTACATCCAGCCGGACGGCTCGTGGTGGTTGAACAACGCCGGGTTCGTCGGTCCCGCCGAGGATACCGTCCTGATCGACACCGCGGCGACCGAGTCGCGGACGCGAGCGCTCATCGCGAGTATGGCTTCGGCGCTCGGGGCCGAGCCCACGGTGCGATCCATCGTCAACACTCACCATCACGGCGATCACACGTTCGGCAACTGCATGTTCGCGGGGGCGACGGTGGTCGGCCACCGACACTGCCGTCGGGATGCACTCGATTACGGCGACCCGCCAGTCCTGACGAGCTGGCGCCAGATCGACTGGGGGAAAGTCAAATGCGTAGCACCCCACCTCGTCTTCGACCAATCGGTCGAACTCATCGCCGGTGACACGACGCTGCAGGTCATGCATGTGGGACGACGGGCACACACCGCCGGAGACGTCATTGTGTGGATTGCCCGGCATCGGGTCCTTTTCGCCGGAGACCTGCTCTTCAGCGGCGGTACCCCCTTCGTGCTGTCCGGTTCTGTGGCGGGCTCCATCGCCGTCCTGGAGACGGTGCTGAAGCCGCTCGGCGCCCAGACGATCGTCGCGGGGCACGGACCGCTGGCCACGGCGGACCTCATCGACGACACCGCGGAGTATCTGAAGTTCATTCAACGGGTCTCGGTTCAGGGCGTTCGCGCGGGCCTGCCGCCCCTGCAGGCCGCCGAACGCGCCGACCTGGGCAGATACGGAAGTTGGTTGGACGCGGAGCGCATTGTCGGGAATCTGCACCGCGGTTACCACGAAGCCAGCCAGGGCAAGTTCGCGTTCGATGAGGCCCGCGCGCTTTCGGACATGGTGGCCCTCAACGGCGGCCCGTTGACGACGTACGCCTGAAAGTGGGTGATTCGGATGCGATTTGTGCAATTCGCCAATGGGCAAGGCGGTATCGAAGCGGCCGTCGTCGATGACGGAGCCCTGTATCCGGTCGGGGTGGCGATGCAGCACCTGATCGGTGAGGGGTTGAATTCCGCTCTCTGCCGGGGCGCGACGGCGATCGCCGAGCACCCACCGGTGGCGCAGGAGGGTCCCGGTACCGGCCTCGTTCCGTTGTATCCGCGAAGCTTCCGCGATTTCATGACGTTCTACGAGCACACCGTGGGTACATCGGGAACCGGTGTCGTCAGCGCCGAGTGGTATGAGCAGCCGGTGTTCTACTTCTCCAACACCTCAACGTGCATTCCCGGCGACGGAACAGTGGTGGAGTATCCGCCCGGATCGGTGCAACTCGACTTCGAACTCGAAGTGGCGGCGGTGATCACCGGGCGGGGGCGTAACCTGACCGCGGCCGGAGCCGCGCGACACGTGTTCGGTTATACGATCGTCAACGACTGGTCGGCGCGGGACACTCAACTGCGGGAGATGCGCGTGGGCCTCGGGCCGGCCAAAGGCAAGGACTTCGCGACGACGATCGGCCCGTGCATCGTGACGGCCGATGAATTCGAGGACCGGCGGACCAGTGACGGCCGGCTGGATGCGGATGTTCGCGCCTACGTCAACGGGCAGCTCGTGTGTGCCGACAATCTGGTGAACATGTCGTGGCGCTTCGAGGAACTGATCGCCCAAGCGTCCCGGGGCAGCGTGGTCGACAGCGGCGACATCGTCGGCTCGGGCACCGCCGGTAACGGTGGCTGTCTACTCGAGTTGCGGCGTAGCGGCCAGGAGTCACCGGACTACCTGGCTCCGGGTGACGAGGTGCGGCTCGAGGTGGACGGCCTCGGCTCGATCACCAACATTGTCGGATCCCACACACAGGCACCGCAGGTCGGTCGTGCCCGGCCGCCGCTGCGGCCCAGACGGCACACCACCGCCGCGGTCTTCGGCACACGCTGAACCGACCGGGCTCGTGCAAACCACGCAAAGGATGAATGTGACTGCGATAGAGGAACGTGACGTACTGGTGATCGGTGCGGGCTTCGGTGGGCTGTGCGCCGCCGTGAAGCTGGCCGAGGCCGGGGTGGGCAACTTTCTTGTACTGGACAAGGGTGAGACCGTGGGTGGCACCTGGCGCGACAACGACTATCCGGGTGCGGCCGTGGACATCTCGACGTTGCAGTACTCGCTGTCGTTCGAACCCGGCAAGGATTGGAGCCGGATCTACGCAACCCAGCCGGAGCTGCTCGGCTACATCCGGGGAATCATCGAGAAGCGTCGCCTGAACGGCCACTTCCGGTTCAACACCGAAGTGACCGGGCTGACCTGGGACGAAGAGGCCCTGTGCTGGGATGTCGCGGTCGACGGGCGACCGGCTTACCGCGCCCAGTTCGTCATCAGTGCCACCGGAATCCTGTCCAGTCCTCGCATCCCCGCGATCGAGGGCGCTGAGTCCTTCCCGGGGCCGTCGTTTCACTCGGCCCACTGGGGCCATGAGGTTGATCTCCGGGACAAGCGCGTGGCAGTCGTGGGCGCCGGTGCCAGCGCCGTTCAGTTCGTGCCCGCAATCGTCGACGACGTGGCGTCGATGACGGTGTACCAACGTTCGGCACCGTGGGTGTACCCGCGGGGCGACCGGCTCATCACCGGATGGGAACGGTTCGCCTACCGGTATATCCCGGGGGCGCTGAGGCTGCGACGATGGCAGCGCTGGGTGAAAAACGACATCGACCAACTCGTGTTGGAACGCAACGGCAAGGGCGTGGAAACATACCGTGCCGCCGGCCTGGCCCACATCCAGGCGTCGATCGCCGATCCTGAGCTGCGCGCACTTGTCACCCCCGACTATCTGCCCGGGTGCAAGCGACGGGTCATCTCTGACGATTGGTATCCCGCTCTGCAACGACCACACGTCGAGGTCACCAAGGCGTCGCCTCGGCGTATCGGCGGCACCACCATCGTCGATACCGACGGCGTTGAGCGTGACTTCGATGTGCTGATCTACGGGACGGGCTTCGCCGCCACCAGCTTCCTCGGTTCGGTCCGGGTCACCGGATGCGACGGTGAGGACCTGCATCGGCACTGGGCCGCCGGAGCGTCCACGCATCTGGGTATCACCGTGTCCGGCTTTCCGAACTTCTTTCTGGTGTTCGGACCCAATACTGGCCTCGGCAACAACTCTGCCCTGGTCATGATCGAAAGCCAGGTCCGCTACATCGTGGCGGCGGTAACCTACCAACGCCGCAGGGCCATCCGCGCACTCACCGTCAAACCCACCGTCGAGCGACACAGCTACGCAAGTGTCCAGCTGCGTTTCGACGGGACGGTCTATACCAGCGGGTGCGCGGGCTGGTACCAGTCCCCGGACGGGCATGTCGACACGCTGTGGCCGGGTTCGACCGCCGAGTACTGGTGGAAGACACGCAAGTTCGATCGCGGGAGTTACCAACAGCTGGATCCGGCGAGCGCCACGGCGGGCAGCGGGACAACGCGCCGCGAGGTCACGGTCGGCGGGCCGAAATGACCGTCCGTCGGCCACCGCCGCTGATCGCTGTCACCGGTCGCCGGGTCGACGGCGACTTCGTGCGCGATGTCGACCCGCGGTTTCGCGGTGAAGCCATCGACATGTACTACGCGTCCTACTCCGAATCGCTGCTTCGGGCGGGTGCTAGCAGTGCGTATGTGCCTTATGAGGCGCTGGGACGGGGCTGCCTCGGCCGGTTCGACGGTCTGGTGCTCTCCGGTGGCCAGGACATTTCGGCCGCGGTGTCGGGGGCGCTGACAACCGCGGAGGAGGTGGAGGCACCGGGCGGCGGGCCAGGGGAGGCGAGCATCCGGCGTGACAACCTCGAACTGGATCTCCTGCGCGAGGCATTCACCCTCGACATCCCGGTCCTTGGGGTCTGCCGCGGCGCGCAGTTGCTCAACGTCGCCCACGGGGGCAGCCTGGTTGCGCACCTGCCACGGTCCTCGGTGCAGCACAACGATCCGTCCGGGCCTCCCGCGCAGTCACATTCGGTGCGGTTTGTGCCGGGAACCCTGGCGCACTCGGTGTTCTCCGCACACCGGACGGTCAATTCGTGGCACCACCAGGCAGTGGACGTCGCCGGGCGTGGTGTGGTGGTGGCCGGACGCTCCGCCGACGACGTCGTGGAGGCGATCGAGATTCCCGGCAGGCGGGTACTCGGTGTCCAGTGGCACCCCGAGCTGACCCCCGGGATCGACCCCGCGCTGCAATGGCTGGTCGAGGAGGCCGCAGCCGCGGCGGTGCGCGCTTCCGGCCGTGTCAGTGCGTGACCGAGTGACCGCCGCCGGGAGCGGCATCACCGGCGATAGCCCCGGCACCGGCGGCACCCGAGCTCACCGCAACTGCCGCTCCGCGATGAAGTGCTGCGAGATCGCCGGCCCGTCGGTGTACTGCTCGACGTTCTGTTCGATCAGCTGATCCGATCCGGTCAGCCGGGTGTAGTGCTGGCGCATGTGCTCGCCCCAGGAGCGCACGATGAACGTCTCGACGAACGTCGACTCCTGTTCGACGCTGCGGAACAGGCGCCACTGTGCGGCGCCGGTGCGCTGCCGGGAGCGGCCCTGGACCACCATCGCGGCCAGGAACGCCTGCTCGTCCTCGGGCCTGACCTTGTAGGAGGTCAGTACCAGCACCGGGCCGTCGGGCGCCTCGGGTTCGAACACCAGCGCCGGTTCGGGCCAGTGCGCCGACGGTGTCAGATCCAGGTTCCCGGTGCGTGCGTGCAGCGGCCACCACAGCGAGGACAGCGCGCACACCACCAACAGCATCGCGCTCACCAGCAGGCTGGTCACACTGCTGGTGCCGTCGGCCACCAGCCCCCACACCAGCGAGCCCACCGCCTGTCCACCCATGAAGATCAGCTGGTAGACCGACAACCCGCGGGCCCGCACCCAGCCGGGCAGGCTCAACTGCATCGCGGCGTTCAACGTCGACAGCGTCAACAGCCACGCCGTGCCGCCGATCACCAGCGCCGCCAGCACCGCGGCCACATCGGGCACCAGCGCCAGCACCGCGGTGGCCACGGCGAACCCGACCGCCCCCGCGGACAGCAGCGTATTCTGCCCGAACTTCGCCCGCAGGCGACCCAACCCGAAGGCGCCGAGCACCGCGCCAACCCCGAGCGCACCCAGCAGCACGCCGTAGCCCGCCGAGCCCAACCCCAGCTGATCTTTGGCGATGACGGGCAGGAGCCCCCACAGCGCGCTGGCCGGCGCAATGAACAGCGCGGTACGCAGCAGGATGCGCCGCACGATGGGCGAGCTGCGGATGTAGCGCCCGCCGGCGCTCAGCGCCGCCAGCGCCCGCTCCGAGGGCAGCGTCTGGTCCACGGGCGGGCGGCGCCAGATGACGAGCACCACCACGATGCCGATGAACGACACTGCGTTGAGCGCGAACACCAGCGTCGGCCCCGACAGCGACACCAGGGCGCCCGCGATGGCCGGCCCGAT
This sequence comes from Mycolicibacterium palauense, assembly GCF_002592005.1. Taxonomy (GTDB): domain Bacteria; phylum Actinomycetota; class Actinomycetes; order Mycobacteriales; family Mycobacteriaceae; genus Mycobacterium; species Mycobacterium palauense. Next base: position 9,822 of record NZ_NVQF01000088.1, on the reverse strand, counting down.
TGCCCGCGCACCGTTCATGCTCATGCTGCCCAGCGCGGCAGCCGCCGGGATCTCCCGGGGCTCAACCAGGTCGGGCTGGATGGCCTGCCAGGCCGGCGCGGTCAGCGCCTGCCCGCACCCGATGAGGAACAGCAGGGTCAGCAACACCGCCGGGGTGGTCAGCCCGGAGCCGGTCAGCGCGGCGAGCAGCCCCACGCCGGCGGCCATCGCACCCTGGGTGGCGATCAGCAGCCGCCGCCGGTCGACGAGGTCGGCGAGCACCCCCGAAGGCAGGGCCAGCAGCATCACCGGCAGCGTCGTGGCGGTCTGCACCAGCGGCACCAGCACCGCTGCGCGGGGGTCGCCGACCAGCATCCACTGCGCGCCCACCGTCTGCATCCAGGTGCCCAGGTTGGACACGAACTGCGCGATCCACAGTGCCCGAAAGATCGGCGAGCGCAGCGGTGCCCAGGTCGAGACCGCCACCGTCGGGGCTCCCGCCGCCGTCATCGCTTACCGCCGTGTCCGCTCACCCGCTCAATCTAGCCATCACGCCGGCGGTGGGAGAGCAGCATGGCGCTTGGGCAGGTCCCGCCGCTGACGTCCTGCCGGGATGCGGCAGCGTGTCAGCAGACCAGTTCGCGGATGTCCTCGGCCGTAAGCGCGGCACCGAACGCATTGCCGTCGTCGATCACCGAGGCGAAAAGCTGCGCCTTGCGCGCGTTGAGCGCGACGACCTTCTCCTCGATGGTGTCACGGGCTATGAGCCGGTACACCATGACGTTGCGGGTTTGCCCGATGCGATGCGTGCGGTCAACGGCCTGGGCCTCGACGGCGGGATTCCACCACGGGTCCAGCAGGAAGCAGTAGTCCGCTTCGGTCAGATTCAGACCGAATCCGCCGGCCTTGAGGCTGATGAGGAATGCCGGTGCGCCACCGTCCTTGAAGCGCTCGATCGCCCTGCCGCGGTTACGGGTTCGTCCATCCAGATAGCAGTAGTCGATTCCCTCGGTGTCCAGCCGCTGGCGGACCTGTCCCAGGAACCGGGTGAATTGGCTGAACACCAGCGCACGGTGACCGCCGTCGACAACCTCCCTCATGTGCTCGACCAGCGCGTCGATCTTGGCGCTGGGCAGCTGGGCATCGGTTGGGTCGACCAGTCCCGGGTGTAGTGCCAGCTGGCGCAACACGGTCAGCGATTTCAGGATGGTGAACCGGTTGCGCTCGACGTCCTCGAGGAGACCGAGCACCTTCTGTCGTTCCCGCTGCAACCGCTTGTCGTAGATTCTGCGGTGCCGGGGAGACAACTCGACTTCGCGGATCTGACTCTGCTTTGCCGGCAGATCGCCGGCCACCAGGTCCTTGGTGCGACGCAGGACAAGTGGCTTGATCCGCCGGCGGAACAACGCGAGACGGTCGAGGTCACCGGTCTTCTCGATGTGCTTGGCGAAGTAGTCGGCAAAGGCGCCGGGGTTGGGGAACAGTCCGGGAGCGGTGATCGACAGCAGTGCCCACAGCTCCATCAGGTTGTTCTCCATGGGCGTGCCGGTGATCGCCAGCTTGATCGGCGCGCCGAGTCGGCGGGCGCATTGATAGGTCTTGGCCTGGCGGTTCTTCACATACTGGGCCTCATCGAGGATCAGCCCCGACCAGGATCGCTCGGCGTGTGCGTCGAAGTCGAGCCGGAACAACGTGTACGAAGTGATGACGACGTCGGCGCCGAGCAGCCGATCTTCGAGCCCGATGCCGGAGCGCGCCACGGTGTCGGTGAGGGTCACCACTGTGAGATCGGGAGCAAAGCGCGCCGCCTCCGATGCCCAGTTGGTGACGACGCTGGCCGGTGCGACAACCAGGAAAGGCCAACCGTCGGGCTGGGCCCGTCGGACGTGCTCGATGAGGGCCAGCGTCTGCAGCGTCTTGCCGAGTCCCATGTCGTCGGCCAGGATGCCGCCCAAACCGTGCGCGTGCAGGGTCGCCAGCCAGGAGAATCCGTCGCGTTGGTACGGCCGTAGTTCGGCACGCAGTGTCGGGGGCACCGGTATCGGGTCGATGGCTTCGATGGCCCGCAAGCCTTGGACCTGCCGGGTCCATTCCTCAGCCTGCTGTACCACGACGCCCAACTCGGCCAGGTCGTCGAACAAACCCGCCTGGAACCGGCTGATCCGCGGGGTTTCCTCGGCATCGGTCAGGGCGCGCGCCTCGTCGATGAGGGCGCGCAGCCGCACTAACTCAGGCTTGTCCAAGGCAAAGTACGCACCGTTGGGCAACAGTAGATATTCCTGCCCGGAGGCCAGCGCGGTGAAGACGCTGCGGAAAGGGACCTCCCGGCCTTCGACGGTGATGGTGATGCCCAGATCGAACCAGTCGGTCTCGCCGGGCACCGCTTCGGTGCGGACACCGATGGACAGTGTCCCGCCCGCTTCCCGGTAGTCCGCCGGATCACCGGTGACCTCGAGGCAGATGTCGGGGTGGTCGGCAAGCAACGGCTGGAGCTCGGTGGCGAAGCGCATCGTGTCCAGTCCACCGCGGCTGGCCTGCGCGACGAGTGCCCCATCGGGCTGGCGCAACCCGAACTGTTCCAGCGGGGCATCGATACGATTGGAGAGCCGCTGCTCGGCTCCGAGGTCACGGTGGCCACCAGTATCGGGTTCGTCGACCCGGTTGCGGATCTCCGCGTCGCCAACCCGGTAGGACCAGCACCAGGTCAGTTCCAGAGAGTGCGCGTCTCGGTAGTCGGCGACCAGCACGAGCGCGGGGCCCAAGACCTCCGGTGGTGTAAACGCCCCGTCCGTGGAGCTCACCGTGCAGACGCGGGCCAGCGCCGGGTAGTAGTCGGCCGCGAAGCGGCTGGTGTCGGCCGCCGGAATCGCTAGTGATTCGCCGTGAAGAGCCATCTCTTGCAGCGGCTTGGGAGCCGGCGTCGCAAGACGCGCCAGTCGCAGCCCGCCGTCGAGATAGCCCACGCCGTGTCCGGCTGAACCGATGAATCCGGCGGCCGCTCGGGGTGCATCGTCGACCCGCAACACCGGTGTCACGCTGAATCCACCCAATGCAGCCGCTGTCACGTCGAGACAGATGACTGCGAGGCCGGGCGGCGGAACCTCGTCACCGCTCCCGGCCCGCAGCAGACGGACCCCGGCGCGGCGTGCCTCGTCGAGCAGGGGCCACAGTTGGGGGGATTCGAAGCGGGACAAGTCGATCGACTTGACCGTCCCGTACATATAACTCACATAGCTCGAGGGCTCGCTCGTCCGGTACAGCGAGTACAGGGTGCGCAGCACCTCGATGTGTTGGCGGCGATAGCCGCGGTGGCCCAACACGTCCAGGCCGCTCCAGCTCAGGTCCCCGGCGACCCACCCCCCTCGCTTTCCCGGACGCACCAGACGGGCGTCGAGCGAGTAGGCGAGCCCGTCGGTCACCGCGGAGATCTGGATCGCGATCGGCGTCGTAGCCTCGGCGTCCGGGCAGGCGGTGGGGAGCAGTGCGCCGAGGGAATGCTGCCAACCGTCCCGCTCCGGCTCCGCGCCCGCTCGGCCGGCGAAAACGAGCACCGCCGCCACGTGTTTGCAGTTCACTTGCATGGGGCAGCTGCATCGGCCGCTGCGGAATCGCCAACCGTCGAAGGCTCTGGCGAGCTGCACCGCCGTGGTGTAATGCCGGCCGCGATTGCCCCGGACCGAACCGATCAGGCTGCCGGAGTCCGCGTTCCACAGGCACCGTGTCACACGTCGGTCCGCTGCATAGTCCCGTCCGCGGTCATAGGCGTCACGGCCCAGGGAAGCCGCAGCATCCCCAAGTGCGATTGCGGGGTAGGAAGTCGAGGTCACAGGCTGCACGGTAATTCGAGACCCCGACAATTCGAGGCGATCGCGGCCGTGACCGCATCCAGATTGGTGCCAATGAGACGGATGAGGTCTGCCGGAAGTCGGCCGTCAGACCGGAGCGGGCACCCGCGCGGCCCCCGGCGCCGGCGACGACGGGGGCGAAGAAACCATCTCCTGGCGCAGCGCGGTGAAGTCCGAGATGGTTCGGGTCGCCACGGTGGCCACCGGCCGCGCGTCGCGCCCGGTCGCCTCCTTCTTCGACACCATCACCACGCTGTCGATATAGGGCTGGATGGTGGTCGCGTTCTGCACGGTGGCGACGATGACAAGCTGGAAGCCGAACTTGCGGAACGCCGAGAGCGCCTGCTGGGCGAACTGCGGGTCGGACTTGGAGAACGCCTCGTCGAGCATCAGCTGGGCGAACACCGGCCGGTTGTCGCCGCTGCCCGGGCTGGCCAGGTTGAAGCTCAGCGCCCCCGCCAGGCAGAACGCCATCAGCTTCTCCTGCTCGCCGCCGGAGTTGTCCCCGGCGTTGGAATGCGTGCGGATCAGCTCGTCGCTGGCGGAGTCCCACTCGGCGCAGTCGAAGGCGAACCGGTTGCGCACGTCGAGCGCGTCGCGGGTCCAGGCCCGGTCCTCCGGGGCGGTGGAGGCCAGCCGGTTGCGCAGCCGCAGGATGTCGGCGTACTGGTCCAGGATCGCCTGCTTGTCGCCCAGCCCCACCTCGGCGATGCGCCGCGAGATCGCCTTGACGATCTCGGTCAGCTCGTTCACCGCGGGCAGCGGGCGGGGGGTGGCCCGCAACGTCAGCCGGGTGCCGCGGTTGAACTCGACGGCGCCCAGGCCGGTGTTGACCCGGTCGATCTGCTCGGCGATGCGCCGGGTCTCCTGCTCGGCCACCCGGTGCAGCGTCAGGATCGCGTCCGGTGCCTGCTCGGTCACCAGGCGCATCATCCGCTCGTAGGCCTCGGGCAGCTCGCGTTCGTCGATGTGGCGGCACAGCGCGACGTAGTCGTGCACCCGCTCGTCGAACACGTCGCTGTCGTTGGGGATCGCGTCGGGGAAGGCGGTGTCGAAGGTGTTGAGGATCCGCGCCAGCTCGTCGTAGGAGCGCCGCCGGCTCTCGCGCAGCTGCTCGCGTTCCCGCTTGACCGCGGCGAACAGCGCGTCGCGGTGCGGTTCGGGGCCCAGCAGCTCCAGGCTCACCGGCACCTCGGCGGCATAGCGGTGCAGCAGCTCGGTCAACGGCTCGGAGACGAACGCCGGGGACAGTCGCTCCTGCAGTTCCAGCAGCTGGGTGCGCCGCCCGTCCAGGTCGTCGCGGCGGGTCTGGATCGCGCCGCGCCGCGTCATCAGCGTCTGGATCTCACCCCAGCACTCCTCGGCGCGCGCCGAGAGCGCCTCGATGTCGGGATGGTCGGCCAGCAGGATCTCGAACTGCTCGCGCAGCCGGTCGGCGTGCTTGTCGGCGGTCTCGGTGTCGATGTGGTTCCACTGCGGGTACTGCTCGCAGATCGCCTTGCAGGCCGCGGCGCGGTCCCGCCACTGCTGGCGCTGCGCGGCGATGTCGTCGGCGGCGCGGCGGGCCTGCTGGTAGTTCTGTTCGGCGGTGCCCAGCTCGACGGTCAGCGCGTCGATCTTGTTGGCGATGTCGCCCTGGTAGATGTACTCCGAGGGTTTGAGCGCACGGCGGTCGTCCTTGACCGCCAGCCGCTCGGAGTCCTTGTACAGGCCGGTGTCGGTGACCGCGCGGCGGAACCGGGCGAACACATCGGGGGTGTCGACGCAGACGTGGTTACCCGCGGCGGCCACGACGTCGGCGGCCTCGGCGGCGCACGGATGGGCCGGGTCGACGAGGAACAGCTTGCCCGCCAGTGTGTTTTGATCCGCCTCGGCCGGTGTCGCGCCGATCAGGCTGGTGCGCACGTGGTGCAGCTGCAGCCGTCCGCGCATGTTGGTCTCGTTGACGAACCGCAGCACCGCGCCGTGGTGGCGTTCGGGCACCAGCAGCCGCAGCCCCACCCCGCGCAGCACCTTCTCCACCGCCACCCGCCAGCGGCCGTGCTCGGGGCGCAGGTCCAGCAGTTCGGCGACGTAGGGCAGTTCGGCGGGTTCGACGCCCACCGCCGCGCAGATGGCCTCGCGCATGGTGATCGCCGACTCGGGCAGCGCGGAGCCCACCTGCTCGACGCGTTTGAGCTCCTTGGCGGCGTCGTCGCGGGCCATCCGCGCCACCTTCTGCGCGTACTCGGCGTCGGTGGCGGCCTCGCGGCCGCGGTCGAGTCTGGCCAGCAGCTCGGTGGCGGTGGCGCTCAGTTCCTCGCGCAGATTCCAGTACTCGTCGGCGGTGTCGGGGGTGTCGAGGCCCTGCGCCACCACGAGCGTCTCGTAGGCGGCGCGGCGCCGGGAGACCTCCTCGGCGTGGGCCTCGGCGGCGGCCACCTGCGACTGCAGCGGGCCGATGCTCGAACCGGACCCGCTGATCTGCGCGTTGAGCGAATCGGCCTCGGCCTTGGCCAGATTCAGCGAGCGGGTGACGTCCTCGTACTCGTTGCCGAGCTGGTCGATGGTGGCGTCCAGCGAGGCGATCTGGGCCGGGCACTGGGCGAGCCGGACGTGGTCGGTGTAGGCGCGCACGGTGTGCTGGTCGACGAGGTCGATGATGCCCAGGTCCGAGGACTCCGAGGCGTAGCGCTGCTGGATCTTCTCGATGTCGCCGAGGATCTTGCGTTTGCGCTGGGCGACGGCCAGCAGCTCGCGGGCCTCCACCAGCGGGTCGATCTGCTTGAGCGCCTCGGGCAGGCGGGCCAGGCTGTCGGGTTCGTCGAGCATGAACTCGCGGACGAACTGCTCCAGCCCGCCGACGCTCTTGAGCGACTTGGCCTTGCCGAGCAGCTGCTGGGCGGCGTCGGAGGCGCGGATGCCGATGGTGGCGTAGAGCTGGGCCAGGTACTGCGACTCCACCTTGGTGGAGAACCGCCAGTCGTCCTTGAACACCCCGGCGTCGAAACGCCCGGCGGCCCAGCGGTTGCAGACGTCCTCGATGTTGCGGTCGCCGTCGGCGAGCACGAACCGGCTCGAGGAGTCCGAGCGGGATTCGCCGGTGAGCCATTTGAGCACCAGGCCGGTGACGGTGCGGCCGGTGTCGCTGGCGTAGGTGACCGCGATCGCCGACCAGGCGGTGCCCTCGCCGCGCAGGTACATCACCTTGGCGGTGCCGCCGTCGCTGCGCTGGCCCCACGCGCCGCGGATGTACTTGTCCACGGTGCGCCGGCCCGCGCTGGCCCCGGCCGCGGTGTTGTCGCCCGAGGCGTTGAAGTTGCGCCGGTTGAACGGCAGGAAGCCCAGCGAGATCGCATCCAGCAGTGAGGATTTCCCGCTGCCGGAGGCGCCGGCGATCAGCGCGCCGCCCGAGCTGAATCCAATGTCGTGGTAGCCGTCGAACACGCCCCAGTTGATGACCTGCAGGCGGGCCAGGTGGAACTGCTCAGTCATCGAGTTCGCCTTCTGCCGCCGGATCCTCGGTGTCCTCGCTGTCGTCGGCCGGTCGGGGGGTGCCACCGGAGAGCAGAACCTCGAACTGGCGCTGCAGTTCGGTGATCACCGAGGCGGTCATCACCGCGGTGATGACCGGGCTGACGGTGTAGCTGTCCTCGTCGTCGCGGCTACGGCGCAGGATCTCCAGCGAGGTCAGCCGGGCGATGGCCGCGTCGATGCGGGCGGTGAACGTCACCGCGTCGCGGTCGACGTCGTTGAGCACCCCGGAGAACATGCCGTGCATCTCGTCGCGGCTGATCAGCACGTTCTGATCGCCCGAGGCGCGCATCAGCTGGGCCAGGTGCAGCGCGAGGATGGAGTCGTAGGTGCCCAGCGGTTCGCGGCGCAGCAGCTTGACCCCGCGGGCGGACTCGTAGCGGGCCTGCTCGACGAACGCGATCCCGTCGCCCACGTCCACACCGTCGGCCACGCGCAGCAGCAGGTCCAGCTCGGACAGCCGCACCGCCAGCTGGGCGCGGTACTCCAGCACCCAGCTGTAGAGGTCGCGGTCGGATTCGGCGCTGATGTAGCGGCGGGTCAGCAGGTGCTGCAGCGCCCAGCAGGCCCGGTCGGGCAGTTCGCTGACGTCGCCGTCGAACCGGGGGCGGCGCTGCTGCGGGATGCGGGCGCTCTGGTCGACCTCGGGCAGCGCCGAGAGCGCGGCGTAGTCGGGCTGGTCGGTGTGTTCGGGAGCCTGCGTCACTGGGCGGCTCCGGCCAGGCTGGAGACGGGCTCGGTGAACATCAGCTGCGGGACCTCCATCTCGCGGTCGCGGCCGTCGAGGGACCGGAAGCGCACCGTCATGGACGCGGGGGACTGCGGGGTGTCGTGGCTGCCGGGCTGTTTGAGCGCCCACGACCAGAGCACGATGACGTGCCCGAGGTAGGCGGCGTCGAGCATGCCCACCGCGTCGGGCAGGGAGAGCCGGCCGGCGCTGTCCAGGGCGGTGTTGATCATCTCCGACATCGCCGGCGCGTCGACCTGGGTGGTCAGCGCGGCGAAGCCCGACAGGTCCACCTCACCCTCGGCGGGCCGGGCCGGGCGCGGGTTGGACAGCTCGCCGATGCGGAAGCCCAGGGCGCCAACGGAACTGATGGCGTGGCGGGCCAGCGGCAGCTCGAGGTCGAGGCGGGAGTCGGTCAGCGACGCCTTGAGCAGGGCCCGCGCCGAGCCGATGGCCTCGCCGAGCTGGCGGGCCACCCCGCGGTTCTGTTCCAGGGTGCCGAAGGCGGTGAACCGCTTGACCCGCTGCGCGCAGCGCTGCTGGATGCGCTCGACCTCGTCGATCTGGTGGCCGACCAGGTCGAAGAAACCGGTCATCACCGTGCGCAGCGCCGGGTCCAGCGCGGGCAACGCCTCGGCGACGGCGGCGACGTCGGCCTCGAACTCGGCGCGCTGCTCGGGGTCGTTGACCATCCGCAGGAACGCCCGGTGTGAGTCGCGGCCGCGGGACTCCCAGGCGGTCTGGTAGTCGGCGTACATCCGGCGCTGCCGGTCGCGGTAGGCGGCGTTGGAGTCGATCGGCTCGTCCAGCGCGGCGGTGGCCTGTTCGATCATGGTGCCGTACTGGCCGATGTCGGTGATCAGCCGTTCCATCTGCAGCGCGATCGCGCGGGCCTCGTCGTAGGAGTCGGTGAGGTCGGGGTCCGGGCGCTCCTCGATGTGGCCGGTGTCGGGGGAGTCCAGGGCGTCCAGTTCGGCGCGCAGCGCGGCGATCTCGGCCTCGATGCCGGCGCGGATGCGCTCGGGGTCGTTGCCGACGCGCAGGGCCACCTGCTTGAGCCGGCCGGCGATGCCGTGGATGGACCCGCCGGTGGCGATGGTGTCCCTGCGGCGCATGCCGCGCACGAAGTCCAGCGCGCGGCGGGCCTCCTGGGTCAGGTAGCACAGGTTGCGTTCGTAGCCCGCCGAGCGGGTGTCGGTGACCCGGTGCACCCAGCCCTGGCTGGCCCAGGACTTGATCAGCGCGAGCCCGGACTGGCCCTCGGGCGGGCCGCCGGCCTCGTGCAGGTCGTCGAGGTCGCGTTCCAGCGCGACGACGAGCTCGGTCTCGGCGACCACCCCGCCGGACAGGTGGCGTTCCATCAGCGTGGCGTAGAGGCCCAGGTTGTGGGTGGCCAGCAGCCGGACGGTCGGTGAGCCCTGCAGGTCGCGGTTGAGGTCGAGCAGCTCGGCCGGCGTCGGTGTGCTGTCGTCCACTGCCTCCCCCTTCCTGCTGACGCGTGCGGGCCGGCTCGGGCGGTCCGGGCTCGGACGGTCCAACTTAGAGCACGGCGCCGACATCGAGCGGGGGCGCGGGGGTCGGGGCGGGGTGTGTCGGGCGTGTCGGGTCTCAGGCGTCACGTGAGTCCCTCTGGTCACCGGCCGAGGGGGTGTTCGGGGTGCCGCCCGGCCGGCCCGCACGCGTCAGCAGGAAGCCACCCGTCCCAGGCCGCCGGGGGCCCCCCATTTTCCCACCTCCGCCTCACACACCACGCCGGGC
>NZ_NVQF01000087.1 GCF_002592005.1 Mycolicibacterium palauense | reverse complement strand
CGCACGTGTAGCCGATCCGCCGGGCCAACGCCACCGCGTCCGAACAGATCCGTTCCCGCAACACCGGATCCAGGTTCGGTGCGGGCGCCAGCTCGATCACCTTCTGGTGGCGCCGCTGCACGCTGCAATCCCGCTCGAACAGGTGGATCACGTTACCCTGGGTATCGGCGAGGATCTGCACCTCGATATGGCGCGGGTTGACCACCGCCTGCTCCAAGAACACCGTCGGATCCCCGAACGCCGAAGCCGCCTCACGCGAAGCCGCCTCGATCGCCTCGGCCAACTCGGCAGGCTCGCCGACCCGGCGCATACCCCGGCCCCCACCGCCGGCCACCGCCTTGACGAACAACGGGAACGACAACCCCTCGGCGGCCTCCAACAACTCCGGCACCGACGCCGACGGCGCCGAGGACGCCAGCACCGGCAACCCGGCCTCCCGCGCGACATCGATCGCCCTCGACTTGTTACCCGTCAACTCCAACACCGCCGCCGAGGGGCCCACGAAGGTGATGCCCGCCGCCGCACACGCCGCCGCCAACTCCGGGTTCTCCGACAAAAACCCGTACCCGGGATAAACAGCATCCGCGCCCGCAGCCCGCGCGGTGGCCACGATCTCCTCCACACTCAAATACGCCCGCACGGGATGACCCGGCTCCCCGATCTGATACGACTCATCAGCCTTGAGCCGGTGCACCGAATTACGGTCCTCGAACGGATACACCGCCACCGTTCCCACACCCAGCTCATACGCCGCGCGAAACGCCCGAATCGCGATCTCACCCCGATTAGCCACCAGCAGTTTGGTGAACATGCGGTCAGGCGAGGGCACGCTGCGGCGGACCCGAGTAGTCGCTGAGTGGGCGGATCAATGCGTTGGACGCGGTCTGCTCCATGATGTGGGCGGTCCAGCCGGTGATCCGACTCATCACGAAAAGCGGTGTGAACACCGGGATATCGAATCCCATCAGGTAGTACGCCGGTCCGGTCGGAAAGTCCAGATTCGGCTTGATCCTGGTGGTTGCGAACATCGCGCTCTCCAGGACCTGGTAGATGTCGAGCCACCGTCGGCCGTCGCGGACCGCGGCGACCCGGATCAGTGCCTGTTTCATCGTGGGCACTCGGGAATCGCCGTTCTTGTAGACGCGATGTCCGAAACCCATGACTTTCTCTTTGCGCGACAGCTTGCCATGCAGCCACTCCGGGGCGCGGTCGGCACTGCCTATCTCGAGCATGTCGTGCATCACCGCCTCGTTGGCGCCGCCGTGCAGACAGCCCTTGAGTGCGCCGATGGCCGCCGTAACGGCGCTGTAGATATCCGAGCGGGTCGAGGTCACCACGCGGGCAGCGAAGGTGGATGCGTTGAAGCTGTGCTCGGCGTAGAGGATCATCGACTGTTCGAACGCCGTGACGATCTCCGGTTCGGGCACCTCGCCGAAACACATACGCAGGAAGTTCTCCGCATAGCTCGTGTGGCTGTGGGGAGCGATCGGTTCCTGACCGCGGCGGCGCCGCATGTCGGCGGCCACAATCGTCGGCAGCACCGCAAACATCCGCAGCGACTTGTCGTAGTTGGCGCCCAGCGTCGGGTCATCTTCGTCGGGATCCTCGGCGCCGAGGTAGCTGATCATGGTGCGGACCACGTCCATGGGATGGCAGTTGTCGGGGATCTTGGACAACAACGACTGCATGGACCGGTCCATGCGTCGAGCCGCACGCTCGCGCTGGGTGAACATGGCCAGCTGCTGGTCGTTGGGCAGCTCACCGTGCCACAACAGGTAGGCGACCTGTTCGAAGGTGCACTTGGCGGCCAGATCCTGTACCGGGTATCCCCGATAGGTGAGCGTATTGGTTTCCGACACGACCCTGGAGATGGCAGTCGTATCCACCACTACGCCGGCCAGACCCTTGTGGATACGCGGTGTTTCGTCTACGACACTCATCGGATCGCTCCCCGGGGCACGAAATTGTAGATATCGGAATCGAATTGGTTGTAGTCGGCATAGCGCAGCAACTCATAGAGCCGGCCGCGATGCTGCATCCGGTCGAGCAGGCCGGCCTGCGTTCCGGCATCGGCGATTTCCCGCAGCCCCGCCTCGACGGCGTACATGGCCAGCCGCAGGGTGGTCACCGGGTAGATGACGACGTTGTAGCCGATTCCGGCGAGTTGCTCACCGGTCAGGAGCTGCGACTTCCCGAACTCGGTCATGTTGGCCAGCAGCGGGGTATCCACGGCGGCCCGGAATTGCTCGAAGTCGGCCGGGGTGTGCAGCGCTTCGGTGAAGATCAGGTCGGCGCCGGCGTCGGCGTAGGCCTTGGCCCGGTCGATCGCGGCGGGCACGCCTTCGATCCCGGCGGCGTCGGTGCGGGCGCAGATGACGAAGTTGGGGTCACGTCTGGCCGATACGGCCGCACGCAACCGTTGGACCATCTCGCCGGTCGGCACGACGGCTTTACCGTCCAGATGGCCGCACCGCTTGGGATTGACCTGGTCCTCCAGATGGCAGCCCGCCAGCCCGAGATCTTCGAGCACGGTCACGGTGCGTGCGGCACTCATCGGTTCACCGAAGCCGGTATCGGCGTCGATCAGAGTGGGCAGATCACTCACCGACGCGATCTGCCCGCCTCGTGCGCTGACCTCGGTCAGCGTGGTCAAGCCGATATCGGGCAGGCCGAGGTCGGCCGAGAGCGCCGCGCCCGAGACGTACACTCCTTCGAAACCCAACTCGGTGATCAGTTTGGCGACCAGTGGGGAGAATGCTCCCGGGAATCGCTGCAGGCGTCCACTTTCCAGCCCGCCCCGGAACGCGGCGCGCTTCTCGGCTGCCGGAGTGGTCGCGCCGATGAGCCCGTCCATCAGAAGATCCCCGAGCCGATGACCGGCGCCTTGTCCAGCACCGATGGTTCGACCATCGGGTTGAGCGCATCCAATTGCCCGCCCTTGAGGCCGGCAAGATCGTCGACAGCGGAAAGGAAGCGCTTCTGTTCGACCTCGCCGATGATCCCGTCGGCGAGGTCCGCGAACTTGCCGATGTACTGCTCCCGCGCAAAGGGACGCGCGCCGAGCGGGTGTGCGTCGGCGACGGCCAGCTCGTCGACGATCACCTCGCCGGTGTTGAGCGTGATCTCGGCGCGGGCACCGAAAGCCTTCTCCGAGGGGTCTGTCGAGTGATAGCGCCGGGTCCATTCGGGATCCTCGACGGTGGAGATCCTGCGCCACAACGCGATCGTGTCGGGACGGTGGGCACGTTCCGGCGCATAGGAATGTTCGTGGTGCCAGGTCCCGTCCTGCAGGGCAACAGCGAAGATGTACATAACCGAGTGGTCCAGGGTTTCCCGCGAGGCATCCGGGTCGAACTTCTGCGGATCTCCCGATCCCGTGCCGATCACGACATGGGTGTGGTGGCTGGTGTGCAGCACGATCTTCTCGATCTTTTCCAGATCGTCGACCCGGCGGCGCATCCGGCGCGCCAGGTCGATCGGAGCCTGACTCTGATATTCCGCGGAGTGCTCCTTGGTGTAGCTGTCGAGGATCGCACGTTTGGGCTCTCCGGGCCCGGGCAGGGGCACCCGATAGGTGTGTTCGGGCCCGGACAGCAGCCACGCGATGACGCCGTCCTCACCCTCCCAGATCGGCGCCGGCGATCCCTCGCCCCGCATGGCGCGGTCGACCGCCTCGATGCCGACCTTGCCGGCCCATGCCGGTGCGTAGGCCTTCCAGCTGGAGATCAGGCCCTTGCGGGACTGCCGGGTGGCGGTGGTCAGATGGAGAGCCTGACCGACAGCCGAATAGATGGTGTCCTTGTCCAGCCTCAGCATGGTGCCCAGGCCGGCAGCCACCGCGGGCCCCAGATGAGCGACGTGGTCGATCTTGTGCTCATGCAGGCAGATCCCGCGGACCAGATCGATCTGGATTTCATAGGCGGTGGCGATACCACGGATGAGATCGGATCCGCGCACACCGAGGTGCTGAGCAACCGCAACCAGCGCCGGGATGTTGTCGCCGGGATGGGAGTACTCGGCGGCAAGGAAGGTGTCGTGGAAGTCCAACTCGCGTACCGCGACGCCGTTGGCCCAGGCCGCCCACTCCGGCGAGTAGACACCGTCGACGCCGAAGACCCGCGCCCCGCGGTGGGCGACGCGGTGGGCCCGGGCCTGGGCACGCGCCACCGTCACCGGCCGGCGAGTCACCGAGGCCGCCGAGACCGCGGCGTTGTCGATGATCCGATTGAGCACCATCTCCTCGGTCTCGGCGGGAACCTCGACCGGGTCGGCGGCGACCTCGGCCACCTTCCAGGCCAGGTGCTCGGTACGGGGAAAGTCCTCGGCACTGCGCCGCGTGCGCACGTCATGCATCTGCATGATTCGCACCGTACGCAGACCCTCCGATCGGGTAAATCCCCTATAAATGCGTAATTCTGTGTCCCGACTCGGCCCGTTTTGCGAACCTTGCGAAAGGGAGCCGCCGTATTCTTGGTTCCGTGGCGAAGACGTACGTGGGACCTCGACTACGGCGTCTGCGTGAGGAACAGGGACTCACCCAGGTGGCGTTGGCCCGACTCCTGGGACTCTCGACGAGCTACGTCAACCAACTGGAGAACGATCAGCGGCCGATCACGGTGCCGGTGCTGCTCAGCCTCGCCGAGCGTTTCGATCTTCCGACCCAGTACTTCGCCCCCGACTCCGACGCCCGGCTGATCTCCGATCTTCGCGAGGTGCTCACCGACCAGGAGGTGACCGCCGCTCAGATCGAGGAGCTGGTGGCCCGGATGCCGGCCGTCGCGAAGACGCTGATCGGACTGCACCGCCGGGTGCATGACAGCACCGCCGAACTCGAGGCGCTGCACAGCCGTACCAGCACCGACACCAGCGCCGGTCCTGCTCAACAACCGATGCCGTTCGAAGAGGTCCGCGACTTCTTCTACGACCGCAAGAACTACATCGCGGAACTCGATGTGGCCGCCGAGGAGTTGTTCTCCCGCCATCGCATGCACGTCGGCGGGCTGGACACCCAACTGGCCGATCTGCTGGCCCGCGAGCTGGGGATCGACGTTGTCCTCGATGACGGAAAGGCACTGCGCTCCAACGCGAAAAGGCTCTACCGTCCGGATACCCGTACGCTGGTTGTGGCGCGGTGGCTGCACCCGGGCCAGCGCGCATTCCAGCTGGCCACCCAGGTCGCGCTGCTCGTCCGTGAGGACCTCATCAGCGCCATTATCGCTTCCGACGACCAGCTCAGCGCCGATGCCCGGGGGGTGGCGCGGATCGGACTGGCGAACTACTTCGCCGGCGCGCTGCTGCTGCCCTACCGGCACTTCCTGGACGCCGCCGAGGGGCTGCGCTACGACATCGATCAGCTGGCGCGACGGTTCGAGGTCGGTTTCGAAACGGTGTGCCACCGGCTCTCGACGCTGCAACGTCCGGATGCCCGCGGCGTGCCGTTCATCTTCGTGCGAGCCGACAGCGCCGGCAACATCTCCAAACGGCAGTCCGCCACCGCGTTCCACTTCTCCCGGGTGGGTGGAAACTGCCCGCTGTGGGTGGTCCACCATGCCTTCGCCCGGCCCGGCCAGTTCATCACCCAGGTTGCCGAGATGCCCGACGAACGCCGGTATTTCTGGATCGCGCGCACCACCGGTGCGGGTCCGAGCCGATACCTGGGACCCGACAAGAGCTTCGCCGTCGGACTCGGCTGCGACATCGCCCATGCCGACAAGCTCGTGTACTCGACCGGCATCGACCTCGGCAATGCCGACGCCGTGGTTCCCATCGGTGCCGGGTGCAAGATCTGCGACCGTCCGGCATGCCCACAACGGGCGTTTCCATATCTGGGCCGGCCCGTGCGCGTCGACCCGAACAGCAGCACCGACCTGCCCTACCCGCCCGAGATGCCGGGCCGAGATCGGGCGGAGGATCCGCTACCCGGACACTGCGGGCGCGCCGACCCGGGCCGTTAGACGGGGCCGGTCGCGGTGGCGAAGCGATCCTGCACGTCGGCCCAGTTCACCACGTTCCAGAACGCCTTGACGTAGTCGGCCTTGACGTTCTTGTACTGCAGGTAGTACGCGTGTTCCCACATGTCGACCTGCAGCAGCGGCACGATGCCCAGTGGCACGTTGGCCTGCTGGTCGTAGAGCTGGAAGGTCAACAGATTGCCACCCAGGCTGTCATAGCCGAGCACGGCCCACCCCGAGCCCTGCAGGCCGTTGGCGGCCGCGGTGAACTGCGCACGGAAGCCGTCGAAGGAGCCGAACGCGTCGTCCAGGGCGGCGGCCAGCTCACCGGTGGGCTTGTCGCCGCCGTCCGGCGAGAGATTCTTCCACCAGATCGTGTGGTTGACGTGGCCGCCGAGATGAAAGGCGAGGTTCTTCTCGTGCAGGAAGATCGCGCCGTGGTCGCCGGCCGCCCGCGCCTCGGCAAGCTGCTCCAGCGCGGTGTTGGCCCCCTTGACGTAGGCCGCGTGGTGCTTGCTGTGGTGCAGTTCGTTGATCTGCCCCGAGATGTGCGGTTCGAGCGCCCCGTAGTCGTAGTCCAGTTCCGGCAGGGTGTACTCGGTCATCGGATTCCTCTCTGCGCCATCACATGTCGGGTTGCCATCCACTCCGCGCGGGCCCGGGAGGCGCCCGCGCGGCGACAGCCGATCCCCCACCTCGGAGGGTAGGGCGAGGAAGTTCATATGTCTACCTGTTCAGGTGTTCATGTGTGTGATAGCGTCGGTGCTGCGAGGCCGGCCGTCGGCGGAACCGATGCAGCAGATCGTTTACCGTCTTGAGTGAGGTGGTAGTTGACGCCGCGGCCGGCCCGCGCCCACAGCCCGTCGTGATCGACGTGGCGTTCACACCGCCCGCAGCCGAGTCCGGCGACCGCTGAGCAGATGCTCACGCCCGCAGCCCTTTCGGCGGCCGACACACTCGGGCGAGGTCTGCGATCATGGTGGCGTGCACACCCGCACCGTGCCGGCAGCCATCGGTCGACCGGCGTTTCGGACCACCCCACCGCTCCGGCACTCCGGCACCGCTCCCCCGAAAGGCGGGCACCACCATGGGCTTTGTCACCACCTCCGACGGCACCGAGATCTTCTTCAAGGACTGGGGCGAGGGCCAGCCCATCGTGTTCAGCCACGGCTGGCCGCTCTCGGCCGATGACTGGGACACCCAGATGCTGTTCTTCCTGCAGCAGGGCTACCGCGTCATCGCCCATGACCGCCGCGGACACGGCCGGTCGGCCCAGACCGGCCACGGCCACGACATGGACCACTACGCCGACGATCTGGCCGCGCTGACCGAACACCTCGACCTGCGCGAGGCCGTCCACATCGGCCACTCCACCGGCGGCGGCGAAGTGGTGCGCTACCTGGCCCGCCACGGCGAAGAACGCGCCGCCAGGGCGGTGCTGATCGCGGCGGTCCCCCCGTTGATGGTCCAGACCGACGCCAACCCCGAGGGACTGCCCAAAGCGGTGTTCGACGACCTGCAGGCACAGCTGGCGGCCAACCGCTCGGAGTTCTATCGCGCATTGCCCACCGGACCCTTCTACGGCTTCAACCGACCCGGCGCCCAACCGACGGAGTCCGCGATCGCCAACTGGTGGCGCCAGGGCATGATGGGCGGCGCCAAGGCGCACTATGACGGCATCGTCGCCTTCTCCCAGACCGACTTCACCGAAGACCTCACGAAGATCAGCCTCCCGACGCTGGTGATGCACAGCGAGGACGACCAGATCGTGCCCTATGTGGCCTCGGGCCCCAAGTCCGCCGACCTGCTGCGAAACGGAACCCTCAAGACCTACAAGGACCTTCCCCACGGCATGCCGACAACCCACGCCGCGACGATCAACGCCGACATCCTGGCCTTCCTGCGCGACTGAGAGACCGTCACCGCCGCTTGGCCCACCGCTCGAGCAACTCGGGGATCTCGGCGAACACGAACGCATAGAAGTCGCGCATCTCGGCCAGCCGCCGGCCGGCCGGGCTGTCCGCCCCGGCCAGGGCGATCCCCTCCGCGGCGGCCGACTGCATCGCGGCGACGGCCTCGTTCTGGTGGGTGTAGAGCACCGTCCAGGCGTCGTCGCGCAGCCGGTAGTGCTCACGACGGCTCCCCGGCACCGGGACCCGCTCCACCAGACCGGAGGCGCCCAGCGTCTTCAGCGCACCCGAGATGGCCCCGCTGCTGGCCTGCAGTTGGTCGCCCAGCTCGCGCATCGTCAGGCTCAACTGGTCGGTGAACAACAATGCCGCCAACACCCGCGCGGTCATCCGCTGCAGGCCGTGGCTGGTCAGCACCAGCGCGAGCCGTTCGGCGGCCTGCGCAAGCTCCTCGTTCACAACTCCGGCACCCCTTACTGATTCATATACTTCAAAGATTACTGAAAACTCAGTATAGTGATGGTCGGTGCTCCGGGAAGTCTGGTCGGAAATCGGATATCAGCGCGACCACAAGGACGGCAGATGACCACCGATGTCATTTCTGTACACGACCTGACCTACCACTATCCGAAGACCGCGGCCGCGGCGGTGCGTGGAATGGACTTCACCGTCAGCCGCGGCGAGATCTTCGGGTTCCTCGGTCCCAGCGGGGCCGGCAAGTCCACCACCCAGAAACTGCTCATCGGCCTGCTGCGCGGGCATGACGGCCTGGCCACGGTGTGGGGCCGCGACCCCGCGGACTGGGGACCCGACTACTACGAGCGCATCGGAGTGTCCTTCGAGCTGCCCAACCACTACCAGAAGCTCACCGGGCGGGAGAACCTGCAGTTCTTCTCCACGCTCTACGCGCGCACGACCCTGGACCCGATGCGGCTTCTCGACGCGGTCGGCCTCGCCGACGATGCGGACACCCGCGTCGCCCGCTACTCCAAGGGGATGCAGATGCGGCTCACCTTCGCCCGGGCCCTGCTCAACGATCCCGAACTACTGTTCCTCGACGAGCCGACCTCCGGACTCGACCCGGTCAACGCCCGCCGGGTCAAGAACACGATCCTGGAGCTCAAGGACCGTGGACGCACGGTCTTCCTCACCACCCACGACATGGCCACCGCGGACGAGCTCTGCGACCGGGTGGCGTTCGTCGTCGACGGGGCCATCGTCGCCCTGGATTCGCCCGCCGAACTCAAGATCGCCCGCGGCCGGCGGACCGTGCGCGTCGAGTACCGCGACGACGGTGGGGCGTTGACCGCCGCGGAATTCCCGATGGACGGCCTGGCCGACGACCCCGCATTCCATCAGGTGTTGCGCACCCGCCACGTGGAGACCATGCACAGCAGCGAGGCCACACTCGACGACGTGTTCGTCGACGTGACCGGGCGGCGGTTGACATGACCCGCTGGCTGAGCGCGCTGCGGCTGGAAGCGACGCTGCAGATCCGGCAGAAGTTCCTGCACGCCGCGGTGTTCTCGGGGCTGATCTGGTTGGCCGTGCTGCTGCCGATGCCGCATCACCTGCGCCCGGTCGCCGAACCCTACGTGCTGCTGGGCGACACCTGCGTGATCGGTTTCTTCTTCATCGCCGGCACCGTGTTCTTCGAGAAGCAGGAGCGCACGCTGGGAGCCGTGATCTGCACCCCGCTGCGGTTCCGGGAATACCTGGCCGCCAAACTTGCCGTCCTGACCGCGGTTTCACTGTTCGTTGCCCTCGTGGTGAGCACCACGGCGCACGGGCTGGACTACCGGCCCGCGCCACTGCTGGCCGGGGTGGTGCTGGGCACGCTGTTGATGCTGCTGGTCGGTTTCGTGTCCTCGCTGCCCTTCACATCGGTCAGCGACTGGTTTCTGGCCGGCGTCGTGCCCCTGGCGGTGATGAACCTCCCCGTCCTCGACTACGCCGGAATCTGGCCCAACCCGGCGTTGTACGCGATCCCCACCCAGGGACCCCTGTTGCTGTTCGGCGCCGCCTTCGACCAGGTCAGTCTCGCACCATGGCAACTCGCCTACGCCCTGCTGTATCCGATCGTGTGCGTGGCGGGCCTGGCGTGGCTGGCCGCGGTGACGTTCCAGCGCTTCGCGGTGCGGTCCGGAGGCCAGTGATGAATTCCACGATCGCACTCACCCGGCGCGCCTTCCGGGCCTTCGGCGGAAACGACCTGCGGGGCACCTACCGCGACCCGTTGCTGGTGATGCTCGTGCTGGCCCCGGTGATCTGGACCAGCGGCGTGGCGATTCTGACCCCACGGGTGACCCGAATGCTGCACGAACGCAACGGATTCGACCTGACTCCCTACAACCCGCTGATTCTCACGGGATTCCTGCTGCTGACCAGCGTGATCGTCGCCGGCGGGCTTGCCGCCTTCCTCATGCTCGACGAGATCGATGCGGGCACCCTGACCGCGGTGCGGGTGACACCCGTGCCCGTGGCGGCCTATCTGGCGTACCGATGCGTCACGGTCATCGTGGTGACCCTGGTGTACGTGGTCGCCACCCTGCCCGCCACCGGTCTGCTGTCCCCGGGCGTCCTACCGGTTCTCGTGCCGATCGGGCTGCTCGCCGGGGTGTCGGCTGTTGTCGCCACACTGATGATCCTGTCTCTGGCCCACAACAAGATTCAGGGGCTCGCGGCGATCCGGGCGCTGGGCATGCTGATCGCCGGACTGCCGTGCCTGGGGTGGTTCGTGGACTCCGGGTGGAACCTGGCGTTCGGGGTGCTGCCGTCGTACTGGGTGGCCAAGGCCTTCTGGGTGGCCAGCGCCCACCAGAGCTGGTGGCCCTACGTGGTGGTGGGAGTGGCCTACAACATCGCCGTCGGATGGCCGCTGTTCCGGCGGCTGGTCGACAGCAACCCCGTCTGAGGCCACCGAGGGCATCGCCCGGTCGGCGTACGTTGCGTGGACCCGCCCCTATGGACCCGTACCTATGGGCCCGTGCGCATCGAGCGTGCCACCAGGACGGCCCACGCCCGAGCGATCCGGTCCGAACGCACGCTCGGTGCGGGTGGACGAACGGGCCTCTTCCGGCGCAGAGTGGAACCAAGGGACCAGCCAGGAGGTCACAGATGACGGTCACGACCACCGAGCGCAAGCCGGCCGCCGAGCAGGTCGCGGTGCGCTGCGTCGACTCCGACGTCCACCCGATGCCCCGGCGGGGCGAGCTGGTGGGCTACATCCCCGAGCCGTGGCGCAGCAAGTACTTCCTCACCCACAATTTCGGCGAGCTGATCTACTACGACGCGCCGGACTACGCGCACTCCTACGCCATGCGGGTGGACACCTTCCCGCCTGATGGCGAGTTCGCCTGCAGCGATCCCGACCTGGCGTTCAAGCAGCTGATCATGGAGGCCGGCTCCGATATCGCCATCCTCGAGCCCGGCGCCTATCCGGCCCGGCTCGCCGAGGCCGATCACGCCATGAGCGCGGCGCTGAACGCCTGGCAGGCCAACCACTGGCTGGACTCGCACAACAACTGGCACCAGCGCTGGCGCGGCTCCATCTGCGTGTCCATCGAGGCCCCCGAACTGGCCGCGGCCGAGATCGAGAAGTGGGCCGAGCACCCCTACATGGCGCAGGTGCTCATCAAGGCCGAACGCCGCCCGTCGTGGGGCCACCCGATGTACGACCCGATCTGGGCCGCGGCCACCAAACACGACATCCCGGTGTCGTGTCACCTGTCCCGCAGCCACTTCGAAGAGTTGCCGATCCCGCCGGTCGGGTTCCCCAGCTACAACCACGACTTCATGGTCACCTACTCGCTGCTGGCCGCCAACCAGATCATGAGCATGATCTTCGACGGCGTCTTCGACCGCTTCCCCACCCTGCGCATCGTCTTCGTCGAACACGCCTTCACCTGGATCCTGCCGCTGATGTGGCGCATGGACGCCCTCTACGAATCCCGCAAGAAGTGGGTCGACATCAAACGCAAACCCAGCGACTACGTCAAGGACCACATCAAGTTCACCACCCAGCCCCTGGACTACCCCCAGGACAAGACCGAACTCATGCGGGCCTTCGAGTGGATGGAGTGCGAGAAGATCCTGCTGTTCTCCAGCGACTACCCGCACTGGACCTTCGACGACCCCCGCTGGCTGGTCAAACACCTACCCGAACACGCCCGCGAAGCCGTCATGTTCGGCAACGGCATCCAAACCTACAAACTGCCCGAGACCGTGCCCGCCCTCGAAGGACAGGTCAGGGTCTTCTAGGCCGCCACCGCTACCAGGCGACCGGGAGTTCGCTGACGCCGTAGATCTCCTTGAACCCCAGGAATTCCAGATCGCCGGGATCGACCGCCAGGCGCAGCCCGGGGAATCGGCGCGCCAGCGCGGTGAGGGCGATCTGCATCTCGACGCGGGCCAGATGCTGGCCGAGGCACTGATGCACGCCGTAGCCGAAACCCAGATGGCCACGCGCGTCCCGGGAGGTGTCGAAAGTGCCGGGGTCAGCGACGAACTCGGGATCCCAATTACCGGCGGGCAGGTTCATCAGGACCATCTCACCGGCCCGGATGGGCTGCCCGCCGATCGTGAGGTCCTCGACGGCGACGCGGTCGACCAGGCTGTGCACGATGGTCAGATAGCGCATGAGCTCCTCGACCACCCCGGCACTGGAGCGGGGGTCGTCCAGCTGCCCCAGCCGTGCCCACTGGTCGGGATGATCCAGCAGCGTCAGGGCGCCCAGGGCGATCATGCTCGCCGTCGTCTCGTGCCCGGCCGCCAGCAGGATCAGGGCGTTCATCACCGCGGTGGCGCGGTTGAGTTGCCCCGTGGCCACGTAGTCGACGGCCAGCCTGCTGATCAGATCGTCGCCGGGCTCCCGCTCCTTGCGTTCGACGAGTTCGGACATGTAGCCGAACACCGCGGCGGTCGCCAGGCCCTTCTCCTCGTCGGAGAGCCGGGAGTCCAGGGCGGCCGCGCTGTGACGCTGAAAGAAGTCGTGGTCCTCGTAGGGCACGCCGAGCAGCAGCGAGATCACGATGGAGGGCACCGGCAGCGCGAAGGAGCGCACCAGATCGGCCGGTGATCCCGCGTCCACCATGTCGTCGAGCAGATCGTCGACCATGCGCTGGATACTCGGGCGCATGGCCTCGATGCGCCGGACGGTGAAATCGCGGGTCATCATCTTGCGCAGCCGGTTGTGTTCGGGGTCGTCGATCCGGGCGAAGATGACCGCGCTGTCGTCGCTGGTGGTGGCGTTGCGCAGGTCCTCGGCGAAGTTGTCCGCGCTGAGCCGCTCGTCGACCAGCGCGGCCCTGATGTCCTCGTACCTGCTGATCAGCCAGGTCGGCTGGCCCTTGTACTGGACCCGGCGCAGGCCCGGGCGCTCCCGCCACTCGGTGAAGACCGGCGGAGGTTTCAGCGGGCTGGCCGGGTCCCGCGCGACCGGAAACGTGGTGTCGGTGTCGATCGTCAATCCCTGGTCCGTCATGCCGCTCCTGGTGTCCGGTAGACAGAAAACTGGCGGACAACTGCCAGTTGGCTCGACCCTAGAAGCCAGACGTACTGACAGTCAACTGTCTGTTGTTACGATCTTCGGGTGCCCGCAGTCTCCGATCGCCGCCTGCGTGCCGACGCCGCCCGCAATGCCGAACGCATCGTGCGCGCCGCCCGCGAGATCTACGCGCAGCTCGGGCCGGATGCGCCGCTGGAGGCCATCGCCGAGCGGGCCGGGGTCGGCGAGCGCACGCTGTACCGACGCTTCCGCAGCACGGCCGATTTGGTGAAAGCCGCCCTAGACCAGAGCATCACCGAGAGCATCGCGCCGGCCATCGAGTCGGCACGCGACAGCGAAGACCCGATGACGGGTCTCTCCGAACTCATCGACGCCGCCATCTCCCTCGGCGCCCGCGAACACCACCTCCTGGCCGCGGCGCGTCGAACCGGAGTGCTGACCTCCGAGGTCGCGGTCCCGCTCTACGAGGCCCTCGAGGAACTCACCCGCCGCGCCCAGCAGGCCGGCATGATCCGTCCGGAGGTGGTCGCCGAGGATCTGCCGCGCATCATCGCCATGCTGCACGCCGTGCTGTGGACGATGGATCCGGCCGGCGACGGCTGGCGCCGCTACGTGGCGCTGATGCTCGACGGACTCGCCACCGGGCACCGGGCCGCGCTGCCCCCGGCCGTCCCGTTGCACTACGCCGACGCCGACGAGCGCTGGCCGATCTGACCTCGGGTCTGATCCCGGGCCCGAACCCGGTCAGCGCGGCCAGGGCGGAGGCCGGTCCTCCTCGGTAGCGCCGGGGTGGCGCTCGATCGCGGCGACGATCGCCGCGAACTCCGGAAACTCCTCGCGCAGCGGGCGATACCCACCGCCGTGCCGGTGCGCCCGCACCAGGATGAACGCCCAGCCGCGCAGCAGGTCCACCCCCGCCCAGTCGGGGATGGTCCCGTCGCGTTCGAAGGCCTCGCGGACCGGCCGCAACACCTCCCCCAGGGCCCGGTGATCGGAAGCCAGCCGGGAGTAGCCGTTGTAGGTGTGCGCCCAGCTGCCCAGCCGGTAGTCGTAGTCGACGTCCACCCGTCGATGATGCGCCATGGCACCGGATCGGGCAGCAGGGACGGGCAACCCGCGAGACCGCTCTGCCCCGCGGTGGATCAGAAGATCGCGCGCAGCCCGACCAGACCGATCGCACCGAGGATTCCCGCGGCGGGCAGCGTGATGACCCAGGCCAGCGCGATCGGCTTCATCAGACCCCAGTTGGTCGCCCGGTTGACGATGCCGACCCCCAGGACCGCGCCGATGAGGATGTGGGTGCTCGACACCGGCAGGCCCAGCGCACTGGCGGCCATCACCACCGCCGCGGCCGACAGCTCGGCCGAGAAACCCGAGGCCGGATGCATCTCGGTGAGGTTCTTGCCGACGGTGGCGATCACCCGGCGGCCGATGAACCACAGCCCGGCGATCAGGGCGATACCGAAGGTGAGCATCGCCGCGGCCGGCACCGCCGCCTCGCTGGTGACCGACCCGGTGCGCAGCACGTCCAGGATCGCCGCGAACGGCCCGATCGCGTTGGCGATGTCGTTGCTGCCGTGGCTGAACGCGAACCCGGAGGCGGTGAAGACCTGCATCCAGCTGAACATCAGGAACGTCGAGCGGGGCAGCGACTCCCCGCGCAGGGTGCGGGCGAAGATGTAGGTCGCCATCCACACCGCCGCTCCGACCATGGCGATGATGAAGTAGTTGTTCATCGTGCTCAGGCCCAGGTGCATGTTCTTCAGGCCCTTGAACAGCAGCATCGCCGAGATGATCATGGCGCCGAAGGCCGCCAGCAGCGGGACGTAGGTCTGCAGCGCCCGGAACGCGTCCACCGACTTGGACTTCGCGTCGATGGCGTGCAGTTCCTTGTAGTAGTCGGATTCCAGCTCGTCGGGGTCGAAGTCGGAACGGTTGGCGGCGACCGCGTCGCGGGCCAGCGCCCCGGTGTAGGAGATCTGCTGGATCTCGCTGAGCCGCTCGAAGGCCTCCTTGTGCCGGGTGCGGTGGGCGATCCGCTCCTTGCGGATCTCCACCAGCTTGGCGTCGGCGGCGTCGTTGTAGGTCAGGATGTGCCGTTTGATGGTGCCGTAGAGCAGGTAGGCGACGATGCCGCCCAGCAGCGGCGAGAGCACCCACGAGATCGCGATCTGACCGATCTGGCCCCACTGCACCATCCGCAGCGCATCTCCGCCGTGGCCGGTGACCACGCCGAGCATCAGCGAGGCGCCGACGATGCCGCCGATGATCGAGTGTGTGGTCGACACCGGGTAGCCCATCCGGGTGGCGAACAGCAGCCAGAACGCGGCCGCGAACAGGGCGCCCATCATGATGAAGACGAAGTCCATCGGCTGGACCTGCACGAAGGACAGGTCGACGATGCCGCTGCGGATGGTGTCGGTGACCGCGCCGCCGGCGATCACCGCGCCGCTGACCTCGAACACGGCCGCCACCAGCAGCGCCTGCTTCATCGTCAGGGTGCCCGCGCCGACGCTGGTGCCGAATGAGTTGGCCACGTCGTTGCCACCGATGTTGAAGGCCATGAACATGCCCAGCACGGTGGCGACCACCAGGATGGTCTTGTTGGCACCGGACTCGACGTAGCCGAAGGACCACCAGGAGAACATCAGGAACGCGGCGGCGAGCAGCACCCCGAAGCTCAGATGCCAGTTGCGATCGGCCCCCAGGAATCCGGCGTTGGCCGGGGTCTGTTCGGTCTCTGCGAATCCGGTTGCCACAACGTCCGCCTCAGGTCGGTGAAACAGGTGCGCTCCCAGCGGTCGCACAGGGAGACCGCAGCAATGTATGCAACCGCACCGATCTGGTGGGAAACGAAGGATGAACAGAGGACGAACACGGCCCCTCGAACGCCACCACGCGCCCGGGCCCCTTCCCGACGCCCGGACTAGGGAGCGAAACGCCCGGGCATCTGCCCGGCGGCGTCCTGGCCGAGGTCCCGACTCATCTCGTCCGCCAGCCCGTCGATGTCGATGACCGCGTCGGCGGCCACCCGGGTCTCCCGGATCACCCGCGCGTTGGCCTCGTCGGGGCCGGTGGCCCAACGGTGTGCCTGCGCCGGCGTCTTGCCGAAGCGGACGTGGCGTTCGATCAGCCGCTCCAGCCGCCGCCGGGAGTCACACTCGAGGAACCACGACCGGTCCAGCAGCGCCGTGACCGCGGCCCACGGGCCCTCCCGAAGCAGCAGATAATTGCCCTCGGTGATGACGACCGGCACCTCGGCGGGCACCGCGACCGAACCCGCGACGGGCTCCTCGATCTCCCGTAGGTAGGCCGGTGCGTAGACCACGGCCTCGGTCCGGTCCCGCAGGCGCCGTAGCAGATTGACGTAACCCGCCGAATCGAACGTGTCCGGGGCCCCCTTGCGCCCGGCGAGCCCCCGACGGCGCAGTTCGCCGTTGGACAGGTGGAACCCGTCCATGGACACGAGGGCCGAGGGACAGTCCAGGTGCCGCTGAAGCGCCGCGGCGACGGTGCTCTTGCCGCTGCCCGGCTCGCCGACGATCCCGATGATGACCCGGTTGTCGCCGGAGCGCAGCGCCTGCACCGCGGCGGCCAGCTGCCGGAGCCGGCTCGTCACGTGCCGGACCGATCGGGGCACCGCGCCGGGCCGGGTGTGTGTCGCGAACCGTCCACCGGACCACCGTAGCCCGGCCACCGTGGCCCGGCCCCACCCCGTCGCGCCGTCGAGCTCGTCGAGGAGCGGCGCTGGACCGGCGCTAGGCCAACGGTGTCAGCGGACCGCCCATGATGTTGCCGACGATGCCGCGAATGATGTTGCTGCCGTCCTCGTTTCGCAGTTCCTCATACCAGGACGCGGTCTGTTCGGGATCCTTGGCGTGGGTGACGTCGCAGCGCTTCCGGGCCCGCAGCACCAGGTCCCCGGCCCGCTCGGCGCGCGCGGACTGGTAGGCGGCCAGGGCGGCGTGCACGTCGTCGGGGTGATCCTTGAACGCCCACTGCAGTGCCACCGCATCCTCCATCGCCGAGCATCCGCCCTGCCCGATGTCCGGGGTGGTGTTGTGCGCCGCGTCGCCGAGCACCGCGACCCGGCCCTTGGTCCAGGTGTGGAACGGGTCGAGGTCGAGGATCTCCACGCGGTTCGTCGTCATCGGATCCAGCTTGTCGATCAGGGCCTGCACACCCGGAGCCCAGTCCCCGAAATGTTCGCGCAGCACCTCTCGGGCGGTGCCCTTTTCGTAGGCCAGCCCGGCGGGTTCGACGACGTCGAAGAAGAAGTAGAACCGCCCGCCGGCCACCGGCATCACCGACACCCGCTTTCCGTCGCCGACGTAGGTGGTCCACTCGGTGGCGGGTCCGATCGCCTCGTCGACCTCGACGAGACCGTTGAAGTTGACATAGCCCGCGTAGCGGCGGGTCACCGGGGCGCCCAGCACGTACTCGCGGGTGATGGAGCTGGCGCCGTCGGCGCCGATGATGACATCGGCGCTCACGGCGGACCCGTCGGCGAACGTCGCGGTGGCCGACTCGGGACCGTCCTCGACGGCGACCATCTTCATGCCGAAGTTGATCTGGTCGAGACCGTAGGCCTCCATCAGCATCAGCTGCAGCTCGGCGCGGGCGATCGGGTAGGGCCGCTGGCCCACCTCGTCGATCAGCGGCTGCATGGAGAACCGGCACATGGTCTCTCCGGTGTGAGCATCGACATAGCTCATCGTGTCCACGATTCCGCCGAGCTCGGCGGTCCGCTCGGCCAGCCCGAGGTAGTTCAGGCACTTCACGCCGTTGGACCACACCGAGATCGCCGCCCCGACGGGCTTGTTCTCGGTGACCCGCTCATAGACGTCGGTCTCGATCCCGATCTGGCGCAGGGCAATTGCCGCGCTCATCCCGCCCATGCCGGCCCCGATGACCACCGCCTTCACGCGCACCTCCTCCACCGCCGAGCGACACACCGCGGCGGCGCCGGCCCGTGACCGCGCACCTCGCCGCTGCTCCAGCGTATGGGCGGTGACGTCATTTCGCGCTTCGTGGCGAAACCGTCACCGTGATGACCGGCGGCCGTTGCCGCGAGCCGCTATGCTGGCGCCTTCCGCTCCGGCGACCGAAGCGTGGTCCCGGGCCTCAACGGAGGCGAGGAACGACATGTCCGCTGACACCGGCGCCGCACCGCCGCCCATCGCGGCGGGCCCGGGCGGCCACATCCGGCTGACGTCACATCGCGCCGGCGTCGACGCCCTGCCCATCCGTTGGGGCGCCTCGAGCGCGGCCGAGCGGGGGCCGGTGATCGGTACCACCGGCACCCGGGCCCACCGCAACGTGATCGGCTCGCACAGCGGGTCCTACGGGGTGTACCGGGCGCTGGCGGTGGCCGCCGGGGCGCTGGCCCGTGATCACCGCGCCGATCTGACCGACACCGCACCCACCGATGTCATCGGCCCGCACCCGCAGTGGAGCCGGCCCGGCGACATCGTCAGTCTGGACCCCTGGGGGGCCACGGTGGCCGGGGCCTTCGCCGCCGAGCTGGCCGCCGGCTACGACATCCGCCCCACCATCGCCGTCACCAAGGCCCACGTCGTCCTGCCCGAGATCATCGACGCGGTCGCGCGGGGCCGGCTGCACCCCGACGGGCGGGTCCTGCTGCCCAGCGGGGCGGCGCTGGTCACCAAGGCCGCCGTCGAGCCGGTCTGGTACCTGCCCGGCATCGCGGCGCGATTCGGCTGCACCGAAGCCAACCTGCGCCGGGTGCTGTTCGAAGAAACCGGCGGGATGTACCCCGAGCTGGTCACCCGCTCGGACCTGGAGGTCTTCCTGCCGCCGATCGGTGGTCAGACCGTCTACATCTTCGGCGCCCCCAATGATCTGGCCGATCCCGCGGTGGAGCTGACCGCACGCGTGCACGACGAGTGCAACGGCTCCGACGTCTTCGGTTCCGACATCTGCACGTGCCGCCCGTATCTGACCCACGCCATCGAGGAATGCATCCAGGGTGCCCAACGCGGCGGCGTCGGCCTGGTCTCCTATTCGCGCAAGGAGGGCCGCGCGCTGGGCGAGGTGACCAAGTTCCTGGTGTACAACGCCCGCAAACGCCAGACCGGCGGCGACACCGCCGACCGGTATTTCGCCCGCACCGAGTGCGTGGCCGGCGTGCAGGACATGCGCTTTCAGGAACTGATGCCCGATGTGCTGCACTGGCTGGGCATTCGCAAGATTCACCGGCTGGTCTCGATGAGCAACATGAAATACGACGCCATCACCGGTTCGGGCATCGAGGTCGGCGAGCGGGTCAACATCCCCGACGAGCTGATACCCGCCGACGCCCGCGTGGAGATCGACGCCAAGATGGCCGCGGGCTACTTCACCCCCGGCCCCATCCCCGGTGCCGAGGACCTCAAGAAGACGAGGGGCCGGGGGCTGCACGGGTGAGTTCGGCCACCGTGCCCGACACGGAGCACCCCGACGGCGCGGCGGCACGGCTGCGCACCACCACGGCGGTCCGCGAACGCGCCGCCGGCCTGCTCGCCCGGGCCCGCGCCGGCTCGTCGGCGTGGTTCACGGTCAGCGACGACGCGTTGCCGGCCGCGGCCGCCGAGGTGGCGGCGGTGACGCGGGCCCGCTATCCCGACCTGGCCATCCCCTTCCACAGCCGGTGGCGGCATTTCGAGGCCGGCGGGATCGACCGCCGGCAGCTCCTGGAGCCCGACCTGGCCGGCCTCCCGGGGCCCGAGCGTGCGCGGGCGCTGATCGACCTCGCGGTGATCAGCGTGCTGCTGGACGCCGGCGCCGGACCGGACTGGGGGTACCGCGAAGCCGGCGGTGTGCAGTACCGCCGCTCCGAGGGACTGGCCGTGGCCAGCTTCCACGCCTTCCGCGCGGGCCTGTTCTCCAGCGACCCCGACGAGCCGCTGCGGGTGGACGCCACCGCGCTGCGGACGCTGCGCCCCGACCGCGTGGCCGAGGCGTTCCAGGCCGGACCCGCCAACCCGCTCATCGGCCTTCGGGGCCGGGTGGGGCTGTTGCGTGCTCTCGGCGACGCGCTGGCCGAGCGGCCCGACCTCTTCGGCAGTGACGGCCGCCCCGGCGGGCTCTTCGCCGCCCTGACCGACGGTGACCGGCCCGCCGTGGTCGGCGCCCACGACATCCTGTCGGTGCTGTTGGAGGCGTTCTCGGCGGTGTGGCCGGCGGGCAACGCCCTGGCGGGCCGGCCCCTGGGCGACTGCTGGCGGCATCCGGCCGTGCCGGGACCGGGGCTGACCGCGGGCTGGATGCCGTTTCACAAGCTGTCCCAATGGCTGACCTACTCGCTGCTGGAACCGTTCGCGTGGTGCGGGGCACCGGTCGGCGGGGTGGAGGAGTTGACCGGGCTTCCCGAGTACCGCAACGGCGGTCTGCTGCTCGACACCGGGGTGCTGGCGCTGCGCGACGACGCCTGGCTGCACCGGGCGTGGCAGGTGGGCGACGAACTGGTGGTCGAGTGGCGTGCGCTGACGGTCGCGCTGCTCGACGAGCTGGCTCCGCTGGTGCGCGCCGAGCTCGGCGCCGACGCCCGTCGGCTGCCCCTGGCCTGCGTGCTCGAGGGCGGCACCTGGGCCGCCGGCCGGGAGCTGGCCCGCCGCCGCGATGGGCTGCCCCCGCTGTCGATCGTCAGCGACGGCACCGTGTTTTAGCGTGCCGGCGTTTTAGCGTGCCGGCGTTCGCGCGCGTACCGACCCACCGCAGACGGCAGAAGAGGCAGACGAGAGCATGGGCGTCGTTGTCATCGATCACCCACTGGTGCAGCACAAGCTCACCCTGATGCGCCGGAAGGAGGCGTCCACCAACAGTTTCCGGCGCCTGCTCACCGAGATCGCGGCGCTGATGGCCTACGAGGTGCTGCGCGACATCCCGCTGCACGACGTGGAGATCGAGACACCGCTGGAGACCACCGTGGGCAAGGTGATCGACGGCAAGAAGCTGGTGTTCGTCTCGATCCTGCGCGCCGGGTCCGGAATCCTCGACGGCATGCTCGATGTGGTGCCCGGTGCTCGGGTGGGCCATATCGGGTTGTACCGGGACCCCAAGACGCTGGTGGCCGTGGAGTACTACTTCAAGATGCCCAGCGATCTCGCGGAACGCGATGTGGTGGTCGTCGACCCGATGATGGCCACCGGGCACTCGGCGGTCGCGGCCGTCGAGCGCATCCTGGAGCTGGGCCCGCGCTCGGTGCGCTTCGTGTGCCTGCTGACCTGCCCGGAGGGCATCGCCACGCTGCAGGGCGCGCACCCCGAGGTGCCCATCTACACCGCAGCCGTCGACCGTGGCCTCGACGAGCACGGCTACATCGTGCCCGGACTGGGCGACGCGGGCGACCGGATGTTCGGTACCAAGTAACGGCGGCGCGGCGCACCGACCGCGGCGAGGCGCAGAATATTCCGATGAGCGTCCCACCAGATCCCCAGGTCATGCCGGCGGCCTTCATCGGCCACGGCAGCCCGATGAACGCGCTGGAACACAACCGCTACACCGAGGCGTGGCGGGCGTTCGGCGCCGCGGCGCCCCGGCCGCGCGCGATCCTGACGATCAGCGCGCACTGGTACGTCAACGCCACCGCGGTGACCGCGATGGCCCGGCCGCGCACCATCCACGACTTCTACGGCTTTCCCGCCGAACTGTTCGACGTGCAGTATCCCGCGCCGGGTCTGCCGGATCTGGCCGACGAGATCGCCGAGACCGTCAAACCCACCTGGGTGGGCTCCGACGTGGACAGCTGGGGCATCGACCACGGCACCTGGTCGGTACTGCGGCACGCGTTCCCCGACGCCACGGTCCCGGTGGTGCAGCTGTCGATCAACGCCGACAAGCCGCTGGACTATCACCTCGATCTCGGGGCTCGGCTGGCACAGCTGCGCGACACCGGCGTCCTGATCGTGGGCAGCGGCAACATCGTGCACAATCTGTCGGCCATGAACTGGCAACTCGGCGACCGCGGATTCGACTGGGCGGCAAGGTTCGACGGGCAGGCGCGAACGCTCCTCACCGACGAGCCCGCCGAGGCGATCACGTTGCGGGAGCGGGCGGACTTCCGCCGGGCGGCGCCCACGCCCGATCACTTCATTCCGATGCTCTATGTCGCCGGGCTGGCCGCGCGGGCGGGCGAACCGTTGGCGGTGCTCGTGGACGGCTACGCCTACGGATCGCTGTCGATGACCTCCTACACGCTGGGCGTGACGACGCCGGGGCCGGATGCCACGTCGGATGCCGTGCCGGATGCTGTGGCCGACGGCTGCCCCCGCGGCGCCGAGGCCCCCGCCGACGGCTCCAACATCTGAGCCCGCGGCGGGGACGCGTCGCGTCTCAGCGCCGTCTCGGGGACTTGTCCCAGTCCGCGTCCGCGCGCCGCGGGTCGGCGGGATCGGCCGGCGTCGACGCGGCCAGCTCGGCGGGCTTGCCGGCCTGCTTGCCGGCAGGCTTGTCGGCCTGCAGCGACCACGCGGTCTCCTCGCAGACGAGGTCGCGGGGCAAGCCGACGTAGCTGGGCGTCGGAATCGGCAGCCCCGGCACGCCGGGTAGATCCAGTCCCGGCCACGGCAGCAGCGCCGAGGTCCCGGTCCCGAGCAGCGGAGCCAGCACCGCCGTCTCCGGCGGCAGCGAGGCCGCGATCGAGGACGGGCCCGTGATCGGCGACAGCAGCCCGGGCAGCGACGCCGTGTTGAGCACTCCGGCACCGGGCACGGGTGCCCCCGGGACCGGAGGCAGTGCGCCCGAGGCCTGCGAGACCGTGCCCGGGACGGGGGCACCCGGGACCGGTGGCGTGACCACACTGGTATCCACCACCCCACCGGGCACCGGAGCACCCGGCACCGGCGGAGTCGGAACCCCACCACCGGACACCCCACCCGGCACCGGAGCACCCGGAGCCGGTGGCGTCACCACACTGGTATCCACCACCCCACCGGGCACCGGAGCACCCGGCACCGGCGGAGTCGGAACCCCACCACCGGACACCCCACCCGGCACCGGAGCACCCGGAGCCGGTGGCGTCACCACACTGGTAT
>NZ_NVQF01000086.1 GCF_002592005.1 Mycolicibacterium palauense | reverse complement strand
CCACGCGGTGGTCGGCTTCCGACGTCTGCTTGGGTGTCGTGTGTTGTGAGTTGCGTATAGGGGACGCGGTTGTGTTGGCGTCGGCCGTGGGGGGTGGGGTGAGGGTGGCGTACGGGTTGGTGGGGGACGTGTTGTTTGCGCTGGTCGTCGTCGTGGTGGTCGCGGGCGTCGAGGTGGTGGTGACCGGCGCCGTGGTGGGTGTGGTCGTCGCCGGCTGCAGGGCGGTGGTCTCCCAGGCGGTCACCGGAGCTTGTTCGATCGGCACGGAGGTGGCCAGGCGGGGGACGACGGCCAGGGCTGCGGTGTTGCCCACCGAGTACCCCAGCCGGGATTCGCACTGGTAGGCGAAGTTGTGCTGCTGATCGGACATGCGACTCAGGGCGACGATCGCGGTGATGACCAGCACGAGGGCCAGCAGGATCAGGACCGCGGCGACGGCGAGGATCACCGGCCATCCGACGGCGCCGACCACCGCGGAGCCGGCGGAGACGGCGACCTTGCGGACCCCCTGAGCTGCTGCGGCACCCGCCAGCCCGCGCAGGATCGACTGGCGAGGCGGTTCGGTGTTCGGTGAAGTCACGGGGCTCCCTTCTCATCGCTGTGTCGAGGGCCGGCCGGCGGGGGCAGGGGCCGGGTGGATCCGGTGGCCGGCGGCGTAGGCGGCGCCGCGGGCGGGGTCGGATCTGCCGACTGCTCGAACGGTGAGGGCGGCGCCGCCTCGGCGCCGGCGGACCCGTGCCGCGGCCCTGGCGGCGGGGACGTGTCATCGTCGCTGGTCACGGGGCTGTTCCAGTCGGGAAGCGGTGCCCCGGAGCCGGTTCGGGGTGCCGGGGGTGGTCCGCCCTGGGAGCCGGCGCCGTTCGGCGTGGACCCTGGGGACGTGCCGTAACCGCTGGTGGACGGTGGCGACGCGGCCGCGGGCGGCTGGAGGTCGTTCGCGCTCAGCGGCGTCGCCCGTGACGGCGGGACGTCCCGGCCGGCAGGCGCGGCGCTGAACTGCGTGGTGGGCGGAGCCGTTCCCGCAGGCGGCGCCGGCGGGGACGCCGAAGGAGCTGCAGCCGGCCCCCCACCGTTGCCGGCCGCCGGGCCGGTGGCAGTGGTGTCGGGTGCCGTCGCCGTGGATGCGGTTGGCGGCGCGCCCTCGGTCTTGGCCTGCTCGGCTGCCGCCTTCGCGGCGTCCCTTTCCTGGCGGGCCCGTTCGCGTTCCTCGGCGTCCTGCTTGCGGTTGTAGATGTCGGCGCCGCGGTCGAGGTGGCGGACCATCGAGGTCCGTCCGCCGCGGACGAACGGTGCCACCACGCTCAGGGCATGCGTGGCCGACGGGGAGCGGGCCGCGATCGCGCCGCCGGCCATGGTGGCGCCGACACCGGCGGCGACCACGGTGCTGTCGCGCAGGAATCCGCCGGCCTTCTCCTGCAGGATGTTCGTGCTCGGTGGGGGCGGTGCGGCGCCGACGCTGTTGATGACTCCGGATGCGACGTTGGCGCTGGTCTGCTTGAGGTTCTTGGACATCGCGAAGACCAGCCGGATGGCCACCATCATCAGGATCAGCGCCGAGAGCATCGCGACGACGCCGTTGCCTTGTTGGCGGAAGACGACGGTCACGATCTCGCCGATGAAGATCGTCATGGTGATGTAGCCGAACATCGCCACCCCGGAGAACAGCATGGCGACGAACGTGTTGACCAGGGACGCCTGAGGCCCGCCGGGGATGACGCCGACGGCGAAGCCCCACAGCAGTTTGAAGGCGTTGGCCACGGCCCGGAAGAACTCGAGCACGATGTGGAAGCCGAGGACTACGCAGAAGAGCGCGAAGATGCCGATGAACATCAGCATCAGGACACCGGTGCCCAGTTGTCCGGGACTGGGGTTGTCGGCGGTGGCTTTCATCGCGGCGGAGTCGGAGGCGCCGCATGCCCGGATGCCGTCCTTGATGTTGTCGGGGTCCCCGGAGTTCACTCCGTCGCTCCACGCCGCCGCGCAGCTCGGCGTGCTGTCGGGCTGGCCGGCGAAGTTCCAGGTCTGCAACGGCCGGCGGACGAACGAGGTGGCCAGCGTTCCCTCCAGCCGGTTGAGGGTGTCGGTGGTGTTGTCGAGGCCGGCCACGGAGTTGGATCCCAGGCTGACGGCCACGTCGCGTCCCTGTGCCAGGGGCCCGGAGTCGGAGATGACCCAGCTGATCGGTGAGTAGACCAGCGCGCCGCCGATGAGTGCGACGAGCACCGCGGCGGCGCCTTGGGAGGCGGCGCGGGGCAGGTTGCCGCGCAGGATGTTCAGGGCGACGAAGGTGGCGGCGATGATCGCGGCGATCGCGGCGACGCCGGGCAGGATCTGGCCGGCGTAGTCCTGGACGACGGATGCTACGGGTTGTACGAGGTCGGGCAGGAACCCGAAGCTGATGACGTACATGAGGAACCAGATGGCGACGCCGCCGATGACGACGAACAGTCCGGCTTCGGCTTCGAGCAGGGTCGCCAGGACCGCTTGAGATCCCCCGTCGAGGACCGATCCGTAGTCGGTGGAGATGGCGTAGCGCGACAGCGGGACCCCGTAGGAGTCGGTGACTCCGAGGACGTAAAGCACCGGGCTCTGGGGTCCGATCGCGGCGTGGGCCTCGGCGGGAAAGGCCAATGCGATCAGGCACAGGCACAGCTGCAGGTAGATCGGCAGCATGGTGAATTTGCGCAGCCGGGTGGTGGTGGACAGTGCCCAGCCGCGGGCGAAGAGCTGGCTCAGCGTGGGCAGGGCGGGGTCCCACCCTGTGGGGAGGAATGCGGCGGCGAGCATCAGATCGTCACCTGCTCGGGTGTCGTGGACACCGCGCGGGCCCGGTCTTCGCGCGCGGGCCCGAAGATCTTCCCTCGCCCGATGCGGCCGCGGCCGTCGGCGATGAAGCACTCGCCGCGGCGGTTGGGGGCGACGGTTTCACCGCGGCCCACCGGCGGTGAGGTGTTCTCGCGGAGCTGCTTGATCAGGTAGGCGTCGCGCTCGATGTCGACACCGAGCCATTCCAGGCTGTTGGCCGCCAGGGTGGTGTGGCGTTGACGGAAGGCGAACCGGTTCGGGATGAGGTTGTGTGCGGTGGACGCGTAGTCGGCCTTCGGGTCCTGTGAGGACAAGATGATGCCGGCCGCGTGTTTGCGGCCGTCTCGGACGAACTCCTCGACGATCTGCTTGCCGACGGTGGTGGCGGTGAAGTGGTAGGCCTCGTCGACGACCAGGGCGCCGAAGCGGCCCGGCCTGAGGAACTGATCGCGGGCCAGCAGTCCGACCAGCTCGTAGAGCGTGTGTCCCAGGCGTTTGCGCCACGGCAGGTTCGCGTAGGCGTGGGTCAGTGTCAGCTCGTCGACGGTGGGCAGGGCCAGGGTGTGGGTCCGCACGACGGTCGCCGTGGCCGACAGCGGCATCGGTGGCAGTGCTCGGTCGAAGAGCACCGGCGCCTCCACGGCGTCCATCGCGCGCACGAGGGTCTGCTGATCGTCGGCGTCGCGGCCTTGGGAGCGGGCGGCCCGGTACGCCAGGTGGTCGCGGACGTCGGCTAGTGAGCGCAGGTTGTACGCGCCACGGTGTTCGGGTTGCAGGGTCTCGGCCAGCAGCACGCCCGGCGCGGAGACGACGGGGATGTTGAGCAGCGGCAGGATGGTGTCGAGTGCGATGCGTCGCGCTTTGTGGGGATCGCCGAACAGGCGCAGCGGATCGAGGGTGAATTTCGGCTCGTCGAGGGTGATCAGGGCCGAGCCGGGGATCGATTCCAGCAGCGGGATGTATTCGCCTTGCTGGGAGCGGTCGATGACCAGGAACTGTCCGAGTAGGTCGGCGATGATGCTGATCAAGGTCTTGGTGAAGTAGCTCTTGCCCGACCCGAGTTCGCCGGCGATGGCGATGGCCGGGCTGATGTCGGAGAGCACTTTGTTCAGGAAGTTGAAGTGCAGCGGCTCGAAGAGTCCCGACAGCAGGTTGACGCCGATGATGGGTCCGGTGTCGTCGAGCAGGCGCGCGGTGGTGAAGGGGACGAACCCGGCCCAGTCGGGGGTGGCGGTGACGTGTTGGTAGTCGGTGTACACGCTGTCGGCCGGCGCGCCGGGGTTGAGCATCATCCACAGCTTGCGTTGTGCTCCACGCGGGGCGTCGACGCGGATGCCGAGGCGGCGGAACTTGGCTTTGAGGGTTCCGACGCTGCGGGTGAGCTCTGCTTGGGTGGGAGCGCCGACGGCGAGGACGGTAGTGAACTCGACCTCTTCGGCGTTCTCGTTGGTGGCGAGGCTGTCGTTGTAGGCGGCGAGGGTGTCGACTTTGCGGCGCAGCTCCTGGGTGTGGAAGCCGACGTCGCTGTCGCGCTCGCCGAGTTGGACACCGAGCTTGCCGAGGACTTTCTCGTTCTGTTGCATGGCCGATTCGCGGTCGCGGCGGCGCACGCGCATGGCCCAGTCGACGCTGACATCGGGGATGCCGTCGAGCACGGACAGGAACTCGGAATGGCCGGGGAATCCCATCGCGGGTGGGAACGACATCGGGGTCAGCATCGCTTGGTAGCTGTTGATGACCTCGCCCTCGTCGAGCCGGATCATGGCCTTCAGCATGGGGTCGAAGCTGCGGCGGAATGACTTCTCGGTGCGGGCTCCTTCGTCGAGGATGCCCGGAAGGAAGTACGGGGTGGGGGCCGCGGTGCTCGGCGAGGCGTTTGCCGGGTTGTGCGGGGCGTGTTCGAGTGCCGATCCCCGCATGAGGTTGTGATTCCAGATGAAGGGCAGCAGTCCCTCGGGGACGGGTTGGAGCCGGAAGTTCGATTCCGGGTCGATGACGGTGAGCAGCTCGTCGGCGGCGGCGAGCTGCTCGGCGACGTCGCGCGCGGAAAGCTCACCGGTCAGTGCGCTCTTCCCGAGCGGGAAGGTGATCGTGTAGATGCGGGTGAGCGGTGCGATCTCGGCGATGCGCTTGTACCCGGCGACGGCTTCCTTGATGTAGTCCGGGGTGCGGTGGAGGTCGACTCGATCCAGCGAGCGGTTCATGACGTCGACGAGATCCAGGGGGGCCTGCAAGCTCAGCAGCAGGGTGTTGTCGGGGCAGTTGAGAATGAGCGATTCGTGCGCGTCCGCGACGCCGGCCTTGTCTTCGGGTTGGCGCAGGCCGTAGTCGAGGGCCTCGACGAAGTAGGTGGCGAAGACGCCGCCGTGATGGGTCCACTGCAGATGGTGGCGGCGGGCTGCGGTCGGTTGTCGGAGCTTCACGGGGCGCTCGGGTCCTTCGTTGTGCGGGGCTGTGCCTTGGCGGGTCAGGCGGCGTCGATGGGGGTGTCGTCGATGACGAATGCGTGAGGGTTCGCCTGGGCCTGTCGATCGAGTTCTTCGCGGGCCAGAACGGTCGGCTTGCGATCGACGACGAGACTCACCAGGCGTGCGGTCTTACCCAGAACGGGCACTCCGTCGTACTTGATCAAGCTCAGGGCTGCGGTGACCACGAACGCCAGGATGACGCCGGTGCCGAAGACGGCGACCGCGTTGTAGGGCAGCAGTCGGGTGGCGAAGATGGTCGCGACGAGAATCGCGGTGAATCCGACGATCTGCTCGATGGGACGCGCGCCGCCGGGGAGCTTCCGGCCACCGGGAAGGCGGCCGACGTAGGTGCGGAATCGTCGCCCCGAGGTTGCGACTCGTACCCAGCGCACCCAGGTCATGCGGCCGTCGACTGGTGAGGGACGTCAGCGACTGCGGACTGCAGCGATGCCGGGGCGGGCATCGAGTAGCCGCCGCCACCACCGATCTGCTCGCCTGTGCTGCTGCCGGCGCTGATGAGCGACGGGATCATGGCGAACACGCCGGCAGCGCCGGTGATCGCCAGGGCGGAGACCGCAATCTTCACGGGGTTGCGGCCCGCTTCGCCGAACAGGTTTCGGAAGAAGTAGTAGATGCCCCAGAGCAGCAGCAGCGTGCCGGCGCACCCGACGGCGACGACGCGGATGTTCTCCAGGAGGACTTGGATGTCGGTCATTGGAGAGGTCCTTTCGTTCTCGGTTGAGGGGTCAGCCGCGCGTCGGCGTTGGCGGCGGAGTCGTTGGTGTGGTGGTGGTATTGGTGGCTTCTTGCGGGTTGTCGGGGCGGGTCTGCAGCAGCGGTACCGAGGCGATCGAGATCACTTGCCACTGGCCTTCGACGGACCTCAGCGTGAGCGGGTAGGCGAGTTGGGTGAGGGTGTAGTTCTTGGTGCGCGCGGCCACGGTGATGTAGACCTCGGCCCTGTCTGCTCCGCTGCCGTTGCCGCTGACGTTCGCGTCCACGGTGATGGTGTCGACCTTCGCGTAGGGCGCCGGTTGGATCGGCTTGTCGGTAGCGTCGGCGGTGACGTAGCGGGCGAAGTCGGCACCGCCGGTGAGGTAGGAGCGAACGAATCCGGCAGCGGTGGTCGCCAGCGGCGAGTCGGGGGCGACGGTGTAGCGGTAGCCCAATCGGAAGTCCACGCCGACACCGGGGCCGGCCACCTGCATCGGCAGAGCGGTGGCTCGTGGAGCGCCGTCGAGGACGGTGATGGGGACGCGGTAGTAGGTGCGTTGAGGCGTGGTGGTGGTGGCGCCGTTGACGAGACCGGAGACCGTGACCGTCCACAGTGCAACGCCGTCGTCGGTGGTGGTGATCTGCTTGGCGAACGCGACGTCGGTGTCGGTGAACTGTCCCGCGATCGGCGGCAATTTGATGTCTTTGACAGTGACGTACCGGGCGAGCTTGTCCTCGTCTCCGGCCTTGGCGGTGAGGTACGTGGTCACGTAATCGCGGGCGAAACCGGTGACGAGGGTGGACGCCGGCACGGAGGCGTTGCCGGGGGTTGCGTCGGTCTGCGTGGCGTCGGGCCACAGTGACGTGAGGATAGATATGACGGCGAAGAGGCCGCCGAGGACGCCGAGGACGTTGACCGTTCGGCGCATGATCAGGCCGCGGTCGAGGGGCTTGACCAGTTCGTCGAAGTGTTTCCTCTTGTTGGGAACTTTACCTGTCACGGTAACTCAGTCTCCCACAGTCCCGGCGCCATTCTCGGCGAGCGCACGGGGCAATGCGGCGTCCGCTTCGGGGCTGTCGTCGACGATCAATTTGAGAAGAGCGGCGCGGGCGTTCACGTCAAAAGGATCGTCGTGCAGTTCGTCGCAGGCGATCTTCACCGCGCGCGAGTAGGCGCGCACAGCGGCGATGGCGGGGCTGATGTCGACGTTGCGCGAGCGGGCTGATGCGGAGGTCGCCATGGTGGGTTTCCTTCTCGGGAACGGGGAGCGGGCCTGAGTGCCGCCTCTATCCGTGAAGTACCGACCGCGGGGGTGGTTTCCGTCGCGCGCCTGGGCGACGGATTTCGATTCGGGTCTGAGCAGCTAACCCGCTATCGCGAATAGCGCGTCCCCCGGACTGGCGCGCCGACACATATCTGATTTGCTACACGCCCTTGACATTGGGGGTACGCTGGCCGTGCAGCGGAGCGATAAGGACAGCGTCGCCCCACCGAGGGTACATAGCTGGCGCTATTTTCGCAGGTCAACCGTGTGAATGTGACGTCACAATCGTCGCCGAAGACTTCCCCCCAGGTCGCGCACATGAATTGTGCGCGACCGCTCACGAACCGCGCACATGCCGCGTGATCAGCTATCGGCGGAGCCGCGCACGTTCCGCGCACATGACGCGCACGACGGGGTGCACACTGCCCGCTCGCCGGCGCGCACGATGCGTGCACACCCTCCATTAGTGTGCTGTGCGCGTGAAATCGGGGCTCCTGAATTTCCGTCGCGTGAGAACTCGAGATCGCTGTCGCGCAACCCTCAGGCATTGCATGCGCGCAGTTCCAGGCCGTGTGACGACTTGAAATATGGCCTACATCACATGCGTGACGGCTGCTGACGGGCACCTGTCACGCCACCCCTCACGTCGTGGCTGACGGTTAGCTCACAACTCGTTCCGAGGCTGAGGTCATCAGACGCGCCGCACTGGCGCTCAACGACTCCTTCAGGAGAACCGGCGATGACCACTCAACCTCTTGCCCTCCCCCGCCCGGCCGCCGCGCTGCGCGATCACGCACTGCGCACCGCCTGCCTGCGCTCGCACCGCGCGCTCGTCGACGCGTGGATGCGCACCGTCGACGTCGCCAGCGTCGAGCAACTTCTCGACGCACTCGGCGGCCGGGACACCACATCGACTGCGCTACTGCTGGCAGAGCACCGTCGCGGTGTCGGCCTGGCCGCGACACTGCTGCTTGGCGCCAAGGCGGTGATGCTCTCCTCGGTCGCCCGGCATGCTCCGGGTGACTGCATGGAGGAGCGCTTCCAGGTCACCGTGGATGCGTTCTTGTCGCGTGCGCTGCCGGCGGTGAAGCCCACGCACAAGCACGCCGATGCGCAGCTGTACTGGATCACGTTGCGCACTGTCACGAAGATGCACGAGGCGCCGGTGTGCTCGGCGGAACCGTCGTTCGAGGACGTGGCCGGTGAGGATGTGCACGCCGAAGCGGACAGTTATTTGACCGCCGACGTGCTTCTGGATTGGGCGCTGTCTCGCGGCGTTCTGGCCGAGCAGGATCACCGTGCGCTCAAGATCCGGTTCGGCG
This sequence comes from Mycolicibacterium palauense, assembly GCF_002592005.1. GTDB lineage: Bacteria > Actinomycetota > Actinomycetes > Mycobacteriales > Mycobacteriaceae > Mycobacterium > Mycobacterium palauense. The sequence continues at coordinate 16,113 of NZ_NVQF01000086.1, read as the reverse complement.
GTGACGCCGCGGTGCCGGTGCGCGAAGTTGCGGCGCTGATGGGTGTCACCGAGAACAAACTGGAGTCACGTCTGCGGCGTGCACTCACGCGGTTGCGTGATGCCGTGGAGTCCGATCGCGACGATCTCGATCGTGCATGTGTTGCGGCGCGGTGGGGCCGGGAGGATGCCGCTGGCGTCGTGCGAACTGGTGTGGCCGCGTGACCGGGTTCTCCGATGCCGACGGGATAAAATTCAGCGACACCGGTGACGCGCTCGACTCGGAGTGGCGTGCGGTTCCAATCCCCGAAAGTGATGTCGATATGTCCGATCTGTATCACCGTCATGCAGACGCGATCGCCGATGACTTGCTCGCCGACCCGGACTTGTTCGACGACGTGAGTGCTGAGTTCGCGTCGAACTCCGACGAGGGCTACGGCGAGTGGATGCCCGGCAGTGAGGACGGTGGCGACGGGAGTGGCGGTGCCGATGAGTACGACGCTGCCTATGCGGGCTACGGCGACGAGGATCGCCACCATCGCGATCTCACCGCCGACGAGCAGTCCGATCTCGACGAGTTGAATCGGGTGATGACGGGTGCCCCGGATCAGGGCCTGTTGTCGGGCACCGGGCGAGGCGCGTACGTCCATTCCGACGATGACGACATCGTGGTGCCCGACGCGGACGCCGAAGCAGTCGACGTTCTTGCCGGCGACAAGCCGTGGTGGCGGTTCGGATGGTTCGATGTGGGCCGCCGCTCGCATCGGCTCGGCGCGATCGCCGCGGTGGTCGTGGTGGTTCTCGCCGTAGTGGTTCTGGTCTTGCCCGGCGGCGAGCAGGAGAAGTCCGCGACGAGCGCCCCGACAACACCCGCCTACTCGGTGCCCACGATGACTGCGCAGCCTCCCGCCTCGCCGGCACCAGCTGACCCCGGTATGCCCGGCGCTGACGGACCGATCGGAATCAAGTCCGCGTCGAGCCGGTGCACCGCCGGGTCGACCGATCCGATGCAGGCATTCGACTCGGACGTCAACACCGCATGGATGTGCGTTCCGGCGTACGGCGTTCCCGGCACGGTGCTGCGCGTGGAGTTCGACAACTGGTACGTCGTCACCGGCGTCTCCATCGTGCCGGGATGGAATCGCGTCAATCCGGACGGTTCGGATGAGTGGCTGAAGCACAAGACCGCGGCGACCGTGGAGTACCAGTTCAACGATCCGGACGAGACGCGCCTGACCCAGCCGACCAACAACCTTCGCGACGAAGTGGTCACGCCCGTTCAGCCGCCGGTGCTGGCGTCGGCCATGACGATCACGATCACCGAATTCGGTACGCCCACCGGGCCGGTTGCCGACACCACCACCATTCCGGGCCAGGGTGGAGTGATCGCCTCGGACACACCGAAGACGGGTGATCTGAAGGACTTCGCGGTGTCGTCGATCAGCATCATCGGGCACCGCGCCACCTAAGGCGCGCTGCTCGGTTCTAGGGTCGAAGGATGCGCCGCGCGTACGTCGAGTCCCACGAACCTCTCCCCCGCGCTGGCTTTGCAATGGGCCGGCGAGGACGCAACGATTCACGCCCCCGACACCCGCAGCATCGAGGAGAACAAGCTCGACCAGCTCGGCCTGCCGGTGACCTCACCATCGTCGAAGTCCCGGTTCCACGATCGCCCGCGGGGCACCGTCGTCGGCGTTTTCTTGAACCTGGCTGAGGTCCTCGACAGTCGAGCGTGGTGGTGAGGTCGAGGGCCTCGTGGTGATCGGCGCACACGGCCCGTCGCGATTTCCCGGCGTGTCGCATCACGGGACCGTGGGTCACCGCTTTCACACCGGAGCATCTTGGTGGCCAGGAGATCGCGCCCGTGACGGCGGCGCCGGCCGCGCTGCGCGCTGCCATTGAGGGGCTCACCGGCATCGCGGTGGGCAACCAGGGACTGCTCGACAAGCGGGAGCGTTCCGAGGTCATTCACGCGCTGACGTTCCTGCGCAGTCGTGGCTTCGCGCTCGACCCGGACGCGTTGATGGTGGAGGCGCTGCGCAACGAGTGGGGTGGCAGCCGCGCCGAGGAGTTGCGCCAGATCGCGGTTGATCTGAACAAGGGGAAGCAGCTGCGATTCGACCGGGGCAGGCTGCGGCCCGAGCGGCTGCAGGAGTGGGCTGCGGCCGGGGACTGAGAGCGCCCCCGCGGCGGACCGGGCGTCCGCATTCGCGCTATGTGGGACCCGCTGCGCGCTGTCAGTAGACCGGTCTCTCCACGCCGCTGCAGAAGCGGAAGCAACTGTGCGCGGGCACATGTGAGCGCCTGAGTGAGCGCGGCGGCGGGGTTGGGCGCTGACGTTCCGAGGAGCGTTTCCAACTCGGCGGCGTCATCGTAGCCCGCGCGCAGGAGGGCCGCGTCGACGGTGGTGTCCGCAGTGTTGAAGATGAGCACGAGGGTGTCGTCGAGTGCGGCATCCAGGGCGGCCGCCACGCCGCGGAGCGACCCCACGGTGGCGCCGTTGGTTGCACTCTCCCGCCAGAACAGGGTGAGGTCGGCCAGCGGGCCGGTGAACTTCCGGCGCTGTTTGGGTTGGACACCCAAGGCGGTCGCGAGGGCGGGAGCGATCTTCTGACCGGAACCGCGGAGCAGGTCGGCGGTCACGGGTACGGCGACCCGGATCTCATCGAAGCCGTTGCGGAAGACGCCGCGCACTGTGTTCAAGTCGGCGACGGCGGGCCAGCCGTCGCGTTTGCGGCGGCGGCGGATCTTGCCGTCCTTGATGATGAATCCGGGTGCGCTGAGGTAGGAGCGGACCGAGGCTTCGGCGACGTCGGGGAAGGTGGCGGTGATGTCGTCGATGATGGCCTGGGTGCTCACCGGTTTCCCGTGCGCTTTCAGGCGCAGCGCGCTCTCGGCGAACACCCCGGTGTATTCGGGGAGGCCCCACCTGTGCAGGGCCCAGTTCTGCTTGGTGGTGCGGACGAACCGGTCGTCGCCGTAGAGCGCTTCGCGTACCGCGCGCTCGGAGCATTCGCCGATGGTGCTGGCGATCTCTGCCGGAAGGGACGGGACCCTGCGGAGATGCAGACCGGCTTCCACCTTCTCCACGGTGGTCGTCCCCCAGCGCACCCACTTGTCGCCGAACCGGCACAGGCTGGTCTGGCTGTCGATGACCGCGTTGGCGGTGGGTGTCGGGATGCCGATCTCGGTGGAACCACGTCTACACCGAGGACACCCTCGCCACCCCCGTGCGCCACCTGATCGACGGCTTCGACGAGATCGCCGGATTCGTCACCGCTGGGGTGGCCTGTGGTGACGGCCGAATCGCAACCGGGGAGGGTGAGGGCGCGGCGGTTGGTTCCGCATCGCCACGGTGGAGCTGCATGGCAAGACGGTAATGCCGCCGAGCGACATGTGAGCGCGCGCCGATCCGCATCGACATCGCGGCGCGTTGGATGCGTGTTCACCCCCGAGGGGTTCCTTCGCGGAGACCGGCAGCTCGCGCTGTCGGCCGCACCGAATCCAATACTGAGCGCGGGAAATCGTTCGAGGAGGCGATGGTCAGCGACGTCTGGTTGTGCGCCACCGAGTCGTCGCTCGGGATACTGCTTCGACCTGCGCATGACTGAGGCGTTCGGTGATGACGATCTCGCGGTGCTGATTTCTTCGCAATCCCACCGAGGTTCGGTGGGATCGAACGCATGTACGATTTAGCGTTGTGAAGTTGCGCCGCACACGCCGGGGATGGGCGGAGCCGCGGCCCACGGTCTGTCGGCGCTGCGGCCACCGGCTGGGTCCGTTCCAGGTTCTCGTGGGGGTTGCGCACTGTGTTTGCGGGCACATGCACCGCACCCACCGCTGTTGCTCGTGCGCCTTCGTGGCCTATCTGCCCGATCTGGGCCCGCGCTGCGAACTACGCGAGATGGATCAGCGGCCGATGGACCAACCAGACGATTCTTTGCCGGACGGCCATGGATCCGACGTTTGACGAATGGGTCTCCTCGCCGGCGTACCCGACCCTGTTCAGTGCGGACCGCGAGGTGTGCATCGATCTCACCCGTGCGTTTCCCGGCCTCGGAGACGTCACCCGGCGGCAGGACGAGCTGCCGTTGTGGGTGCGCGCCTGCGGGGTGCGCTTGGAGCTGGAGATACCCGGTCGGCTAGTCGCGTGGGTGCGCCGAGCGGACGGCGGTTGGCTTGCCAACTGTGTTTGCTGGCCGACGAGCGCCAACGGCCAGTCCCGGCTGCGTATGCAGTTGTGGGTGGAGCCGCAGGCGCTCAGTCCCTACGGCGAATGGCCGGTGCAACGGTGAGCCTGAAGCGGCATCCGCCACCGGAACCAGGGGCACGGCCGAGCCGGATGTTTCGCCCAGTCGACTCATGATCCCGCCAGGGGTTAGCTGTGTTGTCACACGACATTGGTGACATGTATCGGCGCGCAGCCCGTCCGCTTGACGCCCGCAGTCAACGAGCGACCGGGGTATGCGGATCAAACCATCCAAGGAAGCCCGGTCCCGAACAGACGGTGTCGATTGGCTGGACCCGCCCGGCTGCCAGAGCACTGCCGTCGCCAAGCGCAATCGCCATGTCGTCCTCAAACATGCCGACGTCGCCCGCTTGTAACTCCGCAGCTGGAATCGGACATGCCGGCGGAGTCCCGACAGGCGGCAAGGTAATACCTTGCCGGAAGTAGGCGTCACTCACACTGACTCCGCCTAAAGCTGTTTGCACGGCCCGGGCAGCGGAGGAACTTCGGGCACTGCCACTTTGACCGCCGGCCGGCCCGGGAGATACAGGCTGTGACGACGCTGGGATGTTGTCACAGTCGACCAGTCGTTGGAGGTCGTCGATGGGCACGATCGCGGCGACTGGCTTGTTCTGGTTGAGGATGACGAGCCTCTCGCCGGCAGCGGCGCGAGTAATGAGCTGTCCAGAGTTGCGGTTGAGATCCGTTGCCGAGACCAGCGTGTTCATGTCTATCTTCATAGCCTCAGAGCATACGGGAATATACGTTCAAAACTACGTAACTTGCCGCGCGGCCCTCCACGCAGGGACGTGATGCACCGTGTAGGCCGAGGGTGGCCGCCAGGCTTCCCCCTCGGTGTCACCAATCTCATGAGATAGCACAGTTAGCGTGAGCGGGCATTCGGAAAGGTCTCCTCGAATACCGTTACCCGAGCGAAGGATTCGCCAGGTCCAGGTTATTCGGAGTACCCGCCACCTGCGTGGCGGTAGATCGCGATGATCCAACAATCCGGCATCGCGTCGGCGTGCGAAGGGGATCGCCATGGACGCCGAGGTGGTCGGCGCGACGGTGATCGGTTTCACGTGGACGTGCACCGCCCGGACCACTGCGGCAACTCGGCACGGGCCGAGAACGGCCGGCGGATCGTTGCGGATTTCGTTGGTGAGGAAAGTTCCCCGTGGTGGGGAATTCGTCGGCGCGCACGCGCCTTCCCGGCCGAGGTGGCGGTGCGACTTTCCCCGAGTACGACAACATGGCGCGGAGTTCGGAGACTTCCGCGCGGTTTGATCGATTCGTTAGGCGCCGATGAGTTCGCGGGTCGACGGAGGAGTCGCAGGTACGAACTCGTAGGGCTCCAGCGGGCGTGCAACCTGCCGGTGGCGGCGCGTCTGCGATCGGCGGATGGCCTTTGCCAAACGATCCTCGTCGATGTTCAAGTGCTCTTTGAGCTTGTCGCGCACCTGCGGGGGAATCGAGCTGCGGCCGGCTTCCATTCGACCGAGATGGACCGGGCTGGTTCCGATCAGAGGGGCCAGCTGCGCAAGGCTGTAACCAGCGAGAATGCGGTAGTAGGCGAGATTGCGAGCGGTCTCGGTGACGACGTACAGCTCACTGGCATCGACGCCGAGTAGATCGGCGAGCCGTGCTATGTACTTCGGCGACGGCGCCGCTTCACCCTTGACCCACCGAGTGACCGTGCCCTGGTTGACTTCCACGGCGGCCGCGAGGGCGCGATTGGTCAACCCCTGCTTCTTGGCCAGGTCCTGCATCTTGCGGTACTTGAAGACCCCGGGCATGCCTGCCGGTGTGGAACGCATGAGCGCGTCCTCCCTTCCCTGACCCGACGATCTCTCTGGCACGTTGACTATAACCGGCCCAATGTTCCCGGCACAGGTACCGCGGCGACGCAACACGCCGACACGGGTGAATTTCACTCCTGCCACACGCGTTGAAACCCGCAGGTCAGCCATATCAGATTTGCCGAAAACTAGGCCTCTCACGACGGCGGGTTGCAACGACGAACATTGCCGCTGGTGGTAACGCGTGGCACGATTTGCGTTCATCGGGCGCCTGGCAGCGCCCGGACAACTGAATACCTCACCCAGAAAACCAAAAACCGGTTGGTAGCTGGCACTACCAACCGGCGGGCTCCCCCGAAGGGAAGCGGATGTCTTGGCGACACCGCCATTTTAGCGTGCTACCAGCACGTTTGGCAAACGTTGGATGCGACGAAAGTGCGGCCGGACGGTCACAAGACCGTCACAGTTCGCACTTCGCCACGCAATCGACGGCAGTCCGCAGCGATCGCCTCGAACAGGCCGACTTCCGCATCCGCCGACGCAACTGGATCCGCGCAGCCGGCGCCGTCTCCCCCACCACCCCGATGTGGACCTCTCGGACCACGTGGACCTGCGAAGTCGCCGCCTGGGCCGCCAGCACCGCCGGCCTTCAGGTCCTGCGACAAGCCCACGTGACACAACGCCTGTTCACGCGGGTCACCGCCGTACTCGCGCGTTTCGCCGATGGCACGAGCGGGCGGCACTGCGCCGTGACCAATGCTCGCGTCGCCCGCTCTGCTGGGTGCAGCCCACGAAGCGTCACCACGGTGCGTGGGGTCCTCGCCGCAGCGGAGTTCGCGGTCGAGGTTCGGCGCGGTACCGGATCGCCCACCACCCCCGTTCACCAGCGCCGCCCGTCGGTATGGCACCTCACCTCGCGCCGCCAGCCTGTGGATAAACACGGATTTTGCGACCTACCCCGTTCCCGAAGGGTGACGGGGTCTTGTCCTGTGGGTTGGACATCTCCAAGCGAGGCGCACAGCGCCCCGCAGCGAGATCGATCTCCCAAAAAGCAGCGACGGCGCCGCAACCCGCGGCCACTGCACACGCAGCGGCTCGCCGGCTGGTTGGCTTCGACGTCGACCGGCCTCGGGGCGCGTGCCGGTCACCACGTGGTGGGGCAGCTCTGCGACGCCTTGCACGCCAGCCACCTGGAGTTGGCGGCGTGGACAGGCCCCCAGCTCGTCCTCGCCCTCAACGACGACATGCGCCAACGTGGCATCGCCTGGCCCAATGAGATCACCCGGCCGGGCCCGTTCCTGGCCCATCGTCTGCGCAATCTCCCCGCACGGCCGGCACCGCCCGTCCAGGTGCGGCCGGCGCCCGTCACCGAAACCGCCGATGCAGCCGCCCGCCCCGCTCCCCTGCAGCCCTTGGAGCCGTCTGCCGCTCGGCTCGAAGCCCAGCGCAGCATCCGCGAGACCCTCTCCCGCAGGTTGCGACTCCCCCGCACGGGCTCCTGACCCACCCGGTTTGTACTGGTCAGGCGCCACTTTCCCCCGTCGAGACGGACCCTTGGCGCCTCGGATTCCAGACGTCGAGCGCCCAGATGGGTTCCAGCCGTTCTCAAGAACAACCGCCTGAGAGCCCCGTAGAGCGCCTAAAAGGGTCGGGAGCATGTAACCCGTCCACCTGGGGTGCCTGCGGCCGGCAGCGGCGCAACCAGACGCCAGTGCAGGCCGATCAGAATCCCTGAGCTAACCCGTGTCGAAGTTGTTGCCGCTGCTCAAATGGGTTAACGGTCCGCTCACAGCACATAATCATTGTGCGCCAATTATGAGAAGGATCAACGCACAATCTGCGAGGAATCAGCGCACGACTGATCAGCGGCCGACGCCGAGTGATCGCACGATATTCATGGAGTCGATGTGACCTTCATATGAGGCGTGAACGATTCCTTACTGTCACAGTGACGGATCGTGCCGATATCAGGTGATGCCGACGTAGTGTGATTCTCTTGCGCTCATACCATCAATGTTGTGTTTGCATAATGTACTTATGCGGTGATCGTTTGGTTAACACAATGTGTGTCATACATGCTTGCAGCATCAGGTCAACGTGTGGCCGACGTGCGACTCACGTATTGCCAACGTTGCCACAATGTGCTGCTATTGCAGACTGAATGTGTAAGTCACGTACTGGCAACGTACTAATTTCATTACATGATCGTGCAGATCATCAAGGCACAATGTGCGTGTCACGCCGATCAGACATCACTGCTACGTGATCATCATGGATGGTACTTGTAGTCAAAATGTGAGGCGCTCATGACTTTGTCGTGCAACCGATGTGACACTCATATTCGATCTTTATGAGCGTTCATCACAGATGATTCACAATGTTTGTGAATGCATTGTGTGCGCCCGTTCACGCAGGTTGAGAGGTTGCCGCAGCCCGATCTACGCTTCAACAGGGGCAAGATGGGGCACATGCCCACCACGCTACAACTCAGCTTGTCTGCGGTCCGCCAGGCCGCGGATCAAGTCGCCGACGTGGCCGGCGACCTCGCGCTTCGAGGTGTGCGCCTTCGGCTGCCCGTCATGACGCCGGCGACCGACGCAACCACCATTCACCTTTGCCGCCGCACATGCCAGGAGTCGCGGCGGCTCGCTTACTTACTGGAGTCGGCGGGTGACGAGTTGGCTCGCGTCGCAGAAGGCGTCCTGGCCTACGCGCATGACGCTGCGGCACTTGTTCGGCGAACCGAGTTGGGTTTGATGGGCCTGGAGATCGACGTCTTCAATCCGTCCAGCGAGCCAAGCGTCCGACGATCCCCTCGATCTGCGGGCACTCCCACCCCGCCGCCTGAGATCTCGAACGACCTCCATGCCGCACTGAGTCAGACGGTACTTCTTTCACAAGGGTCAGACTTCGGCGCACGGCCGCCAGTCGACGTCGCACACCTACGCGCGGCCGCAGTTGAGCTGCGCAGCGGGGCGCGCACTCTGCGCGCGGCCATGAGCAGTGGAGAACGTCCGGCGGCGATGCTGGATCGCTTCGCGGAGTGGCTTGCAGCCGATGTGGCGGACGCGGCCGCCGCGCTCAACTCGTCCGCCCTGCAGTGGGCGGCGGCGTACGGGAATGCGCGTGAGGACGTGCAGGACTGTGCCGAGCTCTATCGGGGGTGGCTTACCGCGGTGGTCACGGGTGGGAACCACGAGCCGATCGACCTGGTTGAGACCGCCGCGCGCGCCCGCGCGGTGCTGCGCGGGTACTCCGCGATCTCGATCCCCGAGGTCGGCTGTCCCGTCCATCCACAACTCGGGTCAAGCGAGTAGAGCGCAGCGGGGAATCTGTCGCGGCTTTCCGGCGCCTGACGGAATCACCGTCATCGGCCGGTACTTCCTGTTTGACCACCTCCCTTGCGTTGGGGGCGGACACAGCGGGAAGGGGAAAGAACTGATGTGCAAGGCAGCCCATGAGACCGGCGGCCCGAAGCGGTGCAGCGGCGATGCTCGCGCGACGCTGGAGCGGTCAACGGCGGATCTGTCAGCGCTGGAGCGCGTGGAGGCTGCGCTGCGTGTGGAGGCTGACGAATCACTGTTCGAGCCGATGACATCCGCCGCGGGGCATGTCCTGCGGGTCCTGAAGACCAGGTGGTACGGGTTGCGGACGTTCGGCGCGCACTGCGGTGGGTGCGACGGTTTCGTGACTTCCGAGGGTGGCTTCACCAGTCCCGCCGATGCTCACCAGTGGGCGCAGGCCTACGCGGCCTCGGATTGTGCGCCAGCTCAATCGGCGCTGACGAGCCCTACGCCCCGATGTCGACCGCCGAGGCGGACCAGATGGTAAAGGAGTACGCCGTGCACAGCCTTGTGCTTCTTGGTCGTGATTCCCCGCCAGAGGGCAACAATCGACGCGAACTCCCAGGCGGTCGGACCGCCGGTGGGGGAGTGGGATGTTACGGATTGCAGGGCGCGTCCCCGGCGTGTCCGAATCAGATTTGCGATCTTGAGTGAGAGGGTGAACGCCATGGCTGGCCGACGACACAAGGGAGACCGGGCGCTCATTCAGACTCGCCCGTTCGACGAGGTGCTTGATCTCGTCATCGGTCGGCAGCACGCTGCCGGCATCAAGGAACTGAGTCCGTATCTCGCCGACGTCCTGGCGATTCACGTGGGCCGTGAGGACCTGGTGACCGACCTCGGGCATCGGCAGTCTCTACCCCTCGACGCGGACATGGAGACGCCGACCGGCCCGTACCCCGGTCGACGCACTCTGGTGCAGACGCGCCCGCACCGCGAGGTGTGGACCGCGATTCACCAACGGCAGAAGGCGACCGGGGTGTCCTCGGTCAGTCAGTACGTCGCCGACGTGCTCGCGATGCATGTCGGCCGCGACGACCTCGTGGTCGAACTCGGACGCAAGGAGGGGCTGCCGCTGGCGATGTAGGAGATGTGGGCCCTTTCTGGCAGAGGGGCCGAATACGACATCTGAATACGCGGCGCAAGACCCACACCGTCGACGGAGGGTCTGAGAACCATCGAAGCCCTCAGCCTGGCAGGGCTAAGGGCTTCGATCTGAAGTTGTCGAGACGAGGTACGAACTCGTCTCGTTGGGCTTGCGCCCTTCCCCGAAGGGACTTGTCTTGGCGGACAGGTGCCACGGTAGCGCACACCCAAAATCGGGTCCACATGACGCGCTATTCCGTGAGCTAAATCGTGATAATTCACCGTCGCGCACGAAGCGATCAGTGCGTGCGCAGCGGCGCCGCGCTCGGCGCCGCTGGATCGTCGAGTGCGGGCACGCGCCCGCGTCGATGCCGGTATGGGTGAGCCGGTCGGAATGGATCATCGAACTCGAGCGGTGGCTGGCGACTGAGGAAGGCGAGGCCGTCCGCGGCCGGGTTCACCTGCGCCCGGCCATGCTGATGAGGGTCGCGAAGGTGCTGGCCGCCCACGCCGATCACAGCAGCGGCCGGCACTGTGCTGTCACCAACGCCGCGGCCGCCGCGGCCGCGGGCTGCTCGCCGCGCACGGTGACAACGGTGCGCCGGCTGCTCGCCGAAGCGGGGTTCGCCGTCGAGATCCGCCGCGGCACCGGATCGGCCCTGGCGCCGATCGATCTACGGAAGCCCTCGGTGTGGCACCTGGTGAGTCGCAAGAGTCCTGTGGATAACTCCCGCGTTTGCGACCTACCGCCATCCCGAAGGGATAGGCGGGTAAGTCCTGTTGGTAACACCTCACCAAGCACGCGCACGCGCGCGCCGCAGTCACCGAGATCGGCCAACAGACCGGCACGGCGGGCCCGGCGCTCCGCGCCGCGGCCCCTGCACCTGCAGAGACTGGCCGACGAGCTCGTCGGCAACGAATACGGCCGGCGGGGACTTTGCGCCGGCCTCGGCCGCGGGCACATCGGGCACGTGTGCGATGCCCTCACCCGCTCCGGCCTGGACCTGGAGGCGTGGACGGCCCCCCAGATCACCGCAGCGCTCAACGCCGATATGAGCCAGCGTGGTTGGTCCTGGCCGAACCTCATCGAGAATCCGGGTGCGTTCCTGGCGTCTCGGCTTCGGCGCTTGCCCGAGCGGCCTGCTGTGACTCGCCGGGAGCCGCCGGCCGCGCCCACGCCGGCACCGGACGTCGAGGCGGTGGTACCGGCCAGTGCCGCTGCACGTGCCGCTGCACGTGCGTTCTTTCAACAGAACAGGGGGAGGAGTGCGAAAACCGGTAGCCCAAACACGACTAATAGTGTAAAGTGGTTTACAACAGAGAAGCCGGCCGGGCGTGCGCGTCAGGTCACCCAATCCCCCAGGGGGACAGCATGATCGCTATGGAACTGCAGACCGTCGAGACCCACGAGTGGGAGATCCCGTCCTACAAGCTCGACGCGTTCAAAGCCAAGATCGCCCAGGCGAACAAGCGCTTGGCGCGGGCGGGTCTCGACGCCCGGTTTGAACTGGCCTACGAGGAGTTCGAGCGCCAGAAGAACATCACTCAGGCCGATATGGCGGTGGTGAGTAACCACGAACCGGTCTACGTCTACGAGCCCTGGGTCCGCGCAACGCTGACCGGTCCGCTGACCCTGCGGCACGGCCACTTCACGTTCGTCGCCCGTCTGGTGCCCGAGGAAGCCGGCGTCACCGTGCACTCGGCGCCCGGACAGGAACTCGGTGGCTACAGCCCCCGTGGCGACAACGCGTGCGACCACTGCCAGGTTGAGCGCAGCAGGTCCCGGCTCTACCTCGTCCGCGATGATCGTGACGGTGCCATCATCCAGCTCGGGCACTCGTGCATCGAGCTGTACACCGGTGTCAGCCCCAAGGGATTGTGGTCTCTGACGTTCGACGAGGAACTGGAAGCCTTCACCCGCAACGACGTCGACGGCGGTTTCGGACCTCGGCACTACGGCGCCTCGGTCGACGTCGTGCTGGCCTACGCATTCGCCCACTCCGACAAGGGCCGCGCCTACATCCCGTCTGGCACGTACTCCGAGACCTCCACGGTCAGCAGGGTGCGCACCAGCCTGTTCTTCGACATCAACAAGCTCAGGGATGCCGACCGGGAGTACTACCGCACCAAGGCCGCCGAAGCGGCCGGCCACCTCGCCGACACCGAACTGCTCGCCGCGATCAAGGCTTCGGTGACCGAGACCGCCGAGGACAGCGACTACGGACGCAACCTGCGGGTCCTGCTCGCCGGCGAGAGCGTCACCGGCAAGAACGTCGGCATCCTCGGCTCACTGGTTAAGGTCTACGCCCGCCAACAGCAGATCGAAGCCGAGCGGAAAGCCCACCCCGTCGTCGCCGGCCACCTCGGCGAGGTCGGACAACGAATCAAGGACATCACGGCTACCGCCAAAACCGTGAAGTACGACGAAGGTAACTGGGGCACAACAACTTTCCTCGTCGCGATCGCCGACGACGGGCACACCCTCGTATGGAAGGCCCATCGCGCGCTCGACATCGAGACCGGGCAGCGATTCACCATCGCTGCGGCCACGGTCAAGGCCCATGAAACCTACCGCGACGTCGACCAGACCGTAATCACACGGGCCACCAAGTTCGAAGCCCTCGACGTAGAGCCCAACGCTTGAGCGACGCCCCAGGATTTGGCCCTTGAACAGGGGGTTTAGCAGCAACACTTCAACACTTTCAGCATGTCCCACGCTTTTGGCATAGTGCCGGGCAAGACGAGTGGCCACCACGATGAGGTCCCGAGTAGTGGAAAGAGAACCGATCAGATGGAGAACCAAGAACCCCGGAGCTTCGAAGAGAGCTTCGACGCCTTCGAAAAGGCGACAAAGAACCTCATCGGAGGGCTGTACAAGGCGTCGAACACTGGGCCGGACATCACATTTCGTCGCTACCTCGAAGGGCTCACCATCGACGACGCCGAGGAAGACGACGAGATCGACCCTGAGGTGACCCGAGAGCATCTGCTGGCGGTCATCGAGCCCTACGGCTTCACACTCGATGACGTGATTCCCGCCGGCTTCTACGAAGTCCTCCGCAAGAGCCTCTGAACGTTAGTTCACGCCATGCGACGAGACGGCAGGGCGGACAGACACCTTTCGCCGACCGACAGGGAGGATCACCAATAGCCATGACGAGTCAGAGCATGCGTCTTGAACCGCCTCGCGACGTCGCGATTCAACTCCTCCTTCACGTGACAGGGCCATCCAAGGAGGAAGAGGCACGTCTGCGCGGCCTCTCCGACACCGCCCTGGATGCTGAAATGGTGGAGCCGGCTAACGTGCCCGCCCTGAGGGCGGTGGTGGTGAAGGCGCTGCAGCAGTTACTGGAAGAGAACCGATGAACCCGAACTTCGCGGGCGTGGTGAATGCGTGGGTGTTGGCCCTTCAAAGCACCACCGCCCCACCAGACCAGTTCATGATGTACGGCCTGGCCGACAATTCCGCCGACGCCGCCAAGCGGGTCGAAGCCGAACTCAAGGCGGCCAAGCCCGGTGAGTTCGTCGACGTCGAGATCCGCTTCGCCAACATGATGGACACCACCACACTGCACGTGCAGCCCCACCTGTGGGGAGCGTGGTGCGTGGTGGAACGAACCCTGCCGGCCTCGGAGATCTTCGGACGCAAAGCCTGACCCGCACGCTGGCGGTCCAGTGCTGGATAGATCTATCGGCGCAGCTCAGGAGGTTGTGACCGGAAGCTCTGCACGGTCGTTTCCTACGGTAGGACCAACTGCGCGAACCCATCGCGCGGACACAAAGAAGAAGGACCTATCCGATGAAGACCGACACCGCGCTCACGACCAAGCTGTTCGTGTTCAACCATCCCGAGCTGCTGGAACCGATGCCCGTCGAGTACTACCGCGAGTGCCAGCTCGCCGGCGCGGCCAGCGTCGAGGTCCAGCTAGACGACCACAACACCGAGATCATCTCCGCCACCCGCTATCTGCCCGCCGATGTCGATGTGGTCGCTGTCGTCGCCGGCGACGGCGTGCTGCAGGTGCTCTGCGCTCAGACCGGCCGCGAGCCCGTCATCATGCGCGAGTTCACCGGATGGATCAGCTACACCGTGCGCCGGGCAACACGGTGAGGGCGCGCCGGGTGAGTGACCTCAGCCCCGAGGACGTCTCGCTACTGGCGGCCCAAGTCCCGGTCGGGCTCCTCATGCCCGTCCGACGAGATCATGCGCCTGGTCCACGTCACCCGCGGTGTCGTGGAAGCACACGTCGGCGCCTCCGCTGAATCGGGTCACCATGCACGTGCGCGTGGAGCGAGATCATCAGCACCGGGCGGAGCTGATGTGAACGCCAGGCGCGGTGAGGGCGGTCTAGCTGTCGCCACCGGAGGAGAACAGCGCCGTGACGATCGCCGCGGCTCCGCGCGCCAGGTCACCGATGCCGGCGGTGGATCCGGTCTTGGCGACGATGAACGCCGCAGTGAGGTAGTAGCCGACGATGGCAACGACGCCGACAATGGCGATGGTGGCCCAGATGTTCATGGTGATGCTCCGTTCGGGGCAGCGCCGCCAGGAGCACTGACCACGCGGCCCCGGTGAACGGAATAGGGTGGTCCAACTCTTCTGGGCTGAGCGCCGGCCGATTACAGGGTGGCGCACAAGATTCCGGCGACCTTCCGTGTAGAGGCCACCGCAAGCCGAACCTGGGCGACTTGGGCCTGACGGGCCATCTGCGTTGACGACCTCCGAGTTGGGTCCATGCGGCGGCGATCCCCAACTGTCACCGAGATGGGCCTGTAAAGGTGTGCGCCTGGGGCTTCTACAAGTTCGAGAGACTCGTGGGACAGGTGTGTTGCCGACGAGGAGTCAGTCGTCGGCCGGCGGGAGCTTGCTCTCGGAGGACAGGGCGTCGAGGTAGGCATCGTGGTAGCGGACGATCGCCAAACGCTCGTGAGCAGCGCGATCGGCACCTTCGGCGGGCGGCGGCGGCATTGCGGCGTCTGGAGACCGAGTTGGAGGCTGTGCGCAACGACATCAACGGGGCCCTCCTTTGCGCCGTGGTGAAACTACGAGCATCTCAGCTGACGGCCTCGGTGGTGCAGACGTCCGCGCGATCGGCCGCGTCCGGAAACTGCGTCGCGGGGATGTGCATCGAGTTGATTCCGACCCCTCAGGTATTGCAGTGTAAGCAAGTGGCAGCTATGTGGAGCGTTCGGTGTCGAAATCGCCGGACCGCGGCCATCCAGGCCATGAGTTGTACGGCCGAAGCGCCGTAGGCGTGTAGTGACCTATAGTCGAATAACGGTGCCACACAATGCAAATGGTCTTTGAGGGCGCAGCCGGGATGCGAGTCGAGATGCCAAGGCGCACAACGACCTCGAGTCGGGGCCGCCGGCCGGGCGCCCGCAGCTCCACCACACGAGTCGAGGCGAAGCCGAGACGACATACCCGAAACACATTGCAATACAGTATGATTGAGGCATGACCAATGGCGAAGCCATCACCACCCACAGGATTCCAAAACTGTTGCACCACAACGATAAATGACCGAAAGCGATGGCCGCAGGCCATCCCGCCCAACCCAACACCTCGAAACCTGTTGTCTAACAACCACACTCAACCACGCAACATAGGCGCCGCCAGGCGCCAGGCCTCGATGCCCGCCGCAGGCGGGCTCCCTTCCACCCGGCGAAGCCGGGGG
>NZ_NVQF01000085.1 GCF_002592005.1 Mycolicibacterium palauense | reverse complement strand
TGTGTACTGGACGGGGTGTCGGATCGGGGGGAGTTGGGGGAGTGTGGATTTTTTTTTTCGAGCTGACGACGGCATCCGTGATCCGCCTCGGTCTCGTGGGCTCGGCGCTGTGTATAAGGGACAGGTCACCCGCCGCCCGCGCCGCTGCCCGAGGGCGTGCCGCCGGGTGACGTCGCACCGCCGCAGGCCGCGCTGCCCGGTCCGCCGGTGGGTGGCGAGGGCGCGGTGGCCGTGCAGGCCGCGCTCACCCGGGTCGGCTCGCCGTACTCGTGGGGTGGTTCCGGACCCAATGCCTTCGACTGCTCCGGCCTGGTGATGTGGGCCTTCCAGCAGGCCGGTGTCGCGTTGCCGCACTCCAGCCAGGCCCTGGCCTCCGGCGGCCAGCCCGTCTCGCGGGATCAACTGCAGCCCGGGGACATCGTGAACTACTACTCCGACGCCTCCCACACCGGCATCTACATCGGCGACGGCATGGTGGTGCACGCCTCGACCTACGGCGTACCGGTGAGGGTGGTTCCGCTCGACGGTGCCGGCCCGTTCTACAACGCGCGTCGTTACTGAGCGCGCGCGCCGGGCCCCGGCGATCGTGGCGGCGGTGCTCGCCGCCGAACTCGCCGTGGCAGCGGTGCTGCTGATCGCGCCCTCGGGCGCCGCCCCGGTGCCGCCGGCCATGTCGGCCCCGGGGCCCGCCCCGGCGGTCTCGCCGACCACCACCCTGGTGACCGCGGACGGCCGCACCGTCAGGCTGATCACCCCCGCAGACGGGCCGACCGCGCCCGTGCTGCGGCGCGTCGCCGCGCTGATGCCCGCGGCGGTGGCCTCGGTGCAACGGTTCTGGGGCCAGGACTGGCCCCGCGAGATCCCCGTGATCGCCACGGCCACCGACGCCCAGTTCCGGGCCCAGGCGGGCCCGGCCGCCGGGCGCCCCGGCGACATCGCCGCCGTCGCCGTGGCCGACCGGGTCGACCCCGCCCGCCGCGAGGCCACGGGTCAGCGCATCGTGCTGGCGCCGGGGGCGGGCCGCATGAGCGAGTCGGCCCTGCGAATCGTGATGACCCACGAACTGTTCCACTTCGCGGCCCGCCGCGACACCGCCGCCGACGCGCCGGCCTGGCTGACCGAGGCGGTCGCCGACTACGTCGCCCGTCGCGGCGAACCGATCCCGCCGGGGCGGCCGCTGCCCGCCGCACTGCCCTCCGACG
The DNA here is from genome assembly GCF_002592005.1 of Mycolicibacterium palauense. Lineage (GTDB taxonomy): Bacteria > Actinomycetota > Actinomycetes > Mycobacteriales > Mycobacteriaceae > Mycobacterium > Mycobacterium palauense. The sequence continues at coordinate 23,504 of NZ_NVQF01000085.1, read as the reverse complement.
CCGAGTTCGCCCGGTCCGGGCCGGACCTGTCGGCCAGCTACGACCGGGCCTGGCTGTTCGCCCGGTTCGTGGCCGACCGCTACGGTGAACCCACCCTGCGGCGCCTGTACGCGGCGACCTGCGGCACCGGCCACACCGACGTGACCGCCGCACTGTCCGGGGTACTCGGCAGCACCCCCGGGGAACTCCTGGACCGCTGGCGGGGCTGGCTCACCGGCTAACGGGAGCGCGCCGGCCGGGGTGCCGCCGGCGGACCGGCGCAGAGCGGATAGCCTTCTCCTGATGACACGAGTCCTGCTGGTAACCAACGATTTTCCACCGCGCCGCGGTGGGATCCAGTCCTATCTGCACGAGTTGGTGACCAGGATCTCGGCCACGGGCGACCACGACCTGACGGTCTACGCGCCGCGCTGGAAGGACTGCGAGCGCTTCGATGCCGGCGCCGGGCACAGCGCCGGGCACTGCGCCGGACACAGCGCCGGATACAGCGTGGTGCGCCACCCCGGCACGCTGATGCTGCCCGAGCCCTCGGTGGAGCGCCGGATGCGCCGGCTCATCGCCGACCGCGGCATCGACACCGTGTGGTTCGGTGCGGCCGCACCGCTGGCCCTGTTGGCCGGGCGGGCGCGCGCCGCGGGCGCCGGCCGGGTCGTGGCCAGCACGCACGGCCACGAGGTGGGCTGGTCGATGCTGCCGGTGGCCCGCTCCGTGCTGCGCCGCATCGGCGAGGAGACCGACACCCTGACCTACGTCAGCCGTTACACGCGCGGCCGGTTCGCCGCGGCGTTCGGTCCCCGGGCGGCCCTGGAGCACGTGCCGCCCGGTGTCGACACCGAACGGTTCCACCCGGATCCGGCCGCCCGCTCCGAGCTGCGCGCACGCTACCGGCTCGGGGACCGGCCCACCATCGTCTGTGTGTCGCGGCTGGTGGCCCGCAAGGGCCAGGACATGCTGATCCGTGCCCTGCCCGCGATCCGCGACCGGGCCCGGGGCGCGACGCTGGTGATCGTCGGCGGCGGGCCCTACCTGCGCACGCTGCGGCGGCTGGCCGACGAGTGCGGCGTGTCCGACGCCGTGGTGTTCACCGAAGGGGTTCCGGCGGGGGAGCTGGCCGCGCACTACGCGATGGCCGACGTGTTCGCCATGCCCTGCCGCACCCGCGGCGCCGGCCTGGACGTCGAGGGTCTGGGCATCGTGTTCCTGGAGGCCTCGGCGACCGGCGTCCCGGTCGTGGCCGGCGATTCCGGCGGGGCTCCCGAAACGGTGGTGGACGGCCGGACCGGCCGCGTGGTCGACGGGCGCGCGCTGGATCAGATCACCGACGCCGTCGCCGGACTGCTGATCGATCCCGACACGGCGGCACGCATGGGCGCCGCCGGACGGGACTGGGTGACCTCCCAGTGGCAGTGGGACAAGCTGGCCGGGCGGATGAGCGCCCTACTGGCCTGAGCCACGCGCCCGCGCGGCGATCAGTCCTTGCGGTAGATCGCGGCGATGTCGTCGGCGAACTTCTCGGCGATCACCTTGCGCTTGAGCTTCATCGTCGGGGTCAGCTCACCGGTCTCCTCGGTGAAGTCGATGGGCAGGATCCGGAACTTGCGGATCTGTTCGGCGTGCGAGACCGTCGCGTTGGCCTGCTTGACGGCGTGATCGATCGCGGCCTTCAGATCGTGGTCGTCGAGCAGATCGGCGACGTCGGCGTCGGCGGCCTTGCCGTGGTGGTCCTTCCAGGACGGCAGCACCTCGGCGTCGATGGTGATCAGCGCCCCGATGAACGGCTCGTTGTCACCCACGACCATGGCCTGGCTGATCAGTCCGTGCTCGCGCAGCTGGTCTTCCAGGATGGCCGGCGCGACGTTCTTGCCGCCGGCGGTGACGATGATCTCCTTCTTGCGGCCGACGATCTTCAGGAAGCCCTCGGCGTCGACCTCGCCGAGGTCGCCGGTCTGGAACCAGCCGTCCTCGGTGAACGAGTCCGCGGTGGCCTTCTCGTTGCGCCAGTAGCCGTGGAACACCACGCCGCCGCGAACCAGCAGCTCCCCGTCGTCGGCGATCTGCATGCTGTTGCCGGGTACGAGCTTGCCGACCGTGCCGACCTTCATGTCGCCGACCTTGTTCACCGTGATCGCGGCACTGGTCTCGGTCATGCCGTAGCCCTCGTAGATGGTCAGCCCCACCCCGCGGTAGAAGTGGCACAGCCGTGCGCCCAGCGGGGCGCCGCCCGAGATCGAGGCCCGGCAGTCACCGCCGAGGGCCGCGCGCAGCTTGCCGTACACCAGCCTGTCGAACAGGGCGTGCTTGGCCCGCAGCAGCAGACCGGGACCGCCCGGGCGGTCCATCGACTCGCTCCATTCGACGGCCGTGCCGGCGGCCAGGTCGAAGATCTTGCCCTTGCCGTCGTTGATGGCGTTGCCCCTGGCGGTGTTGTAGACCTTCTCGAAGACCCGCGGCACCGACACCACGATCGTCGGCTTGAACACCGAGAACATCCCCACCAGATTCTTGATGTCGCTGGTGAACCCGACGGTGACCTTGTTGTGGAATGCCGCCAGGGTGATCGCGCGGGCGAGCACGTGGGCCAGCGGCAGGAACACCAACAGCCGTTCACCGCGCGTGAGCATGGTGGGCACGCACGCCTTGGCGCCGCGGACCTCGTAGACGAGGTTGGCGTGGGTGAGCTGGCAGCCCTTCGGCCGGCCGGTGGTGCCCGAGGTGTAGATCATCGTGGCGAAGTCGGTGGAACGCAGGTTCTCGACCCGCGTGGCGACCTCGGCGGGATCCACCGAGGCACCCTCGGCGGCCAGCTCGTCGAGCGCCTTGGGGCCGGCGGCGTCGATGTGGAACACCCGGCGCAGCTCGGGTAGCTCGGGCACCAGCTCGGCGACCACCGCGGCGTGGTGGTCGTTCTCGGCGAAGGCCACCACCGCGCCGGAGTCCTGCAACACCCAGCGCACCTGGTCGGCCGAGGAGGTCTCGTAGATCGGCACCGTCTGGGCCCCGACGCTCAGGATGGCCATGTCGATGATGGCCCACTCGTAGCGGGTGGCGCTCAGGATGGCTACCCGGTCGCCGGGCTGCACACCCTGGGCGATCAAACCCTGTGCCGCCGAACGGATCTGTCCGGCCGCCTGGGCGCAGGTGACGTCAACCCAGGTGCCGTCGACGAGACGCTGGTAGATCGGGTAGTCGGGATCCTCGCGCTCGTGCTCGTAGACGACCGAGACGATGTTGTCGCGCTCGCCGACGGTGAATGAGGCCGGAACGCTCAGCTCACGCAATGACTTCAACCTCCATAGCGGATCTTCGGTAGCTGCCGGTCGTGGCGGCCGGTCATGGCTGCCGGACCTTCCCAGCCTAGTGCGCCGCCGCGGCGCGGTTACCGGCGTTCGCCGGTTTTGCCCTGATCACCCTCCGGAGCAGGGGCGGTTCGGAGGGCGGGCCACGGTGTGTGAAGCTAGGGTGATGAACAGTATCCAGGTGGCCGACGAGACGTTCGTCGCCGCCGGAGGGTCCGTCGTCGGCGCGGTGATCGCCGATCCGGCGCGATGGCGGCGGTGGTGGCCGGACCTGCGGCTCACCGTGGTCGAGGACCGTGGTGACAAGGGCATCCGGTGGACGGTCACCGGCCCGCTGTCGGGAACGATGGAGATCTGGCTGGAACCGATGCTCGACGGGGTGTTGATGCACTACTTCCTGCACGCCGAGCCCTCCGGTGCGGCGGCGTGGGAGCTGGCCCGGATGAATCTGGCGAAGATCAACCACCGGCGCCGGGTGGCGGGCAAGAGGATGGCCTTCGAGGTCAAGGCCGAACTGGAGAGCGGACGTCCGGTCGGCATGGCCCCGCAGGCCTGATGATGGGCAATGGATCTGGCGGGGAGGGTACCGTTTCCCACCGAAGGCGATGGCCGCGCAGACGGCCGTGGGACGGGCCCACGAACAGGTAGGACGGCTTACGTGGCGGACAAAACGGCGCAGACCATCTACATCGACGCGGACCCGGACACGGTCATGGACGTCATCGCCGATATCGGCTCCTACCCGGAGTGGGTCAAGGAGTACAGGGAGACCGAGGTGCTCGAGGTGGGTGCCGACGGCAACCCCCGGACCGCCCGCCTGGTGCTCGACGCGGCGGTTCTCAAGGACACCATGGTGCTGGAGTACGAGTGGCCGGCCGATCGCGCCTCGGTGCGGTGGTGGCTGGTCTCCAGTTCACTGCTGAAGTCGCTTGACGGCCAATACCGATTGGTGGCCAAGGGAACTGGTACCGATGTCACCTACGAACTGGCGGTCGACCTGATGATCCCGATGATCGGGCTGCTCAAGCGCAAGGCGGAACGGCGGCTGACCGACACCGCGTTGAAGGATCTGAAGAAACGAGTCGAGGGCTGAGTCAGTCCCCGAGTCAGTCCAGTGCCGCCGACCCCGCCGGTCCGGCGGCGATCGGGCTGTTCGTCGGCAAGGGTGGAGTCGGCAAGTCGACGCTGGCCGCCGCGACCGCGGTGCGCGATGCCCGCGCAGGTCAGCGGGTGCTGGTGGTCTCCACCGACCAGGCCCATTCCCTGGGCGACGTCTTCGGTGTGCCCGTGCCGCCCACCGGCGACGCGACCCCGGTGCGGGTGCTCACCGACGACCCCGGGGCCGGCGGCGGTCATGTGGACGCACTGGCACTGGACACCCTGGCGCTGCTGGAAGCCCGGTGGCGTGTGATCGCCCGGCCGCTGGCCGACCGGTTTCCGGACTCCGAGGTCGGAGACGTTGCGCCCGAGGAGCTCTCGGCGTTGCCCGGGATTCAGGAGGTGCTCGGGCTGCACGAGGTGGGGGAGCTGGCGGCCTCCGGGCGGTGGGACCGGGTGGTCGTCGACTGCGCCTCGACCGCCGACGCGTTGCGCATGCTGACACTGCCCTCGACCTTCGGGATGTACCTGGAGCGGGCCTGGCCGCGGCACCGCCGGCTCAGTGCGCTGGCCGACGACGGGCCCTCGGCGGTGGTGGTGGAGCTGCTGGAGCGGATCAACGCCGGGGTGGAGCAGCTGTCGAGCCTGCTCACCGACGACGCCGCGGTCAGCGCTCATCTGGTGCTCACCGCCGAGCGGGTCGTCGCGGCGGAGGCCGGGCGCACCCTGGGGGCGTTGGCCCTGATGGGGGTGCGGGTGAGCCAGCTGATCGTCAATCAGATTCTTGTCCAGGACGATTCCTACGAGTACCGCAACCTGCCCGAGCACCCGGCGTTCGACTGGTACGCCGAACGCATCGCCGAACAGCAGGCGGTGCTCGACGACCTGGCGCAGAGCATCGGCGACGTCGAACTGCTGCTGGCACCGCACATGGCCGGTGAGCCCATCGGACCCAAGGCGCTGCACCAGCTGCTGGACAGTGTCCGCCGCCGCGACGGGTCGGCCCCGCCGGGTCCGCTGCGTCCCGTCGTCGACCTGGAGTCGGGCTCGGGGTTGGGTTCGGTCTACCGCATGCGGCTAGAGTTGCCGCAGGTCGACACCGGCTCACTGACCCTGGGCCGGGTCGACGACGACCTGATCATCGGTGTCGGGGGCATGCGGCGCCGGGTCCGGCTGGCGTCGGTCCTGCGTCGCTGCACCGTCGCCGGTGCCCAGCTCAGGGGTACCGAACTGACCGTCCGTTTTCGACCCAACCCGGAGGTGTGGCCGGCGTGAACGAGGGCCATCCGGACCTCGGTCCCGAACTGCGGCAGCTGGCGCAGGCCCTGTTGGATCGGCTGGACCCCGCGGTGCGGGCCGCCGCGGCGATGGCGGCCCGCAACGCCGACGGGCCCGGCCGCTGCCAGCAGGTGTGGTGCCCGGTGTGCGCGCTGGCGGCCCTGGTGACCGGCGAGGAGCATCCGCTGATCAGCGTGATCAGCGAGCACAGCATCGCCCTGTTGACGGTGATTCGGGCGCTGCTCGACGACGGCGCCGGCTCCGGCTTCCCGCCGCCACCCCCGCCGGACGGCCCGACCGGTCCGCCCGGTGGCACCGGGACCGAGCCGGACGGCCCCCCGCCCGGCTCCGGGCGCTATGAGCCCATCCCCATCGTCGTGGAGGAATGACGGGGCCATCGTCGGGGCCATCTTCGGGCACCCCGCGACCGGCCGGATGAGCCGGGCCTGTGGTCCGGTACACAACGGGTGGGTAAGGTTGGCCCAGAGCATCGTCGTCATGCCGGCGCGGGAGGGTCTATGTGGTATTGGCTGTTCAAGTACATCTTCATGGGCCCGTTGTTGTCACTGCTCGGGCGGCCGAAAGTCGAAGGCCTCGAACACCTTCCGAACGACGGGCCGGCCATTCTGGCCAGTAACCACCTGGCGGTGGCCGACAGCTTCTACCTTCCGCTGGTGGTCCGCCGGCGGATCACCTTCCTGGCCAAGAAGGAGTACTTCACCGGAACCGGCCTCAAGGGCAAGCTGACCAAGTGGTTCTACACCGTGGCGGGCCAGGTGCCCATCGACCGCACCGACGCCGACTCGGCGCACGCGGCGCTGACCACCGCCGCGCGCATCCTCGACCAGGGCAAGCTGCTCGGCATGTACCCGGAGGGCACCCGCTCACCCGACGGGCGGCTCTACAAGGGCAAGACCGGCCTGGCGCGGCTGGCGCTGGAATCCGGTGTCCCGGTCATCCCGGTGGCCATGATCGGCACCGACGTGGTCAACCCGCCGGGCAGCAAGATGTGGCGGTTCGGTCAGGTCACGGTGCGTTTCGGCAAGCCGATGGATTTCTCGCGGTTCGACGGGCTGGCCGGCAACCGCTTCATTGAGCGGGCCGTCATCGACGAGGTGATCTACGAGCTCATGCAGCTTTCCGGCCAGGAGTACGTCGACATCTACGCCGCCACCCTCAAAGAGGATGCAGGGCCTGATTCCGAGCCCGGTTCGGGGCCTGACTCGCGTCCCGCTCCGACTCCGCCGCCGGCGCGGATTCCGCAGTCCGCGGCGGGCTGAGCCGGCCGGCCCGGAACGTCAGCCCGGCCACCAGGATCATCGCCAGCGCCCACCACAGGTAGGACCCGCCGGCCAGCTGGCGCCACCACGCCGCCTCGGACTCATGGTGCTCGGGCATCAGGTCGATCGGCGTCCAGACCGTCAGCGCCAGACCGGCCGCGGTCACCACGGACAGCGCCACGTTGCGGTACCGGTAGGCGAGCACCGCGGCCACCAGGGTCGTCGGCAGGATCCACACCCAGTGGTGCGACCACGAGACCGGGGAGACCACCAGCCCGAACAGGGCCACGCACATCAACCCGAGCACGGGCTCCCCGGCGGCGAGCACCCGGCGCGTCGCCCACACCGTCAGGCCCAGCGCCGCGAAACAGGCGGCCGTCCACAGCACGAAGCGCACCTCCTCGCCCAGCCCCAGCCGGGCCAGGGCCCCGGAGATGTTCTGGTTGGTGTTCAGCGTCGCGGTGCCGATCCGGTCGGTGTCGCGCAGCGTGGTCGTCCAGTACTCCACCGAATCCCGCCAGGCCAGCACGAACCCGATCAGCGTGGCGAACACGAACGACACCGTGGCGGTCAGCACCGCCCGGCCGTCGCGGCGCAGCACGAAGTAGACGAGGAACACCGCGGGGGTGAGTTTGAGCGCGATGGCCAGCCCCACCAGCAGGCCCCGCGGCCACGGGGTGCGCCGCGGCACGCAGTCGGCGATCACCAGCGTCATCAGGACGACGTTGATCTGGCCGAACTCGAAGTTGGACCGAATCGGCTCCAGGTGGACCGCGGCCGGGGCCACCAGCGCCATGGCCAGTACCGTCCGGCGCACCCAGGCCGGTTCGGCGGTCACCGCGCGCCAGGCCGGTGAGTCCGGCCAGACCTGCAGGCGGGTCAGCACGATCACCGTCGACACCAGCATCAGGAGCAGCGTGGTGGCCGTGATCGCGGCGCTGGCCAGCGGAAGCGACAGCCAGGCGAACGGGCTGAAGGCGATGGCCGCCAGCGGCGGATAGGTGAACGGCAGATCGATGCCGCCCTCGGTGTGGAAGATCGCGCCGTCGCTGTAGAGGGGCCGGTGGTCCAGCCAGGCCTGACCGCCCATCCGGTAGACGTCGATGTCGATGCGGTACGGCGTGTGCCCGAGCAGGCGCCAGGCCACATATCCGAACGCCGCCAGCGCCAGCACCTCACCCAGTCGCCAGGCGAGGCTGTTGAACCGGCCGCGCGGCCACCGCCGAGTACTCATCTCCCGGACAGACTATCGGGCCCCCGGGCCGCCGGACGCATCCGCGCGGCGCCGTTGCGCCCGTCTGCGCGCAGGTGAGCGTAAGTTCTCGGCCGTGCAGACGACTGCGAGCACCGCCGTGCCCACCGCCGGGGCGGTGCTGAAATTCGACCTCGTCGCCCCCGGGCGCCTTCCGCTGATCTGTTGCCTGATCGCCTTCATCGCCACGTTCTTCGTGACCCGGACCATCGTCCGATACATCCGGGCCCACGCCGATTCCACCGCTCCCCGCAAGTGGTGGCAGCCGCACAACATCTCCGGCGGCGGGGGTCTGCACATCCACCACGTCGTGATCGGCGTCGTCCTGGTGCTGCTGTCCGGGCTCACCATGGTCACGCTGGCGGTCAACGGCGGCGTGGTCGAGTTCACCGTGGCCGCGGTGTTCTTCGGGATCGGCGCCGCGCTGGTGCTCGACGAGTTCGCGCTGATCCTGCACCTGGAGGACGTGTACTGGGCCGAGGACGGCCGGACCTCGGTCGATGCGGTGTTCGCCGCCGTCGCCGTGGCGGGGCTGCTGATCATGGGTTTCAACCCGCTGTCGTTCTTCGACATCACCATCTGGCGCGAGGACGAGACCCCGGGCGCGCGCGTCGTGGTGGTCGGTGCGGCGGTGGCCACTCTGGCGATGGCGGTGGTGGTGCTGCTCAAGGGCAAGGTCTGGACGGGGCTGGTCGGCATGTTCATCACGCCGCTGCTGGTGGTCGGTGCGCTGCGGCTCTCGCGGCCGCACGCGCCGTGGGCGCGCTGGCGCTACACGGGCCACCCGCACAAGATGCACCGCGCGCTGGAACGCGAGCGCTGGCTGCGCCGCCCGGTGGTGCAGGCCAAGCTGTGGCTGCAGGACGCGGTGTCGGGGATGCCGCATTTTCCCGACGACGATGCCGTGGACGCCGAACTCGACCGCGAGATCCACGCCGCGGCCCCGCCGCGGCGTACCGGGCAGGTGTCGGAACCGGCGGGCGGCGCCGCTGGATAGGGTGCTCGCGTGCGGTTCTTCTACGACACCGAGTTCATCGACAACGGGCGCACCATCGAACTGATCTCCATCGGGGTGGCGGCCGAGGACGGTCGTGAGTACTACGCGGTGTCGTCAGAGTTCCCCCCGGAGCAGGCCGGCAGCTGGGTGCGCAAGCACGTGCTGCCGAAACTGCCGCCGCCGTCCTCGCAGCTGTGGCGCTCCCGGCGGCGGATCCGCGAGGACCTCGAGGAGTTCCTCGGCGTCGACGGCGACGAGCCGATCGAACTGTGGGCGTGGGTGGCCGCCTACGACCACGTCGCGCTGTGCCAGCTGTGGGGGCCGATGACCAGCCTGCCGCCGCAGATCCCGCGATTCACCCGCGAACTGCGCCAGTTCTGGGAGGACCGGGGCTCTCCGCGCATGCCGCCGCGGCCCCGCGACACCCATGACGCGCTCGTCGACGCCCGCCACAACCTGCGGCGCTTCCAGCTGATGGTCGGCACCGACACGGTCATGGACAGCTGGAACCGAGACCGCTGAGCGGGAACTCCACCCGCCCCGGCGCCGACTAATGCTGCGGAGACTCAGCGCGGGCTGAGTCGTGCCCTCGACCGAAAGCGCCCCCACCGTGAGTCAAACCCCCCTGGACGATCCGCGTGACGAGACGATGCCGGCCCCGGACACCGGCACCGAGACCGGCGACCGGCCGCAGGCCGGCGCCTGGGCGCGGGTGCGTCCGCTGCTGGTGCGGCTGCATTTCTATGCCGGGATCTTCGTGGGGCCGTTCATCCTGCTGGCGGCGTTCACCGGACTGCTGTACGCGCTGGTCCCGCAGATCGACAACCTCGTCAACCGCCACGAGCTGACCGTCGAGCGGGTCGGCGAGCAGCGGCTGCCGCTGACCGAACAGATCGGCGCGGCCCGGCGGGCACACCCGGAGGGCGCCGTGACCAGCATCCGTCCGCCCGCCGCGGACAACGAGACGACCCAGGTCACCCTGGCCGTCGACGACGTGCCGGAGGACTACGCCCGCACCGTGTTCGTCGACCCCTACACCGGCGAGGTCCGCGGCGCGCTGACCACCTACGGGCAGTGGATGCCGTTGCGGGCGTGGCTCGACGAGTTCCACCGCAACCTGCACCTGGGCGCGGTGGGCCGCAACTACAGCGAGCTGGCCGCCAGCTGGCTGTGGGTGGTCGCGCTGGCGGGCCTGGCCCTGTGGATCGGGCAGCGTGCCGGCACCGGCCGGTTGCGCCGGTTGTTCGTCCCCGACCGCGATGCCACCGGCCGGCGCCGGCTGCTGACCTGGCACGGCGCGCTGGGCGTCTGGATGATCGCCGGGCTGCTGCTGTTGTCGGTGTCGGGCATGACGTGGTCGAGATGGGCCGGGCAGTCCATCGACCTGGTGCAAAGCCACCTGGATCAGAAACCGCCGGCGGTCGACACGACCCTGCCCGACACCGCCCCGGGCGCCGCCGGCGGCGCCGACGCGCACGCCCACCACCACGGCGGGCACGACGACGCCCGGTCGGGACAGGACGGCGCCGTGCTGGGCGAGGCGCAGATGCTGGCCGGGGCCGACACCGCCCTGCACGCGGCACAGCGGGCCCATCTGGTCGACCCGATCTGGATGTACCCGCCGAGCGAAGCGGGCCAGGGCTGGCAGGTCAGCGAGAACAAGCGCAGCTGGCCCACCCGCTACGACGCCATCTCCGTGGACCCCGACACCGGCGCGGTCACCGACCGGGTCGACTTCGCCGACTGGCCGTTCCTGGCCAAGCTGACCGACTGGATCATCGGCGCCCACATGGGGATCCTGTTCGGCGTCCTCAACCAGATCCTGCTGGTCGGCACCGCCGTCGTGCTGATCGCCGCCATCCTGCTCGGCTACCGGATGTGGTGGCGGCGCCGGCCGACCCGGGACGGTGCGTTCGTGCTGCCCACCGGGCCGCGCCGCGGGGCGCTGGGGTCGCTGCGCCCGCACGAGGCGGTGCTGGCGGTGCTGCTGCTGGCCGGCATCGGGTGGTTCGTGCCGCTGTTCGGGTTGACCCTGGCGCTGTTCCTAGCCGTCGACGTCGCGCTGGGCTGGCGGGCCGCCAAGCGGGAGGGGATGTCGTCGTGATCGCCGATCTGACCCTGCGCTGGGTGGTCACCATCCTGTTCGTGCTCAGCGCCGCCGAAACGGTGTACTCCGTGGCGATCGGAGACCGCGCGCCACGCCACGTGGTCGGCCACGGGCTGCACTTCGTCATGTCGGTGGCGATGGCGGTGATGGCCTGGCCGAAGGGCACCGAGGTGCCCAACATCCCGCCGATGATCTTCTTCCTGCTGGCCACGGTGTGGTTCGTCGCGCTTCTGGCCACCGATGCCGGGCACCGGCTGCTCAACGGCTACCACGCCCTGATGATGTTCGCGATGGCCTGGATGTATGCGGTGATGGGCCGCGTGCTGCCGGGCCAGGGCACCGGGGGACAGGACACCGGGGGACAGGAAATGGCCCCGGACATGCAGCACGACATGACGTCGATGCAGGGCATGGAGATGGGCGCCCACCAGCACGGCGCCCACGGCCACCCCGCGTGGATCAACGCCGTGGACTGGTTCTGGACGGTGTTCTTCGCGCTCGCGGCGCTGTGGTGGCTCTACCGGTTCTTCACCGAGCGGCGCGACAATCCCGGCGCCCCGGCCTACGAGCATGTCGGGGCGATCGGCCAGGCGATGATGGCCGCCGGCATGGCGATCATGTTCGGTGTGATGCTCTGACCCGCACGACGGGTGGGAGCCCACCCGTGGGTGGAAAAAAGCGCTGTTTGGACCGTTTACCATGGACGGGTGAACTGGACCGTTGACGTACCGATCGAGCAGCTACCGTCGTTGCCGCCGCTGTCCGCCGAACTGCGCGCGCGGCTCGACGCCGCCCTGGCCAAGCCGGCCGTGCAGCAGCCCAGCTGGGACGCCGACGCCGCCAAGGCCATGCGCACGGTGCTGGAGAGCGTACCGCCGGTCACGGTTCCCGCCGAGGTCGAGAAGCTGCAGGCCCAGCTGGCCCAGGTGGCCCGCGGTGAGGCGTTCATGCTGCAGGGCGGCGACTGCGCCGAGACGTTCGTCGACAACACCGAACCCCACATCCGCGCCAACATCCGCACCCTGCTGCAGATGGCGGTGGTGCTGACCTACGGCTCCAGCATGCCGGTGGTCAAGGTCGCCCGCATCGCCGGGCAGTACGCCAAACCGCGGTCCTCGGACACCGATGCGCTCGGACTGAAGTCCTACCGCGGCGACATGGTCAACGGATTCGCCCCGGACGCCGCGATCCGCGAGCACGACCCCTCGCGACTGGTCCGCGCCTACGCCAACGCCAGCGCCGCGATGAACCTGGTGCGTGCGCTGACCTCCTCGGGCCTGGCCTCGCTGCACCAGGTGCACGACTGGAACCGCGAATTCGTGCGCACCTCCCCGGCCGGCGCCCGCTACGAGGCCCTGGCCGGCGAGATCGACCGCGGCCTGCGCTTCATGACGGCCTGCGGGGTCAACGACCGCAACCTCGACGCCGCCGACATCTACGCCAGCCACGAGGCACTGGTGCTCGACTACGAACGCGCGATGCTGCGGCTGGCCGACAGCACCGTCGACGGCGACAACTCCAAGCTCTACGACCTTTCGGCGCACTACCTCTGGATCGGCGAGCGCACCCGGCAGCTCGACGGCGCGCACATCGCGTTCGCCGAGGTCATCGCCAACCCGATCGGGGTCAAGATCGGGCCCACCACCTCGCCGGAGCTGGCCGTGGAATACGTCGAGCGACTCGACCCGCACAACGTGCCGGGCCGCCTGACGCTGGTCAGCCGGATGGGCAACGGCAAGGTCCGCGACGTGCTGCCGCCGATCATCGAGAAGGTGCAGGCCTCTGGGCATCAGGTCATCTGGCAGTGCGACCCGATGCACGGCAATACCCACGAGTCCTCGACCGGCTACAAGACCCGCCACTTCGACCGGATCGTCGACGAGGTGCAGGGCTTCTTCGAGGTGCACCACGCGCTGGGCACCCACCCCGGCGGCATCCACGTGGAGATCACCGGCGAGAACGTCACCGAATGCCTGGGCGGCGCCCAGGACATCTCGGACAGCGATCTGGCCGGACGCTACGAGACGGCGTGCGATCCTCGGCTGAACACCCAGCAGAGCCTGGAACTGGCGTTCCTGGTCGCGGAGATGCTGCGCGACTGAGCCGGGCCGGTCAGGGCAGGCCGAGCAGCGTGTTGAGGTTGCTGCCGAGCGCCCAGGCGCCCGCGGCGACCGCGGCGGTGATCACCAGCACCACCGTGGCCCACACCAGCGTCATCCGGCGCGCCCGCTGACGCGCCCAGGCGAAATCGGCCAGCTCGATCCCGGCGAATTGCCCGGCGAAGCCCTCGTACGGGTCCTCGGCAGCACGGTCGGGGGAGTCGCCCGGGGACGCGGCGGATACGCCGTCGGCCCGGCCGGGCCCGTCCTCGGGGGTGCGGGCGAGCACCCGGGTCGGGTGCCTGACCGGAGGCGCCGCGACGGGCCGGTGCTCGGTGGCGGCCCCGGGGGAGATCTCGGTGGGGATCTCGGTGGGGATGTCGGTGCCGAAGCGGGTGTGGTGCAGGACCGCCGACGCGTGCTGTGCGGAGTTCCGCGGCGCCGGAACCCGGAAGGCCGGCAACCGCAGCTCCTCGGCGATGGCGTCCAGCTCGGCGGCCATGTCCAGCGCGTCGGCGTAGCGTGCGGCCGGATCGCGGGCGGTGGCCCGCAGCACCAACTCGTCGAACTGCGGCGGCACCCCGGCGATGACCAGGCTCGGCGCGCACACGTCGTGGTCCATCCGCTGGTAGGCCACCGACAACGCGTTGTCGCCGTCGAACGGTGTTGCCCCGGTGAGCATCTCGTAGGCCATCACGCCCACCGAGTACACGTCGCTGCGGGGGCCGGCGGCCCCGCTGCTCACCTGCTCGGGCGACAGGTATGCGGCGGTGCCCAGGATCACGCTGGTGGAGGTGATACCGGCCTGCGCGACGGCGCGCACCAGACCGAAGTCGGCCAGTTTGACCTCCCCGTCATCGGAGATCAGCACGTTCTCGGGCTTGACGTCGCGGTGGACCAGGCCCGCGCGGTGGGCGACCGCCAGCCCGCTCAGTACGGGGCGCAGCGTGGCGGTGACCGCGTGCGGGGGCATCGGGCCGCGCTCCCGCAGCAGCTCCCGCAGCGTCCCGCCGTCGATGAGCTCCATCACCAGGAAGGGATGCTGCCCGTCGAGGCCCTGGTCGTAGACCGCGACGAGCCCGGGATCCTTCAGCCGGGCCACCGCGCGCGCCTCCATCTGGAAGCGGGTCAGGAACTGCTGATCGCCGGCGTAGCGGGCGTCCATCACCTTCAGGGCCACCGGCCGGTCCAGCCGGATGTCGGTGCCCCGGTACACCGTGGACATGCCGCCGGTGGCGATCCGGGTCTCCACCAGGTAGCGGCCGTCCAGCACAGTGCCCTCCAACGGGTCCTGCGTCATGGGGCCGTTCACGGGGCCATCGTAGGTGGCCGCGGGGCCCGCGGACGAAACCCGACGTGGCCGCCGCGCGCCAAGCGGTGGAACCGCACCGGCGCGAGATCCTAGACTTGGGGTCGTGAGCAGCATTCCGGCCGGTGACGACGTACTCGACCCGGACGAACCCGTGGTAAATCTGCCCGACGTCGCCCAGATGCTCGGGATCCCGGTGACCAAGGTGCACCAGCATCTGCGCGACGGCCATCTGATCGCGGTGCGCCGCGACGGAACCGTGGTGGTGCCCAAGGCGTTCTTCACCGCTTCCGGGGCGGTCGTCAAACCGCTTCCCGGCCTGCTGGCGGTGCTGCGCGACGGCGGGTACCACGACACCGAGATCATCCGCTGGTTGTTCACCCCGGACCCCTCGCTGACCATCACCGTCGACGGATCCCGGGAATCGCAACCCAATGGCCGACCGGTCGACGCCCTGCACGCCCACCAGGCGCGCGAGGTGGTACGTCGCGCCCAGGCCCTGGCGTACTGACCGGCCCCCGGGCCACTCACCGGCTCCGACCGGGTACCTACCGGGAACCGGGCACCGCGGGGTCGGCGTCGCGGTCCCGGGCGCGGGAGAGCACATACCAGGCGGCGATCGCGCACGCGGTGGCCAGCGCGACGTGGATCGGCGAGTACATGCCGTGGGAGCCATCGGGTTTGAAGATGACCATGATCCAGGTGGAGAACCCGGCGATGGCGGCCACCCAGGCCCGTGACTGTGTCAGCGCCGAGGCCACCGCCAGGGGCCAGGTGTAGTACCACGGCAGCGCCGCGGGCACGAACAGCACGACCACCACCATCAGCAGCGAGATCCCGATCAGTGCCTCGCGGTCGTCGTGGCGGAACCGCCACCACAACACCGGCGCCGACACGGCGATGATCAGGATGCCGGCGATGCGGGTCGCCTCCAGCACCGCATAGAAATTGACGCCGAAGAACAGCCCGCCCACCGCGTTGGTGACGTTGGCGATCGCGGTGGGCACGGTCAGCCAGTTGATGATCTTGACCGAGCCGGCCAGGGCGGTCAGCCAGCCCAGGCCCACCCCGGCCAGCCAGGACAGCACCAGAAAGACCGCCGCGAACACCGCCACCGATCCCGACACCGCCAGCGCGAACGCCGCGACCGGGCCGCGCGCGCGGGCGGGGCCGGACCGCAACTGGCGCGCCCACACCCACACCAGGAACGGCAGGGCCAGCCCGGCGGTCGCCTTGACCGCGACCGCGGTGGCCACCAGGGCGACCCCGGCGACCGGATGGCGCATGAAGGTCAGCGCGATGCCGGCCATCATCAGCCCGACCATCAGCATCTCGTTGTGCACACCGCCCATGAGATGGATGATCACCAGCGGGTTGAGCACACACACCCACAGCGCGACCGGGCCGCTGGCGCCGATGTGCCTCGCCACCCGGGGCGCCGCCCAGATCAGCAGGATCAGCCCGGGCAGCATGCACAGCCGCAGCACCATGGTCCCGGCGATGACGTTGTCGCCGACGAGCATGGTGACGAACTTGGCGACCAGGATGAACGCCGGGCCGTAGGGCGCGGTGGTGGTCGTCCAGATCGGGCTCACGTTGTCCAGCAGGCTGTTCGGATTCTCGATCGGTCCGACCGCGTACGGGTCGAAACCGTCGCGCAGCAGCGCCCCCTGGGCCAGATACGAATAGGTGTCGCGGCTGAACAACGGCACCGACAACAGCAGCGGGGCCAGCCAGAAGCCGGTGGTGGCCACCAGCGTGTACTCGGTGACGTGCCCACCGAGGACCCGCCGGCCCAGCCACAACCAGGCGGCGAGCATGACCGCGACACCGCCCCACAGCAGCAGCGACGACACCACCAGCCCGTGGCCGAACCGCAGCCACGACAGGTGCGCGGCCTCCAGGACCGGGTCGTGCAGGCGGGTGCTGCCCGCACCCAGCCCACCGGCGGTGATCATCACCGCGCCGAGGAAACCCAGCAGGGCGGGGCGGGCGTCGTCGCTCTCGGCGAACTGCTTCAACCGCCCGATGTGGCCGGACAGCCGCCCACCCCGCCGGGAACGGCCGGTGGTCACCGGAGGATCCGCGGGAGAAGACATCGGCGTCAGGGGTTTCAGGCGTTTCAGGGTGGTCAGGCGGTCCGGTTGGAGGCCAATCTGGCGAGTTCGGCCAGCCCGGCCTTGGCCTGGGCGTCGATCGGGGCGGCGGCCACGGCGTCCAGCGCGCGCCGGGTCAGGAACGCGATGCGATCCTCGACGGCGGCCAGGGCGCCGACGCTCTCGATGGTCTGGCACAGCTCGCGGACCTGGGCATCGCTGAGCTCGGTGCCGATCGAGGCGCGCAGCAGCTTGGCCGCCAGCGGGTCGGTCTCGTCGGCGCGCTCCACCGCCTCGGCCAGCAGCACCGTGCGTTTGCCGGAGCGCAGGTCGTCACCGGAGGGCTTCCCGGTCACCGCGGGGTCGCCGAACACGCCGAGCACGTCGTCGCGCAGCTGGAACGCGATCCCCAGGTCGGTACCCACCTGCTGGAAGATCGCCTGCACGTCCGGGCGGTCGGCGGCCGCGGCGGCGCCCAGCTGCAGCGGACGGGTCACCGTGTAGGAGGCCGTCTTGTAGGTGTTGACGGTGATCGCCGAATCGATGGAGTCCGCACCGCTGGACTCGGAGACGATGTCGAGGTATTGGCCACCCAGCACCTCGGTGCGGATATCGGCCCAGACCCGCTGCACCCGGCGGTGCGCGTCGAGGGGCAGGTCGACGGTGGCCACGATGTCGTCGGCCCACACCAGTGACAGGTCACCGAGCAGAATGGCCGCCGAGATGCCGAACTGCCGGTCCGAACCCCGCCAGTCCTGGCCGCGGTGCAGGGCCGCGAAGCGCATGTGCGCGGTGGGCCGGCCGCGCCGGGTGTCGGAGTCGTCGATGACGTCGTCGTGCACCAGGGCGCAGGCGTGCAGCAGCTCCAGTGCGCCGAACAGCAGCATGATGTCGTCGGGGGCCTGCGCAACGGTGGCCCCGGAATGTGCTCCCACGGGTGGCTCCGCCACCGCTCCGATGGGTGGCTCCGCCACCGCTCCGATGGGTGGCTCCGCCACCGCTCCCACGGGTGGCTCCGCCACCGAACGCCAGCCCCAGTAGGCGAACGCCGGTCGCAGCCGTTTCCCGCCCTGCAGGACGAAGTCCTCCAGGATCGCGATGAGTCCGTCGTAGTCAGCCCCGATGTAGGCGGCGCCCTCGCGGCGGTTCTGCAGGTAGCCCCGCAGTTGATCGGTGACGGCGCCGGTCAGTTCCGCGGTCGACGGCGCAGGTGCTTGAACGCTCAGCGCCGGGCCCCTTTCTGTCTTGCTCCTTGCTGTGGCCGCTGTTGCGGCTCAGTGTGCGCCTGTGGCCCCCCGGTGCATTCAGACTAGAGCGTCGGGCCGGGTTCGCGTGACCCAGACGGCCCGCCGGGTCGGCGGTGTCGCCGCGGGGCTGTGCGTTCCCGCCGCCCGCCGGGCCCCGACCAGGTGACCTCCAACGGTGATCTCGAACGGTGACGTCGAACAGTCATCTCGAACTACGCGGTGTGGTCCTCGCCGGTGCCTGAACCCCCTGAGCCCCGGGAGACCTTGGGGGAGCGGTCGCGGGCCGTCCAGGCCAGCACGGCGATCAGGCCGGCCACGATCGCCGAGGTGATCCCCAGCACCATCGCACCGCCGGCGAACGAACGGGTGCTCGGGTCGGTGTAGCGGGCCTGGGCGCTCATGGTGTTGACGATGCCGGGCTCCAGCGTCCACTGCACCGTGCCCGTGGAGATGCGGTCGCCGTCGGTGGAGGTCACCTCGCCGGGGAAGGACACCGTCAGCGACACCTCGGCGTCGGAGTCGTTGAGCGAGGTCAGGTCGACGCGCCCCTCGAGGATCACCAGGCTGCCGGCCCGCCGCAGCGTGATGTCGACGCCGGCCGCGTCCGGATTCATGCCGGCCAGCTGCGGCAACTCGGCGAAGGTGAGGTCGGCGAACACCGCCTCGGACCCGACGTAGCCGTCGTTTTCGTACTCGGACACCGCCACCTTCTGCGCGAACGGCAGATTGTTCACCAGCTGCGGACCCTTGTCCTGGTCATTGCGGGGTTTGGCGGCGGTGATGATCTGGCCGGACACCAGATCGTCGGGGGAGACGGTGAGTGAGGCGCGGACCCGCACACACCCGACGGCCAGTGGGGCGACGACGAGCAGGAGCACGGCCAGCGCCAGCAGACGCATGCGGCGGTGTCGGCGAGGGACGCGCACGCCGGTAATGGTGCCAGACGTCCGCGCCGAAGGTGGCGGCAGCGCCGAGGTCAGCGCCACCGGCGTCTCACAGCGGCAGGCGCCGGCCCAGGATGGCGAAGGCCCGGGGGTCCCCGGCGAAGTGGTAATCGCGGATGACATCGGTGAAGCCCAGACGCCGGTAGAGCCGCCACGCCCGGTTGGACTCGCCGTTGATCTCGGGGGTGGACAGCAGCACGTTGGCCTCGGTCCGCCCCTGCAGCAGCCGGCGCGTCAGCGCCTCACCGAGCCCGTGACCCTGGGCGCGCGGATGGATGTGCAGTTCGGTGAGTTCGAAGTAGTCGGTCATCAGCGCGTCGATGTCGTCGGGGGACCTGCCCGCCCGGCGCAGACCCTGCACCACCTGCTGCTGCCACCACTGGTTCGGGGCGCCGCAGTAGCCGTAGGCCACCCCCAACAGCGGGGCCCGCCCCGGCTGGCCGGGGGCCGGGATCCCGGCGCCGGGACCGCCCGGGGCCTGCAGCGCCGCGACGGCCTTCCATCCGGGGCGGCGGGAGTGCTCCAGCCACATGGCGGCGCGCTGGTCCTCGGTTCCGCGCGGATACCGCATGGCGTCCACGTAGACCCGCAGCGCGTCGCCGAGCCGGCTGGCCATGTCCTGCGGCGACAGGTCGACGAGATGGGTCGTCAAGGCCTGCTGCCCTCCCTGGTCGGTCGTCACGGCGGTGAATCTCTCGATGAATCTCTCAGGGACCTTCTCCTGGACTCTCTCAGGGGCTCTTCCCTGCCGCCGATTGGTGCTTTCATTATCGTCGGCGACCGCCTCGGGGATAGGGCGTACGGCGGGCCGCGGCGGCGTCATACAATCGACAGTAGAAGTAGGTGGTACGGCGTAGATTCACCTCGTATCATCGTTGTTAGACGCTCGTTACCTGGCGTCTGCAGACTTATCCGCGAATGACCCGCCGTGCCGGCAAGGAGGGACGAATGCCACTCTCCGATCATGAGCAGCGCATGCTCGATCAGATCGAGAGCGCTCTCTATGCCGAGGACCCCAAGTTCGCCTCGAGTGTTCGGGGCGGAACTTTCCGGGCCCCCTCGGCGCGCCGTCGGCTCCAGGGTGCTGCGCTCTTCGTGATCGGCCTGGCGATGCTGGTCTCCGGGGTCGCGTTCAAGGCGACCATGATCGGCAGCTTCCCCATCCTCTCGGTGGTGGGATTCGTCGTGATGTTCGCAGGTGTGGTGTTCGCCATCACCGGCCCCCGGGTGGCCGGCAAGGACAAGTCGGGTCCGGGACCGTCCGCGGCGAAGGCCAAGAAGGCCAAGGGCGCCGGAGGTTCCTTCACCAGTCGCATGGAGGACCGGTTCCGCCGTCGTTTCGACGAGTGACCGTCCACCGATCGGGGACACGGTCCAGGACCACATACATCCTCTAAATACATCGTCTAAGACCACATCGACAGCGGGGCAGCCGGATGGCTGCCCCGCTGTCGTCGCTGGGACCCTCGGCCTCCCGGTCGCAGCCGCCGTTATCGCATTGGGATATTGCGTTTCGGTAGCGGTTCGGGCACGCGGGGTCGTGCATCCCCCACCTTCCCCCACCGGGCGATAGTCTTCTCTGCTTCCGCGCAATAGCACCCTGAACTGGGATTTTCTCCACTCCCTCGGCGGCCGCGGGGCGCCGCGACCGGCGTCCGGGTCACTCCCTGTGGGGGTTTCGTGGCATCGGGTGGGGCGACACGGCGCTCAGGTGGCGAGAATTGGAGAAAGGTGGGGCGTTGTGGGGTATGGTGGCGGAGGACGGAGCGCAGGGGGTTCCGGACAGGTGGGAGGTGGCGAGTGTTCCTCGGCACCTACACGCCCAAGCTCGACGACAAAGGGCGGCTTACGTTGCCCGCCAAGTTCCGCGATGCACTGGCAGGAGGGTTGATGGTCACCAAGAGCCAAGACCACAGCCTGGCGGTGTACCCCCGCGCGGAGTTCGAGCAGCTGGCCCGGCGGGCCGCGCAGGCGTCCCGCAGCAATCCCGAAGCCCGGGCGTTCCTGCGGAATCTCGCCGCGGCCACTGACGAACAGCATCCCGACGGCCAGGGCCGGATCACCCTGTCGGCCGACCACCGCCGCTACGCCGGCCTGTCCAAGGACTGCGTGGTCATCGGTTCGGTCGACTACCTGGAGATCTGGGACGCCGAGGCCTGGAACGACTACCAGCAAACACACGAAGAGAACTTCTCCGCGGCCAGCGATGAAGCACTCCGCGACATCATTTGACCGACAGGCCGATCCGGCGGCTGCCCGTGCATCGTGGCCTCTGCCCGAACCGACCCTGGCGTACTTCCCCCACGCCAGGTGCGGGGCGGCCCTGACGTACTTCCCCAACGTCAGGTCCGCACACTCGGACAGGGACCTCGGTGCACAGGCGCCCGGTCGCCACCCCCGCCGCAGGGAGGCTGGAGGTTTCGCGGTGGCTGACGATTTCGGCCATGTACCGGTCCTGCTGGACCGCTGCGTGGAGCTGCTGGCCCCCGCGCTGACCCGTCACCATCCCGACGCCGCCGGGGCGGTCCTCGTCGACGGCACCCTGGGCGCCGGCGGACACACCGAACGCTTCCTGAGCAGCTTCGCCGGACTGACGGTGATCGGCCTCGACCGTGACCCGACGGCACTGCGGATCGCCCGGGCCAGACTCGAGCGGTTCGGCGACCGGGTGCGGCTGGTTCGCACCCGCTACGACGAATTGTCCGAAGCCCTGGAGCAGACCGGTTATCCGGCAATGGATTCGGTGTCGGGTGTGCTGTTGGACCTCGGTGTTTCCTCCATGCAGCTCGACCGTGCCGAACGCGGATTCTCCTACGCGTCCGACGCGCCGCTGGACATGCGGATGGACCCGGACCTGCCGCTGACCGCGGCCGACATCCTCAACACCTACGACGAGAAAGAGCTGGCGCGGGTGCTCCGGGAATTCGGGGAGGAACGGTTCGCCGGGCGCATCGCCGGCCATATCGTCCGGCGTCGC
Organism: Mycolicibacterium palauense; assembly: GCF_002592005.1. Classification (GTDB taxonomy): domain Bacteria; phylum Actinomycetota; class Actinomycetes; order Mycobacteriales; family Mycobacteriaceae; genus Mycobacterium; species Mycobacterium palauense. Next base: position 1,524 of record NZ_NVQF01000085.1, on the reverse strand, counting down.
CGGCAGGCCCCGTTCGCCACCACCGCCGAGCTGGTCGAACTGCTCTACGACGCCATCCCGGCACCGGCCCGCCGCACCGGAGGACACCCCGCCAAGCGGACCTTCCAGGCGCTGCGGGTGGCGGTCAACGCCGAACTGGACTCGCTGGCGGCGGCCCTGCCCGCGGCGCTCGACGCGCTCACGGTGGGGGGCCGCGCGGTGGTGATGTCCTACCAGTCCCTGGAGGACCGGATCGTCAAGCGCGCCTTCGCCGCGGCCACCGCCAGCCGCACGCCATCGGGTCTGCCGGTCGAACTGCCCGGCCACGAGCCGGAATTCATGTCCTTGACGCGCGGTGCCGAACGCGCCGACGCCGCCGAGATCGAGCGCAATCCGCGTAGCGCCGCCGTGCGGTTGAGGGCAGTGGAGCGTCTGACAGGGAGGGGCCGGTCATGAAGACCAAGAAGGACGCGACCAACACGCGGGGTTCGGGGCGCGAGGACGCGGACCGCCGGGCCCGCAAGCCCCGCCGGGGCGAGCAGCAACGCGGCGACGGGGGACCGGGCGGCCGGGCGCGGCCCGCGCAACGGCGGGCCGCCGAACCGGTCCCGCGGGGAAACCGTCCGCGGAAGGGCAAGGCGGGCAAGGTCGCCGGTCCGTCACGCCAGCCGCAGGCGGTGCGCCGCGCACCGGTCACCACGCCCGAACGCAAGCGGGTGCCGGCCAAGAACGCCAGCCAGGCGAAGGCCCGTGCCAAGGCGCGGAAGGCCAAGGCCCCCAAGGTCGTCCGTCCTCCGCTCAAAGAGCGGTTGCTGACCCGGCTGTCCGCCATCGACCTCAGTCCCCGCAAGCTCGCCGCCCGGGTTCCGTTCGTGGTGCTGGTGATCGCCGCGCTCGGGTTGGGCCTGGGTGTCACGCTGTGGCTGTCCACCGACGCCGCCGAGCGTTCCTACCAACTGGGCAACATCCGCCAGACCAACAATGCACTGATGCAGCAGAAGGAGGCCCTGGAGCGTCAGGTCCTGGAGGCGCAAGCCGCCCCGGCGTTGGCCGAGGCTGCCCGCAATCTGGGCATGATCCCCTCCAAGGACACCGCCCACCTGGTGCTGGATCCCGCGGGCAACTGGGTCGTGGTGGGCACTCCCAAGCCCGCCGAGGGCGTCCCGCCGCCCCCGCTGAACACCAAGCTTCCCGATGACCCGCCGCCGGCCGCACCGCCCAATCCCGAACGGCCGGTCCGGCTCGGCGTGCCCGCGCCCGGTGCCGCTACCGTCCCCGGTGCCGCTCCCGAGGTGCCGGTACGGGTGATCCCGGGCACCGACATCCCGCTCAACCACGCGCCGGCGGGCCCGACGGCGGGGATCGGGCCGATGCAGCTGCCCGCCGGCCCCGCGCCCGGACCGGTCGCCACCGCACCGGGAACCACGCCGGGACCGGCCGTTCCGGGTGCCGCCGTGCCGCCGGGCGCGGCACCGCCCGTGCTCGCGCCGGTGCCCGCCGCCCCGGCCGCACCCCTGGCCCTTACACACCTCTTACGCGGCCCAC
>NZ_NVQF01000084.1 GCF_002592005.1 Mycolicibacterium palauense | reverse complement strand
GTTCTCGGTGAACCCGCCCTTGAGCAGGTGCGGGATGCCGCAGGCGAATTCGACGACCTCCTGGCCGCGGGTGACCTCGCCGAGCGCGTCGGAGAGGACCTTGCCGTGTTCGGCGGTGATGAGGGCGACCAGTTCCTGTTTGCGGGCGTTGAGCAGCTCCCGGAAGGCGAACAGGATCGAGGTGCGCTTGGCCAGCGAGGTGTCCCGCCAGGCGGGGAAGGCCACGGCGGCCGCATCGATCACCGCGCGAGCGTCCCTGGTGGACGCCAATGCGACCGCGCCGGTCACCGAGCCGGTAGCGGGATTGGTGACGGGCTCCGTCGCGCCGCTATCCCCTGCAAAGTGGTCGTTGTTCATCCAGTGGGTGATGGTGCGCATCATGTGGTGGCCGCCGTTCTGTTTGTCGCTGTCACTTTCCGCGGTCGGGAATCCTCGATCGTCTGGCCGGTGGGTACGGCCCCCACTCGACCCGGGACCTCGGCGGACTGGGCGGCCTTGGCCATCAAGGTTGCGCCGACGGTGAGAACCGAGGGATGCCGATCGCCTTGTGCCGGGTTCTCCGGGCGGGTGTGAGCCGTCGCCCGAACCGCGGACTCCGACGCTAGGGTCATCCTCCGGGTCCCTTCACCATTCGTCGATGCCGGTTGCGTTGCCGAACAGCTTCATCACGGCCATCTGGTCCATGCCGCCCCAGCCCAGTCCTTCAGCCACCGAAAACATCTGGGCCGATAGCGCCGTCGCGGCCGCTGGCACCTTGAGTTCGGTGGCATACTGCGCGGCGATCCGCATGTCCTTCGCGATCAGCCGGATCGCGAACCTCGGATTGTCGAAGTCGTTCTCCAGCACGATGTTCTTGACCAGTTCGGTCATCACCCAGCATCTCGAAGTACTCGTCGAGAGGACCTCGTAGAGACGTTTGGCCGGAATGCCTGCCTTGGTACCGACGGTGAACGCCTCGGCCATGGCCATCATCTGGATTCCGATGGCTAGTTGGTTGATGCTCTTTGTGGTGGCACCCATCCCGGACCCCCCCATGTATTCCACGCGTCCGCCGATGATTTCGAGGATCGGCCGTACCGATGCCAGCACCTCCTCGTCGCCGCCAACCATGATCGTCAGCGATCCGGCAGCGGCACCGGCCGGTCCGCCGCTCACCGGTGCGTCGAGCCAGGACAGTCCGCGGGGCTTCAGCTGGGCGGCGATGCGCTGGGGAGTCGTCGGCGCGACCGAGGAGAGGTCGACGATGGTCTGACCTTCCCGAGATCCGTGAATCAAGCCGTCCTCACCGAAGGTCACCGCCTCGACCTGGGGTGTGTCCGGCAGTGAAAGCAGCACGACGTCACTGCTTTCGGCGACTTCACGCGGTGTTGTGGCGGCTTTGGCGCCGGCATCGACGAGTCGGCCGACCGCTGCTGAATCCTGGTCGTGGACGACCAGGTTCACTCCTGCGGCGAGCAGGTTGTCGCAGTTGCGCCCGCCCATGATGCCCAGGCCGATGAACCCTACCGTCTGTTCGATCATCTCGTCAGGCCTCCTTACGGACGTCGGGGCGGCCGCCGTCGCCGAGGACGACGATCACCAGGATTTCGTCGGCGTGTGGTGCGTCGGCGACGCGGACCTCCCAGCTGAACAACTGCGAGACATCGGTGTCGGCCAGCGATCCACCGTCGTGCGCGCTGCGCAGCGACAGGTCGAGCGTTGCGCCCACCCCGCCTCGCTTCTCCGCCGCAGGCACCACTGCCGTGCCCTTGGTGGCGGCGCGCTGAAAATCGCCGAACGCCTTGGTGTGAATGATGGAGGACCCGTGCTGCACCTCTCCGTTCTCGCCGACCAGCGTGGCTTTACCGAACACTGTGGCTTGGGTCCCCAACGCGGTGGCCGCGAGTGTGGTCAACCGCTCTCCGAGCTCGGGGCTGTACTTCTCCGAGAGCAACGAGAGGTCTTGGACGACCTCGCCGGCGTAGGGGTTCTTGATCACAGCCATGGCGGCAGCGAGCCGCAGCGGCGTGGCCAGCAAGCCTGCACCCTCGCCGTACACCTCCTCGGTGACGGTGGCCACTTTGCGGATGGTCAGATCCACCAGATCCTCCTTGAATACGTATACATTTGTGATTTGCCACACTGTCGCACAAGAGGTGCCGAGAAGGCAACCCCCATTCACCGCATCGCGCCAGTCAGGCGGGACCAGCCTGTTTCACGACGTCATAGGCAAGTCATAGCCAATTTTGCTGAACCTAGTGACACACGCAGCACGGCTGTGCAAGAGTGTCACCACTCACAAATGAATACGTACACACACCGGAGCGACCTTCCGGATAACTTCCGCAGGCGTGGCCATCAACGCCGTACACGCAGGTCAGGAGCAACTTTCGATGAGGACCATTCAGTGAGGACAACGAGACACCCTCGCCCGCTGCGACGGAGATTCGCCTCGGTGGCCGCACTCTGTGCGATCGGCCTCGTGGCAGGCTGCGTCGTCGACACCCACGCAGCCACGTCCACCGGGGAGCGCGGTGGCCCCTACACGATCGCGATCTCCAATGGCTACACGGGCAACACCTGGAGAACCCAGTTCATCTCCAACTTGCAGAACCGCGCCCAGGAGCTCAAGGACCAGGGGGTGCTCAAGGATTTCACGCTGGTGAGCGCCGGCACCGACATCAACCGGCAGCTCTCACAGATCGACCAGATCGTGCTGGACAAACCCGACGCGGTGTTGATCGCCCCCACCTCTGGCGCAGCCGCCGAGGTGGCCGCTGAGAAATTCAAGGCAGCCGGCATCACGCCGTTCATCATCAACGACCCGGCTCCAACGAAGTCCGCGATCAACATCGTTCCCAACAACGCGGCCTGGTACGCCACCCAGACCAGCTGGCTGGCTGAAGGACTCGACGGCAAGGGCGATATCGTCCAGGTCACCGGGCTGCCTGGCAATCCATCCGACACCGCACGGCAGAAGGCGGCCGCCGAAGTCCTCGCCAACTACCCAGACATCAAGACGGTCGCGACCGTGCCCGGCTACTGGGATCAGGGTAAGGCGCGGCAGGCCATGTCGACGGTGCTGTCCAGTCACAGCAATATCGACGGCGTCCTGGAACAGGACATCATGGGCCTCGGCGTGATCCAGGCGTTCGAGTCTGCCGGTGTACCGCTGCCGAAGTACATGACCGGTGACTACACGAAGGGGTTCCTGGAGAAGTGGAAGACGCTACCCCAGCTCGAGACCATGGCCGTTCCGTACTCGCCGACAGACGGCGCCGACGCACTCAACATCATCATCAAGCTACTCGACGGCGACAAGCTCAAACCCGGGGTTCTGCAGCCGAATTCGATCGATTCCTCGATAGTCGACAACACCATCCTTCTTCCACCCTCGCTTGCGATCACCCGCGACGGTAAGAGGGGCGACTGGACACCTCCCGGAATGGAGGTCATCAGCCTCGACGAAGCCCTGCGCCGGGTCGAAGGAAAGCCCGAGACCTTCGCAGTGGAAGCCCCCGTCTCACAGGAGCAGATCGATGCCTTCTTCCAGTGACACCCTCGAACTACTTACCGTCTCGGGAATATCCAAGAACTTCGGCCCGGTTCAGGCGCTGAAGAACATCGACCTCCGCGTTCAGGCCGGCTCGGTGCATGCACTGATGGGCGGCAACGGTTCCGGAAAGAGCACGCTGTCCAAGGCGCTGCTCGGGGTGGTGCGCCCCGACGCCGGACGCATCGAGGTGGCGGGCGGCCACCATGTCGTGGATCCGGCTTCGAGCCGAGCCGCAGGGATCTACGGCACCTATCAAGAAACCGCCCTGTCCGGTGACCTCACCGTCGCCGAGAACATCCTGATCAACACCCTGCCGTCACGGCTGGGGCTGGCGTCCACCCGTAACCCCGATGCCACGCTCACCGCGGTCATCGACCGCGTCGGACTGCCTGCAGCGGTGTTGGACACCAAGGTCCGCGAGCTGCCGCTGGACCAACGCTGTCTGGCAGAGCTGGCCCGTGTCCTGGTACACCGTCCGCGGCTGCTCATCATCGACGAGCTGACCGCGTCCCTACGCCGCGACCAGGTGGGCAGGGTGGGCACCATCCTGCGGGAGGTTGCCGACACCGGTGCGGCCGTCTTGTTCGTCTCCCATCGACTTGAGGAGGTCGATGAGTTCTGTAGCAGCGCGACCGTACTGCGCAACGGGCGAACCGTCCTGCATACCGACGATCTCAGCGATCACCACCTCGACGATCTGATGGCCGCCATGACCGGCGGTGACATCCAAGCCGGATCGGCAGCTCGCCGACGCAAGGCGCGCAGCGAATCTGCGGGCTCCGAGGAGAGTACGACGACCAGCGTTCTCGAGGTCGCCGACCTCGAAGTCGCCGAGTTCGGCAGCCGGATTTCACTGCACGGCAATTCCGGTGAGATCGTGGGCGTCTCGGGCCTGAGCGGTAATGGTCAGTCAGAACTCCTGCGGAGCCTCTACGGGGCAGTAACCAGCCGGGAGGGCGACATCCGCATCGATGGCGTTCCGGTCCGGATCCGATCGGTTGCCGACGCAGTCCGCGGTGGAATCGGGTACATCTCCGGGGAACGCGAACGGGAGATGGTGTTCGGTCACCGCTCCATCGAGGAGAACCTCGGTGTCGTTGCCATGGCCTTCAAGAAGCTGATCGACCCGTCGCTGGTGATGCACCGCATGGCCCTGGTCACCCATAGACGGGCTCAGATCCGCAGCCTCAGTGGCGGCAACCAGCAGAAGGTCGTGGTGGGCCGGTGGCTCGGGATCAAGCCCCGGGTGTTGCTGGCCGACGACCCGACCCGTGGGGTAGACGTGCAAACCCGCAACGAGATTCACGGCATGCTGCGAGAGATGGTGACCTCCAACAGCTCCGCGGCGGTTGTCGTCTCTAGCGATGACCACGAGCTGGCGGAGATTTGCGACCGCGTCTACATCCTCCACCAAGGAAAGGTCATCGAGGAACTCGCCGGCGACGAAGTCACCGAGGAGGCCATCGCCCACGCCTGTCTGATCGGGCACGCAACCGACGACGATCTGAGCTCTGTACCGACCGGAGGTACCCAATGACCGACACACTGACCGCCGAAGTGCCTCGCGCTGCGGCACCCGGCCACCCACTGAGCGGATTCCTCGAACAGGCCACCCGGTGGCGCGGGCTGCCCACCGCGGTGCTGGTGGTCGTCCTCTTCGTGGTCAACACGATACTGTCGCCCAACTCGCTCACCCCGTATTCACTGACCAGCTTCTTCGCCACCTACCTGCCCTCGATCTGCCTAGCGATCGGCGTCTCGTTCACCATGCTCGTCGGTGGTATCGACCTGTCGCTGGGCCCGGTAATGGGGTTGGCCGGCATCTTCACGGTCCTGCTGTCGTCCGTCGGGCTGCGGCTGTTCACCTTGGGTCCCAGCGGCATGGCCACCGACTGCAGCACACCCGGCATCTGCAACAACGGCATCCCGTTCTGGGCCGCCGCCCTCATCGGGATAATCGTCGGCGGGCTCTTCGGTGCGCTCAACGGCATCGCCGTCGCCTACTTTCGTCTGCAGCCGCTGATGGTCACACTGGCCACCGGATTCATCGCCGGCGGTGCCTCGCTCTGGATTTTTCCCAAACCGGGCGGACGAATCCCCGACGGACTGACGGCGAGCTATGTCGCCGCCCGCATCCCACCCCTGGGATTGGTCATCACCATCGTTCTGGTGGTGGCGGCGCTGGTGGCAATGCGGACCACCTGGGGTGTGCGTATGCGAGCGGTCGGTAGCGATCGCGCCCGGGCGTTCGCCGTCGGCGTGCCCGTGCGGCGGACCACCGCGTCGGCCTACGTCGCCTCTGGCGTTCTCGCCGGTATCGCCGGTGTGCTGTTCACCCTCAACGTGGCCTCGGCCGATCCCACGCTCGGGGCCACCTTCACCCTCAACGCCGTCGCCGGCGCGGTGCTCGGTGGTGCAGCCCTACGGGGCGGCTGGGCGGAACCGGTGGGTCCGGCGCTCGGTGCGATCACGCTGGGCCTGCTCAACTCATTGGTGGTCTCGCTGCACATCTCGATCTACTACCAGCAACTCGTATCCGGCATCGCGATCGTGATCGGTCTTGCCGCGACGCAGGGATTCTTCAACCGCCAAAGGAATGCACAATGACCACCACGGCACAAGCCTCGCCCTCGACCCGACCGGGCGGCAACGACTCCCGGATCGATGTCCTCACTTTGACACGTCGCTGTCCGTGGTTGCCGGCGGTGGTGGTCAGCGTCGTCCTGCTGGTTGCCGGGCAGGTCATCTCACCCGGATTCGCGTCCTGGGGCAACATCAACCAGATCGTCGCCATAGCCGCCATTCTCGCCTTGGCGTCCTGCGGCCAGACCATCGTCATGATCTCCGGGGACTTCGGCATCGACCTTTCGGTGGGACAACTGATGTCGCTGACGGCCGTCGTCGCGTTCATGTTGATGGACGGCGGCACCCCGTGGGTCCTTGTGGCACTGGTGGCGGTCGTCGTCATCGGAGCACTCTTCGGAACACTCAACGGCGTTCTGGTGGCCTATGCGAAACTGCCCGCGCTCGTCGTCACACTGGGAACTTTGGTCATCGCCCAGGGATTCATCTTGACGCTCACCAGCTCGGGAACTCCCAGCGGTGCGGTGCCCGATGTGCTGGCCGCCGTAACCGGGCACAGCATCCTGGGTATCCGCTACGTCACCATCGTGGTCGCCGTCCTGGTCACCGTGCTGGCCGTGTTCATCGCCCGTTCCCGATTCGGCAAGAATCTCTACCTGGTGGGCAGCAACCGTGAAGCGGCCCGCCTCGCAGGGATCAACGTGCGCCGTGTCGTGGTCATCGCCTTTGTCGTGGCCGGTGTCTGCGGCGGCATCGCCGGCCTGCTGTTGCTCAGCTATGCCGGTACAGCCAACCTCGATCTTGGCGGCGATTACCTGCTCCTGACGATCGCGGCGTCGGTCATCGGCGGCGCATCGCTGGCCGGCGGCGAAGGCAGGGTGGCTTCCAGCGCCGCGGGCGCCGTCGCACTTCAGGTCATCACCACCTTCCTCCTCACCATCGGGGTTTCTGATGCCCTGCGCCAGGTAATCACCGGACTTCTACTGGTCGGGATGCTCTTCCTCAACGCCCGGGTCCCCAGACTCCGCCAATAACATCAACGCACAACCCCTCAGCCCGCTGCCAAGGAGATATTCATGGAAACCATCGTCGAGGCCGTCTACGTGCTGGACGGCGGCACCTTGGACGTCGAGGCCAGCACCATCGTCCCCGGATCCGACTTCGGTACCCGCCTGCTCATTCCGGTGCAGATGTTTCTGGTCAAAACCAGGATGGGCTACATCCTGATCGACGCCGGCAACGACCCAGGATGTATCCAGGACCCAGAGAAGACCTGGGGCCCGGACCTGGCCAGTGCCGTCATCCCCCACATGACGGATGCGAACCACCCTTACGCGCAACTGGCGCTGCTGGGGCTGGACCCCACCGACATCAAGATGGTCATCTACACCCACCTGCACCACGATCATTGCGGTGCCGCCCGGCTCTTCCCTGAAGCGGTGCACGTCGTGCAGCAAGCCGAATACCGTTGGGCCTTCTACCCGGATCGGTACGCCTCGCGCATCTACCTGCCCTCCGATTTCGGATCCGAGGATATCCGCTGGAAACTGGCCGAAGGCGACTGGCTCATCCTGCCCGGCATCCACCTCTTCTCCACTCCGGGGCACACACCCGGGCACCAGTCGGTCGTATTGTGGGGCGTACCGGACTGCGGCACATTCATCATCGCCGGGGACGCCGTGTACTGCAAAGAGAACGTCCGACGGGATCTGCCGCCCGGCATCACCACCGACGCCGTGCAGGCAACGCGGTCGCTGCATCGCCTCACCGCGCTGGCCCACGCCACCGATGGCAGCCTGCTCGTCAGCCACGACGCCGAATCGTTCGCCACCCTGCCCAAACCACCCGAGCCTCTCAGCGCATTGGACCTGGAATCGCGGCGCTTCTACATCGAGGGCGAACGTACCCTCTACGGCGAGGGAATCATCAGCAATTTCATGTCCACCGGCGTCGGCGCTGTCTGACACCCGATCCGGTCCACGCCCGGATTCCGGCCGCACCGGTCACTGGCAGGGATGATGGAGGCAATCCAGCCACGGACGAAGAATGACAGGGGAGGCATGGCCACCAGCAGGGATGTCGCTAAGCTAGCGCGAGTTTCGCAGGCCACGGTGTCCCGGGTGATCTCCGGCGGCCCGGTGAGCCAGGCAACCCGCGACCGAGTGGTAGCGGCGATGGACGCCGTCGGCTACGTCCCCGACCTCGGTGCACGCGCCATGAAAACCGGTATTACCAACACCATCGGTGTCGTGGTCGACGACCTGGCCAACCCCTTCTACCCCTACCTTCTAGACGCATTGACAGCAGCGCTGGACGAGGCCGGCAAGAAGGTGTCGCTGTGGACGTCCAACGGTCGGCTCAACGAGGCAGCGCTCGACGCCATGGCCTCGCGCTCCGTTGACGGTGTCATCTTCACCACCGTCGTCGAGACCTCTGAAATGCTCAAGGCCGCGATTCGGCGTCACAGCCGGTTCGTGCTGGTCCACCGCGGTGTGGAGGGGCTACCCGCCGACCAGGTGACCACCGACAACTTCGACGGCGGGCGGACGGTTGCAGAGTTCTTCGTGACCGGTGGTCACCACGCCGTCGCCATCATCGGTGCCAACAACTCTGCTAGCACAACGCGGGATCGTCGTCGAGGCTTCATCCATTGTCTCAATTCCCACGGGATCGAACTGCCACCGGAATACATTGCCGCACACGACTACACCTACGACTTCGGCTACGAATCAGCCGGCAGACTCCTCGACCTTCCCAAGCCGCCCACCGCCTTGTTCTGTACCAATGACGTCTCGGCGATGGGCGCGCTCGATCGAGTGCGCGAGCGTGGTCTACGCGTTCCCGACGACGTCTGGGTCGTCGGCTTCGACGACATACCCATGGCCTCCTGGCGAGCCTATGACCTCACGTCGGTGCGCCAACCAGTCGACCGGTTGGCCACCATCGGAACCCGGCTCATGCTCGAACGACTCGAAGATTCCACCAAGCCCGTCGAGAAGATCGTTCTCGGATGCGAATTGGTGCGCCGCGGCACCACCGGCTGAATACCCCCAAGCCGCGCAGCACGGCGACGGAGGCACAACAGATAGCGTCGGGAATCAGCACGCCAGGGATCAGTAGGCACCAACCGGCTTGAACGGGTTCACCGCGAACTGGATCACCCGGTAGGGCGCCCGATCGCGGGAGGTGGTGTTCCACTGGCTGACGAACACTCGCACCGCGTCGATGGTCGACCCCGGCGAGATGTACCCCCCGTAGGGCTGGGCCAGCGTGTTGTCGTACGGGGAGGGCAGGATCTCCGCCGGGTTGGGCCACAGCACGGCGCGCACCACCGTGGTCACCGGGGCGGTGCCGAGCTCGGTGGGGCTGTTGGCCACCCGGATCTCCATGTTGCCCGTGGTCGCGTTGAAATAGGACAGCACCGCCTTGCCGTCGAGTTGGCGGATGCTCATCTCACCGACCTGATCCGGCCACAGCGGGGCCGGCGGGGTGTTCCAGCCCGAGGGCGAGTACCCCTGCCACTTCGACCGGTCGGGGAAGTCGGCCGGGGTCACCCGGTACAGGTGCACCGGAGCCGTGCGGTCGAAGTCGTTGGCCACGATGTAGACCCAGCCGGTCGCAGAGTCGGGCGTCGGGATCGGGTCGTAGTACCCGCTGATCTGGGACTGTCCACCGCCGGCGAAGTCCGCGTCACGTTCCGAGCCGGGTACCGTCTGCCAACCCCCCTGTGCGGCTTCGGCTTTGACCAGTCGCGACGTTTCGGGAACCAGGCTGCGCGCGGTGGTCACCATCAGGTAGTTCTGCCGGTTGATCTCCACCACCCCGGCGGGCAGCTGGGAGGTACCCGGCTCCGTGGGGTCGGCCAGCAACGGCCGGGTCACCCCGCTGACGCCGGTGTAGCGCACCCCGCCGGGCGCATCGAGAGACGACCGATCGACGTGCAGCGCCACCGGCGAGAACCAGCCGCCGAACCCGACGCCCTGCCCGGCGAAGCTGTCCCCGCACACCTGCAGCAGCTCGGCGGGAAACTCCATGAACCCGCACAGGTCGGTGGCGCCGATGCCGTAGTCGCGGGTGGGGGTCCCGGTACCGGCGGTCGGCCCGATGCGCAGCACCTGGCCGGGAGCCAGCAGCGGCAGGTCGCTGACCGGATTGGCCCGGGCGACCGGCGCGCCGACGAGCGTGAGCACCGAAGCCAGGGCGGCGATCGGGGAAGCCGCGAAGATCCGGCGCACGGCGGGCGGCGGCTACAAACGCGCGGCCAGCAGCTCGGCGATCTGAATGGTGTTCAGCGCCGCGCCCTTACGAAGATTGTCGCCGGAGATGAACAACGCCAGCCCGCGACCGTCGGGGACACCGGGATCGGTGCGGATCCGCCCGACCAGCGATTCGTCCACGCCGGCGGCGGCCAGCGGGGTCGGCACGTCCACCAGCTTGACGCCCGGCGCCTCGGCGAGCAGCTGCTGCGCCCGCTGCACCGACAGCGGCTGGGAGAACTCGGCGTTGATCGACAGCGAGTGCCCGGTGAACACCGGCACCCGCACGCAGGTGCCGCTGACGGGCAGCTCGGGAATCCCGAGGATCTTGCGGCTCTCGTTGCGCAGCTTCTGGTCCTCGTCGGTCTCTCCGGACTCGTCGTCGACCAACGATCCGGCCAGCGGCACCACGTTGAACGCGATCGGCGCGACGTACTTGTTCGGGGGCGGGAAGTCCAGCGCGGACCCGTCGTGCACCAGCTGCTCGGCGTCGTCGATCACCGCCCGCGTCTGCGAGGCCAGCTCCTCCACGCCGGCCAGGCCGCTGCCCGAGACGGCCTGGTAGCTCGACACGATCAGCCGGGTCAGTCCGGCCTCGTCGTGCAGCACCTTGAGCACCGGCATCGCCGCCATGGTGGTGCAGTTGGGATTCGCGATGATGCCCTTGGGCAGGGCGCGCGGGTCCCGCACGTCCCTGTCGAAGTTCACCTCCGAGACCACCAGCGGCACTTCGGGGTCCTTGCGCCAGGCCGAGGAGTTGTCGACGACGACGGCGCCGGCCGCGGCGAAGCGGGGCGCCTGGGTCTTCGACATCGTCGCCCCCGCGGAGAACAGCGCGATGTCCAGCCCCGACGGGTCGGCCGTCGCGGCGTCCTCGACCTCGATCTCCTGCCCGCGGAACGGCAGTTTGCGGCCCTGCGAGCGCGCCGAGGCGAAGAACCGCACGCTGGTGGCCGGGAAGTCGCGCTCCTCGAGCAGCGTGCGCATCACCTGGCCGACCTGGCCGGTCGCGCCGACCACACCGATGTTCACCATGAGGGGCCTACCGTCCCGTTCCCGCGTAGACGACGGCCTCTTCGTCGCCGCCGAGTCCGAACGCCTCGTGCAGCGCGGCCACGGCCTTGTCCAGTTCCGTGTCCTTGATCAGCACCGAGATCCGGATCTCGGAGGTGGAGATGAGGTCGATGTTGACGCCGACCTCGGCCAGCGCCTCACAGAAGGTGGCGGTGACGCCGGGATGGCTGCGCATGCCCGCGCCGATCAGCGACACCTTGCCGATGTGGTCGTCGTAGAGCACGCGGGTGAAGCCGATCTCACTCTGCAGAGAGGACAGCTTCTCCACCGCGGTCGGCCCGTTGTCGCGGGCGCAGGTGAAGGTGATGTCGGTCTTGCCGTCCTCGATCTTGGAGATGTTCTGCAGCACCATGTCGATGTTCACGTCGGCCTCGGCGACGGCGCGGAAGACCTTCGCGGCGTAGCCGGGAACGTCGGGCAGGCCGACGACGGTGACCTTGGCCTCGCTGCGGTCGTGGGCGACTCCGGTCAGGATGGCGTCTTCCATGGGGATGTCCTCGATCGATCCTTTGACGATGGTTCCGGGTTTGTCCGAGTACGACGAGCGCACGTGGATCGGCAGGTCGAAGCGGCGCGCGTACTCCACGCAGCGCAGCATCAGCACCTTGGCGCCCGCGGAGGCCATCTCGAGCATCTCCTCGAAGGAGACGGTGTCGAGGCGGCGGGCGTTGGGCACGATCCGTGGGTCGGCGGTGAAGACGCCGTCGACGTCGGTGTAGATCTCGCAGACGTCGGCGTCCAGGGCGGCGGCCACGGCCACCGCCGTGGTGTCCGAACCCCCGCGGCCCAGCGTGGTGACGTCCTTGGTGTCCTGGCTGACCCCCTGGAATCCGGCGACGAGCACGATCTGGCCCTCGTCCAGCGCCGAGCGCAGCCGCCCGGGTGTGACGTCGATGATCTTGGCGTTGCCGTGCGTACCGGTGGTGATCACCCCGGCCTGCGAGCCGGTGAAGCTGCGCGCCTGGGCGCCCAGCGACTCGATGGCCATCGCGACCAGCGCGTTGGAGATGCGTTCACCGGCGGTCAACAGCATGTCCAGTTCGCGTGCCGGCGGTGCCGGACACACCTGGTTTGCCAGGTCAAGCAGATCATCGGTGGTGTCGCCCATCGCGGAAACGACCACGACGACGTCGTTGCCGGCCTTCTTCGTTTCCACGATGCGTTCGGCGACGCGCCGAATCCGCTCCGCATTCGACACCGAAGATCCGCCGTATTTCTGCACGACGAGCGCCACTGTCAACCTTTCCGGGTGGGGGGTGGGATCCCATCAAGGATAAAGGAGCCGGACACGTGGTTTTGCCCCGCCGGGGGTCGGGCGCCCGTCCCCGCCGCTTCGGCGCGCCGTTACCGTGGAGCTGTGGCGCATCCTCCGGCCGACCGGATTGCCGACACCTCCGTGCCGATCGACCCCCGCCTGGCGGCGCGCTGGAGCCCACGCGCATTCGACCCGAACGCCCAGCTCAGCCGCGAGGATCTGGACGCGGTGCTGGAGGCCGCCCGGTGGGCGGCCACGTGGGGGCGACGCCAGCCGGTCCGCTTCCTGGTCGGACTGCGCGGCGACGCCACGTTCACCCGGCTGGCCGGACTGCTCAAACGGGGAAATCGCTACGCCACCGCCGCCGGCGCCCTGATCCTGGTGTGCGCCGATGAGGGCCCCGACGAGAAGACGGCGCAGTACTCGGGTGTCGACGCTGGTGCCGCGATGGCCAACCTCGCGATCGAGGCGGTGGCCCGGGGCCTGATCAGCCACCCGATGGCCGGATTCGACGTGGGCGGCACCGCCGAGACTTTCGCCGAGACGTTCCCGGAGACGTTCGCACCGGCCGGCGGCCTTCGCCCGCTGGCGATCGTGGCGGTGGGGCACCTGGGCGACTACGGCGAGGCCGGCCCCGAGATCGCCGAGCGGGACAGCCTGCCCCGCGAGCGGCTGCCGTTGTCGCAGGTCGTGCTGAACTGGGCCGAGCTCTAGGCCGGGCATGCCTTGGCCAGCTCACCGAGCTGCGCGGTGATCTGATCGTTGAGCACCGACATCTCGTAAACCACCGGCGGCGCCGGCGCCCCGGGGGCCTGGGCCGAGGCCTCGGCACGCAGCCGGGGAAGCTTGGCGACGAACTGGCTGGCCAGATCGGCCAACTCGACGGCCCGGGCCGACAGTTTCGGATCGGTGACGTTCTGCGCCCGCTGCGCCAGACCGTCGGCCCACTGCTGGTAGGCGGCGTCCTCGGCGACGGTGGGCACGTTCTGGGCGCCCCCGGACTTGGAGTCGATCAGCTCGGTTTGCGTCCGGTTGAAGTCGAGCAGATCGCGTACCGGCCGGCACTCCTCCGGCGACTTCTTGAACACCGTCTGCGACAACGCGACCGCGATCGCCACGAGCACGACGACCGCGATGGCGAGCCACCAGCGCCGATCCAGTTTCATCGCCCGCACTGTATCTCCCACGCCGTCATCGCCTACATCACAGCCTGCATCACGGCCTGCATCACGGCCCGGCCCACAGCCCGGACCACCGCCGGGCGCCGCGCCCCGTAACCGGCTCGAAACACTTCCGCGCGCGTCCACGTAACAGAAACCGCATCCACTTGTAGTGGACACGGGCGTGGCGCCCCTGCGTCGAGCGCCCCGAGACGCCGCCGCCCACCGCGAGTGGACTCTGTTTCATACTGTGATACAGTGATTCCTACCAAGAGACATGGGGAGATGATGACCACCACGCCGCCCAGCAAGGGGCTTGCCGAGCTCGCCGCGGAATCGGGCACCAAATTCATCCTCGCGCTGTTCGTCGACCTGCGCGGAAAGCCCTGCGCCAAGCTGGTCCCGGTGGAGGCCGTCGACCTGCTGGCCACCGACGGCGTCGGCTTCGCCGGCTACGCCGTGGGGGCCATGGGCCAGGAACCCAAGGACCCCGACATGATGGCGATCCCGGATCCGGCGTCGTTCACGCCGATCCCGTTCATCCGCGAGGGCCTGGCCATCGTGCACTGCGACCCGCACGTGGAGGGCAAGCCCTGGCCGTTCGCGCCGCGGGTGATCCTCAAGTCGCTGATCCAGCGCGCCGCCGACGCGGGCTTCGAACCGTGGGTCGGCGCCGAGGTGGAGTACTTCCTGCTCACCCGCAATCCCGACGGCTCCCTGTCCCCGGCCGACGCCGCCGACACCGCCGCCCAGCCGTGCTACGACGCCCGCGGCGTCACCCGCATGTACGAGCACCTGACCACCATCTCGTCGGCGATGAACCAGCTCGGCTGGTCCAACTACGCCAACGACCACGAGGACGGCAACGGGCAGTTCGAGCAGAACTTCGAATACGCCGAGGCGCTGACCACCGCCGACCGCGTGGTGACGCTGCGCTATCTGCTGTCGATGATCGCCGCCGAGCGCGGCATGATCGCCACGTTCATGCCCAAACCGTTCGCCGACCGCACCGGCAGCGGTCTGCACCTGCACCTGTCGCTGACCGCTGGCGGGTCCCCCGTCTTCCCGGCGGACGAGGACGATCCCCGCGGGCTGGGCCTGTCCCCGACCGCCTACTCGTTCATCGGCGGGATCCTCGACCACGCCTGCGCGTTGCAGGCCGTGGTGGCCCCGACGGTCAACTCCTACAAGCGCACCGGCGCCACCACCACCACCTCCGGTGCCTCGTGGGCCCCCAAGCTGCCGACCTACGGCGGCAACGACCGCACCCACTACCTGCGCGTCCCCGACAACCAGCGGGTGGAGCTCCGCGGCGGCGACGGGTCGGCCAACCCGTATCTGGCCATCGCCGCGGCCCTGGGCGCCGGCATCGACGGCATCAAACGCAGCCTCGACCCGGGCGACATCGGATCCGGTGGCGCCAACGCCAAACACCTGCCGCCGACACTGCTGCACGCGGTCGACGAGCTGCAGGCCGACCCGCTGGTGACCGGAGTCCTCGACGCCGGCGCCGCAGACGGGGACCCCGCCGTCTCCGCGTACTTCGCCACGCTCAAGCGTGAGGAGTTCTTCAACTACCACGGCGCCGTGAGCCCGTGGGAGATCGACAACTACCTGACCGCGTTCTGACGGTCCGAGAAACCAAGGGAGGCAGACAATGTGCGGGATCGTGGGGCTGCACCTGCGCTCGCCGGAGCTCTATCCGCGGTTGGGGGAACTGCTCACCGGGATGCTCTGCGAGATGGCCGACCGGGGCAGTGACTCCGCCGGCGTCGCCGTGTACGGCGATCCGGAATGGTCGCCGCCGGGGAAGGGCTGCGTGTCGCTGCTGGACCTCGCGGTGCCCGCGGCCGACGCCGCGGCAGCGGTGGGAGCGCACCTGGGCACACCGGTCGCGGCGATCACCATCGGCGAGACCTGCCAGCTGTCGGCCGACGTCCCCTCCGAAACCCTGCTGCAGGCGGTGCGCCGGGTCTACCCCGATGCCCTGGTGGCCGGCTTCGGCGCCGACCTCACGGTGCTCAAGGGGGTGGGCCATCCCCGGGCGCTGACCGACAGCTGGGGGCTGGCCGGCGCCACCGGATGGCAGGGGGTCGGGCACACCCGCATGGCCACCGAGTCCGCCGTGACGCCCGCGGGCGCCCACCCCTATGCCGTGGGGCCCGAACAGTGCCTGGTCCACAACGGATCCTTCGCCAATCACGCCACCATCCGGCGCACCCTGCGTGCCGAGGGGGTCGGCTTCGACAGCGAGAACGACACCGAGGTGGGTGCCCGGTTCGTGGCCAAGCAGCTGGCCGAGGGCCGCGACGTGGAGACGGCCCTGAAGGAGCTGTGCGCCACCTTCGACGGCTTCTACACCCTGCTGGTGTCCAACCACGACTCGTTCGCCGTGGTGCGCGACGCCATCGCGTGCAAGCCGGCGGTCATCGCCGAGACCAGCGAGTGGGTGGCCATGGCCAGCGAGTACCGGGCGCTGTCCGGGCTGCCCGGCGTCGAGCATGCCGCGATCTGGGAACCCGAACCGGAGGTCGTCTACGCATGGACCCGCTGAAGACCGCGGACACCGTCACCACGTTCGACCTGCGCACCACGCCGCTGCGGGAGGTCAACGCCGCGCTGCACGCACCCGATCTGTCGGGCGAGTTCGTCATCGACAATCCGCACGGCGCCCACAACGTCGCCGTCGGGCTCGACGCCCCGGTCACGGTGACGGTCAACGGCCACGTCGGCTACTACGCCGCGGGCATGAACCAGCGGGCCGAGATCGTCATCGACGGCAACGCCGGCACCGGTGTCGCCGAGAACATGATGAGCGGCACCGTCTGGGTCAAGGGCAACGCCTCGCAGTCCGCGGGCGCCACCGCGCACGGGGGGCTGCTGGTCATCGAGGGCGACGCGGCCGCACGGTGCGGCATCTCGATGAAGGGTGTGGACATCGTCGTCGGCGGCGACATCGGCCACATGAGCGCCTTCATGGCCCAGGCCGGGCGCCTGGTGGTCCGCGGCAACGCCGGCGACGCACTGGGCGATTCGCTCTACGAGGCGAGGATCTACGTACGCGGCACGGTGTCCTCCCTGGGCGCGGACTGTGTGGCCAAGGAGATGCGTCCCGAGCACCACGAGGAACTGGGCCGGCTGCTCAAGGCCGCCGGCTACGAGGACGACGACACCTCCGCCTACACCCGCTACGGGTCGGCCCGAAACCTCTACCACTTCCACGTCGACCACGCCGGCGCCTACTGAGATGAGCCCCAGATGAGCCCCCACCCGAACCCGGCGGACAACGCCGACACCCGGGCCCGACGAGGCCTGCGCGAGTCCGCCACCTTCGACCGCACCACGATCGCCGCGATTCAGCGCGCCGCCGACACCGGGATCTACGACATCCGCGGATGGGGCGCCAAGCGTCCCCTGCCGCACTTCGACGACCTGCTGTTCCTGGGCGCCTCGATGTCGCGTTATCCCCTCGAGGGCTACCGCGAACGCTGCGACACCGACGTCGTGCTGGGTGGTCGACACGCCAAACACCCACTGCACCTGGCGATCCCGGTCACCATCGCCGGGATGAGTTTCGGCGCGCTGTCCGGGCAGGCCAAGGAGGCACTGGGCCGCGGCGCCAGCGAGGTCGGCACCTCGACCACCACCGGTGACGGCGGGATGACCCCCGAGGAGCGCGGACAGAGCAAAAACCTGGTCTACCAGTACCTTCCGTCGCGCTACGGGATGAACCCCGACGACCTGCGCAAGGCCGACGCCATCGAGATCGTGCTCGGCCAGGGCGCCAAGCCCGGCGGCGGCGGAATGCTGCTGGGGCAGAAGATCTCTCCCCGGGTGGCCCAGATGCGCACCCTGCCCCAGGGGATCGACCAGCGCAGCGCCTGCCGGCACCCGGACTGGACCGGGCCCGACGATCTGACCATCAAGATCAACGAGCTGCGCGAGATCACCGACTGGGAGAAGCCGATCTATGTCAAGGTGGGTGCGTCGCGCACCTACTACGACGTGAAGCTGGCCGTGCACGCCGGCGCCGACGTGGTGGTCGTCGACGGCATGCAGGGCGGCACCGCGGCCACCCAGGACGTGTTCATCGAACACGTGGGAATCCCGACACTGGCCGCCATCCCGCAGGCCGTGCAGGCGCTGGCCGAACTCGGTGTGCACCGCAGCGGCGCCACCGGCGACCGGCACGTCCAGCTGATCGTCTCCGGCGGCATCCGCAACGGCGCGGACGTCGCCAAGGCGCTGGCGCTGGGCGCCGACGCCGTGGCCATCGGCACCGCCGCGCTGATCGCCCTGGGCGACAACGACCCACGATACTCCGAGGAGTACGAAAAGCTCGGCAGCGCAGCGGGTTTCTTCGACGACTACCAGGACGGCACCGACCCGGCCGGGATCAGCACCCAGAACCCGGAGCTGGCGGCCAGGCTCGATCCGGTCGAGGGCGGTCGCCGGCTGGCCAACTACCTGCGGGTGCTGACCATGGAGGCGCAGACCATCGCGCGGGCCTGCGGCAAGGCCCATGTCTGCCACCTGGAGCCCGAGGACCTGGTGGCGGTGTCCATCGAAGCCGCCGCGATGGCCCGGGTGCCCCTGGCCGGCACCGACTGGATCCCCGGTACGTCGCGGTCCGCACTGTGAGCACCGAGACCTGCGACGTCCTGATCGTCGGCGGCGGCCTCGAAGGCGCCGCCGCGGCGTGGGCACTGGCCCAGCGCGGTGTCACCGATGTGGTTGTGGCCGAACGCCACACCGTGGGCTCTGGCATGACCGGCAAGTCCAGCGGCATCGTGCGCTGCCACTACGGGGTCAGTTCGCTGGCCGCGATGGCCACCGTGGGGGTGGAGGTCTTCGAGAAGCCGCAGCAGTTCCTCGGCGACCACGCCACCGACATCGGTTTCCGCCAGACCGGCTACATCGTCGGTGTCGGTGAGGCCAACGTCGGCGCGCTGCGCAACAGCCTGGCCGCCCAGCGCGCCGTCGGCGTGCAGACCGAGGAGATCGACGCCGCCGAGGTCGCCCGGTTGTGGCCGTGGGCCGATCTGAGCCCCTTCGCCGCGTTCGGCTGGGAGCCCCGGGGCGGCTACGGCGACGCCTACCAGACCGCCCAGGCGTTCGCGGCGTCGGCGCGCGCGGCGGGCGCCCGGCTGCGCCAGGGCGCACACGTGACCGAGCTGCTGTTCGACGGCCAGCGGGTCGCCGGGGTGCGGCTGGCCGGCGGCGACGAGATCGCCGCGGGCACCGTGGTGGTGGCCACCGGCGCCTGGACCCGGCCGTTCCTGGAGCCCTACCGGGTCTCGCACGGCCTCGACGTGCCGATCTCGGTGATGCGTGAGCAGATCGTGATGATCTCGCCGGGCGTACAGATCGGAAATGTCCCGGTGTTCTCGGATCTGGTGTCGCTGCAGTACGTGCGGCCCGAGGTGGGCGGGGAGATCCTGTTCGGCAACAGCGATCTGGCCCACGGGGAGGTCGCCGACCCCGACGACTACCTCAACCGCGCCACCGAGACGTTCATCGACGTGACCGTGGACAAGGTCGGGACCCGCTTCCCCGGCTTCCCCGACGCCGCCATCTCCTCCAGCTACGCCGGCTGCTACGACGTCACCCCGGACTGGAACCCGGTTATCTCGCGCACCCCCGTGGACGGTCTGATCATCGCGGCGGGATTCAGCGGCCACGGTTTCAAGATCTCGCCCGCGGTCGGAAAGCTCGTCGCGGACTTGGTGATCGAGGGCCGCAGCGGCGACCCGCGGATTCCCGAGTCGGACTTCCGGCTGTCCCGGTTCGCCGAGGGCGACCTGCTCAAGACTCCCTATCCGTACGTGGGCGCCGGCGAGATGCGATAGACAATAGAGCCGTGACCGACGTCCCGCTGCTGCGCAACCAGTCCGGCACGGCCCGCGACCGTGACCCGCGCGAACCCATCGAGGAACTCGAGCTCGAGACCGCGATCGGCCGCAATGTGCGGCTGCTGCGACAGCAGCACGGGCTCACCGTCGCCGAGATGGCCGACCGGATCGGCATCTCCAAGGCCATGCTGTCCAAGATCGAGAACGCCCAGACCTCGTGCAGCCTGTCCACCCTGGCACTGCTGGCCAACGGCTTCGACGTCCCGGTGACCACCCTGTTCCGCGGCGCCGACGTCGAGCGCCCGGCCGCGTTCGTCAAGTCCGGGACCGGGGCGGCGATCGTGCGCAACGGCAGCCGGGAGGGCCACGAGTACCAGCTGCTGGGCTCGCTGCGCGGCGAGCACAAGCGCCTGGAATGCCTGCACGTCACGCTCAGCGAGAAGAGCCAGACCTATCCGCTGTTCCAGCATCCGGGCACCGAGTTCATCTACATGCTCGAGGGCGTGATGGACTACAGCCACAGCCGTTCGGTGTACCGGCTGTCTCCGGGTGACTCGCTGCAGTTCGACGGCGAGGGCGCGCACGGTCCGGTGGATCTGGTGCAGCTGCCGATCCGGTTCCTGTCGGTGATCGCCTTCCCGGACTCCCAGATCTGAGCCCGCCGGGCCCTCAGCGGTAGAGCCGGGCCGCCTTCGCGGCGATCGGGCCCAGGTGTTCGCAGTCGCCGCCCTCGGCGACCACCGACGGGCGCACCACCACGTTGGGGACCTCGGCGAAGTCGCCGTTGGCCAGCCGGCGCTGCATCGGCGGCCCGACGAACGCGGTCGCGGTGCACAGCTCGGGGTCCAGGTAGACGTCGGCGGCCCCGGGGTCGTCGGCCCGCTGCACCTCGGTGTTCTCGGTCACGATGTCGACCAGGCTGGGCCGCAGCTGCAGCGCACCGCCGCCGATGGCGCATTCGTAGACCCCGGTCCCCCCGATGTCCCAGGCCGGTGCGCCGTCGAGGACGGTGAGCACCTCGCAGGGGTCGCGCTCGGCCAGCGGCACGGAGTAGACCGCCGCGCCGTCGCGCGGCGGCAGCGGGGCGCGGGCCAGGTGCTCGGCGGTGGACCGGGCGGCGCGCTCGGCCAGCGCGCAGTCGCCCGGCCCGATGAGCGCGACGTGGACGTAGGGCGGGAACGCCGGCGACTGCGCCGGGGCCCCGGGCAGGCCGGACAGCGGCAGCGGGACCAGGTACTCGCACGAGCCGGGGCCGGTCTCGTGGACTTCCAGACCGCCGGCGCGCATCACCGGTGCGCCGACGGTGCGGGCCAGGATCAGCTCGGCGCTGATGAAGCGCAACGCGGCATCACCGGGCACCTTGACCGCAACATCGCATTCGTTGAACGCGTAAAGCGTTGCCACCGAGGTGATGTCGCCGATCCTGGCCAGGGCCTGCCGATCCAGCAGGCCGCACACGTCGATGCGGCGCAGCGCGCGCAGGTAGGCCAGCGTGGCCCGGTCCCCGGGGCCGACGTCACGCCCATAGGTGGGCACCGCGCCGGCGAAGAAGAAGGCCTGGTCGGGGACGTCGGTGGAGGTCCGCGCGGCGCCTTCGATGTAGTGCCCGCAGCCCACGCCGAACCCCAGCACCAGGACCGCCACCGCCAGCACGGCCGCCCGGCGCGCCGGATGGCGCAGGGGATGTTCGCGGCGCCGCTCCCGTCGATCGCCGAGTGCCGGGCCAGTCATGCCTGCACGCTAGTCGCGATCGGTACCGCGCACCCGGCGCCCGCGCCGGGTGCGCGGCCGAACGCGGGTTTGGGTGATGCCCCGCCCCGGAGTAGAGTGTTGGGCGTGCAGCGGGTGCTCCTCCTCGGACGCCGCGACGGGGCCTGATCCAGACCGGCTTCCCGTCGCGGGTGTTTCGCGATGCGCCGGTCTGACATCCACCCAGACAACCCCGGAGCACATCCCATGACCAGCTTCAGCAAGCCCTCAGTCGATTCGCCCGACGCCTTCTCGTCGGTACGCACCATCTCCACGCCAGCCGGGGCGCCGCACCCGGCTCAGCCCGCCTGGAACACCCAGCGCGGCTCGTCGATGCCGGTACAGCGCTACCGCAGCTTCGACGAGGAGGTCGAGCCGGTCCGGCTGCCCGACCGCACCTGGCCGGACACGATCATCGACACCGCGCCCATGTGGTGCGCGGTGGACCTGCGCGACGGCAACCAGGCGCTGATCGACCCGATGAGCCCGGCCCGCAAGCGCCGCATGTTCGACCTGCTGGTCCGGATGGGCTACAAGGAGATCGAGGTCGGATTCCCCTCGGCCAGCCAGACCGACTTCGATTTCGTCCGCGAGATCATCGAACAGGGCGCCATCCCCGACGACGTCACCATCCAGGTGCTGACGCAGTGCCGCCCGGAACTGATCGAGCGGACCTTCCAGGCCTGTGCCGGCGCGCCGCGCGCCATCGTGCACTTCTACAACTCGACGTCGATCCTGCAGCGCAAGGTGGTGTTCCGCGCCGACCGCGAGGCCGTCAAGAAGATCGCCACCGACGGCGCGGCGCTGGTGGTCGCGGAGGCCAAGAAGTACCCGGGCACCCGGTGGCGCTTCGAGTACTCCCCCGAGTCCTACACCGGCACCGAACTGGAATACGCCAGGGAGGTCTGCGACGCGGTGTCCGCGGTGGTCCAGCCGACCCCCGACGCCCCGCTGATCGTGAACCTGCCGGCCACCGTGGAGATGGCCACCCCCAACGTCTATGCCGACTCCATCGAGTGGATGAGCCGCAACCTGGCCCGGCGCGACTCGATCATCCTGAGCCTGCACCCGCACAACGACCGCGGCACCGCGGTGGCAGCCGCCGAGCTGGGCTACGCCGCCGGCGCGGACCGCATCGAGGGGTGCCTGTTCGGCAACGGCGAGCGCACCGGCAACGTCTGCCTGGTGACCCTGGGGCTGAACCTGTTCAGCCGGGGCGTGGACCCGCAGATCGACTTCTCCAACATCGACGAGATCCGGCGCACCGTCGAGTACTGCAACCAGCTCGGTGTGCACGAGCGGCACCCCTACGGCGGTGACCTGGTGTACACCGCGTTCTCCGGTAGCCACCAGGACGCCATCAACAAGGGCCTGGACGCGATGAAGGTCTCGGCCGACGAACAGGATTCCGACGTCGACGACATCCTGTGGCAGGTGCCCTATCTGCCCATCGACCCCCGCGACGTCGGGCGCACCTACGAGGCCGTCATCCGGGTGAACTCGCAGTCCGGCAAGGGCGGGGTGGCCTACATCATGAAGGCCGACCACGGGCTGGCGCTGCCGCGGCGGCTGCAGATCGAGTTCTCCCAGGCCATCCAGAGAATCACCGACGGGGAGGGCGGCGAGGTGTCCCCGAAGGAGATGTGGGACGCCTTCTACGAGGAGTACCTGGCTCCGGTCACGCCGCTGGAGCGGATGCGGCAGAAGGTCGACGCCGCCGAGACCGACGGCGGCACCGACACCATCACCGCGGTGGTCAAGATCGACGGCGTCGAGACCGAGATCAAGGGCAGCGGCAACGGCCCGCTGGCCGCGTTCGTCGACGCGCTGGGCACCGTCGGCTACGACGTCAGCGTGCTGGACTACTCCGAGCACGCGATGTCCTCCGGCGAGGAGGCTCAGGCGGCCGCCTATGTCGAGGTGTCGGTCGGCGGCCGGACGGTCTGGGGTGTGGGAATCGCCACATCCATCACCACCGCGTCACTGCGTGCCGTCGTCTCGGCCGTCAACCGGGCCTCGCGCGACTAAGCTGACGCCCGCGCCAATTCCGGCGTGCTCGTCACCGATTCGTGCTCGTCAACGGTTAAGGAGTAGCCGAAGTGTGGGACTCGTTCTGGAACTTCTTCTTGTCGATGCTCGTGATCTTCGCGTTCATCGCCTACATCATCATCCTGTTCAACATCCTGGTGGACCTGTTCTGGCGTGATCACAAGACCTCCGGGATCGTCAAGGCGATCTGGGTGGTCTTCCTGATCCTGCTGCCCTACCTGACGGCGTTGGTGTACCTCATCGCCCGCGGCAAGGGGATGGCCGAACGGGCCCGTGAGCAGGCGATGCAGGCCAAGAAGGAAACCGACGACTACATCCGCCAGGCCGCCGGCCGCTCCCCGGCACAGGAGATCGCCGACGCGAAGAACCTGCTGGAGACCGGCGCCATCACGCAGGCCGAGTTCGAGTCGCTCAAGGCCAAAGCACTGGGCTGAGCGGATACCGTCAAGCGCCGAGGATCCCGCACGGCAGTCGGTCGATCAGGCCGGCGGGGTCCTCGGCGCCCGGCTGAGCGGCACGGCGCTCAGAACAACGCGAACTGTTCGCCGTGGGCGGTGGCGTCGGTGAACTCGTCGACGTCGGTCCCGCACACGACGTCGCTGACCGTGGCCATGAACTCCGCGTCCGAGACCACCGGCACCCCGAGTTCACGCGCCAGATAGCCCTTGCCCTGATCGGGCTCGTCGGCGTTGCAGATCACCAGCGAGGTCTCCGGATCCACGTTGTCGCAGTAGGCCAGCCCCGCGTGCAGGATGCGCTCCACCAGCTCCTCGTGCGTGCGCTCCACCTCGGTGGACAGCGCCACGCGCATGCCCTGCACCATCGGTCGGCCGCGGATGTAGCGGCCCGGGTTCAGATAGGGACACGGCATCCGGGAGGCCAGCATCTTCAGCGGGCGCAGTTCCTCATGGGTGACCCGCCCGTTCGGCCAGCGCCGCCGGGTCACCGGACGCACCGGAAGCCACGCGTCGAGCTCCCGGGCCCGCTGCACCGCCGGGGTGAGGATGCGCGAGAGCACCAGCGCGTCATCGAAGGCGTCGTGCGGGCGGGTCTGGGTGACCCCCCAATGCGCGGCCAGCGTCTCCAACCGCAGATTGTCCAACCCCAGCTCGAGGCGGCGGGCCAGCTCCACGGTGCACATCACGGTGTCCACCGGCAGCGCCACACCGGCCAGTTCGGCCTCGGCGGCCAGGAACGCGTAGTCGAACCCCACGTTGTGGGCCACCAGCGTGCGCCCGTGCAGCAGGGCGCTGACGTCGGTGGCGATCTCGGCGAATGTCGGCTGATCCTCCAGCATCTCCGCGGTCAACCCGTGAACGTGGGTGGGTCCCGGGTCCACGCCCGGGTTGAGCAGGCTCACCACCGACTGCTCCACCCGGCCCTCGTCGTCCAGCGCCAGCGCCGCCAGGCTGATGACCCTGGCCTGCCCGGGCTGGAAACCCGAGGTCTCCAGGTCGACCACCACCCACCCGTCTCCGTGGTGGGCGGCCGGCCGGCCCCAGGTGTGGCTCACAAAGCCACAATGGCACGCGCGACCGACAATCCCGGGTCATGAGGCGGTGTGTGGACAACCGTGTCGGGATCGTTTTCGGCCCGCGACCTGCACACCCCCGCGAACCCCCGGGCGCCCGCGCCCGGGGGTTCGCG
>NZ_NVQF01000083.1 GCF_002592005.1 Mycolicibacterium palauense | reverse complement strand
CCCCGACGGTGACTGGTTGGGCACCCCCTTCCTGCGGTTCGAGCGGCAGGGACCGATCGCCGTGGTGACCCTGGACCGCCCGCAGGCCCGTAACGCGATGACCCCGGCGATGTACTTCGGGATCCGCTACGCGGTCACCCACGTCGAGGCCGACGACGACCTGGCCGGGTTGATCATCACCGGGACCGGCGACGTGTTCGCCCCGGGCGGCGATCTCGGCGGCGGCGACGGCGCCGACGACTGGATGAGCTTCGGCCCGGCGCTGTCGATGGACGTGACGCCGTTCGAGACGCTGCGCCAGTCGGTCAAACCGGTGGTGTCGGCGGTCAACGGGCTCTGCCAGGGCGGCGGGCTGCAGATCGCGATGTGCAGCGACATGGCCGTGGTCAGCGACCGCGCCACCTTCCGGGTTCCGGAGCTCTACCGCGGGATCGCCGACACCTACTACGCCCAGACCCTGACCCGGATCATCGGGCCGGTGCGCACCCGCGACCTGATGTTCACCGGGCGGGGGCTCTCGGCGGCCGAGGCGGCCGACTGGGGCATGGTGGCGCGGGTGGTCGAGCACGAGTCACTGTTGGATTCGGCCCGCGAGGTGCTGGCCCAGTGCGCCCGGACCGCCCCGCGGGCCCGCTCGGTGGTCAAGTCCAGCCTCGACAGCTACCTCGGGCTGTACGACCGGATCGGGATGAAGGCCAGCTACAGCGGCGCGGAGGCGGTGGAGGGCTTCATGGCGTTCAAGCAGCGCCGGTCACCGGAATGGGTGCATCCCGACCTGCGGGTCGACGGGCGGCTGTAGCGGCGAGTGGCGCGCCGGTTCAGTTGAGCCGCGTCGACCTGGACAGGTTCGCATCGGCGCGCAGTCGCGGCGGCAGCTCGGCGAGGCTCCATGCGCCGGCGGCGACCCAGTCGCACAGCGCTTCTTCGTCGGCCTCGGTCACCACCGGACCCACCCAGAACACCGCGGCGCTGGGGACCTGGTCGACGGCGCAGGGCTGCAGCACCACCATCGCCCCCCGACTGGAATGACTTGCCGCGCAGGTGAACTGGCCGAGCAGGCAGGACGTGGTCACCAACATTCCGTGCGGGCACCGGCGGATGATCGCGCGCAATCGTTGCACGACGGCCGGCGTGGAGTCGGCGCGGCAGTGCGTGCAGACCGCGACGGTGAATGGCTCGCAGGTACCAGTCGGGACGCTCATGGTTGCTCCCCGTGGTGACGGCCGCAGCCTTCGGGCCTGTGGGCCACCGGCTCGGATGGCTCCGCCTGCCAGGCGCCGAACGGGTCGGGGTAGTCGACCCACAGGTCCGGGCGGGCGAACTCCGCATCGGTAAGCAGCGCGGCCTGCAGGACCGCGGTGATCTCGTCGGAGTCGGCACCGCTGGCGAGGATCGTCATCGTGACATGCCGGTCGCCATGGTCCCGGTCCCATTGCATCGCGGCCAGGGCCCGCCGTCCGGGGTCGGCCTCGGCGAGCTCGGGTGGGTCCATCGCCGCCAGCCAACGCCCCACGCGGGCCACACAGAGTTCGGGCCCCGCCGATTCGAGCCACACCACCGCATCGGACTGGCTGGCCAGCCACACGCGACCGCGGGTCCGCACCACCCCCTCCAGGAGCACGTCGACGGCGCCGTAGAGCCGTTGAGGGTGAAAGGGACGCGTGGCGAAGAAATGGATCAAGTGGACGTCTCCGTCGGGGTCCAGCGGCGGCTGCCCCGCCAACAGCGATTCATGAGGATCGAAGTCCGCACCACACCGTGAGGGCGCATCGAGACCGGCGAGCGCCTGTTCCACCTCGCCGGCGGCACTGACGATTCGCGACCGTGGTGCCAGACGGCGCAGGACCGAGAATGCCGCGCGGTCGGGTGCAGACATCACCAGCACGTCGGCGGACTCGGCCTGGTCGACCACCACCTGGGCCACGCCGCGCTGGTCGTCGAGTTCGTCGTCGCCGAGCGCCTGGGCAGCCCACGCGCCGGCATCGATGCACGCCACCACCGCACTGATTGCTACGTCGCGGGATGCCGGCCCGTCGATGTAGCCCGGGCCGATACGTACGGCGGTGTGGTTGATCGCATGACAGACGGGTTCCGGTTCGGCCCAGGCGTTGAGCAGCACGACGATGCGCTGGACGTCGTCGCGGCGGTGCACCCGCCGGAGCAGCACAAGCAGGTCGTCGTGGATGGTGGTGGTCACGCAGGCGCGGGCGAGTTCCAGAACCCAGTCGCTGGCCCAGGGCTTGCCGTCGCGCAGCATGCTCACCCGCCGCCGGACGACGTGCCCGTCGAACTGGTGGCTGATCACGGCGGTGCCCGGGGCCTGCATGAGGGTGTCGGCGACGCGTTCGGTGCCACGCTGTCCGCAGACCAGCACGACGGGGGTACGCATATCACTCCTTAACGACAACCGTTTTCATATGGCCGTGGTTCACGGTACCGTCCCGACCGGGCATTGTCGAAAACGGTTTTCAATAGCGGTACGTGCCTGCGGTGCGGCACCGACGAGGAGGAACACATGGGTCGACTGGCCGGCAAGGTGGCGTTGGTGACCGGTGGGGCACGCGGGCAGGGCCGCAGTCACGCAGTTCACCTGGCCGACGAGGGGGCCGACATCGTCCTGGTCGATATCGGTTCCGACATCGCCAGCAACCGGTACCCCCTGGCCACCCGCGCCGACCTGGACGAAACCGCGACGCTGGTCGAGAAGGCGGGCCGCCGCGTCGTGGCCGCCGAGGCCGACGTCCGCGACCGCAGCGCACTGCAACGCGTGGTGGCCGAGGCCGTGGCCGAACTCGGCGGGTTGCACGTCGTCGTGGCCAATGCCGGAATCTGCCACCTGGGCAACGACATCCCCATCCAGGGTTTCATCGATGCCTTCGACGTCGACTTCCTCGGCGTGGTGAACTCCGTGCATGTCGGATTACCCCACCTCGAGCAGGGCGGCTCGGTCGTGGTCACCGGCTCGGTGGCCGGCCTCGTGCCGCAGGCCGGCGGGGTCAACGGTCAGGGCCTGCAAGGCCCCGGGGGTGACGGATATGGGCTGGCGAAGAAGATGATTCGCGAATACACCCGGTCGCTGGCGCTGACGCTCGGACCGCAGCAGATCCGGGTGAACGCCGTGCACCCGACCAACGTGGACACCGACATGCTGCACAACCCCGCGATGTACCGGACGTTCCGGCCCGACCTGTCGGATCCCACCCGCGAAGACGCCGAGGTGACGTTCCCCTTCATGCAGGCCATGCCGATCCCCTACATCGACCCCGCCGACGTCTCGCACGCGGTCGTATACCTCGCGTCCGACGAATCCCGTTACGTCACCGGCCAGCAGCTGTTCGTCGACGGAGGAGCGTCACTCAAACTCGGACTCTAAGACATCGAACTCTGAGACATCGATTCCAGAAACGCGGGCGGGCCGTGCGGTCACCGAAGACGCACGGCCCGGACCACGTCGTCGTGGGTGTGCTGACCCTCGGGGCCTGCCGGCTTAGTGCGTGGCCGGCGACTGTCGATTCGGACATCCCACTCCGGCCCGAGCAGCCCGACCACATCCTCGTGGCTCAGATAGTCGGCGGGGTCGAAACCGTAGGACTTGGCCTTCTCCACGTCGACATCGGCGTGATGCACCACCAGTAGCGTCCCGCCCGACGCGACAGCTGCCAGCAGCGCCCGTTGGGCGTCGCGCCCCGGCGAGTGCCGCAGCGCCGGATAGTGTGCGCACACCAGGTCGAAACCGCCGGGAGCGAGATCGGCACTGTCCAACGTGCCCTGCAACCAGTGCACGGCGACCCCGGCCCGGCGGGCCCGCGCCGCGGCGGCGTCCAGTGCGATCTGGGAGACGTCCAGCCCGGTCACCGTCCAGCCCCTTTCGGCCAGCCAGATCGCCTCGGCGCCTACGCCGCATCCGATGTCGAGCGCCCGGCCCGGTTTCAGCCCGGCCGCCGCGTCGACCAGGACGGCATTGGGTTCACCTTCCGGTAGCGAAGACGCCCATGCGGCGTAGCGCTGGTCCCACTCGGCGGCAACGGTCTCGGCACTGTCAGAAGAACCCGTCATGACATCGAGCATGGCCCGGCGGCGCGGACACGCCAAGTACGTTTGCCGATCCGGCAAGCCGATGGCCGACCGCTCATGACGCTCCGCGGCGCGCGGCTCAGGTCTGCGGATTCGCCCGCAGGCCAACGCGAATCAGCCGGGAACTGTTGACCACCACCGCAACCGACGACGCGTTGTGCAGCACCGCCGCCAGCACCGGGGACAGCGCACCACCGGCACCGACGAGCAGACCCACCGCGTTGACGCCGATCGACATTGCGTAGTTCTGCCGGATTACTCCCACCGCTCGCCTGCTGAGCTGGGGTACCTCGACCAGCCGGGTCAGGTCGTCGCCGGCCAGCGCGATATCGGCGGTCTCGACGGCAACATCGGTACCCGCCATTCCCATGGCGATACCGATATCGGCGGCCGCGAGCGCGGGTGCATCGTTGACGCCGTCGCCGACCATGGCCACCACGCGTCCCTCCTCCTGGAGTTGGCGGACCACCTCGAGCTTGTCCTCGGGAAGTACCTGCGCGCGCCATTCGGTGATGCCCAGCTCCTCGGCGATCGCGCGTGCGGTGTCGGGATGGTCACCGGTGAGCATCACCACCCGCGCCACGCCCCGTTGACGCAGCGTGTCGATGACGGACCTGGCTTCCTGGCGCGCCTCGTCGCGTAGGCTGATCAGTCCCACCAGGGTTCCGTCGACCGCCAGCAGCAACGGTGTTTCGGCCTCGTTCTGCAGCCGTGACACCCACCCCACGGCCTTCTTGCTGACTCGCACCTTCTCGCGTCGCAGCAGCGCCGGACTACCGAGCAGCAGGGTGCGTCCGTCGGCTCGGGTTCTCATGCCCAGCCCGACGAGCACCTCACACTCCTCGTGCGGCGGGATGGCGATCCGGCGTTCCTCGGTGGACCGAATCACCGCTTCGGCCAGCGGGTGTCGCGAGTGGATCTCCGAGCTGGCCGCGTAGGCCAGCACCTGCTCGGGTTCCCACTCTTTGTGCAATGCGACGACATTGGTGACCACCGGACGGCCGATCGTTAAGGTGCCGGTCTTGTCGAACACGACGGCGTCGACCTGGCCGGCCTGTTCGAGGTGCGAACCGCCCTTGATGAGGATGCCCCGGCGGGCCCCGTTGCCGATGGCGGCGCTGATGGCCGTCGGGGTGGACAGTCCGACGGCGCAGGGGCAGGCAACCAGAAGCATGGTCATGGCCCGCCGGACGTCGCCGGTGAGAAGCAAGGTCACGGCCGACAGCAGGAAGGAGGCCGGGACGAAGCGGCGGGAGAAGATCTCCCCGACGGTCTGGATCGGAGCGCGGTCTCGCTGCGCCTGCTCGACCCGCTCGATGATCCTGCCGATGACCGTCTGCGAGCCGACCGCGGTGGCGCGCAGGGCGATCCGGCCGCGCAGCACCATCGACCCGGCGTGTACATGCACGCCTGGGCGGATGCTCACCGGCAGGGTCTCACCGGTGATCGCCGATTGGTCGACGATAGCCTCGCCGTCGATCACATCACCGTCGACCGGTACCGCCACCTGCTCGTGGACGACCACCACGTCACCGACCGTCACGGTGTCCGAAGCCACCTGAACCTCGGTGCCGTCGTGGAGCAGCAGCCACACCGTGTCGTGATTGCCGGCCAGCAGGTCGGTGATCGCGCGGCGGGTGCGTCGCAGCGTCAGATCTTGCAGATACTCGCCGATGTTGAGCAGCCACAACACCGTCAACGCGACGACGTTCTCCCGAAGGATCAGGCTCGCGACGGTGGCCGCCGACACCAGCAGGTCGGTGCCGGCCGACTTTCCGCCGCGCAGCGCGGTCAGCGTGCCACGAAAGAACGGATAGCCGGTGAAGATCGTCGCTCCGGTCGCAAGGAGCCGGGTGGTCGGGCCGAGCAGCGGCGGGCGGCCAAAGGCATACCGGCGCAGCCCCACCAGCATCAGCGCAAGACCGCCGACGCCCATCCGCAGCAGGTCGCTGTTGCGGACGTCGGCGGAGCGGGGCAGCCGCGCCACCGTCGCCGCGGGAAGATCGGACTCTGCTGTGACCAACAGTGTTTCGAGGACCGCGTCGGTGTCGCACCGCGTCGGGGAATACCAGACCACAACCGAGGCTGTCCGCGGATACGCGTGGACCGCCCTCACCCCGGCGACCTCGGTGATGGCATCCTCGAGTGCGACCGCCCGGCGCGTATCCCCGCGCAGTACAGGGAGACTGACGCGCAGCCGGCCGGCTGCGTTGGAGACGACCGTGGGCATCAGCTCAGTGGTCGTGCTCGTGGCCGGTGTCCACCACCGGCGGTGCAGCCTCTTCCCCGATTCGATCGCGGGCTTCGGCGACCACGTCGCCGACGGTGAGCCGGGCCTGCTCGGCACCTTCCTCGGCCTTCCGGACACCGCGCAGACCCCACGCGGTGGCGGTCACCGTCGCTTCCCGGATCGGAACCGCTTTGGCCGCCTTGCGCAGGGCTTCGTAGGCGGCCACTCCCACCACGCCCGTTGCCACTGTCGACGCCACCTTTGCCAGTGCCGAATGCCACACCATTGTCACGCCCTACCTCTCTCCAGAGGACAACGCCGGTACTGCGGACCGCCGCGCCGTGCCTCGCTTTTGTGACCCGATCATGCCCCTCAACGCCTGTCGGGTCGGGACTGCCGCCGTTCCCTGGGCGTCAGTGCACCCCAGATTCCATGCTGCTCATCGTTGTCCACGGCGTGCGCCAGACACTCTTGGCGCACCGGACAGGCCCGGCACACCTGCTTGGCCTGTTCCTCGTGTCGCAACCTGCTTGCGCCGATGCTGTGGTCGGCGGCGAAGAAGATGTCGGTCGAGAGGCCACGACATCGCGCCCGCAGTTGCCACTGCCAGTCGCCGGAGATCAGACGCCGGAACTTCTGTGTCGACCCCTGGGTGGCGCGGCGGCGGGCGGCGCGGCGCGAAGTCCCGCTGCAGACAGACCGGGGACGTAGGGTTTCCCGAGTGTTATCGGGCGTCACGTCGCGGACGGGAGGCGTTCGGAGTTGCGGATCCGTTCTCCTGGCTCGCCCGAGTCCTGCCGCCGAGCTGCGACCGCCCGTAGCGTCGGTGGAACTTTTCGACCCGGCCCGCGGTGTCGACCAACCGCCGCTGCCCGGTCCAGAAGGGATGCGAGTCCGCCGTGATCTCGGCGACGACCAGCGGAAAGGTCTGGACCCCGTCGGGCGTCTCCCACTCCACCGTGCGCGACGTGGTAACCGTCGAGCGCGTCAGGAACATCGTCCCGGTGGTGGCGTCCTGGAAGACGATCGGGTGGTAGTCGGGGTGGATACCTGGTTTCACTCGCGCCTCCGTGGGTCACCGAAATTCCGCGCTATCACATTAACGAAAACGATTGTCACTAGACGCTGGGTCACGCTACCCCTCAGCACCCCGTTTGTCGAAAACGATTTTCAGTAGCAGCTGGCCCGTCCTCCACTCGCAGCGAGGCAAACCCTCACGAGATAACGCGCGTCCCGAGCTGACGGGCGTAGTCGCCGAGCAGGTCGTCGCTGACCGGCGCCTGCTGCGCGTGCAGGAGCACCGACCTGTCCGGGGTGGGATGTTCGAGGACGACGCCGTGAAACCACACGTCCGGGGTGTACTCGTTGCCCCGGGACAGGTGGGCGCGCCGGCGCGCCACCCCGGCGAACGCCGACAAGGGCTCCTCCCAGGTGCGGGGCGGCCCGTAGCGGCCGTCGTGCACGACGACACGATCGCGGTGCCAGGTGGCCGACCACGCCATCCGTGCGCGCGCCCGCGCGAGCCACACCGCGAAGCCGAGCAGCACTGCGAGGGCCCCCGCGATCAGCGCGAGGGTCCACAGCCGCTCGGCGACCGCGACGGCCACGAACACCGCGACCAGGGCCCCGAGCAGCCAGGCCATCGCCTTCTGTGCACCGTCGACCCGGCGGGGAACCAGGATCGCCTGCGTGTGCGGGCGCGCACCGAGTTCGGTGCGCAGCGGTGTCGCCAGGGTGATCGGGTCGCGCAGCAGCCTCCGCTTGACCTGCCACCACCGGGCCGGGCCTCTATCGCCGGACGCCACCATCGGGTCCACGATACGACGCCGGGCTAGCTGGTCGGGACCTCACGGTCGATCTCCTCCAGCCAGATCCGCGCCGACATGTCCGACGGCGCGCGCCAGTCCCCCCGCGGTGACAACGCACCCCCGGCGGCCACCTTGGGACCGTTGGGCAGCGCGGACCGCTTGAACTGGCTGAAGGAGAAGAACCGCTGCACGAAAACCTGCAGCCAGTGCCGGATCTCGGCCAGCGAATACGACATCCGCTCGTCGGCGGGATACCCGGCGGGCCAGGGGCCGTGCTCGGCGTCACGCCAGGCGTGCCAGGCCAGGAAGGCGATCTTGGACGGGCGGAAGCCGTAGCGCAGCACCCAGAACAGCGAGAAGTCCTGCAGCGCATACGGTCCCACCTTGGCCTGGCTGCTCTGCACCTCTTCCCCGGGGGCAGCCGGCACCAGCTCCGGGGTGATCTCGGTGTCGAGCACCGACTGCAGGGCGGTGTTGATCTCGTCGTCGGCGGGCCCGAACTGCTCGGAGGAGATGACCCAGCGGATCAGGTGCTGGATCAGCGTCTTGGGCACCCCGCCGTTGACGTTGTAGTGCGACATCTGGTCGCCGACGCCGTAGGTCGACCAGCCCAACGCCAGTTCGGATAGGTCGCCGGTGCCCAGCACGATGCCGCCGCGCTGATTGGCGATCCGGAACAGGTAGTCGGTGCGCAGACCGGCCTGCACGTTCTCGAAGGTGACGTCGTAGACCTGCTCACCGCGGGCGAACGGATGCCCCATCTCGCGCAGCATCAGGGTCGCGGTCTCGCGGATGTCGATCTCGGCGAAGGTGACGCCCAGCGCCTTGCTCAACGCCACGGCGTTGCTCTTGGTGCGCTCGCCGGTGGCGAAGCCGGGCATGGTGAACGCGAGGATGTCGCTGCGCGGACGGCCCTCCCGGTCCATGGCGCGTGCGGCGACGATCAGCGCGTGGGTGGAGTCCAGACCGCCGGAGACGCCGATGACCACCTTGGGATACCGCAGCGCACGCAGCCGCTGCTCCAGCCCGGCGACCTGGATGTTGTAGGCCTCGTAGCAGTCCTGCTGCAGCCGGGCCGGGTCGGCGGGCACGAACGGGAAGCGCTCCACCTGCCGGCGCAGCCCGATGTCGCCGTCGGGCGGGCCGAGCGTGAAGGGCACCCGGCGTACGGTCTCGTCACCCAGCCGGTGGTGGCGCCGGTTGTCGTCGAAGGTGCCCATCCGCAGCCGTTCGGCGCGCAGCAGTTCGGTGTCGATGTCGGCGACGCTGCGCCGCGGGCCCCGCGGGAAACGCTCGGATTCGGCCAGCAGCACGCCGTTCTCGTAGATCAGGGTCTGCCCGTCCCAGGCCAGGTCGGTGCTGGACTCGCCCTCCCCTGCCGCGGCGTAGACGTAGGCGGCCAGGCAGCGCGAGGAGGCCGAGCGGGCCAATAGCTTGCGGTCCTCGGCGCGGCCGACGGTGATCGGGCTGCCCGAGAGGTTGGCCAGCACCGTGGCCCCGGCCAGCGCCGCCTCCGCGCTGGGCGGCACCGGCACCCACATGTCCTCGCAGATCTCCACGTGCAGCACGAAGCCCGGCAGGTCCTCGGCGGCGAACAGCAGGTCGGGGCCGAACGGCACCGAACGGCCCGCGACGGTGACCGACCCGCCCTGGTCGTCACCGGGAGCGGTCTGGCGGCGCTCGTAGAACTCCCGGTAGGTCGGCAGGTAGGACTTGGGCGCCACCCCCAGCACCGTTCCGCGGTGCACCACCACCGCGCAGTTGTAGATCCGGTTGCCGCGCCGCAGCGGGGCGCCGACCACCAGCACCGGAAGCAGGTCCGCGGAGCCGGCCACCACGTCTTGCAGAGCCTGCTCGACGGCGTCGAGCAGGGTGTCCTGCATGAGGACGTCGTCGACGGAGTAGCCGGTCAGCGTCAGCTCCGGGAACACCGCGAGCCCGACACCGTCGGCGTGGCAGTCCCGGGCCGTGGCCAACACCGCCTCGGCGTTGGCCGCCGGGTCGGCGATGGTGGTGTGCAGCGTGCACGCGGCCGCCCGCACGTATCCGTGCCGGTAGCAGGAGTAGAAGTCCATCTCCGTCATCCTCCCACAAGGCGTACACATAACCGCTGATCAGCACCGTCACCGCCGCAACCCGCGCGGCGCGCTTACCCTCGGTGGGGTGGATGCTCCCGAACTGGTCGCGCTGTTGGCGGGTCGGCGGGTGGCGGTGCTCACCGGGGCGGGCATCTCCACGGACTCGGGCATACCGGACTATCGCGGCCCGGATTCGCCGCCGAGCAACCCGATGACCATCCGTCAGTTCACCTCGGACGCGGCATTCCGGCAGCGGTACTGGGCGCGCAACCACGTCGGCTGGCGACACATGGACGCCACCCTGCCCAACGCGGGACACCGCGCACTGGCCACCCTGGAGCACCGCGGCGTCGTCAGCGCGGTCATCACCCAGAACGTGGACCTGCTGCACACCAAGGCCGGCAGCCGCACCGTGGTGGACCTGCACGGCACCTACGACAGGGTCACCTGCCTGGGCTGCGGCGCGACCATGTCGCGCCACGCGCTGGCCGACGAGCTGGAGGCGCTCAACCCCGGCTTCGCCGAGCGGGCCGCCGGGGTCGGCGGGATCGCCGTGGCACCCGATGCCGACGCGGTGGTCGCCGACACCACCCGGTTCCACTACCTGGACTGCCCGCACTGCGGTGGCATGCTCAAGCCCGACATCGTGTACTTCGGCGAGAACGTGCCCAAAGAACGTGTCGCGCAGGCGTACTCACTGGTGGATGCGGCCGAGGTGCTGCTGGTGGCGGGCTCGTCGCTAACGGTATTCTCCGGGTACCGCTTCGTGCGGCACGCCGTCGCGCACGGGATGCCGGTGGCCATCGTCAACCGGGGACCCACCCGCGGCGACGAGCTGGCCGCGGTCAAGCTCGACAGCGGGTGCTCGGAGATGCTGACACTGCTGGCCGACGAGCTGGCCCCGCTGCTGCCCGCGGCTCAGAAGTAGCAGGGCATGGCGCGGATGGCGTGCACGAAATTGCCTGCCACGTAGGACGGTTCGCCGGCCTGGATGCCGGGAAGCTGGGCGAAGAGTTCGGTGAAGATCGCCCGTAGCTGGGTGCGGGCCACATGCGCGCCCAGGCAGAAGTGCCGCCCACCCCCGCCGAAAGCGATGTGCGGGTTGGGCTGGCGATTCAGATCCAGCAGCTCGGGCCGGTCGAACACCTCGGTGTCCCAGTTGCCCGAGGGGTAGAACATCACCACCTTCTCCCCTGCCGAGATGTGCTGTCCGTGCAGCTCGTAGTCGCTGGCGGCGGTGCGCCGGAAGGTCATCACCGGGCTGGCCCAGCGGACGAACTCCTCGACGGCCACACCCATCCGCGCCTCCGGGTCCGCGGCCAGCCACGCCTTTTGCTCGGGGAAGTCGGTCAGGGCGCGCAGGGCATGGCTGGTGGTCTGGCGGGTGGTGTCGTTGCCGGCGACGGCCAGCAGCACGAAGAAGGCGGCGATCTCGGGGTCGGTCAGCCGCGACCCCTCGACCTCGGCGTGCACCAGGGAGCTGAACAGGTCGTCGCCGGGGTGTTCGCGGCGCTCGGCGGCCAGCGCCAGCGCCACCTGGTGCAGGTACATCTGGTTGGCGACGAGGACCTCCATCGGGTTGCGCCCGTCGAGGTAGACCGGATCCGCCCAGGAGACAAGCGCGTCGGCGGCGTGGGCCACCTGTTCGCGCTCACCCTCGGGGATACCGACCATGTCCGAGAGCGTGCGCAGCGGCAGCTCCTTGGCGCACAGGTCGACGAAGTCGGCCCCGCTGCCCGCGGCGGCCAGCTCGCCGACGATGGCGCGGGCATTGGCCTTGATCGAGTCCTCGATGCGCCGCACCTGCCGGGGCGTGAACGCCGCGTGCACCACCTTGCGGATCTGGGTGTGTCGCGGCGGATCCATCGCCAGGAAGGACTGCGAGGCCTCCAGCAGCTCCGGCGGGATGTTCTCGAACAACACCCCCTGGCCGGACCGGAACACCTCGCTGTTGCGGCTGACCTCGACGATGTCGGCATGGCGTGTCACCGCCCAGTAACCGGGGTCGTCGGGGTCGGGCATCAACGACTCCTCGACGGGCGGGTGCCAGCTCACCGGCCGCTCGGCGCGCAGCGCGGCGAAGGATCGTTCCCGGTCGGTGGCGGTCGTCGACCAGAACGCCCGCGACGACAGGTCGATCGGGTCGTAGGGCCGGGTTCCACCCCGCGCGGCGGTGTCCGTCGTCGGCGTCATGGTGATCCTCCTCACAGGCGTCGTCGCCAGGCACACTACGTCTAGACAATGTGTCTAGTCAATCCGCCTCACACTTGGCTATCCTGCGGGAATGCCGTCGGTGACCCGAAGGCCGCAGGCCAACCGCCAGCAGCGGCGCGAGAAAGTCGAACGCAAGCTGCTGGCCGCCACCGAACGGCTGATGTCCGGGGGTGCCAGCTTCACCGAACTCAGCGTCGACCGGCTCGCCACCGAGGCCGGCATCTCGCGCGCCAGCTTCTACATCTACTTCGAGGACAAGGGCCACCTCCTGCGCCGGCTGGCCGGGCAGGTGTTCGGCGATCTGACCGGCGCGGCCCAGCTCTGGTGGTCGGTCGCCGACGGCCACAACCCCGACGACCTGCACGCGGGCATGGCCGGCATCATCGCCGCCTACCGGCGCCACCAACCGCTGCTGATCGCGCTGAACGAGATGGCCGCCTACGATCCCCCGGTCGGTGAGACCTACCGCGAGTTGCTGACCGGCATCGCCCACCGACTCGGCGAGGTGATCGAGCGCGGCCAGGCCCGCGGGCTGGTCCGCGCCGAGGTGGTGCCGTCGGTCACCGCCAGCACCCTGACCTGGATGGTGGAACGCACCTGCCAGCAGAACCTGCCCGTCCAGCCGCCGGACTACGACGCCACGCTGGCCGACACCCTCACCGAGATCATCTGGGGTGCGCTCTACCTGACTCCCCCGCGGTGATTTCGGTGCAGCTGGTCCCGCTGTGCGGGACCAGCTGCACCGAAATCGCTGACGGCGACCTAGACGGCGACGAGGTCGTCGGCGTGGACGGCGGGCCGGCGCATGTCGGCGGGCAGCTCCGAGGTCGAGCGCCCCATCATGGTGGCCAGCTCGGTGGCGTCGTAGGCCACCACGCCGCGGGCCACCAGGGTCGAGTCCTGGTCGTGCAGCTCGACGACGTCCCCGCCGACGAACCGCCCCGACAGTGCCGTGATCCCGGCGGGCAGCAGCGAACGCCGCTGCTTGACCACCGCCCGCACCGCACCACCGTCCAACGTCAGCGACCCGGCCGACTCGGCGGCGTAGCGCACCCAGAACCGCCGCGCCGACATGCGGTGGGGCCGCGGGGCGAACACGGTGCCCACCGAGGCGTCGGTCAGCGCCCGGTCGACGTCGGCGGCGGCGGCCAACAGCACCGGCACCCCGGCATCGGAGGCCAGCAGCGCCGAGGACAGCTTGGAGGTCATCCCCCCGGTCCCCAGGTGGCTGCCGCGCCCGGCGGTCACCCCGGCGAGATCCTCGGGTCCGGCGACCTCGGGGACGAACCGGGCCGGGTTCCCGGCCGTCGCCTTGCGCGGATCGCCGTCGTAGAGCCCGTCGATATCGGACAGCAACACCAGCGCGTCGGCGCCGACGAGGTGGGCGACGAGCGCCGACAGCCGGTCATTGTCGCCGAAGCGGATCTCGTTGGTGGCCACCGTGTCGTTCTCGTTGACGATCGCGACCGCGTGCAGCGCCCGCAGCCGGTCCAGGGTCCGCTGCGCGTTGGTGTGCTGCACGCGCATCGAGATGTCGTGCGCGGTCAGCAACACCTGACCCACGGTGCGCCGATACCGGCCGAACGCCGCGCTCCACGAGTTGACCAGCGCCACCTGTCCGACGCTGGCCGCCGCCTGCTTGGTGGCCAGGTCGGTCGGCCGCCGCGACAGGCCCAGCGGCTCGATTCCGGCGGCGATGGCACCCGAGGAGACGATCACCACGTCGGAACCGGCCTTCATCCGGGTCTCGATGGCTTCGGCCAGCTGCTGCAGACGCGATACGTCGAATACCCCCGACGGGGTGGTCAGGGCGGTGGTCCCGATCTTGACGACGACCCGGCGCGCGGTACGGACCGCCTCGCGGTGCGCGCTCACGACTGCCCGTCGTCGTCGGTCACGTCACCGGCGTCACCGTGCTCGCGTCGCTCCCGCCGGGCGGCCTTCCGTTCGGCCGCGCCCACCCGATCGGTGCGGTCCAGCCGGTGGTCGGTGCCGCGGCCCGACATCGTCACATCCACCCCGGCGGGCGTCGACGGTTCCCAGTCGAAGGTCATCTCGCCGATGGTGACGGCACAACCCGGGGTGGCGCCGAGCTTGAGCAGCTGGTCCTCGACGCCGAGGCGGGCCAGCCGATCGCCCAGGTAACCGACGGCCTCGTCGTTGTCGAAGTTGGTCTGCGCGATCCAGCGTTCGGGCCGGGTTCCGCGCACGACGAATCCGCCCTCGCCATCGGGCTCCACCGAGAAGCTGGTCTCGTCGACGGGGATGGGGCGGATGACGGGCCGCCGCAGCGCCGGTTCGGGCTGGGCCGCGCGGAAGCGCTCCACCATGTCCCACAGCGCGAAGGTCAACGGGCGCAGCCCTTCCCGGCTGACCGTGGACACCTCGAAAACCGGCCACCCGCGGGCCTCGATGTCGGGACGGACGAACTCGGCCAGCTCCCTGGCCTCGGGCACGTCGATCTTGTTCAGCACGACCGCGCGGGGCCGCTCGGCGAGGTCGCCCAGGGTCGAATCCCCTTGCAGGGTGGGCCGGTAGGCGGCCAGCTCGGCTTCCAGCGCGTCGATGTCGGAGATCGGGTCGCGGCCGGGTTCCAGGGTGGCACAGTCGATGACGTGCACCAGCACCGCACAGCGCTCGATGTGTCGCAGGAAATCCAGGCCCAGGCCGCGCCCCTCGGAGGCCCCGGGAATCAGTCCGGGTACGTCGGCGACGGTGAAGGTGTGTTCACCCGCGGAGACCACCCCGAGGTTGGGCACCAGCGTGGTGAACGGATAGTCGGCGATCTTGGGTTTGGCCGCCGAGATCGCCGACACCAGCGAGGACTTGCCCGCGGACGGAAAACCCACCAGCCCGACGTCGGCGACGGTCTTGAGTTCCAGGGTCAGGTCACGCAGCTCGCCCTTCTCCCCGAGCAGGGCGAACCCGGGCGCCTTGCGGGCGCGCGAGGCCAGGGCGGCGTTGCCGAGGCCGCCGCGGCCACCGGCGGCGGCCTCGAATCGCGTGCCGGCTCCCACCAGGTCGGCCAGCAGGCGGCCGTGCTCGTCGAGGACGACGGTGCCGTCGGGCACCTTGACCTCCAGGTCGGCACCGGTCGCGCCGTCGCGATTGCTGCCCATCCCCTGCTTGCCCGACGGGGCGACGACGTGGGGGTGGAAGTGGAAGTCGAGCAGCGTGTGCACCTGGGGGTCGACCACCAGCACCACGCTGCCGCCGCGGCCGCCGTTACCGCCGTCGGGCCCGCCGAGTGGTTTGAACTTCTCGCGGTGCACCGAGGCGCAGCCGTTGCCGCCGGAACCGGCGCGTGCGTGAATCACCACGCGGTCGACAAACCGGGGCATGGGACGTCCTCTCGCCGAACGTAACGCCAGGGCGGGAAATCAGTCGCAAATGCGCCCCGGCGTTACATTCGCGATTCAGTCCTGGGCTACAACGATGTTGACGGTCTTGCGGCCGCGCTTGACGCCGAACTCCACGGCGCCGGCCGCCAGCGCGAACAGGGTGTCGTCGCCGCCGCGGCCCACGTTGACGCCCGGGTGGAAGTGGGTGCCGCGCTGGCGGACCAGGATCTCGCCCGCGTTGACGAGCTGACCGCCGAACCGCTTGACGCCGAGCCGCTGGGCGGCTGAGTCGCGACCGTTGCGTGAGCTGGAAGCGCCCTTCTTGTGTGCCATCTTCTGATCGCTCCCTTGCCTACTTGATGCCGGTGACCTTGAGCACCGTCAGCTGCTGACGGTGGCCCTGCCGCTTGTGGTAGCCGGTCTTGTTCTTGAACTTGTGGATGCGGATCTTGGGACCCTTGGTGTGCTCGAGGACCTCGCCGGTCACGGCGACCTTGGCCAGATCGGCGGCATCGGTGGTCACCTTCGCGCCGTCCACGACCAGCGCCACCGGCAGGGAGACGGACGCGCCGGGCTCGACGTCGATCTTCTCGATCTTCACCACGTCGCCGGCAGCAACCTTGTACTGCTTACCGCCGGTCTTGACGATTGCGTAAGTCGCCATCGTTTGCCTGTCCTCTACTTCATTCGTCCGTCAACGGGGCGCGCGCCACCCGGGAGTTGCGTGCGCGGGTCTGGGGTGCGGGAGACATCCGTACCGACCACGCTCAGGTGGCCGCTCGCCGCCGGTCCCGCTTGCCGCCGGTGTCAAGCCTGGCGACAACTGCTCAAGGTTACGTGACCAGCGGCTAAGGGGTCAAACCGCCTGCCAGGACGCCTCAGGCGCCCACTCGCGGTGGACCCGCGGGCCTGGCGGCCGCCCTGCGTCGGCGCGGCCGACCAGCGGCGGCACTCACCGACGCACGCCGACCCCCGGCGTCGGGTCCGCCGTCCTCCGACTCGTCGGTGTCCTCGGTGTCCTCGTAATCGTCCTCGTCGGAATCGTCCTCCGAGTCGTCCTCCGAGTCATCGTCAGAGTCGTCCTCCGAGTCGTCATAGTCCTCGTCGTCGTACTCGTCGGAGTCATCGTCCGAGTCGTCATCCGAGTCGTCGTCCGAATCGTCGTCCGAATCGTCATAGTCCTCGTCGTCGAGGTCCTCGTCGTCCTCGTCGAGGTCCACGTCGATCTCACCGTCGGTGTCCTCGGTGTCGTCGGTGTCCTCGGTGTCTTGGACATCCGGTGCGTCCTCGGCGCCCGACGGCTCCTCGGTGTCGTCGCCGTCCTCGGCGGCGAAGTCACCGCCCTCGAGGTCCTCGGCGGCGGATTCCTCGGCCACCTGTTCGGCCGCCTGTTCGGCCCTCTTCGCCCGCCGCCTGCCGGTCTTCGGGCCGGGCCGCTCCTCGGCCTGGTCCTCGATCTGGTCTTCGGCCTGCCCGTCGAAGTCGACATCGTCGGCGTGCTTGCCGTTGGCCGCGGCCATCGCCTTGAACATCGGGTGCTCGCCGGCGGGATGCGACGGCACCTTGGCCACCGGCGCGGTGTCCTCGGTCTTGTTCTTCTTGCCGCGTTTTCCGCGCCGCCCGCCGCCACCGGAGTCGGACTTCCGCCCCTGCGCCGGGGCGGAGTCCACGGGGTCGACGTGCAGGGTGATCCCGCGTCCCGCGCAGTGCGTGCAGGTGGTGGAGAACGCCTCGAGCAGTCCGGTGCCCAACCGCTTGCGCGTCAGCTGCACCAGGCCCAGCGAGGTGACCTCGGAAACCTGGTGGCGGGTGCGGTCGCGGGCCAGCGACTCGGTGAGACGGCGCAGCACCAGGTCGCGGTTGGACTCCAGCACCATGTCGATGAAGTCGATGACCACGATGCCGCCGATGTCGCGCAGCCGCAGCTGGCGCACGATCTCCTCGGCCGCCTCCAGGTTGTTCTTGGTGACGGTCTGCTCCAGGTTGCCGCCGGCACCGGTGAACTTGCCGGTGTTGACGTCGACGACGGTCATCGCCTCGGTGCGGTCGATGACCAGCGTCCCGCCGGAGGGCAGCCAGACCTTGCGGTCCATC
Organism: Mycolicibacterium palauense; assembly: GCF_002592005.1. Taxonomy (GTDB): domain Bacteria; phylum Actinomycetota; class Actinomycetes; order Mycobacteriales; family Mycobacteriaceae; genus Mycobacterium; species Mycobacterium palauense. The sequence continues at coordinate 7,776 of NZ_NVQF01000083.1, read as the reverse complement.
GCCTTGGCCAGCTGTTCGTCGATCCGGTGCACCGCGAACACGTCGGGGCCCGTCACCCCGGCGGTCGGATCGCCGGATTCGTACTTGGTGAGCTTGGGCATCAACTCGGGAGCCACCGCGCCGACGTACTCGTTGATGGTCGACCAGGCGTCGTCGCCCTGGACGATCAACCCCGAGAAGTCCTCGTTGAACAGATCGCGGATGACCTTGACCAGCACATCGGGCTCTTCGTAGAGCGCGACGGCGGCGCCCGCGGCCTTCTCCTTGGTCTGGGTGGCCGTGGCCGCGATCTGATCCCAGCGCTGCTGCAGCCGCGAGACGTCGGCGCGGATGTCTTCTTCCTTGACCCCCTCCGAGGCGGTCCGGATGATCACCCCGGCGTCGGAGGGCACCACCTCGCGCAGGATCTCCTTGAGCCGCTGCCGCTCGGTGTCGGGCAGCTTGCGGCTGATCCCGGTCGAGGAGGCACCCGGAACGTAGACCAGGTAACGCCCGGCCAGGGACACCTGCGTGGTGAGCCGGGCGCCCTTGTGGCCGACGGGGTCCTTGCTGACCTGTACGACGATGTAGTCGCCGGGCTTGAGCGCCTGCTCGATCTTGCGGTTGGAGCCGCCGAGCCCGGCGGCCTCCCAGTTGACCTCACCGGCGTAGAGCACACCGTTGCGGCCGCGGCCGATGTCGACGAAGGCCGCCTCCATCGAGGGCAGCACGTTCTGCACGATGCCCAGGTAGATGTTGCCGACCAGTGAGGCCGAGGCGGCCGAGGTGACGAAGTGTTCGACGACGACACCGTCTTCGAGCACCGCGATCTGGGTGTAGCGCGCGCCCTCGTGCGGGGGTTCGGTGCGGACCTTGTCGCGGACGACCATGACCCGTTCGACGGCCTCACGACGGGCCAGGAACTCGGCCTCGGACAGGATCGGCGGGCGACGCCGTCCGGCGTCGCGGCCGTCGCGGCGGCGCTGCCGCTTGGCTTCCAGCCGGGTCGAGCCGGAGATGCCCTGGATCTCGTTGTTGGAGTCCTTGTCGGACTTCTCCCGCGGCGTGCGCTCGTGGACCACCGTGTTGGGCGGGTCGTCGGGGGAACCGTTGTCGCTGTCCTCGCCCGATCCGGACTTGCGGCGGCGGCGGCGCCGACGCCGGCGACTGCCGCCCTCACCGCCACCGGAGTCGTCCTCGGCGCCGTCCTGGTCGGAGGACGACTCGTCGGAATCGTCCTTCTCGCCGGACTGGTCGGAATCCTCGGCGTCGGTGTCGGCGTCACCGTCGCCGTTCTCCCCGCCGCGCCCACGGCCGCGGCCCCTGCGCCCGCGGCGTCGCCGCCGGTTCGACGGGCGGTCACCCTGGTCGGAGTCGGTGTCCGAACCCTGATCCGATTCGGAGTCGGTGTCCTCGTCGGACTCGGCTACGGCCTCGGCGGGCACCGTGCGCGCACCGGCCGAGACCGGCTGCGGGGCGACGAACAGCGGCAGATAGTCGGCGGCGTGCTCGGCGGGTTCGGCCGGCGCGGCCTCGAGCATCAGCCGCGATTCCGGCTCCTCGTCGGCCCCCGGCTGTTCGGCCGCCTCGACCTCGGCTACCGGGGAGGTCGGCGCCTCCTCCTCAGAGGCCTCCTGGGGCTCGTCCTGTGCGGATTCCGGCGCCGCCTCGTGAACAGGCTCGCCGGACTCTGGAGCCTCGGGGGCCTCCGGGGACTCAGCGACCTCGGGAGCCTCGGGGGCCTCAGCGACCTCGGGAGCCTCCGGGGACTCGGATGTCACGGGAAGCGCGGCATCGCCGGGAGGAGTCGGGGTCTCCTGCACCGGGGCGGGTTCGGCAGCGGGTTCTGCCGGGGGCCCAGCGGTGGCTTCTGCGGTGGGTTCTGCGGCGAGCACGTCGCGGACCCGGACGGCCTCGGTGCGGTCGACGCTGGAATGGGCGCTGCGCGAGCGGCCGTCTAACTCGGCCAACGCGTCGAGGACACGCCTGCTGGTGGTCCCCAGCACCCTGGCCAGGGAGTGCACCCTCAGCCGGTCAGGCAGTTCCTGCGGCTCCCCGATAGCGGCGCTACCAGGAGCTTCGGTGTGAATGTCTTCTTGTGTGCGGGCATCGTCGTCCACGTAGTCTCCTTCAAGCCCCCGGGCGCGTCGAACAGACGCGGCCGCGCGAGGACTTCCGCTATGTACCCGGATCACGTCTCCGGGCTTGTCATGGTCTTGCCCCGGGCTGCTCTGTGGAACACACCCGGCGCCTTGGCTGAATGAACGGCTGGGACGGTCGGCGCCACACCGCGCTCGGCGGTGGTCGCGCACGTCTAAGTCTTCATTCGGACGTATGTCACCGGTCTGGTGGCGTACATCCGTTGTCAGTATCCCATACCGGAACCGCTGCTCTGGCCCGCATGCCGAACGCCGCGTTTCGAGCCCGCTGCCAAGGTGCCCTCAGCAGCCCCCCAGGCACCGACCGACCAGGGCTAACCCGCCGGGAACCAGAGCGCGATCTCGCGCTCCGCCGACTCGGGCGAGTCGGATCCGTGGACGAGGTTGAACTGGGTCTCCAAACCGAAGTCGCCGCGGATGGTGCCCGGCACCGCCTTCTCCACCGGATCGGTGCCACCGGCGAGCTGGCGGAACGCCGCGATGGCGCGCGGGCCCTCCAGCACCGCGGCCACCACCGGGCCGGAGGTGATGAATTCCAGCAGCGACGGGAAGAAGGGCTTGCCCTCGTGCTCGGCATAGTGCGCCCGGGCCAGGTCGTCGCTGACATGCTTGAGCTCCAGCGCGGCGATGGTCAGGCCCTTGCGCTCAATGCGGGCGATGATCTCCCCCACGAGTTGCCTGCCGACACCGTCGGGCTTGATCAGGGCCAGAGTCCGCTCAGTCACGGCGCACAGCGTACCCAACCTCGGTAACGGCGCGGCGCCGGCGGCCTCGGGCGGCTTGCGGCTACTGCGGCGGGTGACGCTGGCCGGGCAGCAGGCCGCGCCTCTGCCGTCGCAGCACCTCGGCGCGCAGGTAGGCGATGAGCAACCACACCGCGCCGAACAGCAGCCCGACGAACCCCACTCCCGGATAGATCAGCCACCCGGCGATCAGCAGCAGCTGCACCGCCAGGTTGGCCCAGATCGCCCACGGACGGCCCTGGATGCCGGCCATCAGCACCAGCAGTACCGCGAAGCCGATCAGATAGGACAGCGAGAACGCGTCCAGCCCGCCGCCGACCGCGCTCACCACCGGCAGCGCCAACAGCACGACGATCGCCTCCAGGATCAGCGTGCCGGCCATCACCCCACGGAAGCTCTTCCACGGGTCGGGCGCATCGGGCGGGCCCGACGGGTCAGGTGCTGTCGTCACTGCGGATCCCTGCCGAACAGGGTGCGCGCCGCCCCCGCGGTCACCACCGACCCGGTGATGACGATCCCGGTGCCCGACAACCCCTCCTCGACACCGGCCTCCTCGACGAGCGCGGTGGCGGTCTCGATGGCATCGGCCAGGGTCGGAGCGGCCACCACCCGTTCGGGACCGAACCGCTCCTCGGCGGCAAGGGTGAGCATGTCGACCTCCATGGCCCGCGGCGAGCCGTTGTGGGTGATCACCACCTGGTCGAACACCGGTTCCAGAGCGGTCAGGATTCCGGCGACATCCTTGTCGGCCATCACCGACAGCACGCCGACCAGATAGCGGAAGTCGAACTCCTCGGTGAGGGCCGCCGCCAGCGCCTGTGCCCCGGCCGGGTTGTGCGCGGCGTCGATGAACACGGTGGGCGCACTGCGCATCCGCTCCAGCCGGCCCGGTGCGGCCACGGCCGCGAAACCGGCACGCACGGACTCGATGTCGAGTTGACGGTCCGCACCGGCGCCGAAGAAGGCCTCCACCGCGGCGAGCGCGACCGCGGCGTTGTGGGCCTGGTGCTCGCCGTGCAGCGGCACGAAGATCTCCGAGTAGACGCCGCCGAGGCCCTGCAGTTCCAGCAGCTGCCCGCCGACGGCGGTCTGCCGGCTCAGCACGGCGAACTCCGAATCCTCACGCGCCACCGCGGCATCGACTCGAACCGCCTGCGACAGAAGCACTTCCATGGCCGCCGGATCCTGACGGCCGATCACCGCGACGGTGCTCAGGTCGATGTCGGTGGCGACCGGCTCGATGCGCTGCGCGGCGATGATGCCGGCCTTCTCCGCGGCGATCTCGGCGAGATCGTCGCCCAGATAATCCATGTGGTCCAGGCTGATCGGCGTGATGACCGCGACCGGGGCGTCGATGATGTTGGTGGCGTCCCAGCGCCCGCCCAGGCCCACCTCGACGACGCCGACGTCGATGGGCGCGTCGGCGAAGGCGGCGAACGCCATCGCGGTGACGACCTCGAACTTGCTCATCCGCGGCCCCGGCTGCCCCAGCACGCCGGCCTCGGACTGCCGATCGACCATCTCCACGAAAGGCTCGATCTCACGGTAGGTTTCGACATAGAGGGCGGGGCTGATCGGTTTGCCGTCGATGGAGATCCGTTCGACCGCCGACTGCAGGTGCGGGCTGGTGGTCCGCCCGGTGCGCCGATGCAGCGCGGTCAGCAGCGCATCGATCATCCGCGCGACGGAGGTCTTGCCGTTGGTGCCGCCGACGTGGATGCACGGGTACCCGCGTTGCGGGGAACCCAGCAGCTCCATCAGCGCCGAGATCCGCGCGGTGCTGGGCTCGATCTTGGTCTCCGGCCAGCGCTGGTCCAGCAGGTGTTCGACCTGCAGCAGCGCCGCCACCTCGTCCGGGGTGGGCTCCGGATCGGGCAGCGATTCCAGCGGTTCGCTCATGCCAACCCGGTCAGCCGGGCGGTGATCCGGTCGACCTCTTCGCCGGCGACGCGCTGACGCTCCCGGATCTTGGCGACCACCGCCTCGGGCGCCTTGGCCAGGAACGCCTCATTGTCGAGTTTGGCCGTGGTGCCGGCCAGTTCCTTCTGGGCGGCCGCCAGATCCTTCTCCAGCCGGCGGCGCTCGGCCGCCACGTCGACGGTTCCGGAGGTGTCCAGTTCGACGACCACCGTCGCCGACGACAACCGCACCTCGATCGAGGCGGTCGGGCTGAATCCGGTGTCGGGGGCGGTCAACCACGCCAGCGAGGTCACCGCACCGACCTGACCCTCCAGGTCGGCCTCGGCGATGCCGGACAGCCGCGCGGGCACCTTCTGGCGGTCGGCCAGCCCCTGGTCGCTGCGGAACCGGCGCACCTCCGTCACCAGCTTCTGCATGTCGGTGATGCGCTGCGCCGCTACGGGTTCCAACGCGATTCCCGATGGCGAGGGCCACTCGGCGACGACGACGGACTCCCCGCCGGTGAGCGCCTTCCACAGCGTCTCGGTCACGAACGGCATCACCGGGTGCAGCAGCTTGAGCAGGTTGTCGAGCACGAAGGCCAGGACGGCGGTGGTGTGCGGATGGCCGGCGCCGAGCTGATTCTTGGCCAGCTCCAGGTACCAGTCACAGAACTCGTCCCAGGCGAAGTGGTAGAGCGATTCGCAGGCACGGTTGAATTCGTAGGCGTCGAAGGCCGCATCGACCTCGACGCGCACCTGTTCCAGGCGGCCGAGGATCCAGCGGTCGGCGTCGGTGAGCTCGCCGGCGCCGGGCAGCGGCGAGGCCGACGCACCGTTCATCAGCGCGAAGCGGGTCGCGTTGAAGATCTTCGTGGCGAAGTTGCGCGACGCCCGGGCGTGGTCCTCACCGATGGACAGGTCCCCGCCGGGGCTGGCACCGCGGGCCAGGGTGAAGCGCAGCGCGTCAGCACCGAACATCTCCACCCAGTCCAGCGGATCGATGCCGTTGCCCTTGGACTTGCTCATCTTCCGGCCGAACTCGTCGCGAATCAGGCCGTGCAGGAACACATTCTGGAACGGGACCTGCGGGCCGCGGGTTCCGTCGCCGGTGATCGCGGCGTCGTCGCCGACGAACGTGCCGAACATCATCATCCGGGCCACCCAGAAGAACAGGATGTCGTAGCCGGTGACCAACACCGTCGTCGGATAGAACTTCGCCAGTTCGGGTGTCTTGTCGGGCCAGCCCATGGTCGAGAACGGCCACAGCGCCGAGGAGAACCAGGTGTCGAGCACGTCGGGGTCCTGCTGCCAGCCCTCCGGCGGGGTCTCGTCGGGCCCCAGACACACCTTCTGCCCGTCGGGGCCGTGCCAGATCGGGATCCGGTGCCCCCACCACAGCTGCCGGGAGATGCACCAGTCGTGCATGTTGTCCACCCAGGCGAACCAGCGCGGCTCCAGGCTCGGCGGGTGGATGACGGTGTCGCCGTTGCGAACCGCATCGCCGGCGGCCTTGGCCAGTGATTCCACCCGCACCCACCACTGCAGGCTCAGTCGTGGCTCGATCGGCTCCCCGCTGCGTTCGGAATGACCCACGCTGTGCAGGTAGGGCCGCTTCTCCTCGACGATGCGGCCCTGCTCGGCCAGCGCTTCGCGCACCGCGACGCGGGCGTCGAACCGGTCCATGCCGTCGAAGCGGGTCCCGGTGCCGGCGATACGGCCGCTGTCGTCCATGATGGTGGGCATCGCCAGGTCGTGTCGCAACCCGATCTCGAAGTCGTTGGGATCGTGGGCGGGAGTGACTTTGACTGCGCCGGTTCCGAACTCGGGATCGACGTGGGCGTCGGCGACGACGGCGATCGACCGGTCGGCGATGAACGGGTGCGGCAGGGCGGTCCCGACCAGATCGCGGTAGCGGGTGTCGTCGGGATGCACGGCGATCGCGGTGTCGCCCAGCATCGTCTCCAGCCGGGTGGTCGCCACCACGATGTGCGGCTCGGCGTCGTCCATCGAGCCGTAGCGGAAGGACACCAGCTCGCCCTCGACGTCCTCGTACTTGACTTCGAGGTCGCTGATGGCGGTCCTGAGCACCGGGGACCAGTTGACCAGCCGCTCGGCCTGGTAGATCAGCCCCGCGTCGTAGAGCCGTTTGAAGATGGTGCGCACCGCCCGGGACAGTCCGTCGTCCATGGTGAAGCGGTCCCGGCTCCAGTCCACGCCGTCGCCGAGCCGGCGCATCTGGCCGCCGATGGTGCCGCCGGACTCGTGCTTCCAGTCCCACACCTTCTCCACGAACAGCTCGCGGCCGAAGTCCTCCTTGGTCTTGCCGTCGACGGCGAGCTGCTTTTCCACCACGGTCTGGGTGGCGATGCCGGCATGGTCCATGCCGGGCAGCCACAGCACCTCGTAGCCCTGCATCCGCTTGCGCCGGGTCAGGGCGTCCATCAGGGTGTGGTCCAGCGCGTGCCCCATGTGCAGGCTGCCGGTGACGTTGGGCGGCGGCAGCACGATGGAATAGGGCGGCTTGGGGCTGGCCGCGTCCGCGGTGAAGTAGCCGGCCCGCACCCACCCCTCGTAGAGCTCGCTTTCTACCGCGCCCGGCTCCCAGGACTTGGGCAGGGTTTCACCCATGCTGTGGTCCGCGGGGGCGGCAGAGTCGGGACGGGCGCTGGCAGTCACCGGTCAATTCTAGGAAAGATGCCCACACCGGCACACAAGGCCCCGGCCCGGCACCGCCGCCGGGCTCACGACCTCCGGCCGCCGAGCAGCCCGCCCAGGATGTCGCCGATGACGGTGCCCGTGTTGCGCCCCTGCCCGCCCTGGCCGCTCTGCCTGCCCCCGAGCACGCTGCCGAGGATGCTGCCGAGCGGATTGTCGCCGCCCTGCCCGCCGGCGCCGCCCAGGATGCTGCCGAGCAGGTCACCCAGCCCCCCGCCCCCGGCGGCCTGCGGGGTGCCGGCGGCCGGGTTCGGGTAGAACTGCTTGCCGATATAGGCC
>NZ_NVQF01000082.1 GCF_002592005.1 Mycolicibacterium palauense | reverse complement strand
GGAGAGGGGGAGAGGTGAGGGGTGAAGGTGTTTGTTTCCGGCGGAGGACGGGATACGGGTTCAGCCGCGGTCTGGTGGGCTCGGGAAGGAGGATAGGAGGCGGGGCCTCGGGGTCTTCCGGGTCGGCTCCCCCGGAGGCGGTGGCCCCGCCGGGAACGTCACCCGGGAAATCAGCCGGGAAATCGTTGATGGTGTCGAGGTCGGGGATTTCGGAGGCGACCTGGGATGCGACCTGGGAGCCCATTGCGGTGGCCACCGCGGAGCCCATTGCGGTGGCCACCGCGGAGCCCACCTCGAACGCGTAGGCGGACGGGGTGGGCACGGTGGGCGGGTCCACCTCATCGACCTCACCGACGCCGCCCTCGACCTCGCCGGGCCAGGGCTCCGCGGGCTGGGCGTGGCTCTCGTCGTCGTCGCGGGCCCGGCGCCGGAGTTCTTGGGGGATGTCGCCGGTGATCTTGGCGAACAGATCGGCGACGGTGACGCCACCGGCGGTGTGCGAGCCGCGGGAGCGGCGATCGGTCGGAGCGGGCCCACGGTCGTCGTCCGGGAGGTTCTCCGGGGCGTCGTCCACCGACTCGCCGGAATTCGGCGAGTGATGTTGGTTACGTTGCCGCGGCGTGGCGCCTGGCGCCGGCGACCGGCGTCCGGTAAGCCACTGGTTATCGCCGTCGGAGCCGTCGCGGTGCGGGCCAGGAGTGGCGTTTGAGCCGTCACTCATGTCCTTATCCGGCCTCCGACTCTGGCGGGGTCAGGGGAGAACCCCGCCCGCTGCATATATCGACGGTGCCAGCGCCGTTGCGGGCACCGTGGGGGTGCTGCCCGGGGGCAGCGGCCTGCGGTTCCTATGTCTTTAGCAGCTTTGGCCGCCGTTGCGCCACCCGAGCGCGGCGGGCGGCGCCGTCATCGTCGCCATTATCGTACTGAGACAACCTGAGAGTGTCTGTGTCGAGGCGGTCTCGGTTCAGCCTCCGGAGTGCATCACGTCCGCGCCGGCGGGCACCGTGCAGTCGTCGGGATCGGTCAGCCACCCCTCGGGCAGCGACACCGCGGCCGGGGAGCCCTGCCGGCCCCGGGGGCCACCGGCGGCCTCCGGGAACGGCGCCGAGTGATCCAGCCCGGTCAGCAGGGCGTCGAGCTCGTCGAGCGTTTTCACCAGGGCCAGGGCCCGTCGCAGGTCGGACCCGACCGGGAAGCCGTGCAGGTACCACGCGATGTGCTTGCGCATGTCGCGCATGCCCTTGTCCTCGCCGAAGTGTTCGGCCAGCAGCGTGCCGTGGCGGCGCATGATCGCCGCGACCTGGCCCAGGGTGGGCGGCGCGGGTGGCGGCGCACCGGTGAACGCCGCCGAGAGTTCGGCGAACAGCCACGGGCGGCCCAGGCACCCCCGGCCGATCACCACGCCGTCGCAGCCGGTCGTGGCCATCATCGTCAGCGCGTCACTGGCGTCGAAGATGTCGCCGTTACCCAGCACCGGGATCGACGTGACGTGCTGTTTGAGCTCGGTGATGCGGCTCCAGTCGGCGGCACCGGAATAGCGCTGGGCCGCGGTGCGGGCGTGCAGCGCCACCGCCGCGGCGCCCTCCTGCTCGGCGATGCGCCCGGCGTCCAGGTGGGTCAGGTGGGCGTCGTCGATGCCGACCCGGAACTTCACGGTGACCGGGATGGAGGTGCCCTCGGTGCCGCGCACCGCGGCCGCCACGATCCGGCCGAACAGCCGGCGCTTGTAGGGCAGCGCGGCCCCGCCGCCGCGGCGGGTCACCTTGGGCACCGGGCAGCCGAAGTTCATGTCGAGGTGATCGGCGAGGCCCTCCTGGGCGATCATCCGGGCGGCGGCGTAGGTGGTGTCGGGGTCCACGGTGTAGAGCTGCAGCGAGCGCGGCGACTCCTCGGGGGCGAACGTCGTCATGTGCATGGTCGCCGGATGCCGTTCGACCAGGGCCCGCGCGGTCACCATCTCGCACACGTACAGACCGCTGACGGTGCCCACCAGCTCCTGCTCCAGCTGCCGGCACAACGTCCGGAAGGCGACGTTGGTCACCCCCGCCATCGGGGCCAGGACGACGGGGCTGGGCAGCGCGAACGGCCCGATCCGCAGTGCGGACCGGGCCGGCGCGAGCGACTCGGGGAGGCGCAGGGTGTCCGGGATCAACCAGCGGCTCCCGATGCCACCAGCTGGTTCTTCTTGGCCGCCTTCTTCTCGGCCACCAGGCGTTCGCGTTCCAGCCGGCGCTGCTTGGCCACCTCGAACTTGTCGCAGGCGTCCTCGAGCTCCTCGATGAGCAGGCCGAGATCGTCACGCAGCCGGGCGGCCTCGCCGGTGAAGTCCTCGCGTTCGAAGATGCGCCACTTCTTGAGCACCGGCATCACCACGTCGTCGAGGTGGATCCGCGGGTCGTAGACGCCGCCGACGGCGATGATGACGGCCTTGCGGCGGAACTCCGGCACGGTGAAACCGGGCATCTTGAAGTTGCGCAGCACGCGGTGCAGCGACTTCATCGCCTGGTTGGGGCAGATGTCCAGGCCGGCGGCCGAGACGTCGCGGTAGAAGATCATGTGCAGGTTCTCGTCGGCCGACACCCGCTGCAGCAGCTGATCGGCCACGGGGTCGTTGCAGGCCTTGCCGGTGTTGCGGTGCGAGACGCGGGTGGCCAGCTCCTGGAACGACACGTACATCACCGAGTCGAACAGGCTGTCGGCGAACAGGTCGCCCTGCTGGTTCTGGCCGGGGGAGAAGCCGCGGGTGACCTGCTCCATGCGGGTCACCTCCAGCTCGACGGGATCGACGGCGCGGGTGACCACCAGGTAGTCGCGCAGTGCAATGCCGTGCCGGTTCTCCTCGGCGGTCCAGCGGTTCACCCAGAACCCCCAGGGCCCGTCCATGGTGAAGTTCATCGCGATCTCGCGGTGATAGGCGGGCAGGTTGTCCTCGGTGAGCAGGTTCTGCACCATCGCGGTCTGGGCGACCTCGGACAGCTTGGACTGTTCGGGGTCCCAGTCCTGGCCGCCGAGCGCGTAGTAGTTCTTGCCGTCGGACCACGGGATGTAATCGTGCGGATTCCAGTCCTTGGTCATCTTCATGTGACGGTTGATCTGCTGTTCGACCACGGGCTCGAGTTCGTGCAACAGCTGAAGGTCGGTCAGCTCTTTCGGCACGGCGCCTCCCAGTTATCTGTACCTGATGGTTGCAGTCAATATATCTGTGTATCGCAGTACCATTCAAGTCGACCGGATGGTGTGTCGGTTCTGAGTACCCGCCGGGCGGGGCATCCGTCCGCGGCGACATGCCGATATGCACCCGGCGGTGTCCGCGACGTCGTCGAAGTGTGGCCGAACCGCGATGTCGGCGCGGTCGGGGGCGCGCTCATCGGGTGTGGTCGCCGGGGCGGGGTTGTCCGGGCGTGGCCCGGCTCATCAGCATCTCGACGCAGTAGTCGATGAACTGTTCGCGGGTGGCCGTCAGCCGGCCGTCGAGGTAGGCGGTGAACAGCGCGGTCAACCCGCCGATCAGGCTGATGGCCGCCATGTGCTGCACCACCGGGTCGGTGATGGTGGTCAGCTTGCGCTGCAGCAGATCGATGAAGTTGGGCATCCACTCGGCTCCCGACCGGGTCAGTACGGGTTCCACCTCGGGGGCCAGCAGCAGCACCCGGCCCCGAACCGGATCGTCGACCATCAGCGCGACGAACCGTTCCACCGCCTCGCGCGGTGTGCTCGCCGACATCAGGGTGGCCATCGCCTTGGTGCACACCTCGTCGTAGACGGCGCGCACGTAGTCGTCGCGGTCGGAGAAGCTCTCGTAGAAGTAGCGCTCGGTCAGCCCGGCCGTGCGGCACACCGCCCGGACGGTCACCGCCGGACCGCCCTTGTCGCCGAGCAGCTCGATGCCGGCGTCGACGAGCGCGTCGCGCCGGCGGGCCTGGCGGTCCTCGAGCGGGATGCCGGACCAGCGGCCGCGGCGTTGACCGGACGTCACTTCACTCCCTAGTATTCCGACGACAGGGTGACAACGGGTGTAGTCAGAATCGCCTTACCGATGGGAAACACACCAGTGACACAAGATACGTCTGAGGCTTCGCCGCTGACCAGCGAACCGGGCACCCCCGCCGCGGGATGCCCGATGTCGGCGGGCGGCTACCAGGCCCCGCCGCAGCCCCTCGGGCCCGACTCGTTGACCTGGAAGTACTTCGGCGACTGGCGCGGAATGCTGCAGGGGCCGTGGGCGGGCTCGATGCAGAACATGCATCCCCAGCTCGGCGCCGCGGTCGAGGAGTACTCGATCTTCTTCCAGGAGCGCTGGCCGCGACTGCTGCGGTCGCTGTACCCGATCGGCGGCGTGGTGTTCGACGGTGAGCGCGCCCCCGCCACGGGCGCGGAGGTGCGCGACTACCACGTCAACATCAAGGGCGTCGACGCGCAGGGGCGCCGGTATCACGCGTTGAACCCCGACGTCTTCTACTGGGCGCACGCCACCTTCTTCGTGGGCACACTGATCGTCGCCGAGCGCCTCTGCGGCGGCATCACCGAGGACGAGAAGCGCCAGCTGTTCGACGAGCACATCCAGTGGTACTCGATGTACGGCATGAGCATGCGGCCCGTGCCGAAGACCTGGGAAGAGTTCGGTGAGTACTGGCAGCACATGTGCACCGAGGTGCTGGAGAACAACAAGGCCGCCCGCGACGTCCTCGACCTCACCGGGCTGCCCAAGCCGCCGTTCGCGGCGTGGATGCCGGACTGGATGTGGGCGGCCCAGCGCAGGCTGCTGGCCCCGTTCTTCGTGTGGTTCACCGTCGGCCTCTACGACCCACCGGTGCGCGAGCTGATGGGCTACGGCTGGTCGCGGCGCGACGAGTGGCTGCACCGGCGGCTGGGCAACCTCGTCAACCGGGTCTTCCGCCCGCTGCCCACGCGGATGCGGATGCATCCGCGCGCACGGTCGGGCTGGGACCGGGCCACCGGACGCCTCCCGGCCGACGCCCCGCTGGTGCACACCCCGGCCCGCAATCTGCCCCCGATCGGCCACCGCGACAACGGAATGCACTACAGCCCGGACGTGTGAACCGACCCGCTTGCGGTGTTTGCTGCGCCCGGGGCGCCGGCGCGGTTCGCGGCGCCGCCGCGAACCCGCGGCCAAGAACGTGACCCGGCCGACGGCGCGTTGCCCGGGCGGTGGTCTGCCCCCGTGTTCTCATGGGTGCACAACCACGATCTGCGAGGTGATGCGATGGCCACGGCATGGCTCGTCGGAACACCGTTGGCCGTCGCCTACGCCTTCGGGGTGCTTCGCGGCGCGACGTTGCTGGCCCGCTTCTGGGAGCGCCGCCACCCCTACCGCGACTGAGGCCGCGGGTCGGGGTGCGCGACGGGCCGTGATACGGGCTCGGCCCCGGCGCGTCGCCACGAGGTCCGTCCCGGGTGTCAGCGGGGGTGCCCCGCAAGGACACCGGCTACGGTGAGATCCATGCACGTCCCCGAACTACTCGGCGGCCGCTACGAGTTGCGGGGAGTTCTGGGCCGCGGCGGGATGGCGGAGGTCCGCGAGGGGTGGGACGTCCAAACCGGTCAGCCCGTGGCCATCAAGCTGCTGTATCCCGGTTACGACACCCATCCCGACTACCTGCGTCGGTTCTGGGCCGAGGGGCATTCCACTGCCGCGTTGCGGCATCCCAACATCGTGGCCGTCTACGGCACCGGCGAGCACTACGGCCAGCCCTTCATCGTCATGGAGCGGCTGCCGGGACGCAGCCTGGCCGACCTGATCGCCCAGGGGCCGGTGCCGCCGGAGTACGTCCGCAAGATGCTCGACGACGTGCTCGCGGCCCTCGCGGCGGCGCATGCGGCCGGAATCCTGCACCGCGACATCAAACCCGCCAACATCCTGTTCACGGCGTCGGGGGATGCCCGGGTCGCCGACTTCGGCCTGGCCAAGGGACCCGACACGCACCGGACCGACACCGGCCAGATCATGGGAACGATGGCCTATATGAGCCCGGAACGGCTCACCGGCCGCCCCGCCACCGTCGCCGATGACCTCTACGCGGTCGGTGTGGTCGGCTACGAGGCCCTGACCGGCCGGCGGGCGTTCCCGGAGGAGAACCTGGTCGCGCTGGCCAAGGCCATCACCGAGTACCCGCCGCCGCCGGTGTCGGTGGTCCGCCCCGACATCGACGCGCAACTGGCCGCCGTCGTCGACCGCGCGATGGCCCGCGACGCCGCGGTGCGTTTCCCCACCGCCGAGGTGATGCGCGCCGAACTGGCCAACATCGGCGGAGAACCCGTCACCGGGCCGATCCCGGTGCTGCGCCCCCCACCCGTGCCGCCCGCACCGCCGGCGGGGTCTCCGGCGCTGCTGCTCGACGCGCCGGTGGGGCGGACCCGCACCGGCCGCCGGGTGATGCTGATCGCGTTCCTGATGGCCTTCCTGGCCGCGCTGCTGGTCGCCGCGGTCGTGTTCATCCTCGGGGTCACCACCCAGACGCCGCTGGGTAGCGGCGCCTCGGGCGTCGCCGTGGCCGAGTCCGCCCTCCCGGTGTCATAGCCGGCCCACAGCCGGACACGGGCGCCGTCGGCGGAAACACGATTGGCCGTCACACGCCTACGGCCGCCGATCGCAGCTAGGATCTCGCGAAGTTGCTGCGACGCGGAATCGGCCCGACGAGATCACGCGAGAAGCAGCCAGGATTGCCCTCACCGACCGGCCGAGATGGGTGGAGATGACAGTCACCGGCACAACGCCCGACCCCGTAATTCGGGTCAGACTGACTAGAATTACCTCAATACTGACGGTGGCGGTGTCCGGGCGGGGTGGGCGTACGGCATGAGTGTTGATGCCTGGATCACCGTGGTGGTGGTCGCCGCCGCACTGGTCCTGCTGGTGCTCGACCGGTTCAACGCCACCGTCGTCATGGGCGGTGCCGTGCTGTCGCTGTACCTGACCGGGGTGATCGACCAGGGCCAGCTGCTGTCCGGTTTCGCCAACGAATCCCTGGCCGCGGTGGGGGCGCTGTACATCCTGGCCGGCGCGGCCGATGCCACCGGCGCGTTCGACGGGCTGATCGGACGCCTGCTCGGTGGGGCCAAACGGGGGCGACCGCACGCCGAACTGCTGCGGGTCTGCATGCCCGCCGCCGGGGCGTCGGCCTTCATCGCCAACACCCCGCTGGTCGCGATGCTCGCACCACGGGTGATCCGCTGGTGCCGGCGCACCGGGCGTTCGCCCTCGCACTACCTGATGCCGCTGAGCTACGCCATCATCCTCGGCGGGTCCACCACGATGATCGGAACGTCGGCGAACCTGTTCGTCAACGACCTGATCGACAACGCCGGACTCGGCCGGCTCGGCCTGTTCGCCATCACCGGGATCGGGCTACCGCTGGCGGTGGGCGGTATCGCGCTGATGGCCCTGGTGGGGCCGCGCCTGCTCAAGGACCGCACCTCCCCGGGGGACACGCTGAGCGGGTCTGAACGCGAATTCACGGTGGAGATGACCATTCCGGCCAACAGCCCGATGGCCGGCGTCACCGTCGCCGAGGCCGGCCTGCGGCACCTCGAGGGGGTGTTCCTGGTGGAGGTCGAACGCGCGGGCAAGGTCATCGCCGCGATCGGCCCGGAGGAGCAGCTGGCCGTCGGGGACCGGCTGGTGTTCGTCGGGAACCTTGAACGGGTCCTGGATCTGCAGCGCATGACCGGCCTGGTGTCCACCGAGGCGCGCCACTTCGCCGATCTGGCACGCAACCCGCAACGGCAGTTCGTCGAGGCCGTGATCAGCACCGGATCACCCCTGGTGGGGTCCAGCCTCAAGGCCTCCGGCTTCCGCAGCCGCTACGCCTCGGCCGTCGTGGCGATCCACCGCTCCAGTGAGCAACTCGACGGCAAGCTGGGGGAGGTTCGGCTGCGCGCCGGCGACGTCCTTCTGGTGCTGGCCGGCCCCGACTTCACCGAGCAGTACCAACAGCACCGCGACTTCGCGATCGTGGCCCCGCTCAACCGCGAGCGGCCGATCCGCCGCGAGCGGGCCCGGGTCGTCGAGGTCAGCATCCTGACGCTGATCATCGTCGCGGGCACCGGCCTGATGAGCCTGCTGCAGATCGCCCTGCTGATCGCGTTCCTGTTGATCGTGACCAGGGTGGTCACCCTGCAGGACGCACGCCGCTTCGTCGACCTCAACGTGCTGCTGCTGATGGCCACCAGCTTCGGGCTCGGTGCCGCGGTGCAAAGCAGCGGGCTGGCCGCGACGATGGCCCACGGCGTCGTCGACGCGGGGGCGCACCTGGGCCCCTACGGGCTGCTGGCGGCGGTGCTGACCGCCACCATGCTGGCCACCGAGGCGATCACCAACACCGCCGCGGCCGCGCTGATGTTTCCCATCGCCGTCGCGATCGCCGAGCAGGCCGGGCTGAATCCGCTGCCCTTCGCGGTGATCGTGCTCTTCGGCGCCACCCAGTCGTTCCTGACCCCGATCGGCTATCAGACCAACACGATCGTGTGGGGCATGGGCGGCTACCGCTACACCGACTTCGCGCGGTTGGGCGTCCCGTTGACGGTGCTACTGCTGGTGGCGACCCCGCTGCTGGTGCCGGTGTTCTTCCCGTTCCATTGAGTGTCCGTTGAGCGGTGCACTGATCCTGTGCCGAGTGGTGCCCCCACCAGGGCTCGAACCTGGGACCTGCGGATTACAGGACCGTCGTACAGCCCTTCGTTGTCCGTAGGAGCGGACGGGCGGTTGCGTAGTGCCGCTAACCATGAGGGCAACGGAACGGCGTCAAGCGCGTTGCATGTCGGAAACGAGCGCCCGATTTGAATCCATGCTCGATGAAGATCCACAGCATGACGGTTGAGACAACAGGGGTTACGGACTGGGAGGTTTGGCAAGTCGCCCAACGGCTTTCACGCCGAACCATAGAAGAACGGCTCCGCGTCATCCGGCTCCTTCACATCGAGACGGAGCAACAGCCGGTCAGCATCGACGCTACCGGGATCGTCCGGTGGGTGGCCGACCACGACGACGACTGGTCCGACTCGACCGCCTGCACCTACACCAGCTATCTCGCGGCCTGGTTCAAGTGGCTGCAGCTCACAGACCGCCGCGCCGACAACCCCATGGTGAAGGTGGGCACCCCAAGGTCGCCGGACCGAGAGCCCCGACCCATTTCCGACGCCGACGTGGTCAAGCTGATGCAGACGCGGATGTGGACGTCGACACGTCGCATGATCACGCTCGCTCTGCTGGCTGGGCTGCGTGTCCACGAGATCGCGAAGATGCGCGGGGAGGACGTCGACCTGGGGTCGCGGATGCTGTGGGTCCGCGGGAAGGGCAAGCGACTCAAGTCGGTCCCTCTACACCCGATGCTGACGGAGCTTGCGTCGGAGATGCCCGCCGCGGGCTGGTGGTTCCCCATGCGTGGCCACGAGTCTGAGCACATCTTGTCGAAGTCCGTGTCTGACATCATCGGCCGGACGATGCGGCGAGCGGGCATACGGGGCAGCGCACACTGTCTGCGACACTGGTACGCGACCACCATGCTCGACAATGGGGTCGACATCAGGGTGGTGCAGGAGCTGATGAGGCACAAGTCGCTGGCGACCACCCAGATCTACACGAAGGTTGCCGACGGGCGACGCCAGGAGGCCATCCTGACTCTCGACCCGTGGCGTGCGGTGCACGCCAATTCGCAGCCTGGGCTCAGGGCTGTCTCATAGCCTGGGCCCATGCCCCGCAGTTCTCCTTGGCTCGATGACCGCGCGCGGCTGCTGGTACGTCTGCTCGCCGAGAAGCACGGCCTGGACGTCAGCGAGTCGACTGCGCTGGAGTGCGTGGCCGGCCACGTCGACCTGGTCGCCGAGAGAATGCGGATAGGCCGGCAAGCCGCGAAGCTCTATGTCACGGACGACGTGATCGAGCGGGTGGCCGGCCGAATCGCGCAAGCAGTGAGTAGAGAAATCGCGAGACAGTCATTGGAGTCCGAGGAAGACGTTGCGTACCTGCGGCTTGTCCGCCCGGACGACCGCGGCGACATCGGGGACGTCAGCACATAGCCGCGGCGGGCACCGCCAGACCGGCTACGATCCCGACCCATGGCGGACAACCGCGGCGACGACGCACCAATCGGCGACGACGCCCCGACCGGTCTCGCAGCGACCGAACTGGGCGCCGCGATCGACGAGACCGAGGCGGTGACCGCGTGGTCATTGGCCGACGACGACGAGCCCATCCAGAAACGCCGCCTGAGCGCGCGACAGATCACCACGCTCGCTCTCGCTGGAAGCCTGGTGATTGTCGTGTCGGTGGCTGTTTTCGCCGGCTACACCATGGGTTCAGGTTCCGAGCGGAATGCACCGCCGGCGGCCGTCGGAACAGTCACCGAGTCGTTCGGAGCGCCGGCGGTGTCGGCCGTCGAACCACTGGACGGTGTGTACCGGATCGACTACAGCGGCGAGGTGCTGCAGAACGGCACAGCGGCCCCCTTCGAAACCGAGGCCGCGAGCAGCTACTGGGCTTTCCGCACCAACTGCTCGCCGGGCGGAGGGTGTTCAGCGGTGGGGGTAGGTCTCGACGATAGCCAAGCGCCGCGCACACCCGAGGTCACCACGACGCTGCGCTTCGATGATGACGCCTGGCAAGAAGTACCGGTCACCAGTCCTGTGGACCGAAGGGAGTGCCTTCTACCGGACGGGCGCATCGGCCCCGGAACCGATATTGAAAGCTCCGCGTCGCGGTTGGAACCACTGCCCGGCGGGGCGCTGAAGGGCAGCAGGGCGGCGACGGTCCTCACGAACAGCTGCGGGTTCGCTGGCACCGTCCTCGAGGAACAGGTCAGCGTAGAGCGGGTGGGAGCTACACCCACCGACATCGACATCCCGGACGCTGCACCGGCGGCGCCGCCACCCGCCCAGGGTGCATCGAGCGCGGCCAAGATGGACGGCCTGTTCACTATCCAGTTCAACAACGACCAGCAGACCGTGAACGGTCGACCGGCGGCCAAGACCTTTCCGAATGCAACAGAGCTGTGGGCGTTCCGGTCGGCTTGCACGGCCGACGGGTGCGCGGCCGTCGGCGCGCAGGTCTTCGATCAGAATCCCCAGCAGAACACCGGCATCGTTACGGTGCTGCACCTTGAAGAGGGTCAGTGGCAGAGTTCGAAGACATTGCAGCCGCCCGGGCAGTGCAATACGGGGGCCCCGGGCGCCGACGTGATGGGCCTGGAGTGGTCCGTGGTGAGACAGCCCGACGGGGTCCTGCGAGGGGTCGCGACCGGAACGATCCTCACCGATCAATGCGGCCACGAGGGGTACGTGTACAAGTCGCCATTCGTCGGCGTCAGAACCGGCGATGTCCCGTCGCGGGTGGTTATCGCTGACCCGGGAGTATTCGTCGGCAACTGAGAGAACCTGGCCCGAACGCACGAAACCGCCCCGGCTCCGCAGCGAGGCGGAACCGGGGCGGTCCGGGAGAGAGTGTCAGAATATGGCGGCCGGCGGCCGGGCGGTAGTCACCCCCGGCCGAGCCCGTCAACCGGCGCGGCGGCGTAGGTGTTCCTCGATGCTGTTGAGTCGGCCGCCATGATCGTTCGTGGCCTCGTGCACGGCGGAGATCTTCGCGCTGAGAGCACCGAGTTTTTGACCGACTTCGTGGACCTGTTCGCCGAGGGCCTGGAACTTCTGGTCAAGGTCGTCGCGCATGTTGTCGGTGTGGCTGTTCTTCACCTGGCCGAGGACTTTCCGAACTGCGACGGCGATGAACGTCACGAGGATCAACACGAGCAGCGAAGTCAGCGCCCACGCCGCGGCAGCCGCGACGTCCCAACCGTCGTTGGCGTCGGGGATGTTGATGTCGGGCAGGTCCCCGATCGGCGTTGGCGCAATCACGCGGCGGTGGGCAACGGAGGGACCGGCGAGACGCCGCGCTGGACGGTCTTGGCCGCCGCGGTGGCGATGCCGAGCGCCTGGCCGACCGCGGACACGACCAGCGCCGCCTTCTCGTCACTGGCCATGCCGTAGATCTGCAGCACTCCCATCAGCGGTCCGGCGACGAGATAGAGCGCCACCCGCAGCTTCGTCGTCGCATACAGGGCAGCGAACAGAAGGGTGATGACCGAGGTGGCCAGCCGCAGCCAGGCGTCTGCCTGGGCCGCGGTGGTGATGAACACTTCAAGCCCGAACAGCAACATCACCAGCGCAGAGGCGAACCGGTAGTACGCCTCACGTGCCTGCTCGGGGATCAGGCGACGGATTTGGTCGAGCACTGATAGCTCCAATCAAGTTGTGCAACAGAATATTTCGTGATTTGATCTACTTACAGCAGAACAGAGAAATCGCCTGGCCTGGACGGAAAAAACAGATCGCTAGCCTCATGAGGATCTAGTTGCTCGGGACCAGCGGCCACCTCGCAGATACGTGGATGCAGCCCGGCGACCACAACGCCCCGCCAGGAGATGGCGGGGCGGCTCTGCGTTCTCTAGGCCGCCGTGCGCGCGGGCACCGCGTGGCAGCACGTGACGACGTGACGGCGGGCGTGCTCCAGATAGGTGACGCCGGGCTCAACTTCGTCGAACTCGTAGCGGATGTGCGGCGCGGTCGGCGGGTTGCTGGTGACGAACTGCAGCGCGAGGATGGCGCATTCGATCGCCGCGGCGGTCTCGTTGTCCCCGGCGGCACCGAGCTTCACACCCAGGCCGCGGAGCAGCCCGATGAACGCCCCGGACAGGATCGCACCGAGGTTCGGGAACGGCAGATCCACACCGGCGACCTGCAACAGCTTGATCAGGTTCTCCACCAGATCGACGGCGCATTTGATCGGATCGTTAAGTTGCAGTTCGATGCCCAGCGTGTAGGCGGCCTCGGCGACCTTGGCCATGTTCATCGGGACGCGGGTGTAGAAGTCCCACACCCCGTTGAACCGGTTGCAGTAGTCGACCCAGTTCTCCGGGGTGTCGGTGAGATGGAACTGGGAGATGCCCTGACCATCTGGCACCACGCCGCCCGGGCCGATGCCGTGACCTTCCTGCCGGCTCGGGTTGCCCAGGGCGAACCCGCCGATGAAGTTGTGCCGCAGGTGGTAACACCGGCCGCCCGGTGTCAGGATCTCTGCGAGGACACGGGAGGCGGCCTCGCCGCCCATGGAGTAGCCGCCGATGCCGAAGGTCTGCAGCGGGTGGGTCAGGATCCAGGCGATCGCCCACTCAACGGCGGCGTCGACGGACTGCGCGTAGCTCGGCGCGGTGGGGCTGCCGCCGACCGGCCCGAACGTGTACGGGCCCTGCACCGGGACCTCGTACACCAGCCCGGTCGCCGACGCGGCGCCGATGACCCAGGAGCAGTATCCGGTGCCCGGCACCGACCAGGTGCCGCCGAACGTCAGCCAAGCGTGCAGCACGTAGTCGCGGCCGTCGAGTTGCCGCGCCATCCGCAGGCTCACGGATGCCCCTTGAGCGCCTTGAACAGTTCGATCACCATGTCGGACAGGGTCCATTCGCCGCCGTCGGGGTCGACGTACATCACGGACTGGTCCTCGGCGAGCACGGTGACTTCATCGAGGGTGGACGGGGTGTTCCACACCTCGCCGGGGGTGGGGCCGGCGGTGCGGGCGGTGGCCCGCTGCTGGGAGTCGGTGACGCGTCGGTACAGTTCCACCGGACGGAACGGCAGGACCTGCCCGTCTTCGCGGCGGCCGTCGAGCTTGTCGGCTCCGGGATCATTCGACATTGGTGGGCTCCTGTCCTCCGCTGAGCGCGGCGGCGTTGAGCAGCCCGCACAGGGGTAGTAGTTTCTGGGCGAATTCCTGCGCGCGGGCCCGCAGCCACGGTCGGCCGGCGACGTAGCTGCCCTCGGGGAAGCGGCCGGCGGCGTTGTCGCGGACGGCCTGGACGTCGCGCTCGACGCCGAGCAGCGCGCCGATGATCATCACGATGTTCCAGGCGTTGCCGTCGGTGTTGAGCAGCATGCCGACGGTGTCATCGACCCCGCCGGCGGTGTCGTCGGCGGGGGCGAACATGCCGCGGGACAGCCAGTCGCCGGGCATGGTGTTGCCGCCGAGGATCTTGTCGACGGCCCGGTTGAGCCGATCGATGTTCACACCGGACAATTCGTCATCTCCTGTCGTCAGATCGAGCAGTGCTCGCAGTTGGTCGGTGGTTCCGCGGAATGCGTTGGCGTCGACCAACTTCCCGGCAACAAGCGCCTTGTCGGCGAACTGCAGAATGTCGGGGGTTCGGCCGCCGTAGGCGCCCCACAAGCTGCTGCTGTTGCCCGGGTAGAGCACCGACGCGTAGCCCGCTCCGGAGACGTACTCGGAGCGGATCAAGCCGGGCACCTGCGAGAGATCGGGGCGGCCGATCTTCTCCCAATACCAGTCCGGGATGTAGGACAGCCGCACCGCGACGCCGAGCGCTTCGATCTCCCGTTTGACCGCCCAGAACTGCGACATCGGACCGGATCCGGCTTCGAAGTCGAGCATCGCGGGGATCGTCTTGTCGCCGAGCTGGTCGACGAACAACCGTGCCTGCGCCGCCGGATCACCGTCTCGGATGTAGTGGTAGCCGGCGAGGATCAACCCGAGGCGCTGCGCGTCGTCGCGGGTGCGCGGCCAGTACGGGTCGCGGTAGGAGGCACCTTCGGACACCTTCGCCCACACGAAGTCGAACCCCTCGGCCTTGACCTGGTCGAGGTCCATGACGCCCTGGTGGTTGGAGATGTCGATGCCGTACGTGACGGCGTTCGGGTCGTCCGGGATAGCGGTGCCGTCCTCGACGATCGGCCCGGGGAGATATGCCCAGTCGTTGGCGTAAGACGTGTCGTAGACGGAGCGGGCTTCGTCCCCGGTCACGCAGGCGCCGTTGGGGTATTTGGTGGTGCGGCCGTGGGACTCCATCCGGACCCCGTCCACTTCGAGCCACATGTGACTGTTGGCCCCGCCGCCGGGACCGTGGTGCAGCGCGATCTTCACGACAGCATCCGAGGGGAAGTCGTTGGGGTGGGCGACGGTGATGGTGCCGAACGGTCCACGCTGCCCGACGTCGATGGGCCGCCAGGACTCTGTGGTGATCCAGTTCCCAGAGGCAGGGTCGACCCGCTGCCACTGCATCCGCACCCCGTAGAGGACACCGTTCAGTGCGTGTGCTGCGAGCGCCGAGCAGTCGCACCCCTGCCGGATGTTGGTCTTCGACCAGATGCCGGCGTAGACGTAGACGTTCCCGACGCGCTCTCGGAATCGAGCCTTGAGATATTCGACGTCGGCGCGGGTGACGGACATAGGGGGTCCTCTCAGGCATGCCACACACATCGCGTGTGCGCTGTGCACAGCCGGGGTCTTCACTTGGCGGTATGCCAAGTTGAGTCAGGGGCGGCGGTGCGCTAGGGGCGGTTCGCGCTCATGGCAGGAGTCCGATGAATAATCCGCGGATCACCGCCCAACGGTGGGGCCAGCGGGCGCGCGAACCTCCGCGGACCGGGTGGTCGACGATCGGCCACTCGCACACGTTGCAGCGGTCCTCTGGGTGGCCTTCGTTATTGTCGGGGTCGGACATCCCGTAGGCGTCCAGCCAGGCCAGCGCTTTCACAGGTGCACCAGGGGCGACTCGATGTCGGCTAGCGGGCAGCCGCGCAGCCACGCGAGACCAGCCAGGGCGAAGAGCGCGACTCCTGCGAGCGCGCCGAGCGTGAATGGCTTCATGGTGGGATTGCCTTCCTGCCGCGTCACGCGGCGGCGCCTGCCTATCGGTACTTCGCGGGGATGAGCACCGGAGCCGGGCGGACGTACGCCGTTTCGACCTTGGTGCGGATCCGCTGGTCGTCGAACCCGATCTGAAGGTTGTGGTTGCGGGCGCACCGGCCGCCGAACACCCGCGCAAGGAACGGCATCGGACGGTCGGCGGGGTTGACCAGCATGGTGACCGCAGTCAGGTAGGTGACGTTGCCTTCGGTGTAGACCGACCACTCGTCCCGGTTCACCGGGTAGCCGTCGAGGCCCAGTTCCGGTGTCGCACTGTAGGTGCTGTGGATGTCGCCGCTCAGCTGCGCGAGAGCGTCCGGGTTCTCCCAGTCGTTGGGGTAGTCCGCCCAGGTGTCGTACTGGCGGTTGATGTCGAGGACGGTGTAGGGGGTCGACTCCAGAATGCCGTAGCCGACGCCGGCCCCACCGCCTGACGGCCCGGGATAGGTTGACCCGTTGACGTCGGGACGCATGTACGCCCGGCCGCCGTACTTGCGTTCAGGGTTACCAGAGCTGATGAACAGCACCGACTCGGGGTCGATGTCGCTGGTCGGCCCCTTCTGTCGAATCCACTTGTAGATGATCTGGCCGCCACGGGAGTGACCGGCCACGATGAGCGGGTCGGCGGTATCCGACAGGTGGTCTCGCATCAGGGCGTCAAGGTTGTTCATGTCGGTGGTTGCCGACGAGTCGCTGATGCTGAAGTTGTTCCACGCCCCCGGGACGCGGACGTTGGGAGCCTCGAAGAGCTTCCCGCCGAAGTTGTCCGTGTGGTATCCGAACACATATGCTCCCGGAATCGTTATGACAGTTGCCATTTCACCTCCCTAGGCGGCCATGAAGAAGAAGTTGTCAGTGTCGGCCGGCGGGGGGTCGCTGGCCGGGAACATCTCGAACGCCATCTCCGAGTAGTCGGCGCCAGATGCGCGCGAACAGGTGAACTCGACGCTGGCCGCGCCCGGGGCGTCACCGAGGATGCCTTTGGCGTAGGTACCGGTGATGACGAGCGCACGCTGGGTTTGGTTGTAGCTGCCCGCCGCGGTGCCGAACGCCGACTCCTGCATGAACGCCTGCACGATGTGCCTGCCGGCCGCCGACGACACGGTCAGCGACTGGGTGCTGCCGCTTTCGGTGCCGGTTTCCGACACCAGCGACCCGACCGACTCGACTCCCGTGAAACTGATCGAGCATGCGGTGAACAGGCAGCGCACCGACGCGCTCAGCGTTGCCAACGCTTCGACGTCGTGGCTGCCGGCCGGCGGGTCCAGCATGTAGAAGAACTGCTGAAACGATGCGTTCGCGCCGCCGACATCGTCGTCGCCCCACACCTGATCCATCGGGGTAAGCGCGACCCCGTTGTAGGTGACCGCACACTCCACGGTGGCGTCTCCACCGCTGATGTACCCGGCAACGAGCGCGACCAGGATCCTGTTGGCCCCAGCGCAGACATGTTGGAACGTAGGCGAGCTGATCGACGTGGTGGGGTTCAGGTCGCTCGACGGGGACTCCGCTGGGTCTCCGGTGAGGTTGTTGCCGACGGCGTCGAATGCGATAGCCACTAGGCGGCCTCGCCGACGGCCAGCACGTCCCACTTCGCGTCGGCGGCGTTGTAGGCGCACTGAACGTAGAGCGTCTTGCTGGCAGTCGTCGAGGTGGGAAGTGTGATGCCGATGGCCCGGAAGATGGCGTTCCACGCCAGAGCATGCCCAGTTCCGTTGTCTTTGAACCGGAACCGCAGAGGCTGGCCGTCGGTGGGAGTGCCGGTCGGTGCGGCGATCGTCGCGCCGGTAGCTAGTGCAGTGACGTGGTATGCGTCGTGGTTGTTGGCGTTGGCGGTGATCGTCGCTGCCGAAGCGGTACTGCCGATGCGTGCAGTGATCCGCGTATTCGTGAGCGTCTTGGCCGCGGCCCACTTCGCCGCGTCGCTGGTGTTGTCGACGTTTCCGAGGCCCACGTCGACCTTGCTGCCCGAGGTCGCCACCGCAGCCAGCGTGGGCTTGTTGAGGATCTGGGCGTCCCCGGAGCTGGCGTTCCAGTCCGGGTTGACGTTGACCTCCGCGCCAGCGTCGATGCCGTCGACCTTGGCCTTGAGCGCATTGAGCTGGGCGCCCGTGACGGTGGTGTCCAGATCGGTCAGGGCGTCTACGGCCGGCGGGATAGAGGGCTTGCCGCTCAGGTCGGCGTAGGCGCCGCTGGTGGCAACCTCGGCGAGGGCGCCGGGTTGCACCGCGGAATCAGCCAGGGCCCCCTGCGCTGCCGTGGCGAACGCGCTGGTGTTGGCCGCGGCGGCAGTGCCCAACGTGGGCCGCCCGGTCAGATCCCCGTAGACCCCACTGGTGGCGACGGAGGACAGATCGCCAGGCTGCACCGCGGAGTCAGCAAGGGCGCCCTGTGCGCTGGTGGCCCGCGTACCGACCTGGGTATCGACATATGTCTTGGGGGTGGCATCGGCGGGATCAGTCGGGGTGCCGACGCGCAGCACGCCACTGGAGTTGCGGTAGGCGATGGTGTTGGGGCTCTCAGCAGCACCTATTGCGTAGGTCGTCTGCTCACCTGACCCGTTGGTGCCGTAGATCCTGACCGGGGAGCTGGTGACGTCCACCTTGCCGGCCAGACCAGAGTTGACGTAGCTCTCGGTGGCGTAGTCGCTGAGGTCACCAGACACCTCCAGGAGGGTGCGCGCGGCTGCGGCGTCGGCCGCGTCGACGAGTGCACGCCCGAACTCTGTGGTGTCGTCGAGCATCAAGACAGCCGACTCGGCTTCGAGCGTCCCGACGAGCTGGAAAGCGGTCGCGGAGTAGTCCGCGCCGCTGGTGCGGGTTGCTGCGAACGTGACCGTCGAAGCGCCGAGCGCGTCACCCACGACGGCTTGAGCGTTCGAGCCACCGTTGAGCGCGGCGCGCTGAGTCTGGTTGTATCCGGTGATCGCGCTGCCCGACAGCGGCTCGTGGACGAACGCCTGGATGACCAGCCGACCTGGGGCCGAGATGACGACCTGCTCCAACGCTGTCCCGGACTCGGTTCCGCCGTGGGAGACCTGCGCGGTGAATGACTGGACCCCGGTGTAGGTCGCCGCGACGGCTGACATGTGTGGATCGGTGGTGCCGGTCGCAGTCCAAGATACGACGACGTCCTGCTCGCCGGCCGGGGCGCCCAGCAGCACGAAGAATTGCAGGAAGGAAGCGTTCGACGCGTTCAACGCGACAGCGTTGCCCATCGAAGGGCCACCCACGGGCTCCATGTCAATGCCGCCGCACGTCACTGCCAGCGTGATGGTTTCGCTGTCGTTGCGGTAGCCCATCACCGCCACCACTGCACAGAGCCCGTCCGCGTAGGCTCCGGTGAGCACCAACGTCGGCAGGACCCCGCTGGTGGCGTCGCTGAACGACATCTCGACTGTTGCGCTGACAGCGTCGGGGACAGGTGGAATCCAACTGGACGAGAACAGCGCCGAGATCGTGCCCTCGGACACCGCGCCCAACAGTTCGCGGGCCTCGTTCACATCCTCCACTGTGAGAAGGGCTCGCCCTACCGGCGTCGAGTCCACAATGTCGGTTGAGGCTGGGGCTGCGTTCTCTGTGATCGGGAACCAGTGATCGGTCGCAGCGTCGTAGCGCCAAATCGACAGCACGACCAGGATCTGCGACGCGCTCAGTGGAATCTCCGTGAGGCCCGATCCGTTCTGACCGATCTCTGCGCCGCCGCCGGCGGCCAGGGTGACCTCGCCGTCGCCGAGTAGCAGTACCCCGACCATGTCGTCGCCGGCGGGGTCGTTGGGCAGTGTCACCGTCACGCTGTCGGTCGCGGTGACGCGCACCAGGTCACCTGCCGCGGCGGTGTAGTCCTCGGTGATGAACTCGCTCGGATGCAGATCGAAGCCGGGCGGTACGGCGTCGAGCAGTTCGGCCCAGGTGATCTTCTTGAGAATCCTGGTGCCCTCGCTGTCGACGATGCCGATCGTGTCGCTGGCGGCCGGGGAGGGCTTCGCGGTTGAGCTGTCAACGGCTGCGGCCACGGACGCTGCGTTGGTGACGTCAGCGCCTTCGGCGACGCCGTCGACCTTGGCCGCAAGGTCATTCAGCTCCGGGCCTGTGACGGTGGTGTCGAGGTCGGCAAGTTTCGTCGCGCCGGTGCCCGGGCCAACACCATCGAGCGCGTCTTCGAGGTCGTTGACCCTCTTCGCTACTGCGTTGGCCGCGTCGGCGGTGTACTTTTGCCCTGGTCGCCAATTCGCCTTTAGCTTATCCATTGTCGCCGCCCTGTGCCGCAATCATGTTGTTGTTCAGGGCATGTGCCGCCGCAGTCCAATCTTCGTCCCACTGGGCGACCCAGCTGGGAGACGCGTACAGGAGGTAGGTGTCGGCGCTGCCGTCGGTGTAGTCGTGGGTGGCGTAGCAGTTGCCGTCGTTGTCGCGCCACCAGTAGCGCCCATCGGTTTCAATCACGGCAACGAGGACGGCGATCTCCTCTGGTGACATCATTCCTCCACTGCGGTCATGCGGATAGACGCCCACGGCAGGTAGTCATTCACCCTGGTCAGCGTGTCGAAGCTGATGCTCGACGGGATGCCTTGCGTGTGGCTCTCGGCGACGTAGCACGCCGCGTTGTGTAGCAGCCCTGGCCGGCCGATTCCGGGTAGCGCTTTGACTGCGAACCTCCGCGCTACCTGCAGGATCGACGGAGCGACCTGCTGGTGGGCGATGAACAGCAGTTGCCCTGGCGTTGACTCTTGGTCGAGAGCTGCCCCGCCGAGCAGCGTTTCGACCTCGACCTCTTGCAGGGATGTGGTGTCGGCGTCACCATCCTTGATATCTCCCGAGCCCCAAACTTTTTCGACGTTTCCGTTGGCGGGGTTGTATCCGCACAACGCCATCTCGTAGTAGTTGATGCTCAGGAATGAGGTGTCGGCGCCGACGATCCAGCGGACGGCCGCCGGGATGCCCCGACGGTCACAGATGATCGGAATGTAGTAGATGTCACCGAGGGTCGACCCGACCGTAACCCCGGGCTTGAACACCGGGCACACTCCGTGGTGTTCGAAATGGTTGTGCGCGTTCGCCCCACACGTGATGGTCGACGCGTCGAGAACGTCGGCGTACTTCGGTCGTGTGGCGCCCGCCGTCGTCACGGTGACCGCCAGGTCGCTACGAGGAAACGAGGACATGTCCTCGAAGTCGGACACCCACAACGGGGTTGTGTTCGCGACCGCGGCGAGCGTGCGGAGGTCCGCGATGGCCTCTGTGTGCTCGGTGAGCTTCTGTTCGACTCCTCCGCCCCACGATCTCAACTGTGTGGACGCGTAGCCGTTGGCGAGGTAGCCCTGCAGCGACAGCGCCACATTCTGGAGCATCAGCTCGATGACGTTGCCGCGTTTCGCCGCGACCCGTTCGGGTGTCCAGATCGACTTGGAGGTTTGGGCGTGTCCAGATCCGGGCCAGGACGTGGCCGGGGTCTGGTACCCGTCGATGGGTTGCGGTTCCACTAGACCGGAATTCCGGCGGCTGACGCTCGGGCGCCACCGGGCGCGGCGGCGGTTTCCCAGCCGCTGGACGACGGTGCCACCTGCTCGGCACGGTAGTACACCACAGCGGGCGCATCCGCCGGCACAATGGCGTAGGCGCCGTCAGCCCCGATGGGGGTGTTCGGCGGGCCGTATGCGATGGCCACTGGTGGGGGTGCCGCCCCGGCCGCACCGAAGCCACGACCGATCTCGATGCCTCCCGCGTCGGGATCCCCAAGGTAGGCGACGAAGTCGACGCGGGTGTCCACCGATCCGGACACCATGAGCATGCCGGCCGGGATGATCTTCCGCGGAACAGGTCGGGGCGGCAGTGTGACGGTTGTCAGAAGGCGCGGGTTCTCCGCAGAGAACGGCGTAGCTGCAATGGCCGCGGATGATTGTACGTCCCCGGTCGGCAAAGGCACGAACACAACCTTGGCTGCGCCGGGCTTCTTGGCCAGAACGTAGCCGTCGGCCGCTGAGCCGTCGATGTCGCCGCCGGCAAGGATATTGAACTCGGAGGTGTCGCCCTTCTCGCCCTTGTGGACGTAGATCGTGATGGTGCCTTCCCACGCCTCACCGGGCCCGCCCGGACTTGTCTCGTCGACACGCGGGTTCGGTGAAGGCAGAGGGTCACCCGGCTCTATTGGCTCAACCCGCCAGGTGATCTTCGGGGGCTCTCCGCCGTTGCCCTGGATGGCAAGCGGGAACGACGCGAGCCCGTCGGACGGAGTGATGATGATCGTTCCGACACCGGTGGATACGTTGAACCCGTACGGGAACGTGACAGTGCAGTCGGTGAAGCTGATCGTTCCCGCTGTCTCATCAACGATGATCGCCATCGAAAACCCTTCGTCGGTTAGCCATTGGCCAGGAGTGCGATGTTGAGGCCGGCTTGGAGATCGCCGATTCGGCGTTGGATCTTTGCGGCGTCGGCGTCTTCTGCGCGGCCGTCACCGATTTGGTAGGTGATCTTCGCGTACTTGTCGCCGCTGTCTTCGAGCGCGGCGTCTTCGATGAAGTCGGACAGGACCTTTCCGCGACGAATCAGTGTCGACATGCCTCCGGGGAAGCAGTCGCGCCCGAATTCATAGGGGTAGCAGTTGTCCACAGTCACGCGACCGGATGCGTAGCCTTCTGTGTCGAACTGCAGCGTCTTCTGCTGAAAGAACGCGTCCAGTGTGTAGGAGCCAGAGCCGGTGGCTTTGAACACCTCCGGCCACCCGAACGGCCCTTGCGCCAACCGCCGGTCGAAGTTGTCGGTGAGTTGGTAGGCCATCCATAGGTCGTTGAACGCGCCCTCAAGGACGGTCGACGGAATTCCGGTCACCCCAATGGCAATCGAGAGCATGTCGACGAAAAACGAGATCGAATTGTCTACGATTCGGTTGAACCAAGCGGGTGATTTCCCCCCTGAAATCGTCCGCCATGCGACAGCGCCATGGTGGGCGATCTCGCCGCGTATCCCGGAATCTGGGTGGTCACAGTTGAACACGGTCCACGGCATCGTGTAGTGAACGCCGAACGCTGGCGCGATGTTCACCCCGCGTGGTGCGTACTCGTTGTCGGGGTTGAGGAATGGCTTCAACACTCGACCGAGCATTGAGTCGGCGAGGTCGACGAAGGTTCGTTGCGTGCCGTCAATCCACGTGCCCGAGAAGCCAGTAACCCCCTGCCGGTCTTTGACGTCAATGCAGATCGTGGGCGCTGTAAGCGTGACGTGCTCGTCTGGCTGCTCCATGCCCGGCTCCCACAACCACACTTCGATCGTGAGCGCGCAGTCACGGCACGTTTGGTCGACGACCGTCAGGAGGTCTTCCATCTTCCAGTTCAGAGAGATGAACGGGCTAGTGTCTTTCCACCCCGTCCCGCCGCGCACCACGTAGACGGGGGTCACGGCCAGCCGTTGCAGATCCCGGATATCCAGAGGGTTGGCGTCGTTCGTGGTGAGTGTCGCGAAATACGAACGCCAATCGAGGTTGAGGCTGACGAGATTGTTGATGGCTTCCCACAGGCCGAGTTGTATCCGCAGGAAGTTCCCGGCGAACAGGTACTTGATGACCGTGATGGCGTTGCCGAACGCGACACCGCTCGACGGTGGGCCTTGGATCTGCAACGGCATGAACCACCACGGCCACGCACACACGCGGGTCAGCCACGCCTTGTCGTGGAGCAGCGTGCAGTCGACAGTGTCCGCCTTGTCGGGGTCGCCGAACTTGTCGGTGGCGACATCGACTCGCCCCGACCACCGAATGGGCCCAATGTCGGCGACGAACGGGACCACCGTCTCGTCACACCGCAGGGCGACATCGGCCATGGGGTCGCTGCCCTTGAGTACGAGCCTCCCTACTGGTACCCCGAGCCGGGGGAAGTTGAGGCGCAGGTATTCTCGGTCGCCGAGCTCGCCGGCGACCTTGGCGGTGTTTGTCCGCAGCGTGGCGACGATGTCGTGTGGCGGCCGCTGTTCGAGGTCTGCGATTGCGCGTGCAGCGCTCATCACCTCGTGGGGGTTCGCCGAGAGCAGGCGCGCTTGTATGTCGGCGAGGTCGAGATAGTCGCCGACGTCTTTGATGCGGACCATGTCCTATTCGGGCCAACGTCGCTGGGGCGTCACAGCCGCGATGGCGCGGGAGTTCGCGTTGCCGTCCTTGATGGTGACCGCGATCCTCGAAGTCACCGCGTCGGACGGTTGGTCGACGCCCGGGATCGGGCGAGAGAAGCGTCCGTCGAGGTGTTCGTAGAGGTTGCCTTGCCGCGGGAGTACCCCGTAGATCGACTCGTACCAGGACAGCAGTGGCGGGACCTGGCCGAGCGCAACGAGTTTCGCCATGTTCTCGACCTCCTTGCGCTCCGCGCCGGTGAGGCTTCCGGACGTTGTGAGGTCGATGATGTTCCGGTATCTCGGGTGGGTGGAGATCAGAACCTGCTGGCCGTCGTCGAGCGGGCCGAAGGTGATCATCTCTTTGCTTCCCGGCCCGTTTCCGACGCCGATGGTGCCGGGCCCGCGGAAGATGATCGTTGGCCAGCCGTCCTCTGATCCGACGTTGGTCAGATTCAGGTACCCAGATTGGGTGGCGGCAGCGTTGTCGCCGCCGGCGATCTTCCGGATGCGAGGCGGCGTGGCCTGTGTGATCGCCGCGGCGCCTGCGTAGAGCCCGCCGCCTATCCCGCGGTGGTCGGGTCCCATCATCGAGCCAGTGCCCGATTCTGTGCGGTTCAGGATTTCGGCGCCTTGGCGCAGCAGGCGAAAGGTGCGCGGAGCGCCATCCTGTCCCGGCAGGAACGTGTATTTCTCACCCCAGAACGGCGGCGGCCAGATCGGCTGCTGAAACAGCGTCGTCCGGACGCGGTCGTTATAGCGGACGATTTCGACCTTGCTGTGGCCGATCTCAGCGAATACCCCGTCGCCTTTCCAGGAGCCGTCGGGATTGCGGTTCATCCGCCCGCCGAGGTAGACCTTTCCCGATTCGGGCAGCGACCACTCAGGGACGGTGTCGATGACGGTGGAGATGACCTGGTTGTCGGTCTCGGTGGTGAATCCCCTGCGGGGACCGAAAATGCAGCGGCGCCACTCGGTGAACATGGTGTCGTCGGGGTCGTCGCGCCACCGAAGGTCACCGTCTTCGGTGTACGGATATCCGCCGCCGGGGCCGTCGAAGTCGATGGGCCAGTCGGGCCCCATGCCCTCCAGGTAGTCGACGGGGAAGGTGTCGGTGAAGTCCTCGTACACGAACATGAACGACGACATCGAATCGACAGACCGCCAGAACGCCAGAGGGTTCTCGATGACCTGAGTGATCCGCTGCCGCTTGTGCCTTCGCGGTGATCCCGTCAGCCGGTCGCTCCAGGACTTCGCGAGGTAGCAATCGCACCACCACAGGCCCTTGTCGAAAGTGAGCCATTCGAACCGCACCAGCTTGCGCGGATCCCACATGGCCTCGAAGTCGGAAACCACCTGTCCCAGTCGCTCCGGTGTGGTCCCGAAAGCATCAAGGATCACATTGATTTCGTTCTCGTTGAACACCGTGCCGTTTCTGGTGACGCCGTGTTGACGCGCAGCCTTCGACTTGATGTTCTTGAAACTGGGCGAAGGAGGGGTGATTTCGACGAGTAGGACGCCGTCCTGTTGCTTCGGCCATGGAGCCATCGCACCCGCGAAGTGAAAAATGTATCGACGGTCCAACGCGTTGAACGACAGCATCGGATCGACGTGTTCGAGCAGCAGCTGCTCACCCAGGACCGTCACCTGTCCAGGCGGGTACACCGTGGTTTCGGTGTGCACCTCGGCGAGGTCGAACGGCAGCTCCGCGGGGAACGGGGCATCTACCATCGGAAGGGACTCGCACCGTATTCAGCGGAACGGAACTGGGAAGCCACCTCGTTGGCCACCGACGTCGGTTCTTGGCCGGGCTGCTGGTGCAGCTCCTTGATCTCCACCAACGGTCCCCCTCCCTGTCCTGGCTGCTGCGCGTTCTGCTGGGCGTCTGGCTTGGGTTGCT
>NZ_NVQF01000081.1 GCF_002592005.1 Mycolicibacterium palauense | reverse complement strand
CGACAACCGATTCGGCATCCAACAACTCACGCTGATCATCAGAGCGGCCCTGCACCCCACCATCATCCCAAAAGCACAGGCCAACCCACCCCCGCCACGCGGGATTAATTCAGCAGTCTCCTAGGGGAGGTCGGCCCCTTCGATCTCGGCGGCCAGCTTGCGCAGCGCCGGCCCGTACTCCTTGTGGGCGAGCGCGAACGCGAACTGCGCCACGAGGTAGTCGGCCGGATTCCCGGTGTCATACCAGTGCCCCTGGATCACCTGCCCGTAGACGGCTCGGCTCTTGGCGTAGGCACTGATTCCGTCGGTCAGGTAGATCTCGCCGGTGCGGTGCTCGTACCACCGCTTGGTCTGCTCGCGCAGCTCCTCGATGACGCCGGGGGTGATGACATAGCCACCGATGGCGGCGTACGCGGACGGCGCGTCCTCGGGCTTGGGCTTCTCGACGATGCCCGTGACCCGCAGTAGGCCGTCGTCGAGGTCTTCCTTGACGATCGGCACGCCGTAGCGCTGGGAGTGCTCCGGCTCCATCGGCATCAGCGCCATCACCGGGCAGGAGGTTTGCTCGTAGGCGCGGATCAGCTGCTGGGCGCGGGGCACCTCGGCGACGAACACGTCGTCGGGCCACAACACCAGCACCGGCTCGTCGCCGAACGACCGCGCGGCGTTGAGAACCGGGGTGCCGTTGCCATAGGGGCCGTGTTGGTCGAGGTAGGTGATGTGCCCGCGCCGGGACAGCTCCGCGACCTCCTCCACCGCGTCGGCGTAGGCGTCCTTGCCGTCGGCGCGCAGCTGTTCCACCAGGACCGGGTTGGGGCGGAAGTGCTCCTGTATCAACGACTTTCCACCGGAGACCACGATGGTGATGTCGGTGATCCCGGAGTTGATGAGCTCGCGGACGGTGTGCTCGATGACCGGCTTGTCGCCGACGGGGAGCATCTCCTTGGGTATCGCCTTGGTCAGCGGCAGCAGCCGCGACCCCAGGCCGGCCGCGGGAATGACGGCTTTGCGGATCATGCTCTTCATCTGGTCAACCCCCCACAGGTATGCGTATCGGCAACGTCACCGTAGATACGTGTTTGGCAGGCTACACGCAGATCCTCCGCTTCGGTTAGCTGTCGGCCACCCCCGGGGATGCCTGCTGTCTGTCGTGCGCGACCCACCGGACGACGTACCCCCCGACCCGCCGGCTCGACATCGTCCGGCGGGGGCCGCGCACTTCGCGAGCGTCGTACCCCTCGGCGCGGTATTGCCCGATCCGCGACACGACACTCACCGATATCGTGGCAACTCGCGCGCGCCTCCGCTTGCTTTTCACAACGGCGGCTGACCGGCGTTTTCCCGGATGTGCCGCCGGCCCACGGCTAAGGCAACGGCCCGCTGGCCTGGTCGGAGTTTGCTGAAGACCGCACTACGGTGCATGTGTCGACAATCAGCGCGGTTAGATCCAATAAATTTACGTTGCCGACAAAACATCTGATTGCACCGCGGCAAGGCGTCGCGCCCACCGCACCGCCCGCGCGGGCCATAGAAAGTGTGAGCTATGTCACACTGTCGACGCTCGCTCTGAGGTTGCTCTCAGCCCCGCGTCTTAGACTCCGCACAAGGAATTGCAGCGTTGCAGGAGGTGTCAGCCGTGGGACACGGCCCGATGGCGGACGGCCAGCGCCGAACACACCAACGACAGTGTCTGTGTGGCCATCCCCGCGCCGCCCACGAGCACTACCGGGCCGGCGACGAGTGCGCCCTGTGCCCACCGGGCCATTGCCGGGCCTTTCGCGCCGACACCGCACCACGACGGATGTGGGCCAGGCTCCGCGGACGCTGACCCTGCCGATACCCCGGGGCGAACCGCGGACCGCTACGCGGCGGCCCCGGACTTGACGTAGGTCACCAGACTGACGTCGATGCTCTCGTCGATGAAGTGGTACTGGCAGCCCTTGAGATACCGCATGTAGCGGTTGTAGTTCTCCTCATCGGTGGCGGCGATGGCGGCTTCCTTGTTGCGCTCCAGCCGGTCCGCCCAGATGCCGAGGGTCTTGATGTAGTGGTTGCGCAGCGAGAGCACCTCGGGGACGGTGAAGCCGGCCTTCTCCCCGTGTTCGACCATCATCTGCGTGGTCGGGATCCGCCCGCCGGGGAAGATCTCGGTGATCATGAACTTGATGAACCGGGCCAGCTCGAACGTCAGCTTCTTGCCGCGGGCGTTCAGGTCGTAGGGGTGGTAGCCCACGCTGGACTGGATCGTCATCCTGCCGTTCTCGGGCAGCACGTCGTAGCACATCGTGAAGAAGTCGTCATAGCGCTCGAAGCCGAAGTGCTCGAAGGCCTCGATCGACACGATCCGGTCGACGGGGGAGTGAAACTGTTCCCAGCCCTCCAGGCGCACGTCGAAGGTCCGCTCGGTGTCGATCCTGGACAGCAGTCGATCGCAGTAGGCCTTCTGGTTCCTGCTCAGGGTCAGGCCGATGACGTTGACGTCGTACTTCTCCATCGCCCGCTGCAGGGTCAGCCCCCACCCGCAGCCGACCTCCAGCAGCGTCATGCCGGGTTTGAGCTCCAGGCGGTCCAGGTGCTGGTCGACGTTGGCGACCTGTGCCTCGGACAGTGTGGCGTCGGGGCCGGTGAAGAAGGCGCAGCTGTACTTGCGGGTCGGGTCCTGGAACACCCCGAAGAAATCATCGGACAGGTCGTAGTGCGCCTGGATGTCCTCGAAGTGCGGTCGCATCTCGGTGTTGGTGTCAGCCATCGATGTAACTACTCGCCTTCCTGGTGCCGTAACGGAGCGCTCAAGCCTCCACGCGAGTCCCCCCGACTGTGATCTGGCACCATACCCCGCGTCACTCCATGCTAAAACGCCGTCGCTGCCCAGGCGGGCAAGCACGCGGCGTCGTCGCCCTATTTTTCCAGGGTGAACTGGCAAACGTCGGTCTGCCCCTGCCGGAACAGCTTGGCGCAGCCCGTCAGGTACTTCATGTAGCGGTCGTAGACCTCCTGGGACTGGATCGCGATCGCCTCCTCGCGGTGGGCCTCCAGCGCGGCCGCCCACAGGTCCAGGGTCCGGGCGTAGTGCGGCTGCAGCCGTTGCACCCGGGTGACGGCAAACCCGCCCTCAGTAGCGCGTTCGGTGACCATCGGGATCGAGGGCAGGCGGCCCCCCGGGAAGATCTCGGTCATGATGAATTTGATGAATCGGGCCAGCTCGAAGCTCAGCGGCACGCCCATGGCCGCGGCGTCCTTGGGGTTGAACCCCACGATGGTGTGCAGCAGCATGACGCCGTCGTCGGGCAGCACCCGGTGGCCCATGGCAAAGTAATCGCGGTAGCGGTCGTGGCCGAAGTGCTCGAACGCGCCGATCGAGACGATCCGATCGACCGGTTCGTCGAACTCCTCCCAGCCCTTGAGCAGCACCCGCTTGTCGCGCGGGCTGTCCATCTCGTCGAACGCCCGTTCGGCGAATCCGGCCTGATTCTTCGACAACGTCAGTCCCACGACGTCGACGTCGTATCGTTCCACCGCGCGGCGCATGGTCGATCCCCAGCCGCAGCCCACGTCGAGCAGCCGCATCCCCGGCTGCAGGCCCAGCTTGCCCAGCGCCAGGTCGATCTTGGCCAGCTGCGCCTCCTCCAGCGTCATGTCCTCGCGCTCGAAGTACGCGCAGCTGTAGGTCTGCGACGGGTCCAGGAAGAGCCGGAAGAACTCGTCGGAGAGGTCATAGTGGGACTGGACGTCGTCGAAATGCGGTTCGAGTCTTTTGTGAGGCATGGCAATGACTGCCTTCCCGATCGGACCAGAACCGTCCGTTACGCCCCCCGCGACGCACCAGAAGAAACCACCCCGAACTAGGGGGATTTGGTGTTGTCGCCTGCAGCCTAACCGACCGGGCGGCCCGGTGCCGCTATGCCGAGGCTTGGGATTTGCTGTGACCGTGCTCGAACGTGGTGGCCAGCTCGGCGGTCACCGCGTCCCAGAGCGGTTCGGGCAGTTCGTGGCCCATCCCCGGGTAGAGCACCAGCCGGGAGTCGGGCACCGCCCGGGCGACGGCGCGCCCACCGCTGGGCCGCATCAGCTTGTCCGCCAGGCCGTGGATCACCACCGTCGGCACGGAGATCCGGCGGTCGTAGCCGAGCAGGCTGCCGCTACCGGTGATCGCGCCGAACTGGCGTGCGATGCCCACCGGGTAGTAGGCGCGGTCGTAGGCCTCGGCGGCCTCGGCGCGGATCTGCTCCTCGGGCGCCGGATAGGCCGGGCTGCCGATGATCCGGGTGACCCGCACGGCGTTGTCGATGATCACCGCGCGCGGTGAGCCCGGCGGCGGCCCCTTGACGACGGCGAGCAGCGCCTTGGGGTCCGGCGGCGGCAGCGCGGGCTGGTTGTTGCTCGAGAAGATCACCCCCAGCGACACCGCGCGGGGGTGGTGACGGGCGGTGAAGACCTGGGCGATCATCCCGCCCATCGAGGCGCCCACCACGTGGGCCCGCTCGATGCCGAGGTGGTCGAGCACCGCGGCGCCGTCATCGGCCATGTCCTCCAGCGTGTACACCGCCGGGCTGCGCAGCCCCAGGAACGTGCGGACCATGGCCGGGTACTGCGAGCCGCCGACCCGTTGGCCGTCCAGTTTGCTGGAGAGCCCGACGTCGCGGTTGTCGTAGCGGATCACCCGCAGGCCCCGCTCGACCAGCCGCCGGCAGAACCCGTCGCGCCACAGCAGCAGCTGCGCACCCAGGCCCATGATCAGCAGGACCGCCGGGTCGTCCGGGTCGCCCATGTCCTCGTAATAGATGTCCAGCTCACCCGAGCGGGCGTATCCGCTGCGCAGCTCCATCACACCTCGCTGGGCTGGTCGAGATCGGTCTGGTGCTCGCGGCTGACCTCCACCATGAAGTTGGCGAAGTACCCGGAGAACTGCGGGTCGCTCATCATCTGCCAGCGCGGGGCCAGCAGCTTCATGTAGCGCTCGACGTAGAGGAACTGCTTGCCGATCAGCACCAGCTCCCGCGGCAGCTTGACGTCGTAGGCGTCGGCCAGGGTGCCCAGCTGCCTGCCGATCTCGGCATAGGACATGTCCCCGAGGGTCTTGAGCGTCAGCGGCTGGGCGAAGGACTCCAGGTCCTTGGCGGCCTGCGCCTCGGGTTTGACGGTGCCCACCGCGCCCAGCAGCACGACGATCTTGCCGGCCGCGGCGTGGTCCTTCTTGACCAGCAGCGCATGGATCAGCTCGCGCAGCAGCCAGCGGGTCCGCGGATCGATGCGGCCCATGATGCCGAAGTCCAGGAACACGATGCGCCCCTGATCGTCGACGAGCAGATTGCCGGCGTGCAGGTCGCCGTGGAACAGGCCGTGGCGCAGC
Organism: Mycolicibacterium palauense; assembly: GCF_002592005.1. Classification (GTDB taxonomy): domain Bacteria; phylum Actinomycetota; class Actinomycetes; order Mycobacteriales; family Mycobacteriaceae; genus Mycobacterium; species Mycobacterium palauense. The sequence goes on along the minus strand of NZ_NVQF01000081.1, from coordinate 20,538 downwards.
CCGCCCTCGAACGTGGAGAACAGCAGGGCCTTGACCAGCTCCACACCGTCGAAGCCCTGCTTGCGGATCGCGGCGACGTCGTCGATGCGTACCCCCTGCACCCGCTCCATGGTCAGCACCCGCTCGGTGGTGAAATCCCAGTGCACGTCGGGCACCTTGATGTTCTTGCCCAGCGGGGACGACTGCAGGCCGGAGACCCAGGCCTCCATCGACTGCGCCTCGAGGCGGAAGTCGAGCTCCTCGGCGAGGTTGTCGGAGAAGTCGGCGACGACGTCCTGCGCGGACAGCCGCCGGCCCAGCTTCGCGAACTCGACCAGCTGGGCGAAGCGCTTGAGGATCTGCAGGTCGGCGGCCACACGCCGGCGGATGCCGGGACGCTGGATCTTGACGACGACGTCCTGACCGTTGTGCAGCGTCGCGAAGTGCACCTGGGCGATGGAGGCCGACGCGAACGGCTTCTCCTCGAAGTGGCGGAACAGGTTCTGCGGTTCGTCGCCGAGCTCCTCCTTGAAGAGCTGGTGCACCTCCTCGGTGTCGGCGTGCGGGACCGCGTCGAGCAGGGTGCGGAACTCGCGGGAGAGCGGCTCGCCGAATGCCCCCGGGCTCGACGCGATGATCTGGCCGAACTTGACATAGGTGGGGCCGAGGTCGGCGAAGGCCTGCGGAATCTCCTTGATGACCTTCGTCTGCCAGGCGCCGCGCGCGGGCAGCTTGGTCAGGACCCGAGCACCGGTGCGGGTGAGCTGCCAACCCGTCACGCCGATGCGGGCCGCCTCGACGGGCAGCGGCACCCGGTCCAGCTTGGCCACCTCACGGTGTTTGGTTGAACTCATGCATGGCAGTCTGCCAAACCTGCAGGAACACGTTCCAATCTCTGCGACCTGGCTCACATGTGGTCGCGGTGGGTGCCGCCGGGGGTCTGCCCGGCCTTCCAGGGCGTCAGCCACGGCTGCGGCCCCCAGTTCTCCAGGGCCGCGATCAGCTCGTACATGGTGGCGCCGTCCAGGGATTCCCGCAGGATGTCGGCGTGGCCGGCGTGCCGGGCCAGCTCGTTGGCCACGTGCAGAAACACCCAGCGCACGCTCCAGGCGTCGACGTCGCGGGGAAACCAGGGCGCGTCGCGGGGCACCGGGACCGCGGCGTCCAGATCGGCGGTGCGCGCCAGCCGCAGCGTCTCGGCGTTCTGGGCGGCCAGCCGCTCCAGCAGCACGGTCAGCGTCTCGTCGGGCGTCATCAGGTATTCGTCCCGGTATTCGGCCTGACGGACCTCCATGGGTCGCTCGTCGGGCGCGGGCGACCCGGGCGCCGCGGCCACCCGTGCCATCCAGGAGCGCTGCACCCCGGTGGCGTGCTTGATCAGCCCTCCGACGGACAGCGCGCTGACGGTGGGGGTGGCGCGCGCCTGCTCGTCGGTCAGGCCGTGGGCGACCGCGGGGAAGGCGCTCTGGTGGTAGTCGAGGAACGCCACGAGCGCGTCGCGTTCGTCGGTGACGGGCGGGGCCAGTGCGGGCATGGAGACATCCTTTTCGTGGTCGGTACCCAAACCCTCGCAGCAGTAGCGGACAATTTCTGTCCTCAATGTCGGACATACTGGTCGGCATGTCCGACACCACCGGCCGGGTGCTGCAGCTGCTGGGGCTGCTGCAGTCCCGTCGCGTCTGGACCGGCCGCGAGCTCGCCGAACGGCTCGGCGTGACCGGGCGCAGCGTGCGCCGCGACATCGAGCGGCTCCGGGAACTGGGCTATCCGGTGGCCGCCGGGACCGGCCCCGGCGGCGGTTATCGGCTGGGCTCGGGTGCCGCGCTGCCGCCGCTGCTGCTCGATCCCGACGAGGCGGTGGCCGTGGCGGTGTGCCTGCGGCTGGCCGCCGGCGGCAGCGTCGCCGGCGTCGGCGAATCCGCGCTGCGGGCGCTGTCCAAACTCGATCAGGTGCTGCCGGCGCGGCTGCGTGCCCAGGTGTCCGCCGTGCACGACGCCACGGTCACCCTCACCTTCGCCGCCGAGGCCCCGGTCGACCCCGAGGTGCTGATGACCCTGGCGCGGGCCTGCCGGGACCACGAACACGTCGAGACCGGGTACACCGACCGCGCCGGGGCGGTGACCCGCCGCCGGGTGGAGCCCTACCGGCTGGTGACCACGGGACGGCGCTGGTATCTGCTGGCCTACGACCGTGACCGCTCCGACTGGCGCAGCCTGCGGCTGGACCGGATGGACTCCGTCACGGCCCGCGGCAGCCGGTTCACCCCGCGGCCGGCGCCGGATGCCGCCGAGTACCTGAGCCGGGCGTTGAGCAGTTCGCCCTACCGATACGTCGCGCGGGTGCGGTATCACTGCCCCGCCGAAGAGCTCGCCCGGCACTTCTCGCCGTCCTCCGTGACCATCACCGCCGAGGGGCCGCGAAGCTGCCTGGTCAGCACCGGTGCCGACGACCCCGAGCGGCTGGTGCTCTGGCTGGGGATGGTCGGCCACGACTTCGAGATCCTCGGACCGGCCGAGGTGATCGCCGCCGCGGCGACGGTGTCGGCCCGGCTGGCGGCGGCCCCCGGTCCGGGTTAGCCGGTGCGGCCGGTGCCGTGGCCGGTGCGGTGGTGCAGGCCCAGGAGCTGCCGGCGTACATCGCGGCGCCGCGCGGAGGAGGTGTGCCAGCGCAGCCGCAGCAGCAGAATCCTGCGGTGTGCCTGCCATCCGATGGACAGCGGGTCGCGCCACGCAGGGGAGACGGGCTTCGCAGTCACATTCCCAGTCACATCCGCGGTCGCGTTCTCAGGCGCGTTCCCAGTCACGTTCCCAGCCACAGTGATTCCACTGTGGCACGAGAGGCGCCCGTAGGCATCCGTGGCGGGTGAGTGCCGGAGTGAACTGTTGTCGAACAGTGATCGACTCCACCGGACCGCAACCCGGGATATACATATTGCCTCTATATAGGTGCAGTGATATAAGTACGGTTGTGGACGAGTCGACGGCGGACGACGGCCCCGAGTGCATCGGGGCGGTGTTCGATCAGGCGTCGGATCTGACGGCGCGGGTGCTCAGCGACCGCGCCGGGCTCAGTGTCTCGGCGGCGTTCGTCCTCAACAGGATCAACCGGGAGGGCCCCCTGCGGCTGACCACGCTGGCCCGGTTGGAGGCGGTGAGCCAACCCTCCATGACGCAGCTGATCCAGCGGCTGGAACGGCACGGGCTGGTCGAGCGGTGCCCCGACGCCGGCGACGGCCGGGTGGCGCTGGTCTGCCTGACCGATGCCGGCCGGGTGCTGATCGAGCAGCGCCAGCGGGCGCGCCGCGACCGGCTGACCGCCCTGCTGGCCAACCTGCCCGAGACAGACCGGCGCGCGTTGTGGGAGTCCGCGCGGGTCGCGATGCCGATCCTGCAGCGGTTGGTCGACGACGCCGAGCAGAACCGGCCCGGCCGGACCTGACCGCCCGCCGGTCAGGTAGTGAAAGGTGAACAGGTGAAATCGATTTCGGGACGACGCGCGCTCGGCCGACTGTGGATACCGCTGGTGTTGGTGGTGGTCCTCGCGGTCTCGGGTCTGGTGGTTTCCCGCCTGCACCGCATGTTCGCCTCGCAGGACCTCAACGCCAACGCCGGAGCTGGCATCGAGATCGTCCAGTTCAACCCCAAGGTCGTCGTCTACGACGTCTTCGGCCCACCCGGCGCCACCGCCATGATCAGCTACTTCGACGCCGACGCCAACCTGCACGACGTCGACGCCGCCCCGCTGCCCTGGTCGGCGACCATCTCCACGACGTTGCCCACGGTCAGCGCGAACATCATGGTGCAGGGCGACAGCGACGAGATCGGATGCCGGATCACCGTGGACGGGAACGTGAAAGACGAGAGAACCGCCGAGGGCACCAACGCTCAGACCTTCTGCCTGGTGAAGTCCGCATGACCGCCCCCGCCCCCGCCTCCGCCCCCGTCGCCGAGACCCGTCCCACCCGTCCGAAACTGGCGCACGCCATCCGCCTGCTGGCGGTGCCGATCGTCGGGCTCTGGCTGCTGATCACCGTGGCCGTGAACGTGCTTGCACCGCAACTGGAGATCGTCGGCGAGGAGCACGCCGCGCCGATGGCGCCCGAGGATGCGCCGTCGATGATCGCGATGAAGCGGATGGGTGCCAACTTCGGTGAGTTCGACTCCAACAGCACGGTGATGATCGTCGTCGAGGGCGAGGCCAAGCTCGGCGACGACGCACACCGCTACTACGACACCATCATCGACAAACTGCGCCACGACCCCGAACACATCCAGCACATCCAGGACTTCTGGGGCAACCGCCTGACCGCCGCGGGCTCACAGAGCGCCGACGGCAAGGCCGCCTACGTGATGCTCAACCTCGCCGGCGAGCAGGGGCAGACGCTGGCCAACGAATCCGTGCAGGCGGTGCGCACCGCCATCGCGGACACCCCCGCACCGCCAGGGGTCAAGGCCTACGTCACCGGGCCGGCCGCGCTGACCAACGACATGCACGTGATCGGCAACGAAAGCCTGGCCACCATCACGCTGTTCACCCTCGGCGCGATCGCGCTCATGCTGCTGATCGTCTACCGCTCCATCGTCACCACGCTGATCCAGCTGTTCCTCACCGGGATCGCTCTGCTGGCCGCGCGCGGGGTGATCGCGGTGCTGGCCAATCACGGCATGTTCGGGCTGACCACCTTCGCCGGCAACATCCTGACCATGCTGGCGATCGCGGCCGCCACCGACTACGGCATCTTCCTGTTCGGGCGCTACAAGGAGGCCCGCGGCGCCGGGGAGAGCCGGGAGGACGCCTACTACACCACCTTCCGGTCGGTGGCCCCGGTCATCGTCGGGTCCGGCCTGACCATCGCGGGTGCCACCTACTGCCTGAGTTTCGCCCGGCTGCCGTACTTCACCACCATGGGCGCACCCGTGGCGATCGGCATGATCGTGGTGGTCGCCTCGGCGGTCACCCTCGGCCCCGCGGTGCTGTTCCTGGGGAGCAAGGTGGGCCTCTACGAGGCCAAGCGCGTCGGCCGGGCCCGGTTCTGGCGGCGCGTCGGCACCATGGTGGTGCGCTGGCCCGCACCGGTTTTCGTCACCAGCCTGGCGATCGTCCTGATCGGCATGCTGGGTATCCCGGGCTACACCACCAACTACAACGACAAGAACTACCTGCCCGCCGATGCGCCGGTGAACGTCGGATACGCCGCGGCGGAGCGGCACTTCTCCGAGGCGCGGATGAATCCGGACATTCTGATGGTCGAGGCCGGCCACGACATGCGCAACCCCGGCGACATGCTGGTGCTGGACAAGATCGCCCGCAACCTGATGGGTACCGAGGGCGTCGCCATGGTCCAGGACATCACCAGGCCGTTGGGGATCCCGATCCAGCACAGTTCGATCCCGTTCCAGACCAGCATGTCGGGGCAGACCATGAACCAGGGGCTGCCGTTCATGAAGGACCGGATCGCCGACATGCACACGATGTCGGATCAGATGCAGTTCCTGATCGACACCACCGAGAAGATGTACGCGATCATGCAGCAACTCGTCGAGACCACCCACGACATGACCGCCAAGACCCACGACATGGTCGCGACCACCAACGAACTTCGGGACCACATCGCCGATTTCGACGATTTCTTCCGGCCGCTGCGCAACTACTTCTTCTGGGAACCGCACTGCTACGACATCCCGATCTGCTGGTCGATGCGGTCGCTGTTCGAATCGATGGACGGCATCAACGCGATGGCCGACAAGATCCAGGCGCTGTCCGCCGACATCGACCGGACCGATGCGCTGATGCCGCAGATGCTGGCGCTGATACCACCGATGATCGCGACCATGAAGACCACCAAGGCGCTCACCGACACCACCACCGAGACGATGTCGGCGATGGTGGACCAGATGGGCGCGATGAACGACAACGCGATTGTGATGGGGCAGAGCTTCGACGCCGCCAAGAACGGCGACCTGTTCTACCTGCCGCCGGAGGCGTTCGACAATCCCGATTTCCAGATCGGGCTCAAGCAGTTCCTGTCGCCCGACGGCAAGTCCGCCCGGTTCTTCATCACCCACGAGGGCGACCCGGCCACGCCCGAGGGCATCTCCCGGGTGGCCCCGGAACGCAAGGCCGCCCAGGACGCCATCAAGATGTCCTCGCTCTCGGATGCCAAGGTCTACCTCGGTGGCACCGCGGCGACCTACAAGGACATGCACGACGGCGCCCGATACGACCTGATGATCGCGGTGGTCTCCGCGCTGACGCTGATCTTCATGATCATGCTGATCCTGACCCGCAGCGTGGTTGCCGCGCTGGTCATCGTCGGCACCGCGGCCAGTTCGATCGCCGCCAGCTTCGGGCTGTCGGTGCTGATCTGGCAGGACCTGTTCGGCATCCACATCCACTGGCTGGTGATGCTGATGTCGGTCATCATCCTGTTGGCCGTCGGCTCGGACTACAACCTGCTGCTGGTGTCGCGGTTCAAGGACGAGATCAACGCCGGGCTCAAGACCGGCATCATCCGGTCGATGGCCGGTACCGGCGGCGTGGTGACCTCGGCGGGCATGGTGTTCGCCTTCACCATGGCGGCCATGCTGGGCAGCAGCCTGACCGTGCTCGCCCAGATGGGTTCCACGATCGCGATCGGCCTGCTGCTCGACACGCTGATCGTGCGCTCGCTGCTGATGCCGTCCATCGCGGTGATGCTGGGCCGCTGGTTCTGGTGGCCCCAGGTGGTGCACCCCCGCGGGGAGAACCATCCCGCCCATAACAACGGCGGCAACATCGGCAGGGCTATGCTCGCGCGCGGCTGACCCCGCCGGTGAACACCCGGTCGACCAGCGGCACCCCCGGCCGGTAGGCCAGATGCAGGTACGTCGGCGCGGCCAGCCGCACGAAATCCGCGCGGGCACCGACCGACAGGGTGCCGACGTCGCCGCGGCGCAGCGCCGCGGCGCCACCGGCGGTCGCGGCCCACAGCGCCTCGGCCGGGGCGAAGCGCATGTCGCGGACCGCCACGGCGATGCAGAACGCCATGCTCGTGGTGTACGAGCTGCCCGGGTTACAGTCGGTGGCCAGTGCCACCGTGGCGCCGGCGTCGAGGAACCGCCGCGCATCCGGATAGCGTGCCCGGGTGCTGAATTCGGCGCCGGGCAGCAGGGTGGCCACGGTGGTGTCGCGTGCGGCGGCCAGCGCCTCGATGTCGGCGTCGGTGGCATGGGTGCAGTGGTCGATCGAGGCCGCGCCCAGTTCGACCCCGAGCCGGATCCCCTCGCCGGGGCCGAGTTGCCCGGCGTGCAGCCGCGGAACGAGGCCGGCGGCCATCCCGGCGCCCAGGATGAACCGGGTCTCGTCGGGATCGAAGGCACCGCGGTCACAGAACACGTCGATCCAGCGGGCCTGCCCGCGGCAGGCGTCGAGCATCTCCCCGGCCACCAGCCGCACATAGCCGTCACGGTCGTCGCGGTACTCCGCCGGTACCACGTGGGCGCCCAGGAAGGTCGTCTCGGCGGTGAACGCCGCGGCCACCCGCAGCGAGCGTGCCTCGTCGGGCACCGAGAGGCCGTAGCCGCTCTTGGTCTCGAAGGTGGTCACGCCGCCGGCGCGCAGTTCGGCGGCCAGCCGCGCCACGGTGGCGCCGAGCTCGCTGTCGCTGGCCGAGCGGGTGGCCGCCACGGTGGTGGCGATGCCGCCGCCGTCGTAGGGCTGCCCGGCCATCCGGGCGGCGAACTCCGCCGAACGGTCCCCGGCGAACACCAGATGCGCATGGCTGTCCACGAATCCGGGGATCACCGCGGCGTCCCCGAGCTCCACCCGCTCGTCGGCGTCGGGCGCCTGCGCGCGTGGGCCCACCCACGCGATGCGGCCGTCGTCGACGACGAACGCGGCGTCGGTGAGCACCCCCAGCGGTGAGCCGTCGCCGAGCCGCGGGTCGTTGGTGACCAGTTCGGCGATCCGGGTGTACAGGGTGGTCATGTGTCCTCCAGTACGGCGGCGACGGCATCGGCCAGCGCACGCCCGGTGTCGGGCACGTCCAGGTGGCGGTGGTCGGTGACCACCGGCCGGCCGTCGACGATGACGTCGGTGACATCGGCTGCGGTGCAGCCGAACACGACATTCTCCACGGTCGCCCCGCCGCCGGCGGTGCGCACGGACTCCAGGTCCAGGGCGACCAGGTCGGCGCGGGCGCCGACGGACAGCGTCCCGGCGTCGGGCCAGCCGAGCGCGGCGTGCCCGCCGGCGGTGGCCGCGTGCAGCAGCCGCGCGGCCGGCAGCACCCCGCGCCGGCGCGAGACGAGCCGCTCGTCGAGTTCGACCGCCCGGGCCTCCTCGAACGGGTCGATCACCGCGTGGCTGTCCGAGCCGAGGCTGAACGGGCCCTCCAGCAGCGCGGGTGCCGGTCCGACCCCGTCGCCGAGATCCCGTTCGGTGGTGGGGCAGAAGCAGACCCCGGTCCCGGTGTCGCGCAGGTCGGCGATGTCACGGTCGGTCAGATGGGTGGCGTGCACCGCGGTGGTCCGCTCGCCGAGGACCCCGTGCTCGCGCATCAACGCCGTCGGCGTGCGGCCGTGCACGGCCAGGCAGCGGTCCACCTCGGCGGTCTGCTCGGAGGAGTGGACGTGCAGCGGCACCCGGTGGTGCTCGGCCCATGCCGCGACGGCGGCCATCTCGGCGGGGGGCACCGCCCGCACCGAGTGCACCGCCGCGCCCACCAGCGCGTACCCGGGCGTGCCGGTGCGCAGCGCCTGAACCCGCCGGGCCCAGGTGTCGGCGTCTCCGTCGCCGAAGCGCCGCTGGGGTCCCGCGGCCAGCGGGGCGCCGTCGACGTCGGCGCGCAGATAGCACGCGTCGAGCAGCGTGATCCGGATGCCCGCGGCCCCGGCGGCCTCGATCAGCGCGCGTCCCATCGCGTTCGGGTCGTCGTAGTGCCGCCCGGCGGGGTCGTGGTGCAGATAGTGGAACTCGCCGACGACGGTGTGCCCGGCCAGGGCCATCTCGGCGTACACGGCGCGGGCCAGCGCGAAGTAGGTGTCGGGATCGAGCCGGCCGGCCACGGCATACATCAGCTCCCGCCAGGTCCAGAACGACCCGCGGTCGCGCTGGGTGCGCGCACGCAGCGCCCGGTGGAAGGCGTGCGAGTGGGTGTTGGCCGCACCCGGGATCACCAGGCCGCGCAGCACGTCGCCGCGGCGCGGGCTGTCGGGCTCGACGCCGGTGATGACGCCGTCGGCGACGGTCACCGTCACCGCGGCGGCCACGGTGTGGCCGCCGAGCCAGGCGTGCTCGCACCACCAGGTGTCGCTCATCCGCCGGCCCAGTCGGCCATCACGGCGGCCAGCGCGCGCGCACCGGCGCGGCAATCGGCGATCTCGGCGTGCTCGGCGGGGGAGTGCGACACCCCGGTCGGGTTGCGCACGAACAGCATCGCGGTGGGAACCGCCGCCGACAGCACCCCCGCGTCGTGGCCGGCGGCGGTGGCCATCACCGGCACCTCACCGAACTCCGGGGCCAGCACCCGGCGGATCCGCTCGCGGGGTTCGTCGGGGAACACCACTGCCGGCGACACCGATTCGGTGTCGAGATCCACCGTGGTGCCGTCGGTGGCCGCGGCGCTCAACGCGTCGGCGGCGATCTCGTCGACCAGCGCGCTCAGCGTGTCCTGATCCGCGGCGCGGGCATCGAGCCACGCCTGCACCCGCGACGGAATGGCGTTGGCGCCGTTGGGAGTCACCGCCAGCTTGGCGAAGGTGGCGACCGCGTCGTGGGCCGCCGCGCGCGACCGGGCGTCGTGCACCGCGGTCGCGAAGGTCAGCATCGGGTCGCGGCGGTCCACCAGCCGGGTGGCACCGGCGTGGTTGGCCTCACCGCAGAAGGTGAACCGCCACCGCCCGTGCGGCCAGATCGCCGAGGCCACCGCGACCGGATGGTCCACCAGATCCAGCGCCCGGCCCTGCTCGACATGCAGCTCGACATAGACCCCGACCCGGCGGGCCAGCGCGGGGTCGGCGCCGACGTGGGCCGGATCGCGTCCGGCGGCGGACATCGCCTCGGCCAGGGTGATGCCGTCGCCGTCGCGCAACGCCAGGCCCCGGTCGGCGGGCAGCGCGCCGGTGGACAGTTGCGATCCCACACAGGCCACCCCGAACCGGGCGCCCTCCTCGTCGGAGAACGCCACCACGGCCACCGGCACCCGGGGCGCGGTGCCGGCGGCGCGCAGCTCGTCGATGGCGGCGAAGGCCGACACGATGCCCAGCGGGCCGTCGAAGGCGCCGCCGTCGGGCACCGAGTCCAGGTGCGAGCCGGTGACGAACGCCCCGGCGGGGTCCCCGGTGGTCCCGGGCGGCAGCCACCAGGCCCACAGGTTGCCGTTGCGGTCCTCCTCGACGCTCATGGAGCGCCGCTGCGCTTCGCCGGTGAACCACTCCCGCAGCGTGAAATCGGCTGCGGTCCAGGCAAACCGGCGGTACCCGCCGGAGCTCCGGTCGCGCCCGACGTCGAGCAGGGACTCCCAGAGCCCGTCGAAGCTCCCGAAGTGCGCGACGCTCACGACTGTGCCCTCATCGGGATGCGCACCCCGCGCTCGTCGGCCACCTCGGCGGCGTGCTCGTAGCCGGCGTCGACGTGGCGGATCACTCCCATGCCGGGGTCGTTGGTCAGCACCCGCGCCAGTTTCTCGGCGGCCAGCGCCGTGCCGTCGGCGACGGTGACCTGGCCGGCGTGGATGGAACGTCCCATGCCCACACCGCCGCCGTGGTGGATCGACACCCAGGACGCGCCGGAGGCGGTGTTGACCAGCGCGTTGAGCAGCGGCCAGTCGGCGATCGCGTCGGAGCCGTCGGCCATCGCCTCGGTCTCGCGGTACGGGGAGGCCACCGATCCGGAGTCGAGGTGGTCGCGGCCGATCACGATCGGCGCCGACACCTCGCCGTTGGCCACCATTTCGTTGAACCGCAGACCCGCGCGGTGCCGCTCGCCGTAGCCCAGCCAGCAGATCCGCGCCGGCAGGCCCTGGTAGGTCACCTTCTCCCGGGCCATGGTGATCCAGCGGCGCAGGTGCTCGTTGTCCGGGAACAGCTCGAGCACCGCGCGGTCGGTGGCCTCGATGTCCTTGGGGTCACCCGACAGCGCCGCCCAGCGGAACGGGCCGAGCCCCTCCTCGAACTGCGGGCGGATGTAGGCCGGCACGAACCCGGGGAACTCGAAGGCGCGGGGGTAGCCGGCCTTGCGGGCCTCGTCGCGGATCGAGTTGCCGTAGTCGAAGACCTCGGCGCCGGCATCCATGAAACCGACCATCGCCGCGACGTGTCGGGCCATCGAGGCCTCGGCCTGCTCGGTGAACCAGCCCGGATCCTTCTCGGAAAGCTTCTTCATGTCCTCGAAGTCGACCCCGACGGGCAGGTAGCTCAGCGGGTCGTGCGCGGAGGTCTGATCGGTGACGATGTCGATCGGGGCGCCACGCTCCAGCAGCTCGGGCACCACCTCGGCGGCATTGCCCAGCAGGCCGATGGACAACGGCCGCTTGGCATCCCGGGCCGCCACGGCCAGCGCCAGCGCCTCGTCGACGGAGTCGGCGCGGGTGTCGAGATAGCGCTGCTCGATGCGCCGGTCGATGCGGGAGGGGTCGCATTCCACGCAGATGGCCACGCCCTCGTTCATCGTGACGGCCAGCGGCTGGGCGCCGCCCATGCCGCCCAGCCCGGCGGTCAGGGTGATGGTCCCGGCCAGTGTCCCGTTGCTGTGCTCGTAGCGGCCGGAGGCGGCGAGCTTGCGGGCCACCGCCCCGAACGTCTCGAAGGTGCCCTGCAGGATGCCCTGGGTGCCGATGTAGATCCACGATCCGGCCGTCATCTGGCCGTACATGGTCAGCCCAGCGGCCTCCAGCTCGCGGAACTTCTCCCAGGTCGCCCAGTCGCCCACCAGATTCGAGTTGGCGATCAGGACCCGCGGCGACCACTCGTGGGTGCGGAACACCCCGACCGGCTTGCCCGACTGCACCAGCAGGGTCTCGTCGTTCTCCAGGCGGCGCAGCTCGGCCACGATCGCGTCGAAGGCCGCCCAGCTGCGGGCGGCCCGGCCGGTGCCCCCGTAGACGACGAGGTCCTCGGGATGCTCGGCGACCTCGGGGTCGAGGTTGTTCATCAACATCCGCAGGGCGGCTTCCTGCTGCCAACCCTTGCAGGTGATCTCGCTGCCGTGCGGGGCGCGCACGGTGCGGGGTTCTGTGCTGTGCATGTCCTCCAGCACACCCGACGGGCGGGGATTGCTGAAGGTGGTTTCCGCGGCTAGTGTCTCGTATCCGAGACGTGGCGGGAGGAGGGTTGCGGTGTCGAGCACCTCGCCGGCCGTGGGCCGCGCGCTGGACGTGCTGCTGTACCTGGCCGGCAAGCCCGGCCCGGTCTCGGGTGCGGCGATCGCCCGCGACCTGAGGATCCCCCGCTCGTCGACCTACCACCTGCTCGACGTGCTCATCGCCCGCGGCTTCGTCGTGCACTTCCCCGACCGGCGCACCTACGGACTGGGGATGTCGGCCTTCGAGATCGGGTCGGCCTACCTGCGACACGATCCGCTGGAGATGCTGGCCCGGCCGGTGCTGGCGCGGCTGGTCGCCCAGGTGGGCGAGACCGCGCACCTGGGGGTGCTGCACGGTGCCGAAACCCTCTATCTGCTCAAGGAACAACCGCCGGACTCGCGGATCCCGGTCACTCTCGTCACCGATATCGGGGTGCGGCTGCCGGCGCAGCTGACCGCCAGCGGCCGCTCGATCCTGGCCCAGCTGCCCGCGGCTCAGGTGCGTGCGCTGTTCCCCGGTACCCGGGGGTTCATCGACCGCACCGGGGAGGGGCCCCGCACGCTTCCGCAGCTGCGCGGCATCCTCGCCGAGGAGCGCCGCCGGGGCTGGTCGGAGGAGGTGGGCCTGGTGACCGCGGGACTGCAGTCGGTGGCGGCGTGCGCCTTCGACCATTCCGGCCGGCCGGCCGCCGCCATCAGCGTGACCTGGCGCCAGGGGCATCACCGGGTCGCCGAGACCGAGCTGGTCCGCGCGGTCCGCGCCGCGGCCCAGCAGCTGACCTGGGCCCTGTCGGGCCGCGCCCCCGACGGCTGGTTCGCCGACCTGTGACGGACCGCGGGGGTCCCGTCTGAGATCCGAGACAAAATCGCGGGGTGGGGCGTCCACGCCCGCCACCGTTGGTTCTAACGTCACGGCCATGACCATCACCGTGGGTACGGGTCCCGTCAGTTTTGACGACGTCGTGGCGGTGGCGCGCGCCGACGCCGCGGTGCAGATCGCCGCCGAGGCGGTGACGGCGATCCGCGACAGCCGCCGCCACATCGAGGCGCTGGCCGCCGACCCCACGCCGGTCTACGGCGTGTCCACCGGGTTCGGCGCGCTGGCCACCCGGCACATTCCGCAGGAGCTGCGAACACAGCTGCAGCGCAGCCTGATCCGTTCGCACGCCGCAGGTTCGGGCCCCGAGGTCGAACGCGACGCGGTGCGCGCCATGATGCTGCTGCGGCTGTCCACCCTGGCCAGCGGGCGCACCGGGGTACGCCGGGAGACCGCGCAGGCCTATGCCGATCTGCTCTCGGCCGGGCTGACCCCGGTGGTCCACGAGTACGGCAGCCTGGGCTGTTCGGGGGATCTGGCGCCGCTGGCGCACGTCGCGCTGGCCGTGATGGGCGAGGGCGCGGTTCGCACCCGGGACGGGCAGCTGATGCCGGCCGCCGACGCACTGGCCGCCCACGGCCTACACCCGGTCACCTTCGCCGAGAAGGAGGGCCTGGCACTGATCAACGGCACCGACGGCATGCTCGGCATGCTGGTGCTCGCCCTGGCCGATCTGGACAACCTGTTCCGCCTCGCCGACATCGCCGCGGCGATGAGCGTCGAGGGCCTGCTGGGCACCGACCGGGTCTTCGCCGAGGATCTGCACCGGCTGCGCCCGCATCCCGGTCAGCTGGCCTCGGCGGCCAATCTGCGCCGCCTGCTGGCGGATTCGGCGATCGTGGCCAGTCACCGCACCCCCGACTGCACCCGCGTGCAGGACTCCTACTCGCTGCGGTGCTCGCCGCAGGTGGCCGGGGCCGGCCGCGACACCGCCGCCCATGCCCGCAGCGTCGCCGAACGGGAGCTGGCCAGCGTCATCGACAACCCCGTCGTCACCCCCGACGGCCGGGTCGAGTCCAACGGCAACTTCCACGGCGCCCCGGTGGCCTACGTGCTCGACTTCCTGGCCATCGCCGTGGCGGACCTGGCCGGGATCAGCGAACGCCGCACCGACCGGTTCCTCGACGTCGCGCGCAACCACGGGCTCAACGCCTTCCTGGCCGAGGATCCCGGCGTCGACAGCGGGCACATGATCGCCCAGTACACCCAGGCCGGCATCGTCTCCGAGCTCAAGCGGCTGGCCAATCCGGCCAGCGCGGACTCCATTCCGTCCTCGGCCATGCAGGAGGACCACGTCTCGATGGGCTGGTCGGCGGCGCGCAAGCTGCGCCGCGGCATCGACGGGCTGACCCGGGTGCTGGCCGTCGAGGTGCTCACCGCGGCGCGCGGACTGGATCTGCGCGCGCCGCTGACCCCGGCACCGGCCACCGCCGCCGTGGTGGCCCTGGTGCGCGAGCGGGTCGCCGGGCCCGGCACCGACCGCTACCTGGCACCGGAGATCGAGGCGGTGGTCGAGCTGGCCCGGTCCGGGGAGATCGTGGCCGCCGCCGAGCGCGCCGTCGGCCCGCTGGGGTAGCCCGACCCCGCCGGTCGCCGAGCGTGCCTCCCCGTACGCGATCGTCGGCGTGTCGGTACCGACACGCACGCTCGCCCAGCGCCGGGGCGCAATAGTGGGGGACATGGCACTGGCGGTGACCTCGGCGACATCGACGCAGCTGTTCGTCGGCGCCGCCGATGCCCCCCGGCAGGTGGTCCGGGTGACCTACACCGGCGCCGACGGATCGACCGAGGTGGCTGTCGACGGCGACGGGCTCGCCGGGCGCGCGGCCCTGGACGCCCGTGGCGACGGGGTCGTCGAGGTGCCGGTGCGCGTGACGGATCCGCGATCGGGCCGGACGAGGCGCGCCGCGGTGCACGCCGGTGCGCGCCGGCTGGAGTTCGGCTTCACCGACGCCGAACCTGGGTGGACGGTGCACATGGTCAGCCACTTCCACTACGACCCGGTGTGGTGGAACACCCAGGGCGCCTACACCAGCGAATGGACCGAGAACCCGCCCGGCGGAGCCCGGCAGACCAACGGCTTCGAACTGGTGGCCGCCCACCTCGAGATGGCCCGCCGGGAACCGGAATACAAGTTCGTGCTCGCCGAGGTCGACTACCTCAAACCCTACTGGGACACCCGCCCCGAAGACCGCGACGACCTGCGCCGGTTCCTCGCCGAGGGCCGGGTGGAGATCATGGGCGGCACCTACAACGAACCCAACACCAACCTCACCTGCGCCGAGACGGCCATCCGCAACTTCGTGCACGGCAGCGGGTTTCAGCGTCACGTGCTGGGCGCCGATCCGGCGACCGCCTGGCAGCTCGACGTCTTCGGGCACGACCCCCAGTTCCCCGGGATGGCCGCCGAGGCCGGGCTGACCTCGAGTTCCTGGGCGCGCGGCCCGCACCATCAGTGGGGCCCGATGGCCGACGGGGGAGATCCGCGGCGCATGCAGTTCGCCAGCGAGTTCGAATGGATCGCCCCGTCGGGTGTGGGACTGCTCACCCACTACATGCCGGCGCACTACTCGGCGGGCTGGTGGATGGACTCCTCGGCGTCGCTGGCCGAGGCCGAGGACGCGGTCTACGCGCTCTTCGAGGGCCTGAAGAAGGTGGCCGCGACCCGCAACGTGCTGCTGCCGGTGGGCACCGACTACACCCCGCCGAACAAGTGGGTCACCGCGATCCAGCGGGACTGGAACGCCCGCTACACCTGGCCCCGGTTCGTGTGCGCGCTGCCGCGGGAGTTCTTCGCCGCCGTGCGCCACGAACTGGCCGGGCGCGGTGTGGCGCCCGCGCCGCAGACCCGCGACATGAACCCGATCTACACCGGCAAGGACGTGTCGTTCATCGACACCAAACAGGCCAACCGCGCCGCCGAGGCCGCCGTGCTCGACGCCGAGCGCTTCGCCACCTTCGCCCACCTGCTCACCGGCGCCGAGTACCCCGAGGCCGCGCTGGCCAAGGCCTGGGTCCAGTTGGCCTACGGCGCCCACCACGACGCGATCACCGGCTCGGAGTCCGACCAGGTGTACCTGGACTTGCTGACCGGCTGGCGCGACGCCTTCGAGCTGGGCCGCCGCATCCGCGACGACGCGCTGACCCGGCTGGCCACGGCGGTCGGCGAGTCCGCCGTCACGGTGTGGAATCCGCTGGCGCACCACCGCACCGACATCGTCACCGTGCGGCTTCCCGAGCCCGTCGGACCCGGCGTGCGGGTGCTCGACGACAACGGAGACCCGGTGGCGGCGCTGGTCGAGGACGACGGCCGGACGCTGACCTGGCGCACCGACGACGTGCCGTCGCTGGGGTGGCGGGGCTACCGCGTCGAGGCCGCTCCGGCGGCGGACGGGGGCTGGGAACCGGTCTCCGGCGTGGACGGCGTGGAGATCGCCAACACCCACTACCGGATCCGGCTGGACCCCGGGCGCGGCGGCGGGATCGCCTCATTGCGCCGCGCCGGTCGCGAACTCGTCGCCCCGGGGCGGGTGGCCAACGAACTGGCCGTCTACGAGGAGTATCCGGCGCACCCGAAGGCCGGGGAGGGGCCCTGGCATCTGCTGCCGCGCGGACCCGTCGTCACCTCCGCGCAGCACCCCGCCGAGGTGCGGGCCTACCGCAGCCCGGTGGGCCGGCGGCTGGTGGTGCGCGGCGATGTCGGTGGGCTGCTGCGCTACACGCAGACACTGACCCTGTGGGACGGTGTCGACCGCATCGACTGCCGCACCGTCATCGACGACTTCGACGGACAGGACCGGCTCGTGCGGCTGCGCTGGCCGGTGCCGGTGCCCGGGGCGATGCCGGTCTGCGAGGTCGGCGACGCCGTCGTGGGGCGCGGCTTCGGGCTGCTGCACGAACCGGGCACGGCGCGTTCGGTGGACACCGCCGAACACCCGTGGACGTTGGAGACCCCCGCCTTCGGCTGGTTCGGGCTGTCCTCGGCCGCGCGGATCCGGCTGAACGACAACCAGATCCGGGCGGTGTCGGTGGCCGAGGTGGTCACCCCCGATGAGTCGGAGTCCGCGCCGCTGGCCCGCGAGCTGCTGGTGGCGCTGGTGCGCGCCGGGGTGACCGCGACCTGCTCGGCGGCGGACCGGCCGCGCTACGGCCACCTCGACGTCGACTCCAACCTGCCCGACGTCCGCCTGGCCCTGGGCGGCCCCGGCCGCAACCGGTTCACCGCCGCCGTCCTGGCCGCCGCCGGCACGGCCTACACCGACGAGCTGGACCGGCAACTGCGCACCGGCGGCACCGCCACGCTGTACGTGCCCGCCGCGGCCATGCTGGCCGCCGAGTGGATACCCGACGCCGATCTGCGCGACGTGCTGGCGCTGCCCGTGCTGATCGTCGCCGGCACCGACGACACCGCGCTGCGCGACGCGATCGCCGCCGTGACCGAGGACCTCGATAACGCCGAGATCGCGGTGCGCCAACGGGTTCCGGGCGGCAAGCTTCCCTTCGACGATCGCACCGTGGCCCTGCTCAACCGCGGGGTGCCCAGCTTCGCCGTCGACACCGACGGGACACTGCACACCTCGCTGATGCGCTCCTGCAGCGGCTGGCCCTCCGGGGTGTGGACCACCCACGAGCGCCGATCCGCGCCCGACGGCACCAACTTTCAGCTGCAGCACTGGACCCACACCTTCGACCACGCCGTCATCGCCGGCGACGGTGACTGGCGTCGGGTCGACCTGGCCCGGCGCAGCGCGGAGTTCTCCCACCCGCTGCTGACCCACCTCGGTGCCGGCACCGCCACGCCGCCGGAGCCGGGTTCGCTGCTGCGGATCGAAGGGGACGGGGTGCACGTCGACGCGGTGAAGATGGCCGGCAACCCCACCGCGGAAGCGTCGTGCACCCGGACCGGGGGACGGCTGGCCACGCTGCGGCTCGTCGAACGCCATGGCGGGGCCACCGCGGTGAAGCTGGACTCCGACGTGGCCGCGGTGACGCCGGTCGCCAAGACCGACCTGCTCGAACACCACCGGCGTCCCGGCGGCGCCGAGATCGACCTGCACGGCTACGAGATCGCCACCGTGCTCACCGAGTTCACCCCGCTCCGCACCGTGTCCGGCGCGCTCGCCGGGCCCGCACCGCACGCCGAGACCGCCCAGCCGCTCTACGCCCGGTACTGGCTGCACAACCGCGGCCCGGCGCCGATGGGCGGACTGCCCGCCGTCGCGCATCTGCACCCGCAGCACCTGCACCTGCCCGAGCCTCCGGACAGTGCGGTGCTGCGGCTGACCGTCGCCGCCGACTGCGCCGACACGGCCCTGTCCGGCACCATCGGGCTGGTGTGCCCGCCGGGCTGGTCGGCGGACCCGGACGAGCTGACGTTCCACCTCGACCCCGGCGGCTACCGGGAGGCCGACGTCACCATCGCGGTGCCCTCCGGTGTGCGGCCGGGCCGCTACCCGGTGCGCGCCCAACTCACGCTCACCGGTGACCTCCCGCCGTCCTGGCGCCAGACCGTCGAGGACGTCTGTGTGATCGAGGTGGGCATCGAGGTGGGCGAGACCGCCGGCGCACTGCTGCGCCTGCTCGACGAACCCCGGAAGGTGGTGCTGTCGCCCGGCGACACCGGACGGCTCGGCGCCACCATCGGTAGCGGCGCGCGGGCCGACCTCGCCGCCGAGGCGCACCTGATCGCGCCGTGGGACATCTGGGAATGGGCCCGGCCGGCCGTCATCGGGGCGGTGTTGCCGGCCTCCGGTGAGCTGCGCCTGGACTACACGCTGGCCCCGCCGCCGGGGACCCCGCCGGGGCAGTGGTGGGCGCTGATACGGGTGGCCGCCGCCGGGCAACTGCTCTACACGCCGGCCGTTGCGGTGGTGATCCGGTGAGCCCCGTCGCCGCCCGGGTGAACGGACGGCCCGTGCCGGTCACCGAGGTGGACCGCCGCGAGGCCCGGCTGCGGGCGGTCACCCCGGCGGCGGCGCTGCCCCGACCGCACACCAGCGAGGGCCGCCAGCTGCGCCGCTGGCTGACCCAGGTGATCGTGACCGAGCGGGTGATCGCCGACGAGGCCGCCGCCCGCGGGATCACCGCCGCGGACGCCCCCGCCATCGACGCGGTGCTGCCCGACTCCTGCGCGCGCGCCGAGGTCGGCAGCATCACCGCGGCGGCGCTCGACGGCCCACTGGCCCGCGCGCTGTTCGCACACGTCACCGCCGACGTCACGGTCGCCGACGCGGACGTCGCCGGCTATCACGCCCGCCACCCCATGCGGTTCGCACCCGTGCGGCCCGCGCCGGGCGGGTGGCGGGAACGGCCCGCACCGCCCGCGCTGCCCGAGGTGCGCGAGGAGATCCTCACCCACCTGAGGGGTGCGGCGCGCCGGCGCGCGTTCTCGGCCTGGCTCGACACCCGCCGCGCCGAACTCGTCGAACTCGCACCGGGCTTCGAACATCCCGGCGACCCCCGCCAACCCGACAACACCCACCGGCACTGATGACCGAACCGATTCTGGCCCTCGACGTCGGCGGCACGAAGATCGCCGCCGGACTCGTCGACGCCGACGGCGTCCTCGTCGCCGCCGAGCACCGACCGACACCGCACGGCGACGATCCCGAGGCGGTCTGGGCCGTGGTGGACACGCTCATCGCCGCGATGACCGCCCGCAGCCCCGTCCGCGGTGCGGGCATCGCCTCGGCCGGCCCGGTGCACCTGCCCAGCGGCACGGTCAGCCCGATCAACCTCACCGCCTGGAGTGACTTCCCGCTGCGGGACCGGGTGGGCGCCGCGCTGGGCGGACTGCCGGTGCGTCTGGCCGGCGACGGGGTGTGCATGGCGCTGGGTGAACAGTGGCGCGGCGCCGGGCGCGGCTCCTCGTTCCTGCTGGGCATGGTGATCTCCACCGGGGTGGGAGGCGGACTGGTCCTCGACGGCGCGCCCTACACCGGACGGACCGGCAACGCCGGACACGTCGGGCACGTCGTCGTCGACATCGACGGACCGCCCTGCACCTGCGGCGGGCACGGCTGCGTCGAGGCCATCGCGGCCGGTCCCCGGATGGCGCAGTGGGCCCGTGACCACGGGTGGCGTGCACCCGCGGGCGCCGACGCCAGGGAGCTGGCCGCCGCGGTGATGGCCGGCGACGAGATCGCGGCGGCGGCCTTCGCGCGGGGCGCCACGGCGGCGGCGGCGATGATCGCCTCGGTGGGCGCGGTCTGCGACCTCGACCTGGTGGTGGTCGGCGGCGGCGTGGCCAAGGCCGGGCCGGTGCTCTTCGAACCGTTGCGGGCCGCGCTGGCCGGCTACGCCGGGCTGGACTTCCTGGCCGGTCTGCGGGTGGTACCGGCCGTGCTGGGCGGTGCGGCGGGACTGGTCGGTGCCGCCGCCCTGCTGCGGTAGGCCTCAACCC
>NZ_NVQF01000080.1 GCF_002592005.1 Mycolicibacterium palauense | reverse complement strand
CCACAAAGGCAAACTGCTCGAACGGCCCACCGACATCACCCCACCGACACCGCCCTCAAACGACGACGAGCACACCGGAACGGAGGTCGCCTGAAACACCCCGATCCACAGGAATTGACAATTTCTCGTCCGCGGCGGTGTCGAAGAACTGTCGTGCTCGGGTAAGTAGCCGAGCCACGCGTTCCTTGTTGTAGCGGAAGTCGAACTTGATGCATTGATGACCGTTGATGACCGCGAAGCAGACGTATCCGCTGTTGGGGCCTATGCCTTCGGGTTCGACACTGTGGACCCCATTGATGTCTGCAGCCGTCACCTCCTCGCCTTCGGCGATGTCACGGGAAACGCGGACTTCTGCCACGATCTTGGCCTGATCATTGAGACGCACCAAGGGGTGTGGTCGGTCGGGGTTTAGCTCGACCACGACCTTTCGGACCTCTTCCCGGTCCAGCGCAAGGCCACGACGGGTGATCTCCGGCTCGACGAACCACTCGAATATCCAATTGACTAGATTCGTCGAGAAATCGTCGGGTTGCTGGCCGGAGGTCATACTGACGACCGCCTAGTGGGACCTGCTGCGGCCCGCTTGCTTGCGCTCACATTTGGTGACTGTCCCACTCGCCTCCAATGTAGAGGATCTAAGACACGCGGTGTGAGACAAGAAATGAGGCGGCACGACCTGGGACTGCGCAGAGTTGGGCGGACCACTTGGGTTTGGGTCTGTCTCGTTTCTCTAGAACGAGACAGGCGGCTCGGAGCGGCGGCCTGTTGTCGTGACTGGACGTTGCGTGCGCTTCTCCTAGACTGGCGGTGTAGCGACTTTGGATATTTGCGGCGCAGGCTTGAGCATACTCGCTGGTCAGTACTCAGACGATGCGTCGGGGTTAGCCACCGAGACTCCGAGCGCGGCGGTGGCACCACCAGCGCAGGTGACCGGCACGACGGTCAGCGGCCTGCATACCGCGGCCGGGGCAACGGTGACGGTGCTAGCAGGACGAGTCCAGGCCACCGGCGCCGCGCTGACCCTTGCGTCGGCCCAGCGCCGACGGGGCGCCCGGCGACGGCGTTGCGGGTTTCCGCCTACGGCTCTTCCTTGAAGGCTGCTTCGGCCCAGTAGCCGCCCATTCCGGACGGAATGGCGATGACCCGGATGGTTCGTGGTGTCGGTTGTTGTCCGGGGCAGCGTTGCTGGAGTTTCATGTCGAAGCCCCATGCGTGTTCCGGCTGATACCACGGTGCCGCGGCGGGGTCTTGCTCGCCTTTGTCTTCGACACCGTCGAGGACGTATCGGCAGTCTGGTGGGGGCAGAGCCGCGACGATGTTCTCATCGATTGCCTTCTCGGCAATCTCTTGGTGAGGGTAGTTGCGGAATCGGAGAAGCTCGACCTTGTCGAGATCGTGGGTGTTGAGTCCTGCGACGAGACTCTCGGCGGCCTTCTTCTGCTCTTCGGGGGTGTAGTCGCGCATGCCGTACGAATTGTGACCACCACTGGGGTTTGTGTCGACGGTATGCCAGTACCAAAACCAGCCGGCAGCTGCGATTACCACGATGCCGCCGACCATTCCGGCTGCGATGACCGCTATTCGAGCACTGCTTGCCATTCGGTCACTCCCCAGGGTAGGTCAGGTGGACGAACTCGACCGAGGCGTTCCCGCCGGTGAACCCTTCGCCGTCGGGCATCCAATCGTTTCGGAAGTTGTTCCAACCCAGCCCGTGTTGGTCCACGATGGCGGCGACCAGCTTGTCGCCGGTGGCGTAAACGCGGCCCGCCAGGGCCGCCGGCGTGGCGCCGATGGCAGCCTGGGCACTGGCGACAGCCGATGCTGTTGCTTGGGTCGAAGGCGCAGCCGCCCCGGCAGGAACACGGATGGCTAACTGCGAAGCGTCCGCCGAGCCCTGCCCAGCCAGCATGTGCAGGCCCTCGCCGCAAACATTCAATACCCCCACACAGTCAGTCTATGGTCAACGGCTGGAACGTCCAGTCACCGAACAAGAACCCATTGACTCCCACACCGCCGGCGCCGCCTGGGCCGCCGTCGCCGAGGAAATCGGTGGATGGGTGGACTCGGCGAACCGGACGAGCCTTCAGAAACGGTGAACCTCGCGGCGGGTGCTCAAGGTGGCCCGCCCGATCGCGAGCGGATGGACGATCGCCGGCATCCCGTGCCACACCGCACTTTCGGCCTCGACGGTATACCCGCAAGCCCGCATCAGCTCGACAGTTGGTCGGGTGCACACGCACCCCCCGGCGAAGCCCCGCCACGGCCGGAGCAGGCAGACCTGGAGCGCCGCGAGGAATCGGGAACTCGCGCGGATGTGCTCGATGAACAGCAGCTGCCCGCCCGGTCGCAGCACCCGCGCAATCTCCCGCAGCGCGACTTCGGGGTCCGCAACCGTGCACAGCACGAGAGTCGCGACGACGGTGTCCACCGACGCGTCGGCCAGGGGGAGATGCTCGGCGGGCGCGTCGACGATGCGCGCGCTCCGGCCCCGGCCGTGCAGGCGCCGAGCGAGTGTGTGGCGCATCGCCGCGTCGGGTTCGGTGAGCACGAGGTCATCGACGACGCCGGGATAGTGCGCGAGGTTCAGCCCTGTCCCGGCGCCGATTTCAACGACGTATCCGCGTGCCTCGACCAGCAACCGGCGCCGGCGTCGGCGCATCCCGGCGATCTCGCCGAGCCACAGGAAGGGGTCGTAGAGCAGCGCCATCACCCGCAGCCACGGACTGGACGCGCTGGTGTCGCGGATTTCGTCGGTGGACGTGTCGGCAATCTCGGTCATGCCGCGAACCTAGGATCTGGTGCAGGTGGCGCGCATCGCTCAACGCGGCCATTTTCTGTCAGTGGCCGGTTACGGCCATTCCTGCAGCAGGCCCAGCCGCGCGGCCTCCGCGACGGCGGCGGTCCGGGAGGCGCTGCCCAGCTTGCGGCGGATGTTGGCGACGTGACGGTGCACCGTGTGGGGGCTGAGCTGCAGCTGCTCGGCGATCTCGCGATCACCGAGACCGCGGGCGACGTATCCGAGAATCTCGCGTTCGCGACCCGACAGCGGCACCGTCACGGTGTCGTCGGGCCGCGATGCGGGCCGCTGCGGTTCGAACGCCCGGCGGCACGCCCGCACCACAGCGTCGACGTCACCGTGCCACGGGAAGTGTGAATCACCCTGTAGGGGAGTAAACGTGGCGCCCGATATGGCGGCCGCGACGTCACGTCCGAGCGCATACGGAACCGCGCGGTCGGCGCGGCGGTGCACGACCAGAGTCGGTTGGTGGACAAGGGGAAGGCACGCCCGCACATCCAGGCGGTACACCAGCCGCAGCAGGGCTGCCGCGGTGTCCGCGGTGGCCGATTCGCGCTGCAACCGTGCGAAGCGTTCGTGGTCGTCGGGGCCGGTGTTGCCGAGAAAAATGTCGCTGAGCAGGCGGGAGCCCAGGCCCCAATGCGCTTTCACCGCGGCCACGATCGCGTCGGCCACACCGGGAGCGGTCAGTTCGTCGCCCCGGGAGTAGCAGCCGTACAACACCAGCTGATCGACCCGCTCCGGGAACGCCGCGGCGAAGGCCACGGCGGTGCAGCCACCCGACGAGCCGCCGATCAGCGAGACCCGTTCCAGCTCGAGTTCGTCGAGCAGCGCCCGCAGCATCGCGATTTCACCGTCGAGTGTCAGATCGGATTCGGTGATGTCGTGATCCGACATTCCCACCCCGAGCCGGTCGTAGCGGATCAGCGTGCGGTTCTCCGCGACGCCTTCCCAGAACCGACGTACACCCGGGGTCTGCCAGTCGAGCTCGAGATGGCTGACCCACCAGGCAGGTGCGACCAGCGGCGGCCCGTCTCCGCGCACCTCGTAGGCCAGCCGACGCGCCCCCAACGGCAGGAAGCGGATCTCGGATTTGTCGGACATCGCCCAGAGCGTACGACGGCCTGAACCACACCGGTGCCCGACGACGGGAAGCCGTGCCACCGTGGGACAAGCTGACAACCCGCTGTGCCTCTGGCGTCAGCCGGACGATGCGGACGATGCAGAGGACGAAGGCCGGTCCTGCTTGCCAGCTGGGTCGCGCCGATCGGAGCCCCGTTCCTCGACCCGGGCCCGATTGCTCGCGATCCGCTCGGCCCTGTCCTCGCGCGCGTCGGCCCGCCGTTCTGCGGCGCGGGACTTCTTCTCGGCGATCCGCTCCGTTCTTTCCTCGCGCGCGGCCTTGCGCGCTGCGACGCGTGCGTCGCGGTCAGACACGGTGGAATCAGGCACGGTGGAATCAGGCACAGTGGAATCAGGTGTGGAATCAAGCTCGGTGTCGGCCGGTGGATTGCCGCTCTGCGCGGCCTCCGCGGTCCCCGCGGCCACGTCCTGTTGCTCGTCCGGTTCGTCGCCCTGTGCCGGTGCAGGCGCGGGGGCGATCGGTGCCGACGCACTGAGGTTCGCGACCTCGTCCGTGGTCTCGGGGGTGGTCTCGGTCGCGGTGTCAGGGGCGATCTCGGCCACCGTGTCAGAGGCCGGGGCGATCTCACTGTCGGTGGCGGGGCTGACGTCGGATGACGTGGTGGGCGGCCGCCACACCGGCACCGACTCGTTGAAGAAGTCAACCAGCAGCGGCAGGAAGCCGCCGTTGAAGTGGCCGTTCTCCGGATCGGCGCCGTTGGCCAGCAGGGAGGGGAACGCGGTGGGATCGGTCGGGGGGAATCCGCCCGATGTCGCGGCGTCGTAGTTGTCCCAGTCGACGAAACCGTTGACGACGCCGGTGATGATCTTGCCCGGAATGGAGAGCACGGCATTGACGATGTCGACGAGGTTGGCATCGGCGATGGCCTCGCCCACGTCGCGCAGGGCGTAGAGGGTCGCCAGCGTGGCATTGGCCACGGGGTAGACGGTCAGTGAGGCCAGCACCGGTAGGGCGTACTCGGTGACGAACCGCACGGGTGCCTCCAGAGCGGCCTCGACCGGTTCCGTGAGTGCTTTCCGCACAACGGCGCGGGCGAGCTCGGTGTCGCCGTCGTCGATCGCCGCCTGATAGGAGAGGTAGGCGTTTCGCGGGTAGGTGATCAGGCTGAAGGCCGACAGCGCCCCGTCACCCAAATCGATGAGGGTGTTGCTGTAGGTCGCCTGCACCACCCCGCGGGCGTAGACCTGAAACGCGGTCGGGTTCGCCGTCAACGCGACCGCCTGATGGCTGGAACGCAGCGGCGCCTCCGACGGTGGCGCCGCCAGCGGAGTGGCCGCGATGGTGGCCGCGCCCAACAGCGCGACGACCGGCATGACCCCGCGACGGGAATGACTGGTTGTGGACTGACTCATGTTCATTTCCCTTGCAGAGAGACCGGGTGGGTACTGCACAGCCTCCCGCCCCTGCGGGACCGCTGGCAATCAGGGAATACCCTTGTCTTCCGCGACGGTGTGCGCCGTTGCCGATTCCGGCGGTCGGCTTCTCTTCGAGAAAGCCGGAGACGGCGGGGCCTCGATATCAGCAAATGGGATGGGAGGCAGCCAAGCGGTGCGTGCCGTATTTCAGCAAACAAGGGATTTCACCCATTGCTCCGAGGGTGTGTGAGGTGGTGAATTCAAGGTGTTTGCTGAGCACGTGGGGTCGGGAGAGGTCATGCGCTACATCGAGGCTTCGGCCGGCCACCCGGCGCACGACGTGAACGCGGCCCGCGGGGATCGAACGCCGAGTCGAGCGGCAGGGTCCGGCACCGGCCGGCGCGTGGCCGCGGTGACTCCGGGCCGGGCGGCGACTGAACGACGTCGCCGCCGCAGGTGGCGCGATCAGGCGGCTACAGCCAGAGATACAGTCCCGACAGCAACGCCCACAACGTCACGCAGTAGGTTTCGAACACCGCCCGCAGCGGGATCGGGGCGTGGCGCAGCTCCATGAAGTCGAGACCGACCAGTCGGATCTTGGCCGCGGCGATCGCCAGCACGACCACCACCACGAGGGCGCCGGTGCCGTGGTCCGCCCCGACGGCCCAGGAGATCAGGGTCGCGGCGACCAGGATCAGCCAGCTCAGACCGGCACGGTTACGAAGGTACTGGAACGGCAACGGTTCTCAGCTCACCAGGTACAGCAGCGGGAACAGGACGATCCACAGCAGGTCCACCACGTGCCAGAAGCATGCGCCGCCCTCGACCAGCGCCATGCGGGTGGGGCTCAGTTCCACGCGCCGGGTCTGGGTGAAGACGAAGCTCAGCACCGCGATGCCCAGGCACACGTGCAGCAGGTGCAGCCCGGTGAGGATCACGTAGTACAGGTAGAAGTCGTTGGCGCCGGGACCGTAACCGCTGCGGCCCAGCGACACGTACTCGACGATCTTGAACGTCACGAACAGCAGACCGCAGCCGATGGCGGCCTGCACGGCACGGCCTGCCAGGCCGCGGGCGCCGTCGCGGAGCGCGCCGAGCGCGACCACCACACACAGTGAGCTGGTCAGCAGCACCAGGGTGTTGGTCAGACCGATCCCGGCGTGCAGGGTGCGCCGCGCGGCGTCGAAAACCTCGGGCGCCTTGGCCCGCTCGACCAGGAACGTGGCGAAGAAGACCGCGAACACGACGAGGTCCCCGAGCAGGAACACCCAGGTGCCCTGCTCGCCGGGGATGCGCCGGTCGACCGGTGCCGCAGCCGTTTTCACGCGGCGGCGGCGGGTTCGGCGGTCTCTTCCTCGGCACGGATGCTGCCCAGCAGGACGTAGGTGCTGACGACCGGCCACACGGCAATCGCCACGGCACCGGGGATGTAGAAGGCGAAGATGCCGTTCCAGGCCAGTGGCCCGTCGTTGAACACCACCACGACGCAGCCGGGCAACTGCAGGATGGCGGCCCACAGGTTGTAGTAGCCGTACCAGCGCGGGAAGGTGGCCGGCGTGGCGGTGTCGGCGAACGTGGCGACGGCCAGCGTGATGTTCTGGGTGACCAGCGTGCCGACGATACCGATGAACATCAGCCAGAACACGTCACTGAGCGCCAGGGTGATCTCGGCGGGGCGGGTGTCGGGCCGAAAGGCCGCGGCAGCTAACACGGTCAGCGGGTACATCAACGCCGGGACGTACACCGCGGAGGCCAGGAGCTGGGTGATCGACAGCACGCCGAAACGCCCCTCGGCCCGGCGGATCCGCAGCACGAGGGTGGCCAGGAACGGAAACGCGATCGCCGCGGTGGACAGCGCTCCGGCTATCCCCAGCCGCACCACGATCTTGTGGTCGACCAGGAACCCGGCGATCTCCTCGGCCGACGATGTCGGCGACAGCGGGGGAAACAGTCTGCCGAGCCCGAAGACGGAGGCGCCGTAGAGGACGATCATGACCGTCCCGCACCAGGCGCCGATCCGCTGCAACCGCAAATCCAGAGCTGCCACACTCGCACCTTTCGATCGTCCTGTGGTCATCGGGCCCGGCCGACTGCTCGGGTAGCGCCCCCGTCAGCGGCGTTCGGGCGTCCAGGTGGCCGGCAGCCGGTTGATGGCGTTGACCCAGTTGGTCACGGCCAGGCTGGGTTCCGGTGCGGAGATGTCGGGGATGCGGGTGTAGACCTCGGTGAGCAGCGAGCGCAGCATCGTGCGGGCCAGCGCGGCGCCGATGCAGTAGTGCGGGCCGCCGCCGCCGAAGGAGATGTGCGGGTTGGGGTTGCGCAGGATGTTGAACGCCCCCGGGTTGTCGAACATGTCCTCATCACGGTTGGCCGAGTAGTACCAGAGCACCACCTTGTCGCCGGCCTTGATCTCGGCGTCACGCAGCGTCACGTCCTGGGCGGCGGTGCGGCGCATGTGCAACCCCGGTGGGGAGAAGCGCAGCACCTCCTCGACGGCGCCGTCGACCCGGCCCTCCACGTCCTCGACCAGCAGCGCCCGCTGATCGGGGTATTTGGACAGGTTGAGGATGGCGTGTCCCGAGGCGTGGCGGGTGGTGTCGTTGCTGGCGACGGCGAACAGCACGAAGAACGCCTTCAGCTCGTCGTCGGTCATCTTCTTGCCCTCGAACTCGGCCTGCACCATCCAGGTCAGCAGGTCGTCACCGGGGTTGGCCCGCCGCTCGGGAATCAGCTGCGCGGCGATCTCGTGCAGCTCGAAGACCGCACCGCTGAACATCTCCAGTTCGGACTTGTCGCCACGCATCTCCGGATCCGTCCAGGCCACCAGCCGCTCCGCGGCGTCGATGGCGCGCTCGCGCAGCTCGCCCTCGATCCCGAAGAAAGTGCCATAGACCCGCCCGGGCAGCTGGGCGGCCACCATCCGGACGAAATCACCCTCGCCGAGCGGGGCGACCTCGTCGATCACCTCACGGGCGTGACCGCGGATCCAGTCCTGCAGGCGCCGGATGTTCTTCGGCTTGAACGCCTCCATCGCGATCCCGCGCAGCTGGGTGTGGCGAGGGGGGTCCATCGCGATGAACGACGACACGACCTCGGTCATGTCCGGCGGGAAGTCCTCCATCACGACACCGCGCGCCGACGAGAAGATCTCCGGGTGGCGACTGGCCCACCGGACGTCCTCGTGCTTGGTCAACGACCAGAACCCGCCGGTGTTCAGCTCGGGCGGCAGCAGATAGGACTCGGCGGGCCGGCTCCACGACACGGGCCTCTCCCGGCGCAGGACGGCGAACGCCTCGTGGCGGTGTTCGGGCGACTTGGCCCAGAACGCCCGGTCGGCCAGGTCGATGTCGCCGTAGGTGGTCTCGGTGGTGGGTGCGGTCATGGTGTGTGGTCCTCTCGTCACCGCCGGTGGACGCATGGCTGTGGTGCGCGTCACTGAGGCGTTGAACCCATGCTCGCCACCACGGTGGCGGTGCGGGACCGCCAGACGTGCCAACTGCTGGCCCGCGCGGGCCAGGCCGCCGGCCCGGCCGGTCAGCGCACCGGGGTGCGAAACGTCGCTGAGAGCCCCCCGCCGTCGCGGGCGGCGAAGTCCACCCGACCGCCCATGGCCTCGACGATCTGCTGCACGATCCACAGACCCAGCCCGGCGGTGCCGCGCTGGCCGCCCACACTGACGAACTTCGCGGTCAGCTCGCCGAGGCTCTCATCGGGGATGCCGGGGCCACGGTCACCGACGGTGATGACCAACTCGCCGCCGTCGCGTGTGCAGGTCACATCGACCGGGGCGTCACGGCCGTGCCGGGCCGCGTTTTCCACCAGGTTGGTGATTACGCGACGCAGGCCCTGGGCGTTGACGAGCACCGCGTCCATCCCCGGGCCGACGGTCAGGCGCAGCCGCGGTGGGGTCAGTCCGACCGAGGCCGCCGCCGCGGTGACGAGCTCGGCGACGTCGAGCCGGCGGACCCGGCCGTCGGAGAACGTCGGCCGTCGGCTCAGCGCCACATCCGACAGCGCGTCGAGCATGTCGGCGAGATGGTGCACATGGCGGGCCGCCAGCTCCAGGCTGGCATCGCGGTCGGCGGGCCGCATCGGTTTCGGCGCGGTCAGCGCCTCGGTCAGCGCCTCCAACGACGCTACGGGGGTGCGGAATTCGTGCAGCAGGACCTGCAGGCCGTCCTGCTGTGACTCGTAGGACCGCAGCAGACGGGCCCGCAGGTCGCGCTCCTCCTCGGCGGCGGCATGTTCGGCCTCCGCTTCCACCAGCGCCCTGACCCGAGAGCGGTGTTCGCGTTCGGCCAGGGTCGACAGGCCCGCGGTCAGGATCGCGGTGAGCACCAGATACAGCGCGGTCCAGCCACCCTGAAGCAGCGGCGTGGGCGCGACCGCGACCGGTGCGGGACGCAGCGCGATGACGACATAGGCGGCGCCCAGCAGCACCGACAGCGCCAGGGTCTCGATGAACGACAGCCGCGCCGCCGAGGCGACGACCAGCAGGATCAGCACCGACGCCACCGGGCTGTGCAGCCCGCCCGTCAGCGCGGTGGTGGCCAGCACGAACATCGAGTCCAACGCCGTGACCACCCACGCGTACCTGGTGCGGCGCACCTCGAGCTGGGGGTTGGCCATCAGGATGACCGCATAGATCATGCCGATCACCAGGATCGCGACGGTGACCGCGACGTGTTGGCGAAGCCAATCCGGCCCGATCGCCAGCAGCACCCCGATCGAGGCCACCACCGCTACCCGAACCGCGACCACCGTTCGGGCCAGCCCGTAATCGTCGCCGCTCCAGTCCTCGAGCGAGGTGGCGCGATCCCGCTGTCTCATCAGGCTGACCATAGAGTTCGGGCTAGCATCGCGGCAATGACCGCCAAGCCGTACGTCGTCGTGATCGTCGACGATCACCAACTGTTTGCGGAGGGCCTGACCCTGCTGCTGACACGCGAATGGGGGGAACTGTTCACCGTCTGCGGTCAGACCACCTACGTCGAGGAGGCCGCGGACCTGGTCGCGCGCTGCGACGCCGACGTGGCGATCATCGACCTGTCCATGCCGCCGCTGGGTGGGGTGGCCGCGATTCGGCACATCAAGGCGCGCCGGCCCAGGACGCGCATTCTCGCCCTGTCGGGCACCGAGGATCTCGGCCTGGCCGAGGAGGCACTGCGGGCCGGAGCCGACGGGTTCCTCCCCAAGACGGCGCGCCCCGAGGCGCTGGCCGGACCGCTGTGGACCATCGCCGAGGGTCTGCGGGTCATCGACGGCACGCTGCTGGACGCGCTGCTGAGCAACACCCGCAAGGCCCCCCCGGCGCTGCTGGACAGCCTGAGCGCGCAGGATCTGCGGCTGTGGGCCCTGCTGGCCACCGGGATGGAGACCGGCGACATCGCCGCACGGATGCTGGTCTCGGAGCGCACCGCCAAACGGATGGTCGCCGCGCTGCTGCACAAGCTCGGCGTCACCAACCGGGTCGCCGCCGCGGCGATGGCCGGGCGTTTCGGCCTTCTCGATGATCTGGCCGAAACGGACGGGGTCAGTTAAGGATTCGAATCGCCTGAGCCGGGCAGGCGGCGGCGGCACGGGTTGCGCGGTCGCGCTCGGACTCGGCCGGCTCCGCGTTGAGTACCACGACCTTTCCGGTGTCGTCGGAGACGTCAAAGAGATCCGGTGCGGCCATCAGGCACTGCCCGTGACCCTCGCACAGGTCGTAGTCGACGGTGATGTTCATGGCGCCAGTATCGGGCCACGACATCCGCTGCGGACGGGCCGTCCGCGCCAGTTGTGGCCCGCACGGGCCAGGCGCGCCCACCAGCGTGTGTTCGCTACGCTGCGGCGAGGGCATCCTCGGCGGCGCGTTCGGCGTCATAGGTGTTGACACCGAGGTCATCGAGGAGGGCGTTGATCCGGCGGGCCCGATCGAGCGCGGCCGAGTCGGCAGAGCGGTAGATGCGGCCCACCGCCCGGGCGGCCTCGCGAACGCGTCGAGTGCGCGCCGATCGGAGGTCCTGGTAGAGCCGCAACCGAGTCGACACGTCCGCCGGTGTGCAATTGTCGAGCAGCACCGCGAGTGTCACGGCGTCCTCGATCGCCTGGTTGGCGCCCTGCCCCAGGTGTGGAACGACCGCATGGGCGGAGTCCCCGAGCAGCGTGATCCGTTCGCTCGACCACCGCGGCAGCGGTTCGCGATCGTAGATGCCCCACCGAAACGTCTCGTCCATCGCGCCGATGATGTCGAGGACGGGCTGGTCCCAACCCTGGTAGGACGCCGCGAGTTCGGCGGGGTCGCCCGGCGCGGTCCATGACTCGAGTACGTCGAGGTTGGTCGGCGTGAAGGCCACCACGTTGAGCAGACGTCCCGCCGAGACGGGGTAGACCAGAAAACTGCGCTCGGGTCCCATCCACATCGCCGAGGCGCTCATGTCGCCCACGGGCGCGACGTCGGTCAGCCGGTCGGCCGGAATGAGCCCGCGGTAGGCCATGATTCCCTCACTGACCGGTTCGGCCGGCGCGGTGACCGCGCTCTGCAACCGCGAGTGGATACCGTCGGCGGCCACGAGCACGTCGGCATCGGCGGTGCTGCCGTCGCCGAACCGAAGCGTGACGCCGTCGCCGTGCTCGGTCGCGCCTACCGCGGCGCGCCCCAGCGTGATCGCGTCGGCCGGGAGCGCGTCGGAGAGCACGCGCTGGAATTCGCCGCGGTGCAGGAACCACATGTGCGCCGGATTGCCGAACGACAAGGTGGACGGTTCGCCGGCGATCGGCTCGCCCTGCCAGCTGCGGAACACGAAGTGCGAAATGGGACCCGCGACCGCTTCCAGCCGGTCGGCCAGACCGAGGCGGGTCAGGATCCGGGCCCCGTTGGGGGCGATGGCAACGCCCGCGCCGAGTGCCCGGAGTTGCGGTGCCTGTTCGTAGACGCGCGCGTCCACGCCGCGGGCACGCAGGGCGATGGCGGCCGTTAGACCGCCGATGCCGGCCCCGACGATCGCCACCCGAAGCGGCCGGTTGTCATTCCTCACGTGGTCTCCCTGGTCGAATAACTGTACCGATCGGCACATAATTGACCATAAGCGTACCGATCGATACATTCAAGGGGTGCCGCGCACCGCCGATCCCGTCAAGCGAGCGGAATTGTTGCGGGCAGTCGTCGCCTATCTCGAGACGCGGGGAATCAGCGACATGTCACTGGCTCCGATGGCCGAGGCCCTCGGTACCAGCAAGCGCATGCTGCTGTACTACTTCGGCGATCGCGGTGAGCTGCTTGCGCAGGCATTCGAGGCCAGCCGCCCGAACGTCGGCGAGATGTTCGACGGGGTCACCACCGAGGACGAGTTCGTCGCGGCGGCGAGGTCGCTGTGGCGGGCCATCACCCGGGGCAGGCAGCGCCGAACCGTCGGGCTGATGCTGCAGGTGCTGAGCCTTGCGACCACCGACCCCGACACCTATCAGCCCTACGCCAGCAATGCCGTGACCGTGATGCTCGAACCGATCACCGAGGCGCTGGTCGGGCTGGGTCGAGAACCGGAGGACGCAAGGGTGCGTGCAACGCTGGTCGTCTCGGGACTTCGGGGACTGTGTCAGGACGGTCTTGTCACCAGGGACAGGTCACGCGTCGACGCGGCGGCCGAACTCGTCATCGCCGCCGCCGTCGGATGAGGTGCGGCCGGCGCCGCGTCGACAGGCCCCGACTACCCCAATCGGGACAGCGGGAGCTACCTCCAAGGTGATAGAGCGCCGAGGCCGTTGTGGTGTGGGTCATACGCTTCGGCCGCGCCCACCGTCGGGCACGTTCGCGAAATCTGGAGGTACCACCATGACCGAGACCGTCGGAGAAAAAGAGACCAGCACAACCGGTCGGCCCGCCTCAACGACGGCGACTCTGGCGTCAGAAGACCCCGTGAAGGCTGCCGCCGCGCTGGTGCCGAAGCTGCGCGAGAACGCCATGCGCGTCGATCACGACCGTCGGCTGACCGAGGAGAACATCGAGGCACTGACGAGCATCGGCTTCTATCGATCGCTGATACCCCGCGCGTACGGCGGTTATGAACTGGACCTTCCGACCATGAGCCGAGTCCTCACCGAACTCGGTAGTGGCTGTCCGTCGACCGGGTGGGTCTCGGCGACCGCCGCCGTGAGCGGATGGATGGCCGGGCACCTTCCCGCCTCCGCGCAGGAGGAGATCTTCTCGACTCCCGATGTGCGGGTCTGCGGCAGCTTCACACCGCTGGCGACGCTGGAGAAGAAGGGCGGAAGCTACCTCCTCAATGGTCGGTGGCCGTACAACACCGGGTGCCTGCACGCGCACTGGGACCTGGTGATCGCCCGCGATCCGAGCGCGCCGCCGCCGAACCAGCTGAAGCTGTGTGCCGTGCCGATGTCGAGTCTGACGATCGAAGACGACTGGCACACTTATGGTTTGCGCGGCACCGGCAGCTGCACCACGATCGCTTCCGACGTCCTGGTCCCGCCGGACAGGGTGATCGACGTGGCGTCGTTCATGGCAGGCACGTCCGAGGACACCCACTCCAGCTACGAGACTCCGCTGTTCGATCTCCCGACATGGCCGGTCTTCGTCGTCACCAGCGTCTCCGTTCCGCCGGGCATCGCCCGATGGGCCCTGGAGCTCTTCAGCGAGCGCGTCAAGGGACGCCCGATCACCTACACCACACATGCCGACCAACGGTTGGTGGCGTCGGCGCACTTCGCGGCGGCCGAAGCCGCCGTGCGAATCGACGCCGCGCAGCAGCTGGTGTCGAACCTGGCCGACGAGGTGTGGCGGATGACGTCGGAGGGGCGCCTCCCGGACCGTCTGCAGCGCCAACGCATTCGCGCCAACGGCGGGTATTCCACCGAACTTGCGCGCAGCGCGGTGCAGATCGTGTCGGCCGAAAGCGGTGCGTCATCCATCCGCTCGGACTCCCTGACACAACTGCTGTTCAGGGATATGCAGGCGCTGTCCATGCACGCCGGTATCAACGTCACCAGCATGCTGGAGTCCTATGGCCGCGTCCTGTTCGGCCTCGACCCGGTGACGATCTTCGAGTGAGTCGGCCCGGCCGTATGGCGAGGCCCCAGCCTCGCCATACGGTGCCATGCCGTGCAATGCCCTGCCGTACGGTCTAGACCGCACGTCGCGCGTACTGCGCGATCGCGGACGCGCGGTTTTCCACCCGGAGCTTCCGCAGGATTCGCTTGACGTGCGACTTGACCGTCCCGGTCGCGATGCCGAGTTCCTCGGCGATCCTGTCGTTGGTGTATCCCAGCGACATCAACTCCAGCACGTCGGCTTCCCGGCGGGAGAGCTGTTCGCGAATCTCGGTGGGCCGCCGCGGCGTCCCAGGAACCTCCGCGAAGAGCCCGGCACCAAGCCGACGCTGAAAGTCCGTGATCGCGGACGTGAGCATCACGTTCTGCAGGACCACGCCGTACATGGTGGCGAACTCGCAGAGCGCGCGGGCGCGGTCGTGCAACTGGCTGACGGGGGTTGTCGTCAGATCTGCATGCACGGTTCCGATCACCGAATCTCCGGCGATGATCGGCGCAGCCGCGCCCGATGTCGCCTCCAGGGCGCGGACGATCCGCCCGTCCGTCCGCTCCAGGTACGGCTCCACATTGTGAACCAGCACCCCGTGCATCCGGGTGACGACCTCGGTTTCGAATCGCCGCGGCGACAGTTCGTGCGGCTCGCGCTGGCTCATCTCCGTCACCTGCTCCGCCAGACCGGGTGCGCCGGCGATGAACGTCTTTCGGAGGGACCATTTGTGCTTGTCGACGAACCCGAGGCCGACACGGGTGAATC
The DNA here is from genome assembly GCF_002592005.1 of Mycolicibacterium palauense. GTDB lineage: Bacteria > Actinomycetota > Actinomycetes > Mycobacteriales > Mycobacteriaceae > Mycobacterium > Mycobacterium palauense. Next base: position 11,065 of record NZ_NVQF01000080.1, on the reverse strand, counting down.
CCAGGGCGTGAACGACGGGCCCCGTTCTGCGCAACAGATCCTCGACGTCGGTGGCACGCAGCAGGTCTGCGATCGCAGCAGATGGCCGACTGTTCCGCGACGGGGACAGCCGGAGTTCTTCGGAGGCACGCCACAGGTCATCGAGGAACGACACGAGCCGCGGCAGTCTGTCCCGATTGCCCGCCGGCCCGCCTTTCTGGGCTGCGGATAGGGCGGCTTCGGATAGGGCCCTGAGGGTCGCCTGATGCAGACTGGACAGCATCTGCGACGGCGAACGGGTGTCCGCGGCCGCGTCGTGGTCCGGGAACAACGCATCGCCTGTGGCCAGCGCGCGTTCGACCGCCCCGCCGTGAGGCGGTACCGAAGTCTTGCCGGAGACCGGATGCTGCCTGTCGAACACAACGATCTCCATGCCAACCTCACACACAAATAGCCGGGCACCAGCGGTTGTTGTCGCACCCTGACCGTTCGGCGATGCGCGACGCCGGGAACCTCAGGATAGTGCGCTGAGCGGGTCTTCCCGTGAGAAAACCATTCGGCGGGACGCAACCGCCGACGGGATCGTCGACCGCCTCGCGGCGGTTGCCGTGTTCGGGCCCGGGCACACGACTCAAGTCACAGACCGTCCCCGACGCCGGTGGTGAACTGACGACGATCCTGCCCAGCGCAGGAGCCGACCATCAAAAGAGGTATTGATGCTCACTCTCATTGACCACACGACGGGCCACGTCACCGTCGACGATGTCGTACTCGATGTCATCAGACGTGGCCACGGGCGGCCCGTGTTCCTGCTGCATGGAGCCGAGGGCATCCAGGCGAACGGCGGATTCATCGAGGAACTCGCGACATCATTCGACGTGATTGCACCCAGCCATCCGGGCTTTGACCTGTCGCCGCGTCCGGAGTGGTGTGACTCGGTCGGCGATCTCGCGTTCCACTATCTGCGCTGGATCCACGCGCTCGGCCTGGAGCACGTTCTGCTCATCGGCCTTCAGTTCGGTGGCTGGGTCGCCGCCGAGATGGCGACCCGCGCGTGCGGGCGCATCGATCAACTCGTTCTTGTCGATCCGCTGGGCATCAAGGTGGGCGGCCGGGACGAGCGCGACATCGCCGACGTGTTCGCCACCTCCCACGAGCGCCTCGACGAGTTGGTCTACCACCGGCCCGAGTTCCGGGACTACGTGGCAGCGCGAGGCTGCCAGGACAGCGCACTGCGCCTGGCGCGCAATGAGGAAGCCCTGGTCCATTACGGCTGGCAGCCCTATATGCACGATCCCAAGCTGCGGCGAAAGCTGGGTTCGGTGTCACTGCCGAGCCTGGTGGTGTGGGGCGCCCACGACGGCATCGTCGATATCGACTACGGCCGCGCCTACGCCGAGTCGCTGGGCGCCGCGCGATTCGAGGTGATCGAAGACGCCGGGCATCGCCCGCAGATCGAGGCCGCCGAGCAGGTCGCCGGTCTGATCACGCAGTTTGCCGCCGACGTCCGCGGCGCATCGAAACGCGCCAGCTGAAGGGGACAGCATGAAGTTCTGGTACTTCACGGAGACGCCCTACCCGTTCCTGCCGCCCGAGAGCGAGTACGAATCCGTCCGGGTGAACTTGCCCAATGGCCTGATGGACCCCGATAGAGCCGCTGGACTATGGGACCGCTACCTACGGGAGTGGCAACTGGCCGACGAGGTCGGACTGAACATCATGGTGAACGAGCACCATCAGACGACCACGTGTCTGGATCCCGCCGGTCCGATCATCACTGCGGCGCTCGCACGAACGACGACACGCGCGCGGTTGCTGCTGCTGGGTAATCCCGTGGCCAACCGCCCTGATCCCGTGCGGGTCGCCGCGGAGATGGCCCTCGTCGACGTGCTGAGCAAGGGACGACTGGAGGTCGGCCTCGTCCGTGGCGTCCCGTACGAGGTGTTGGCGACCAACAGCAAGCCGGTCCGGATGAGCGAACGCATGTGGGAAGCTCACGACCTGATTCTGAAGGCCTGGACAACCCACGACGGGCCGTTCAACTGGGAAGGCGAGTTCTTCCACCACAGGAACGTCAACATCTGGCCCCGGCCCTATCAGCAGCCGCGGCCGCCGGTGTGGGTGAGCACGCTCAACGCGGGCAGCGCGGGCGGCATCGCCGAGCGGGGCCACGTCTTGGCCACGTTCCTCAACGGCAACGAGGTCACCAGGAAGATCTTCGACGCCTACCGTCGGCGCGCGCAGGAAGTGGGGACGTCGTCGGGGCCGGACCGACTCGCCTACTCGGCGATCGTCTATGTCGGTCGCACCGACGAGGAGGGTTTCGCCGGAGCCGAGAAGAACTTGTGGTACCTGCGTGCCAACAAGGTGCCCTTCGAGCATAAGAACCCGCCGGGTTACGTACCGTACTTCGTTCGAGCCGGCGCCATGACACAGCAGCGGGTCAACGAAGTGGACAAGATCCGTCAGATGAAACTGCCGGACCTCATCGATCAGGGCATGGTGCTCGCCGGCGCTCCGGATACCGTTCGCGCGCAGATCGAGCGGATGCACGACGCGGTGGGCGGATTCGGGAACCTTCTGATCATGGGTCAGGGCGGCCACCTTGACCACGATGAGACCTCTCGCGGCATCGAGCTGTTCGCCTCGGAGGTCATGCCGAAACTCGAGGGCCTCGGCGAGTGACTGTCCCTGACCTCAGCGGAGTGGCGCGCACGACGATCACGGTTGACGGCCTCCGTACGCACTACCTGGAACTCGGGAGGGGTGCGCCGGTCGTCCTGCTGCACGCCGGTGACTTCGGGGCGTCCGCGGAGACGTCATGGCATGAGGTGATCGAGCCGCTCGCACAGAGCGGATATCGGGTGATCGCTCCCGATTGGCTGGGTTTCGGTGGCTCGGACAAGGTTGTCGATTTCGCCGATCCGCATGGCCGCCGGCTGGCGCACATGAGGGCGACCGTTGCCGCGTTGGAGCTGGGGACACCGGCGATGATCGGATTCTCGATGGGTGGCACGCTTCTCGCGCGCGCGCTGGCACGCCCCGACCCGTTGTTGCCGGCCAGCCTCGCGGTTCTCGCGCACGGCGGGGGATTCGCCCCTCTCAATGCGGCACGTCAGGCACTGCAGGACTACGACCTGACGCCGGCCGGCATGGCGAAGATGCTGCGAACGGCCCTGTATTCCGACCGGTGGTCCTCGGATGAGGAGTATGTCGCCTGGCGCCACCGCCTCAGTCTCGAACCGGGCGCGTGGGCGGCCGTTGCGGCCGCGCGAGTCCGGCCCCCGGGGCAGGAATCGGTTGATTTCGGCACCGCGGACAACACCGTGTACGAGCGGATTCGCGTGCCGACGCTGGTGGTGGCCGGTGAGAATGATCCGCTGCGTGAGCCCGGGTACGCCGCCGAATTGGCCGAACGGATCCCGGACTCGGAGTTGCTGGTCTATCCCGAATGCGGGCACGGCGCTCCGTTGGAGCAGGGCCCGCGGTTTGTCAAGGACGTTGTGTCCTTTCTGAACCGGCGATACCGCGGGCGGTTCTAGGCTGACGAGATGCGTACCCGAGTGGATGACCGCAGACCACTTCAGGCGAAGGGCGCCGGCTTGAGCGAAGTGCAGCGGAGGGCACCGGTCGGGGGTGGAAGTGACACGACGCTGTTACGCGCGTGGCAGGAGTCGCCGCTGCGGACGCTCCCTGCTTCCCAGCGTGACGTTCTCATCAGGAGCGGCAGGGTCGCACACATCTCTGCCGGGAAGACCATCTACGGACTCCATGACCCGATCCAGGTCGTTCTCGTCCTGGACGGGGTGGCACGCGTCAAGGCGGTGGCGCCGGACGGCCGTGCGGCCACGATCCGGCTCGGTGGCAGCGGGCAGCTCTTCGGCATTCCCGGTCTTCTGGGCGGACGGCCCGTCGTGACGGTCGACGCGGTCACCGATCTGCAGTATTGGGCCTTCGACACCGAGGTTTTTCGCCGCGCACTGCAGGAAAGCGCACAACTTGGGTACCTGATCGCGTGCCATCTGGCTCGCTCGACGGAGGAGACGGTGGAGTTGTTCGCCGTCAACGTCTTCGGTTCTATCCGTCGCCGCGTCGCCCATCAGCTGCTGGATCTCGCCGAGTCCGACAACGGGCGGTTCCTCGTCCATGTCAGCCAAGATGAGATCGCCAGTTCGATCGGATCGGTCAGAGAAGTTGTCGCCCGGGCCATCCGGTCGCTCAAAGGCGACGGGATCGTGGCGCGGACATCCAGTGGCCTGGAGATCAGCGACGTCGCGGCACTGCACCGCATCGCGTCCGATCCGGATTGACGCCGGCGGCGGCCGAACCGGTCTGCCGGGCCGGAGAATTCTGACGCGGCGGCCGGGTGGAACATTTGTCACGGCCCCCGGGCAACCGAATGCTGCAGGCTGACCGGGTCGTAGATTCGCGACCGGAGAAAGCCTTCCGCTGATTTTCCACGACTCGGGTGGTTGCGTCCGGTCCAGATAGACGGGTTGTGACGACAATGTCGGACTTCGTACTTGTTCACGGCGGGCTGCACGGTGCCTGGTGCTGGCGATTCCTGCGAGAGGAACTGGAGGGCCGCGGTCACCGCGTCGCGGCACCTGAGGTACCGCTCGACGACCCTGGGGCCGCAATGCGGGATTTCGTCGAGGCGGTGACGGCCTCTGCAAGCGAGCTGGATCATCCGATCGTCGTCGGGCACTCGCTGGCCGGCCTCATCGTCCCGCACGTCGCGGAGCGGATCGAGGTCGGCGGCCTGAGCTATCTGTGTTCGATGGTCGCTCCCACCACCCAGGCGGAGGCGGACACCAACGCCGTGCTGGTCAATCCGGACTTCTGGGCGGGCGTCAGCTTCGACGAGTCCGGGATAGCGACCTGTCCGCCGGAGATGGCGATTGCGGCTTTCTACCACGACGTCGACCCTGAACGGCAGAGATGGGCCACCGAGCAGCTCACGGTGCTGGCGCCCGTCGTCTACACCGACGTCGAGTTCCTCCCCGCGCTGCCCGACGTGCCGGTTGCCGCGATCCTCACGGACGAGGACTACATGGCCGCCGATGCGGAAGCCCACAAGACGTACATCCGGTCGCGGCTCCGGGTCGAGCCGACTGTCCTGCCGGGCGGCCACTCCCCGTTCCTGTCCCACCCGGCCGAACTCGCATCCGTGCTGATCGAGTTCGCTGCCGGCGTGGGCAGCGCTACCCGGCGCAGAGCGTGGACACGACGCCGCTGACCCGGCGTTAGCCGCCGTCAACCCTTGCCGATGACCGCTGCCAGGGCGTCGGCGAGGCTGAGTTCCGGGTTGTCGTCGATGGTGCGTGCCCGCCAGGCGACGTGGTTGTCGGGGCGCACCAATAGTGCGCCGTCGCTGTCGATCTGCGCCAGCTCGGCCCAGCTGCCCTCGGCGTCGAGGTGGTCGACGCCGACCTGTGCGACGTTGATCGCGACGCCGAGCTTCGCCGCGACCGCCCGCGCGGCATCGACCCAGGCCGCCCCGTCGCTGCCGGTGATCACGGCGAAGGCGCCGTGTCCGGCGACGATGTCGTGGGTCGACACCCGTGCACCATTGTGCTCGAGCCAGGCGTGCGGGAGGCGATGTCCCGGCCGGGTTGTCGGTGTGTAGACCAGCCCGACATCGCAGCGCGGCGGCGCCTCGGTACCGTCGGGGACCAGCGCGCCCTGCTGGTAGCCGGGCCCGAACTCGACGTCGTGGGTCTGGAACTCCACCTTCTGCATCCCGATGGCCTCGTGTGCGCGGGCGCGCAGCGCCTCGCCGATGAGTCCCTCGGAGAACAGGGCATAGAACGCCGCGATATTGGCCTCCAAAGGAGCACCCGGTATCAGGCCGACACCGGCGTCACCGATGAACTTCGAGTTGAATGCCATTAGAGCCCAGAACGCCACCTCGGTCGCCACCGGCTTGCGTTCGGCCTCGTAGCTGTCGAGCAGCGACTCGTCGGCCGCTCCCGACAGCACCTGCGCCAGCTTCCAGGTGAGGTTGTGGGCGTCGAGGATGCCGGAGTTCATGCCCTGCCCGGAGGCCGGAGGCTGACGGTGTGCGGCGTCGCCGGCCAGGAACACGTTCTGATGGCGCCAGCGGTCGGCGATGACGCAGTCGAGTATCCAGTGGCTGACCTTGTGCACCTCCATCTCCAGGTCGGGCAGTCGCAGCAGCTCACGCAGGCGCGGCGCGATGGCGGCCTCGTTGAACCGTTCGGGGTCGTCCGGGCGGAACGCGAAGTGGGCGATCCACTCCTCCGAGTGACGACCCCAGGTCGGTCCCTGTTGGATGAGGGCTCCCGCGGCCCAGGAGTTCTCGCCCTCGGGATTCATGAACCAGGTGATCAGCGTGCCGTCTTCCCAGTAGTCCGACAGGTCGGCGCTGAAGTGTGTGCTCACCATGTCCACGATGTCGGTGAAACCCTCCATCGCGACCCCCAGGCGCGGGCCCACCGTCTTGCCGCCGTCGGCGGCGATCACGTAACGCGCCTTCACCGTGAACGTCTCGTCGCTGTCGCGGTCGAGCACGGTGGCGGTGACGCCCGACTCGTCCTGGGTCCAGTCCAGCAGGTCGTGGTGGAACCGGACGGCGCCGGGGGCGCGCTTCTCGGCTTCGGCACGAAGCAGCGGCTCCAGCCGAATCTGCGGGTAGTTGGCGCCCAGAACGGGGCTGTCGGCCTGGTAGCTCTCGCGCAGGGCGCCGCCGCCGAAGGCGTCCATGCGGTGAAGCTCCTTGCGGTCGAGTGGGCCGTCACCGCCGAGCGAGGTCAACCACAGGATGTTGCCGAACTGCTCGGGGGACGCGGCGACGTCGAAGATCGCGTCGGCGACACCGTGCTGGCGGTAGATCTCCATCGTCCGCTGACTCAGGTAGTGCGCCTTGGGCAGGATGGAGGTGCCGGGGTGGCGCTCGATCAACACATGCCGCACACCGAGATCGGATAGCAGGATCGAGCTCGTCAGGCCGCAGGCACCGCCGCCGACGATCAGGACCGGCACGTCGAGGTCATGAACAGACATCTTTTTCTCCCGTTTCGGCATCGGCGCTCTCCCGTTCGGCCACGTGGCCACGCACTCCGGGTCGCGTCGATGTGGTTCGCGCCACAATTTGACCGTCGCCGGGGCTGCGATGACTACCGCCTGCGACGCAAAGTTGCGGGCACTTTTTGGCTTCCAAGCCAACAGGCGCCGTGAACGTCGCGGTCCACGAGAGAATGGGTCATGCAGGATTGGGCCAGGAACCTACGCGGAACCCAACCACTCGGATCCGAACACGAGTGGCTCGGACCCGACGCCACGCAGGTACGCGACCGCCTCGGCGAGGGGGCGATCGCGTGGGCGACGGAAGTCGGTGAGGCCGTCGCGGCGAAGATGAGCGCAGAGGTTCCGGAGATCGTTCAAGCGGCCGCACAGTTCAACGTGTTGCGCCGCGCGACGACGTCGACCACGTTGCGGGCGCTCGCGCTGGTCACCGACCCGCGCAATCTCGACTCGTCGTTGGTCAGCCCCGAGGCGCTGGAGACGGCCCAGGATTTCGCCCAACGCGGCCTCGAACTCAACGACATCCTGCGATCGATCCGGGTGGGCTTCACCGTGCTGGCCGCGGCGCTGCTCGACGCCATCATCGAGCACGGCAACAGCACGGAGGAACTGCGCCGCGTTTCCATCCTCATGCTGGAGATGGTCGATGAGTTCACCAGCGTCATCACCACCGCGTTCATGGACGAACGGCGCGCTCAGGAAGCCGACGCATCCGCCATCCGGCTGGACCTGACGCGAGCGCTGATCGACGCCAAGCCGGTGGACGAGGGCGCGGCCACCCGCCTGCTCGGCTACCCGCTGAACGCCGTCCATCTGGCGCTGATCGCCTTCAGTGATCCCCTCGCCGGAGGGGATCGCGTCGACCTCAGGAAGGTCGTGGACCCTGTCTTCACCCATTGGGGACGGCCACAGGCCACCCTGATCATCCCGGTCGGGGGCCACACGCTGTGGGCGTGGGCCGCCTACGGACCGTCGGCACCCCGCCGTGACGCCCACCCGCTTCCCACGCAGGAGGGAATCAATGTGGCCGTGGGGGAGGTCTGGTCGGGGATCGACGGATTCAGGCGGACCCACCTGGACGCCAAGGCCGTCGAACAACTGCAGTCGATGTCCGGACGGGGAGGGGCTTCGACCGTGGCCCACCACGACGTCGACCTGGAATCACTGCTGTTGATGGACCCCGACGCGGCTCAGCGGTTCGCGACCCACTACCTCGGTCCGCTCGCCGGCGCGGAGCCGCGCATCGCAGAGCTGCGCGCCACGCTCAGAACCTATCTGGAATGCGATCATCGGCTGGGCGCCGTCGCCGAGCAACGGCACATCTCCCGCAGCACCGTCACCTACCGGGTCCAGCAGGCGCTGGCCATGTGCGCACACCCACCCAGCGCGAGCACGACCAAGCTGCGCGCGGCCCTGGCCATCCAGGAATGGCTTGCCGGCGCTGCGCCCGGGTGAAGCCCGGACGGGCCAACCGATCCAGAAAACGCAACAGGCGTACACTTCTGTAGCCGGGTGTGCCGCGCCCGGCCGGGCGGCGAGTCGGCGCCGACGAGTCGTCCGTGGACGCCGCAACGCGGCGCGGTTCGAGCGGGAATCGGGAGGATGCCGAGGAATGGCCGTGACATTCGCCGAAGTGATTCGGTCCAAATACGTTCAGCTCACGACGTTCACCAAGGACGGCCGGCCCAAGCCCACACCGATCCGCGGCGCACCGGTGAACGGCAAACTACTCGTGTTCACCGGCAGCGACTCGTGGAAGGTCCGCCGACTGCGACGTGACCCACGAATTCGTGTCGCCGCGTGCACCTTTCGGGGTCATCCCACCAGTGACAGCGTGCCCGCGGTCGCGACGCTGCTGGACCGGGCCGGAACGGAGCGCGTCTACGGCGAGATCTGTCGGCAATACGGCCCGGTCGGATGGCTCTACGCGTTGTTCACCAAGGCAGCCGGAGGCCTCGACAAACGCGTCGGTATCGAGGTCGCACCGGCCGCGGAGGCCACCGGCGAGGCCGACGACGACACCGACGCGTGACCGGGCGCCGAGCGAATCGAGGACGTAATGCCCGACGACACTTCGACTGAGGCGCGTTTCGAGGAACTGTACCGCGACGGGCAGACCGTGAACGGGCTGCCACCCCTGACCCCGTGGGACATCGGCGGGCCCCAACCGGCAGTGCAGCTACTCGTCGCCTACGGCGCCATCCGGGGCAGGGTCCTGGACCCGGGCACCGGGCCCGGCCACAACGCGATCCTCTATGCCCGCAAGGGATTCCGCGTGACCGGTGTGGACAGGTCGCCGGCGGCCATCGAGCGTGCCGAACTGAACGCCGAACGCGCCGGGGTCGAGGTCGACTTCCGGGTGGCCGACGTGACGACCCTGGACGGCCTCGAGGCAGGCCAGTTCGATACGGTCGTGGACAGCGCCGTGTACCACGTCTTCGCCGACGACGAGCGGGCCCAGTCCTCGTATGCTGCGGCGCTGCATCGCGTGACCGCTCCGGGAGCCAGGCTCTTCATGTTCGAGTTCGGGCGCTACAACCTCAACGGTGTCCCCGGCGAGGGACTGCCCGCGGACAACTTCGAGAAGGTGCTCGCGCCGGCCGGATGGCGCATCGATCACCTCGGGACGACGACCTTCCAGCACCGCTTCAACGCCGAGGCGTTCGCACACATGACGGAGGGCCAGGCCGGCCAGTACGGCGAACGCATGAGGCCGGTCGCGGATCGGCTCAACGTCATCGGACCGCTCCTCGAGGACGGGGTCCTGCACTGGCCGGTCTGGGCCGTGGTCGCCACCCGCACCGACTAGCACCGACTAGCTTTGACCGTGTCGGCCTAGCTTTGACCGGGTCGGCCTAGCTTTGACCGGGCCGGCGCGGCCACGCCGCGCTACGGACGCGGTGAGGCAAACGCTGTAGAGGCAACGGAGTGGAGGCGCTGTGATCGTCGATCTGTCGCATTCGATCCGGGCGGGGATGGTGACCTATCCCGGGTTGCCCGCACCGTCGATCACTCCGTACCTCACGCGCGAGGCTTCGCGCCAGGTGTACGCCGCCGGCACGGAGTTCGCGATGGACGTGATCACCATGATCGGCAACACGGGGACCTATCTGGACTCGCCGTTTCACCGGTTCGGCGGGGGTGCGGACCTGGCCGGTCTCGACCTGAACACCCTGGTGGATCTGCCGGCGATCGTCGTCCACCGACGCGATGTCGCCGCGCGGGCCGTCGACGCCGCCGACCTGCCCGACGACATCGAGGCGGGCAGCGCGGTGCTGGTCGACACCGGCTGGGACCGGCACTTCGGCAGCCCCACCTACGGCATCGACGCGCCGTACCTCACCGAACGGGCCGCCGAACGGCTCGCGGACTGCGGGGTGGCGCTGGTCGGTATCGACTCGGTCAACATCGACGACACCAGACCCGCGGCGGCCGGCAGCCGGCCCGTGCACACCACGCTGCTGGGTCGCGGTATCCACGTGGTCGAACACCTCACGAATCTGGCCGCGGTGCCGGTCCGGGGAGCCCGATTCACCGCGGCCCCACCGCGCATCGAAGGATTCGGGACCTTCCCGGTCCGCGCCTACGCAGTCGTCCCGGACTGACCCCCACCGCTGTCGCCCCGTGTTCCGGGGTCGAGCATGGTAGGCATGCCCGATCACGTTGAGCCCGCGCCCGGTACTCACGCCAACGACTATGACGTTCTCGCCGAGGCGTACGCGGCCGAAAACGAGACCGGCATCGCGAACGCCTACTACGAGCGGCCCGCCGTCCTGGCGCTTGCCGGGGAGGTGGCCGGCTCATCGTGTCCGTCGACCATCCCTTCGCGATCCATGCCATCCAGCGTCGGGACGGGCAGCGTACCGACTACTTCGCGACCTACAGCTGGACCGAGGAATGGACCATGGGCGGGAGCAATGATCAGAACTTGTGGATGACCCTCGGTGTGGGGGCGTGAAAGTGGGCGCACCTTCCCGAGGATGATCTGAAGTCCAAGGTTCTCTGATCAAGACCGGCGTTGGCGCGCTGGTTGGGAAGG
>NZ_NVQF01000008.1 GCF_002592005.1 Mycolicibacterium palauense | reverse complement strand
CCGGCGGCCGCCGAGAGCGACCAAAGGAGGATCGTCGGCAGCGTCGGATGTGTATAAGAGCCAGGGCCGATGCGCGTGCCGGGGTGGTGGGCGCGGCGCACGCCGGGCGGGTGGGCGCGGCCAAGGGCATCGTGGTGCGCACGGTGGAGGCGATGACCAAGGCCGGAGCCGACGTCGCCGACATCTCGGTGCTGCTGGGGCCGGCGGTCAGCGGGGTCAACTACGAGGTCCCCGCGCCGATGGCCGACGAGGTGGAGGCCGTCCTGCCCGGCAGCCGCACACGCACCGCCAAGGGCACGCCGGGACTGGACCTTCGCGCCGGGATCACCCGTCAGCTGCGTGAGCTGGGGATCGGTGCGATCGATGTCGATCCGCGCTGCACGGTGGCCGATCCGGCCCTGTTCAGTCACCGCCGTGACGCCCCGACGGGCCGGCTGGCCTCGCTGGTGTGGTTCCAGTGACGGGCACGAGAGCGGGGGACACGATCGCCTCCGCCGAGCGCAAGGCCGCGCTGCGCAGCGCGCTGGCCCACCTGACCGACCGGCTGCACCGCGCGGCGCACCAGGCCGGGCGCAGCCCGGACGAGATCGAGCTGCTGCCGGTCACCAAGTTCTTCCCGGCCTCCGACGTCGCCGCGCTGGCCGAGCTGGGGTGCCGGTCCTTCGGGGAGTCCCGCGACCAGGAGGCCGCGGCCAAGGCCGGCGAGCTCGCCGGGATCCTTCCCGCGGGCGTGCACTGGCACATGGTCGGCCAGATCCAGCGCAACAAGGCCAGGTCGATCGTGTCATGGGCCGACGCGGCGCATTCGGTGAGCAGCCAACGCGTCGCCACGGCGCTGGGAAACGCTGCGGCCAAAGCGCTTTCGGAGGGCCGGCGCAGCGCACCGCTGCGGGTCTTCGTGCAGATCAGCCTGGACGGTGACACCAGCCGCGGCGGGGTGGACATCGGCGCCCGCGAGCAGGTCGACGCGCTGTGCGCGCAGGTGCACGACGCCGACGGGCTGGAGTTCGTGGGGCTGATGGCGGTGCCGCCGCTGGGCAGCGAACCCGACGCCGGGTACGCCAGGCTGGCCGCCGAGCGGGACCGGGTACAGACCGACTACCAGCAGCGTCTCGGTCTGTCCGCGGGCATGTCGGGCGATCTGGAGGCGGCGGTGAAACATGGATCCACCTGTGTGCGTGTCGGAACCGCCTTATTGGGATCTCGCCCGCTAACGTCACCGTGAGTAGTCACTCCAGTCACATCTTCATCACACGCACCAAAGTCCTCAGAGCTTCAGAAGGGTCCACGCGATGAGCACACTGCACAAGGTCAAGGCCTACTTCGGAATGGCTCCGTTGGAGGACTACGACGACGAGTACTACGACGATGACGACCGCGGGCACGGGCGTGGATATGCCCGCCGCGGAGAGCGTTTCGCCGACGACGGCTACGACCGTGGCCGCTACGGCGAGCGCATGGACGACCGCGACTACGACGATCCGCACGGCGAGATGGACTACCAGCCCGGCTATCGGGGCGGCTACGGCCTCGACGATCCCCGTGAGCCGCGCGAACCCCGCTTCCGTCCCCGCGAGTTCGAGCGCGCGACCCCGCGACTGGGGTCGATGCGCGGTGGCGGCCCGACCCGCGGTGCACTGGCGATGGACCCCCGCCGGATGCAGATGCTCTTCGACGAGGGCAGCCCGCTGTCGAAGATCACCACGCTTCGTCCCAAGGACTACAGCGAGGCCCGCACCATCGGCGAGCGCTTCCGTGACGGCACCCCGGTGATCATGGACCTGGTGTCGATGGACAACGCCGACGCCAAGCGGCTCGTCGACTTCGCCGCCGGACTGGCGTTCGCGTTGCGGGGTTCCTTCGACAAGGTCGCGACCAAGGTGTTCCTGCTGTCGCCGGCCGATGTCGAGGTCACCCCCGAGGAGCGGCGCCGGATGGCCGAGGCCGGGTTCTACGCCTACCAGTGATTCGCCCGCCGATCAGGGCCGTCCATCGGTGAGGGCCGACGCCGGGGACTCCGCGGCGCCCCGCCGAATCGGCCGAAGGTAGGCTGACGGAGTCGGATTCGCCGGCACCGTCCCGTCGCACGGGCGATGTCGGCAACATCACACGTCCTCAGTAAGGTCAGGCATTCGTTGGCGCTGTTCTTTCAGGTCCTGTACTTCGCGCTGTTCGTTTTCTGGCTCCTGTTGATCGCCCGGGTCATCGTCGAGTTCATCCGGTCGTTCAGCCGGGATTGGCGCCCGCGCGGCTTCACCGTGGTGATCCTGGAGGTGATCCTGACGGTGACGGATCCCCCCGTGAAGCTGCTGCGACGGATCATTCCGCAGCTGACGATCGGCGCCATCCGGTTCGACCTGTCCATCATGGTCCTGCTGCTGGTGGTCTTCTTCGGTATGCAGCTGGCCTACTCGGCGGCTGCCTCGGCCGCCGTGTGACCCGTCGCTCCCGGGGCTGGCATGCGGATGGTATTCGGCTGGCATCGCGCTTAGCCGACGGGCTCCGCGCGCGCCGCGTATACCTCGAAAAGGTCGTTTTCGGTGGCCGCCACGCCGAAAAGCCGGGCAAAAAAGATTGAAATTCACTCTTAATTATCGACCTCAGGCGCAACCGGCGGGTCTGGTGTGACAGGATGGACGCCAGTTACTCCACGGCTACCACCCGGGTCGCTCGCTCTAATAGTGTGAGATCGGCTCGACCATCCACGAACGAGGGGGCAGACAATGCCGCTGACACCAGCCGACGTCCACAATGTGGCGTTCAGCAAGCCGCCGATCGGTAAGCGTGGCTACAACGAGGACGAGGTCGATGCGTTCCTCGACTTGGTGGAAAACGAGCTGACCCGTCTCATCGAGGAGAACGCCGACCTGCGCCAGCGGGTCAGCGAGCTCGACCAGGAGCTGGCCGCGGCCCGCGCCGGCGGCGGCGGGCAGGCCACCCAGGCGGTGCCGCTCTACCAGCCCGAGCCCGAGCCGGAGCCCGAACCAGTGCAGCCGGTCTACGAGGCCCCGGCGCCGACGCCGGCGCCCGCGGCCACCGGGGAGGAAGCCCACATCAAGGCGGCGCGGGTGCTGGCACTGGCCCAGGACACCGCCGACCGCCTGACCAGCACCGCCAAGGCGGAGTCGGACAAGATGCTCGCCGATGCCCGGGCCAACGCCGACGCGATGATCAGCGAGGCCCAGCGCACCGCCGAGTCCACCGTCAACGACGCGCGCTCGCGGGCCGAGTCGATGCTCGCCGATGCGCAGAGCCGCTCGGAGACCCAGCTGCGGCAGGCCCAGGAGAAGGCCGACGCCCTGCAGGCCGATGCCGAGCGCAAGCACTCGGAGATCATGGGCACCATCAACCAGCAGCGCACCGTTCTGGAAGGCCGCCTCGAGCAGCTGCGCACCTTCGAACGTGAGTACCGCACCCGCCTGAAGACCTACCTGGAATCCCAGCTGGAGGAGCTCGGTCAGCGCGGTTCGGCGGCTCCCGTCGATTCCGGCGCCGGCAACGACGGCGGCTTCAACCAGTTCAACCGCGGCAACAACTGAACCGAACCGGGTAGTGCGCGGTCCGGTTCCGCGGAGGAGATGATCGATCGATGTTGATCGTTGCGCTGGTGCTTGCCGTCATCGGCCTGGCGTCGTTGGTCACCGCGGTCGTCACCAGCAACGAGCTGGTGGCCTGGGTGTGCATCGGGGCCAGCGTGCTCGGGGTCATTCTGCTGATCATCGACGCGATTCGGGAGCGGCATCGCGCCGAGGCCGAGCCCGCCCTGGTCGGAGGCGGTGACGAGGCCGGTACCGCATCGGGTGATGCGATCGACGAGACCTACCAGAACTTCGACGCCGAGTATCCCGAGGACGAGGTGGCCACCACCGCGGCCGCCGATGCCGTGACCACCGTGGATGAGTCCGGTGGCGCCGCAGAACCGGAAGCCGAGTCGGCGGCCGGGCCCGCGGGCGAATCGGAGGCCCCGCAGGAAGCACCGTCGGAGGAGACCGGCGAGTCCGGGGAGCCGGGCGAGGACGCGGGGGAGGCCGAGGAGGCGGGGGAGACCGGCGATTCCGCCGAGGACGCTGGGGACGCTGGGGACGCTGGGGACACTGAGACCGCCGAGGACGCTGAGGACGCCGAGGACACCGAGGCGACTGAGGCCACCGAGGACACTGAGGCCGCCGGGGAGGTCACCGAGGAGGCCACCGACGAGACCGGAGAACCGGCGTCGGAATCCGGGCAGCCCGGCGGCGAGGAGCACCGCGACCGCGACTGAGCCGGCTCAGCCGTCGAGCAGCCTGCGTACCTCGTCGTCGTCGACCTGGTGGAAGTCCCGGTAGGAATACCCCACCGCCATGAAGTCCCGTCTCAGGTCCGGGCACACGAAATCATCTGCGATACCGGCGAATTCGTCGACTGCACTGGCCGGTGCGGTCGGCACCGTCACCACCACCTGCGCGGCGCCGCGATCGCGCACCGACAGCACGGCCGCGCGCATACTGGCCCCGGTGGCCAGCCCGTCGTCCACCAGAATCACCGTGCGGCCGCGCGGGTCGGCCGATGGCCGTCCCGACCGGTAGGCGGTCTCGCGGCGGGCCAACTCACGGCGTTCGCGGTCGATCACCGGCGCCAGCGAGTCCTCGGAGACCCCCAGCGACCGCATCAGGTGTTCGTTGAGCACCATCCGCTCACCGGCGATCGCGCCCAGTGCCAGTTCCTCGTGGCCCGGCGCCCCCAGCTTGCGCACCACGGCGACGTCGAGTTCGGCGCCCAGCGAGGTGGCCACCTCGGCCGCCACCGGCACCCCGCCGCGGGCCAACCCCAGCACCAGCAGCCCGGCCCGGCCCCGATAGTCGCCCAGCGCCTCGCTCAGCACCCGCCCGGCATGACGGCGGTCGGCGAACATCAACCCGTCCATACCCCATTGCACACCATCGCCGTGCCGTTGTGCCGCTCCCCGGTGGAGTCGGCCGCAGATTCCCGCCGGAGATTCGGTCAGCCATTCGTCACCGTTTCCGTCGGCGTTCCGCGCTCATCCGGCGACGCGGGCGGGTACACCCGGTGCCATGGGAATCGAATACTCCAGCGTCCTGGCGCACCCGATCGACGACGTCTTCGCCTGGCACACCCGACCGGGGGCGCTGGAGCGCCTGCTGCCGCCGTGGCAGCCCATGTCCGCGGTACAGGAGGCGGTCTCACTGGCCGACGGTCGCGCCGTGCTCGGTCTGCCCGGCGGACTGCGCTGGGTGGCCCAGCACGATCCCACCGCCTACGACCCGCCGCGCCGCTTCGTCGACGAGTTGGACGCCGCCGGGCCGATGTCGTGGCCGCCGCTGGTGATCCGGCACTGGCGGCACACCCACGACTTCGCCGACCGTGGCGACGGCACCACCCTGCTGCGGGACCGGGTCGAGACGCCCGTGCCCGCGCGGCTGCTCAGGTCGACCTTCGACTACCGGCACCGCCAGCTCGCCGAGGACCTCGGGGCGCACCGCGACGCCGCCGCGGCCGGGGCCGGGCGGCTCACCGTCGCGGTGACGGGTTCCTCGGGCCTGGTCGGCACCGCGCTGTGCGCGCTGCTGAGCACCGGCGGACACCGGGTCGTCCGGCTGGTGCGCGGGACCCCCGCCGGCCCCGACGAACGGCAGTGGCGACCGGATGCGCCCGCCCCCGACCTGCTGGCCGGCGTCGACGCCGTCGTGCACCTGGCCGGCGAGTCGATCGCCGGCCGGTTCACCCCGCGCCACAAGGCCGCCATCCGTGACAGCCGCATCGAGCCGACACGGCGGCTGGCCGAGGCCGCCGCGCGCACCGGCGACGGCCCCCGCGTCTTCGTCGGTGCCTCGGCGATCGGGTTCTACGGATATGACCGCGGCGACGAGACCCTGACCGAGGACGCAAGCCGCGGAGACGGTTTCCTGGCCGATGTCGTCACCGACTGGGAGGCCGCCACCGCGCCCGCCGCCGACGGCGGTCTGCGGGTGGTGCGGGTCCGCACCGGCATCGTGCAGTCCGCGCGGGGCGGGACACTGCGGCTGCTGTGGCCGCTGTTCTCCGCCGGTCTGGGCGGGCGGCTGGGCTCCGGCCGGCAGTGGCTGTCGTGGATCGGCCTGGACGACCTGATCGACATCTACTACCGGGCGCTCTACGACGCCCGGATGAGCGGCGCCGTCAACGCCGTGGCACCCGAACCGGTGCGCAACAGCGACTACACCGCCGCCCTGGCGGCGGTGTTGCACCGCCCCGCGGTGCTGCCGGTGCCGGCGCTGGGGCCGCGGTTGCTGCTGGGCGCCGACGGGGTCCGGGAACTCGCGGCGGCCAGCCAGCGGGTGGAGCCGGCCGCCCTGGCCGGACTCGGGCACCGGTTCCGGGCACCCGGGATCGCCGACGCCCTGGGACATCAGCTGGGGCGTGAACGGGCGGGCCGGGCTTCGCCGGTTCAGGACTGAGCCACGGCCCCGGAGGTGTCGGCGGCGACCCGGTCCAGGAACGCCGCGACCAGCGCCCGCAACCGCGACACCGCGGCATCGCGTTCGGCGGCGGTGGCCGCCCGCAGCCCGGCGGCGGTGAGCCCGAGCCGGCCGAGCTCGTCGTCGTGGTCGTGGGCGATCCACAGGTCCAGCAGCGGAGCGTCGAGCTCGGGGTGAAACTGCAGGCCCATCGTCCTGCCCAGCACGAAGGCCTGGGTGGCGCCCGCGGTGCGGGCCAGCTCGGTGGCACCCGGCGGGGTGCTGAACCGGTCGAAGTGCCACTGGAACCAGGGGCCGGCCGGGATCAGGCCGGGGTCGCTGCTGTCGAGCTCGTACCAGCCGATCTCCGGTGCCGGCGACCGGGAGACGGTACCCCCGAACGCCTGCGCCACCAGTTGGCCGCCGAAACACACGCCGAGCACACCCACGCCCGCGGCTGCGGCGTCGCGAACCATCGCCATCTCCGCGCCGACCCAGGTGCGCCCCAGGGCCTCGTCGTGCACCGAGAACCGGGATCCCAGCGGGACGATGACGTCGTAGCCGGTGGGGTCGGGAAACTCGACGTCGAACGCCGGGTGGTCCACGCGGTCCTCCGGGACGGCGGTGAACACCTCCACGTCGAACCCGCGCTCGGTGAACGCGTCACCCAGCAGGGCCTCCGGAGCGGTCGGATCGTTGTAGATGAACAGGACTTTCGGTGCCACGGCCTTGACGGTACCGTCTCAGCCCGGTCGCTGCGGGGGAGCCTGTTCCGGGGCCAGCTCGGCCGCGATCCGGCGGAACAGCGTGTCGGCGGCGTTGGGGTAGTCGCCCTCGTCGTCGAAGGCGTCCCGATCGAAGGTGACCGCCACCGCGATCGCGATCCGCCGCGAGGGCAGATACGCCCCCACCGCGGCGTAGCCGAAGAACTGCGGATTCTGCAGTAACCACTCGCCCGAGATCACCAGCCCGAGACCATAGGTGTACCCCGTGCTCATCGCCGCGCAGGTCGGACAGCCCGGTTGCGGGTGGGTCCGGCCGCGCAGGTCGGTGGAGGCCATGGCGGCATAGGACTCGGGGGACAGCAGCCGGCCCGAACCCACCCCGGCCGCGCCGGCGGCCAGATCGGAGATGGTGGTCGTCTGCACCGCGCCGTGGGTGATGGTCCACGACGGGTTCCAGAACGTGGACTCCTCGTAGAAGGGTACATCGGGCGGAACGTGCAGTGCCGCACGGCGTTCCGAGGTGAAAGCGTGCAGCACGGGCGCCGGGATCTGCGCGGTGAAGGAATTCGCGGTGTCCTTCAGGCCAAGGGGGCCCAGCACCTGCTCGTCGAGCAGCTGGGGCATCGGCTGGCCGGTCGCACGTTCCAGGGCCATCCCCAACAGCACATAGTTGGTGTGGGAGTAGTTCCAGTTGGTGCCCGGTTCGTAGAGCAGCGGTCTGGACACCGCGTAGCCGAGTAGCTCGTCGGGTTCCCACTGCCGGAACGGATCCCGGTCGAGCGCGGCGTTGAACTCGTCATTGCCCAGGACGTAGTCGGCGTACCCCGACGTCATCTGCGCGAGCTGCCCCAGGGTGACCCGGTCGGAATGCGGGATGTCGGGCAGCCACGTGGACAGCGTGTCCTGAAGGGACACCGTGCCCTCGTCGACCAGGCGCAGCAGCAGGGTGGCGACGTAGGAGATCGCCACCGCACCGTTGCGGAAGTGCATGTCCGTGGTGGCCGGCACTCCGGTCATCGAGTCGCCGAACGCCTCGGTGAGCACCTCCTTGCCGTCGATGGTCACGCGGACCAGTGCCGCCTTGAGATGCTGTTCGGTCATCGTCGCGCGCACGAGGTCGGTGACTTCCGGCGCGGTGGAGGTATGGGTCGTGGGTGTGGCCTGCCGCGGGTTCTCCGGGGACACGCATCCGCTCAGCACGCTCAGGGTGACCAGCGCGGCCACCGCGGTGCGCAGGCGGCGGGCGACGTCCATGGCGGGTGTCTTTCGGTTCGGTGCCGGAGGAAACCGATGCCGGTTGCCGGCGCGGTCGGGGGAACACGACGCGCCGACGATACTGCCCGGGGCGCTCCTGCGCCCGACAATTCGCGCCAGACCATCGAGATCACGTGCGACCCCTCACGCCGGTCATACGGTGATCTGGATCGTGCCGCCGATCTCGTCGACCGGGTAGGCGCGTACCGACAGACCGCTGCCGGTCACCTCGGCTCCCGTGCACATGTCGTAGCTGTAGTTGTGCAGCGGGCAGACCACCACGGCGTCGTCGGTCAGCCCGTCGGCCAGCGGGCCGCCCTTGTGCGGGCAGATCGCCCCCAGCGCCCGCAGGGAACCGTCCCGCAGGCGGTACACGGCGATCTGCTCGCCCGCCACGGCGTAGGTGCGGCCCTCGCCCACGGGGATCTCCTCGACCGGGCCCACCGGGATCCGGCTGCTCATCGCACCGGCACCTGCGGCAGCGGCAGCAGCGGCAGCGCACTGCGGAATTGCCCCTCGGTGGCCGGCTCCCGGCCGTCCTTCCAGGGATCGCGATAGGCGGCAACGGATTTGGCCATGTTGGCGTCCAATTGAGCCGCGGCTCCCTCGGTGTCGTCGACCACCACCGCGCGGATGTGGTCGATGCCGACCCGCGGTACGAAGGCATAGGTGCGTTCCAGCCAGTTGGCGTTCTCGCGGTAGTACTGCAGGAATCGGCCGGTCAGGGTCATCACCTGCTCGGGGGTCTCCACCGTGGCCAGCAGATCGCCCTTGCGGACGTGCGCGCCCGCGGCGCCGCCCACGTAGATCTCCCAGCGTCCGCCCTCGACCGCGACGACGCCGAGGTCCTTGCACAGCGCCTCGGCGCAGTTGCGGGGGCAGCCGGTGACGGCCAGTTTCATCTTCCCGGGGCTGGCCAGTCCCTGGTAGCGCTCCTCGATCGCGATGCCCAGTGCGGTGGAGTCACCCAGTCCGTAGCGGCAGAAGTCGCTGCCCACACAGGTTTTCACCGTCCGGAAGCTCTTGCTGTAGGCATAGCCGGAGGGCATGTCCAGATCCGCCCACACTGCGGGCAGGTCCTCCTTGCGCACCCCCAGCAGGTCGATGCGCTGACCACCGGTCAGCTTGATCATGGGGATGTCGTACTTGTCGGCGACGTCGGCGATGCGGCGCAGCTGAGCCGAACTGGTCACACCGCCGCGCATCTGCGGCACCACCGAGAAGGTGCCGTCGCGCTGGATGTTGGCATGCACGCGGTCGTTGATGAAGCGGGCGTCGCGTTCGTCGACGAACTCCTCGGCCCACATCATCTCCAGCAACGACGACAGCGCCATCTTCGACCCGGCGTCCGGCCTGCCGTCCGGGGCCAGCGCGGCGAACACCGAGGACACCGAGTGCAGCTTCAGTTCGCGGATCTTGGCCATCAGCGCCGGTTTGTCGTAGGGCACCCCGGGCACGTACCAGGAAGCGGAGGGGTCCTCGGTGACCGCGCCGCCGGCGGCCCATTCGACGATCTGGCCGACCAGTTGCTTACACGATCCGCAGCCCTTGCCCGCCCTGGTCTTGGCCATCACCCCGCTGACCGAGGTCTCGCCGTCCTGGACACAGCCCACCAGGGTGCCCTTGGACACCCCGTTGCAGTTGCACACCTGGGCGTCGTCGGCGAGTTCGGCGACCCCGACCTCGACGTCGGGGGTGCCGATGTCGAACATCAGCGCCACCCGCTCCTCGGGCAGCGGCAGCCCGTTGTCGAAGGCCTGGCTCAGGAACGACACCTTGCTCACGTCGCCGACCAGGGTTGCCCCGACGAGCTTGCCGTCGCGGATGACGACGGTCTTGTAGACACCGTGCTTGGGTTCGGAGTACTGGATGAATTCGTCGTCGGGGTGTTCGGGTGTCTTGACGCCCATCGCGGCGACGTCCACACCGGCGACCTTGAGTTTGGTGGCGACCCGGGACCCGTGATAGGCCGCGCCCGGGTCGGTCCCGGTGAGATGGTCGGCCAGCACCCTGGCCTGCTCCCACAGCGGGGCCACCAGCCCGTAGACCTGCCCGCGGTGCTGGGCGCACTCGCCGACGACGTAGATGTCGTCATCGTCGACCGAACGCATGTGGTCGTCGGCGACGATCGCGCGTTCGACCGTCAACCCGGCACGCATGGCCAGCCCGACGTTGGGCCGGATCCCGGCCGCGATCACCAGCATGTCGCAGTCCAGCCGCTCACCGTCGGAGAAGACGATGCCCGCCAGCCGGCCGGTCGGGTCGTCGACGAGCACCTCGGTGGTGCGTTTCTCGGTGTGCACACCGATGCCCAACGCCTCCACCGAGTTCCGCAGAATGTTGCCGGCCAGGTCGTCGAGCTGGGCGTTCATCAGCGTGGGGCCGGCATGGACGACATCGACGGTCAGTCCGCGGTTCTGCAGCCCGCGGGCGGCCTCCAGGCCAAGCAGGCCGCCGCCGATGACCACCGCCTTGGTGCGGGTGGCGGCCTCGGCGATCATCGCCGAGGTGTCGTCGAGGGTGCGGAACCCGAACACCCCGTCGGCCAGGGTCTTGTCGTCGCGCCACAGTCCGGTCATCGGTGGGAAGAACGAACGGCTTCCGGTGGCCAGGATCAGTTTGTCGTAGCGCATGGCGGTGCCGTCGTCGGCGTAGACCAGGTGGGCGTAGGTGTCGATACGCACCACGCGGACACCGGCGCGCAGGTCGATCTCGTGCTCGGTGTACCAGTCCAGGGCGTTGAGGTAGATCTCGGCCGGGTCGTCGCTGCCGGCGAGCACATTGGACAGCAGAATGCGGTTGTAGTTGCCGTAGGGTTCGTCACCGAACACCGTGATCGAGTACTTCTCGGCGCCGCCGCGGGTGAGCACCTCCTC
The DNA here is from genome assembly GCF_002592005.1 of Mycolicibacterium palauense. GTDB lineage: Bacteria > Actinomycetota > Actinomycetes > Mycobacteriales > Mycobacteriaceae > Mycobacterium > Mycobacterium palauense. The sequence goes on along the minus strand of NZ_NVQF01000008.1, from coordinate 99,223 downwards.
GATGGCACGGATCCCGGCCATGCCGTTGCCGACGACGACCAGCCGGGCCTTCGCGGTGGACCCGGCGTGGCCGTTGGACCCGGCGCTGACGGTGGCGGTCATCTAGAACTCCACCAGGCCCAGGTCGACGACGACGCTGCCCGACGAGCCCGCCGGCGCGGCGATGTAGAGCTCCAGCACGGTGTCGGCGAGCAGGTCCTCGACCACGCGCAGTGCGACATGACTGGCACTCTTGGCGCCGATAGGGAAGTAGCGCATGGGTTTTCCATCGCGGTAGAGGATCACGGTGACCATCTCGTCGCTGGAGTTGCCGCCGCGGAAGTACACCGGCTGGGTGGTGGCGCCGGCGGGCACCGCGTACCGCAGCGAGGGGTCCAGTGGATCGGCCTTGTCGTAGCCCTTGCCGTCGAAGTCGAACGCGCCCTGCAGGAAGCGTGGTGTGCTGCCGTCGTTCATACGTCTGCTCGCCCTCCGGTCGATTGTGTCGCCCCGCCCGGACAGAATCGGCCGGGGGCAGCTGAAAAGCCTTGTAGCTAAAGCTGTTCAGAGATACCGTTGTCGACGTCTGCCATCACTGGCAGCAGCTCGGTGTAGGCCCGAAGCTAGGTCGGGATTGTTACGCGGCTGTTTCGGGGGTGAGTCGAGGATGAATACCGTCGCTGACATCGCCGCCGGCGCCGCGATGAGATCTTTGTATCGGTCGTTTTACGCCGTCCGTTCGGACTCGTAACACGGCGTTCATAGCGTCGGGGAACCCAGCTGGGGGCCCACCGTCGCGCCCCCGGCCCCGGCATCACCACCATGTTCCCCGACAGGAGACTTCGACGTGTCGACCACCACCGAGGCAACCGCTCTCGCCCCTCCGGCGCCTCCCGGACACCGCCACCACAAGGGCAAACACTGGATCGACGACTGGCGTCCCGAGGACCCCGAATTCTGGTCCACCACCGGCAAACCCGTCGCGCGGCGCAACCTGATCTTCTCGATCTTCGCCGAGCACATCGGGTTCTCGGTGTGGCTGCTGTGGAGCATCGTCGTGGTGCAGATGACCGCGGGTGCCGACGGTTCCGCGGCGGCCTCCGGGTGGGCGCTGAGCACCACCCAGGCGCTGTGGCTGGTGGCGGTGCCCAGCGGCGTCGGGGCGTTCCTGCGCATTCCCTACACCTTCGCCATCCCGGTGTTCGGCGGCCGCAACTGGACGGTGATCTCGGCATCGATGCTGCTGATCCCGTGCCTGCTGATGGCCTGGGCGGTCGGTGATCCCACGTTCCCGTTCCCGGCGCTGGTGCTGATCGCGGCGACGGCCGGTTTCGGCGGGGGCAACTTCGCCTCCTCGATGGCCAACATCTCGTTCTTCTACCCCGAGAAGGAGAAGGGCTGGGCACTGGGGCTCAACGCGGCCGGGGGCAATATCGGTGTGGCGGTCGCCCAGAAGATCATCCCGCTGGTGGTCGTGGCCGGGGGCGGCGTCGCGCTGTCGCGGGCGGGGCTGTTCTACGTGCCCTTGGCCGTCGTCGCGGCGGTGTGTGCCTTCCTGTTCATGAACAACCTGACCGAGGCCAAGGCCGACGTGAAGCCGGTCTGGCAGTCGCTGCGGCACGCCGACACCTGGGTGATGTCGCTGCTGTACATCGGCACCTTCGGCTCCTTCATCGGCTACTCCGCGGCGTTCCCCACCCTGCTCAAGGCCGTATTCGACCGCGGTGACATCGCGCTGGCCTGGGCGTTCCTGGGCGCCGGCATCGGCTCGATCGCGCGGCCGCTGGGTGGCAAGCTCTCCGACCGGATCGGCGGCGCCCGCATCACCGCCGCGAGCTTCGTCATGCTGGCCGCCGGGGCCGCCGCCGCGTTGTGGTCGGTACGCGCGGTCAACCTGCCGGTGTTCTTCGTGGCCTTCATGTTCCTGTTCGTCGCCACCGGAATCGGCAACGGATCCACCTACCGGATGATCTCGAGGATCTTCCAGGTCAAGGGCGAGGACGCCGGTGGCGATCCCGACACGATGGTGTTCATGCGCCGGCAGGCCGCCGGCGCGCTGGGGATCATCTCCTCGGTGGGCGCCTTCGGCGGGTTCATCGTGCCGCTGGCCTACGCCTGGTCCAAGGCCAGCTTCGGCAACATCCAGCCCGCGCTGCAGTTCTACGTGGCGTTCTTCCTCGTCCTGCTCGGCGTGACCTGGTACTGCTACCTGCGCAAGGGCACCCGGATGGCCCGGGCCGGGGTGTGAACGGGCGGATCCGTCCGGCGCGGATACCCCGGTGAGATAACCACAACCGACTCTGCCCACTACTGGAGACCATGGCTGCTCCCACGGAATCGGGAACGACGACCCGAACGGCGTGCTCATACTGCGGTGTCGGCTGCGGTATCGCGGTGCAGACCAGAAGCGAGGAGGGGCGGCCGGTCATCGCGCGTGTCAGCGGTGACCGGCTGCACCCGACCAACTTCGGCCGCCTGTGCACCAAGGGCGCGACTCATGCGGAGATGATGGCCGCCACCGAGGGTCGGCTCACCTCGGCACTGGTGCGGCCGTCGCGATCGGAGGAGGCCGTACCGACACCGGTCGACGACGGGGTCGCCGAGGCGGCCCGCCGGCTCCGGGCGATCATCGACGAGCACGGCCCGGACTCGGTGGCGCTCTACGTGTCCGGGCAGATGTCGCTGGAGGCGCAGTACGTCGCCACCAAGCTGGCCAAGGGCTATCTGCGCACCACCTACCTGGAGTCGAACTCGCGCCTGTGCATGGCCAGCGCGGGCACGGGTTTCAAGCAGTCCCTGGGTGCCGACGGGCCGCCCGGCTCCTATACCGACTTCGACTGCGCCGACCTGTTCTTCGTGATCGGTGCGAACATGGCCGACTGCCACCCGATCCTGTATCTGCGGATGATCGACCGCATGAAGGCGGGCGCGAAGCTGATCGTGGTGGACCCGCGCCGCACCGAGACCGCCGCCAAGGCCGACCTGTTCCTGCCGATCCGGCCGGGCACCGACCTGGCGCTGCTCAACGGCATTCTGCATCTGCTGGTCGAATCCGGGGACATCGACCGCGATTTCATCGCCGAGCACACCGAGGGATGGGAGGCGATGCCGCAGTTCCTGGCCGACTATCCGCCGGAGCGGGTCGCCGAGATCACCGGCCTGGCCGAGGAGGACATCCGCACCGCGGCGGCGATGATCGCCGAGGCCGGTGAATGGATGTCCTGCTGGACGATGGGGCTCAACCAGAGCACCCACGGCACCTGGAACACCAACGCGATCTGCAACCTGCACCTGGCCACCGGCACGATCTGCCGGCCCGGCAGCGGACCGATGTCGCTGACCGGCCAACCCAACGCGATGGGCGGCCGCGAGATGGGCTACATGGGGCCCGGCCTGCCCGGCCAGCGCACGGTGACCTCGCCGCAGGACCGCGCGTTCGTCGAGCAGCGGTGGCGCCGCCCGCCGGGCACCATCCGCTCGGAGGTGGGCCCGGGCACCGTCGAGATGTTCCGCCGGCTCAGCCGCGGCGAGATCAAGGCGGTCTGGGTGATCTGCACCAACCCGGTGGCAAGCATGGCCAACCGCGCCTCGGTCATCACCGGCCTGGAGGCCGCCGAGTTGGTCATCACCCAGGACGCCTACGCCGACACCGCCACCAACCGTTACGCCGACATCGTGCTGCCCGCGGCGTTGTGGGCCGAATCCGATGCGGTCATGGTCAATTCCGACCGCAACCTCACCCTGCTGCAGCAGTCGATCCCGCCGGCCGGGCAGGCCCGGCCGGACTGGGAGCTGATCTGCGGGGTGGCCGGGCACCTCGGTTTCGGTGCGGATTTCGCCTTCGGGTCCAGCGCGGAGATCTTCGACGAGATCCGCGAATTCCACAATCCCCGAACCGGATACGACCTGCGGGGGGCCAGCTATGAGCGGCTGCGACGGACCCCGCTGCAGTGGCCGGTGCCACCGGACCCGGACGGCACCGACGGCGACCGCCACCCGATCCGCTACCTCAACGACGGGGTGAGCCAGGACCTGTTCGTCGACGAGGCGGGGCACCGGCCGCGACTGGCGTTCGCCACCGACTCCCGGCGCGCGGTGTTCCACCCCCGGCCGCACATGGAGGCCGCCGAGCTGCCCGACGATGAGTACCCGATGGTGCTCAACACCGGCCGACTGCAGCACCAGTGGCACACCATGACCAAGACCGGTCGGGTGGCCAAGCTCAACAAGCTCAACGGCGGACCCTTCGTGGAGATCCATCCCGACGACGCGGCCGCGGCCGGCATCGTGGCGGGCACCCCGGTGGAGCTGACCTCACGCCGCGGTCGCGCGGTACTGCCCGCGGTGCTCACCGACCGGGTCCGGCCCGGCAACGTCTGGGTTCCGTTCCACTGGAACGACGAACACGGCGAGTACCTGGCCGTCAACGCGCTGACCAACGACGCCGTGGACCCGGCGTCGTTGCAGCCGGAGTTCAAGGTCTGCGCGGTGGCGCTGCGGCCGGTGGCGCTGGAGGCCGTCCCGCCGATGCTCGACGGTGCCCCCGGACTCGACGACGACGAGAAGATCTATCTGACCGGGTTCTTCGCCGGAATCGAGCACGGACAGCCCGGGGTGCCGGTGCTGCCCGTCGGCGCCCCGCTGCGGCCCCGCACCCGGCTGTGGGTCGACGGGCTGCTGGCCGGGATCTACTCGCGGTCCGGCACCGCCGAGGTTCCGGCGGCCGCGACCGCGGCCGACACGGGCACCGGACCGCTGCTGCTGTGGGCGTCGCAGACCGGTAACGCCGAGGACTTCGCGGCCCGGCTCGGCGACCGGCTGGGCGGGGCCCGACTGCGCGCGATGGACGACGTCGACGTCGCCGAGCTGGCCGCCGCCGGCGACGTGGTCATCGTCACCAGCACGTTCGGCGACGGCGGACCCCCGGACAACGGCGCCGGGCTCTGGCGGCAGCTGGCGGCCGAGGACGCCCCGCAGCTCGACGGTGTGCGCTTCGCGGTGCTGGGAATCGGCGACCGCTCCTACGACAACTTCTGCGGTTACGCCAAGTCGCTGGATACCCGGCTGGCCGACCTGGGCGCCACCCGGCTGCTCGAGCGCGCCGACTGCGAGATCTATGACGACGAACCGATGGCGCGTTGGGCCGACGACGTCGCCGGCCGCCTCCCGGAGGCCCGGGCCGGCGCCGGCGGTGCGGTCGCGGAACCGCACGCCGGGGGTGGCGCGGTGACCGGGGGTGGCGCGGTGGCCGCGCCGGCCCGGCCCTTCACCCGCGCCGACCCGCTGCTGGCCCCGCTGTGCCGCAACACCAGGCTGACCCCGGTGTCCTCGGCCAAGGAGGTGCGCCACTTCGGCTTCGACCTCTCCGCCCACGACGCGGACACCGTCGACTACGCCGTGGGCGACTCCCTCGGGGTCTTCGCCAGAAACAGCGACGTCGCGGTGGACAGCTGGCTGGGGTGCACGGGCCTGTCCGGCAGCGCGCCCGTCGTCGTCGACGGTGCCGAAACCACCCTGCGCCAGGCCCTGACCGTCAGCTACGACATCACCAGGGTCACCCCCGGCCTGCTGGCATTCGTTGCCGAGAACTGCCGCGACACCGCGGCGGCCAGGCTGCTGCGCGGCGACCGTGCCGACCTGGACCGGTGGCTGGTCAACCGCAACGGGCTCGACGTCCTGGCGCAGTTCGCCGTGCGTGCCGACCCCGAACAGTGGCAGTCGGCGTTGGTGCGGTTGACCCCGCGGCAGTACTCGATCTGCAGCAGCCCGCTGGTCAGCCCGCGGGAGGTGCAGCTGACCGTGTCGGTGGTGCGCTACCGCGGCGCCGACGGCGGGCCCCGCGGCGGTGTCGCCTCCACCCACCTGGCCGACCTGCCCGGAGGGGCCGGCGTGCCGGTGTTCCTGCAGCGCTCCCCGCATTTCCGCCCGCCCGCAGACCCGGCGACACCGATGATCATGGTGGGGCCGGGGACCGGCATCGCGCCGTTCCGGGGGTTCCTGCAGGAACGGCGCGCGCTGGGGCACACCGGCGGCAACTGGCTGTTCTTCGGCGACCAGCACCGCACCGAGAACTTCTACTACCGCGAGGAACTGCAGGAGATGGTCGCCGCCGGGCTGCTCCACCACCTGGACCTGGCGTTCTCCCGCGACCAGGACCGGCGCGTCTACGTCCAGCACAAGATGACCGACCAGGGGGCGGCGCTGTGGCGCTGGCTCGACGACGGCGCCCACTTCTACGTCTGCGGCGACGCCACGCGGATGGCCAAGGACGTCGACGCCGCCTTGACCGAGATCATCAGGGTCCACGGCGGGATGACACGCGAGGCCGCCACCGACTACAAGCGCGCCATGGTGGCGGCCAAACGCTATGTGCGCGACGTCTATTGAGTGCCGGTCCGGCCGGGCGTACGGACAGTATCGGCAGACTCTGCGTCGGCCCGGCGGCTCCGCAGCAGAGCGCTCTGTGGTGAGGGCCGCGGTCAGAGTCGCCAGGCGACGGTGACGAAGGCCAGTATCCCGAGCATCGCGATCAGGCCGGCCATGACGCCGGCCAGTGAGTACGGCAGGTGTGCATCCTTCGCGCGTAGCGCCGCGGTCTCCTGGCGGTGCTGAAACCAGGCCAGTGTCAGCGCGGTGAGTCCGATGCCGATCATCACCATGCCGACGACCCACGGGCTGAACACGGTGCGGTGATTCTGCTCGGCCTGGTACTGGAAGAACTTGAAGATGGTGAACCCGAAGGCGATCAGCGAGGTGCTGGTGCGAATCCAGGCCATGGTGGTGCGCTCGAGCGCCAGGCGTGTGCGTTCGACGGCCATCCGGGTCGAGGTGTCCAGCGGCGGTTCAGTCACGTTCGTCACCGACCGAATGGGGCGTACGCGATTGGTCGGTGTGCCGTGCGCGCGGCGGGGTCGGGATGGTGAACATGCCAACAACTGTAAGCGGGCCGGATCCAGTTCCACCGCAAGCTCTTCGGCGACGTCGGCAACCGCTGTGGCCCTGGGAGGTCCCCGACATCGGGCCTACCGCCGCGGAACATGTCCCGCTCGTTATTCCGTTTTCGGACCGTCGGCACAGCGCCTCGCCCGTCGCGCAGAACCACAGCGCCGGCCCCAATCGTCCGGCCCGTTTCCACGCTTGCCGCGACCGGTACATTGCCGGGCCACCGGAGTCACCCGAGTCCGTCACGTGGCCGGACCGCGCTACTGCGAACGTCGCGGACGCGGGTCAACGACGGCGCTCTGCGCGCCGGTCAGCTGCGGTGATGTACCGCGCTGCTGTTGTGTCCGAGGGGGGACTTGAACCCCCACGCCCGTTAATAGGGCACTAGCACCTCAAGCTAGCGCGTCTGCCATTCCGCCACTCGGACCAGCCCACACTTGCGCGTTGGGCAGCTAAGGCTAACGGATCGTGGCGCCTGGACCCAAACGCCCACCCCCCGGGGCCGGGCGGACCAATGGTAGGAAAGGGTGTTGTGACCTCCCCCCGACAGGCGGCCGATGAAGTCGTCGACCTTGTGAGCAGGCTGATCCGGTTCGACACCTCCAACACCGGGGAGCTGGCGACCACCAAGGGCGAGGAGGAGTGCGCCCGCTGGGTTCAGGATCGGCTCTCCGAGGTGGGCTACGAGACTACCTACGTCGAGTCCGGGGCCCCCGGCCGGGCCAATGTCTTCGCCCGGCTCGAGGGCGCCGACCGCACGCGGGGAGCGCTGATGCTGCACGGCCACCTCGACGTGGTGCCCGCCGAGGCCGCCGACTGGAGCGTGCACCCGTTCTCCGGGGCCGTCGAGGACGGCTACGTCTGGGGTCGCGGCGCCATCGACATGAAGGACATGGTCGGGATGATGATCGCCGTCGCCCGGCACTTCAAGAGCGCGGGCATCGTGCCGCCGCGTGACCTGGTCTTCGCGTTCGTGGCCGACGAGGAGGCCGGCGGCAACTACGGCGCGAAATGGCTGGTCGACAACCGCCCCGACCTCTTCGACGGCGTCACCGAGGCCGTCGGCGAGGTCGGCGGGTTCTCCCTGACCGTTCCGCGCCGCGACGGCGGCGAGCGGCGGCTCTACCTCATCGAGACCGCCGAGAAGGGCATGCTGTGGATGCGCCTGAAGTCCCGCGGCCGGGCGGGGCACGGCTCGATGGTGCACTCCGACAACGCGGTGACCGCGGTGGCCGAGGCCGTCGCCAAACTCGGCCGGCACCGTTTCCCGATCGTGGTGCACGACGCCGTCGCCGACTTCCTGACCGCCGTCGGGGAGGAGACCGGCTACACCTTCGACCGCACCTCGCCGGATCTGGACGGGATGGTCGCCAAGCTGGGCGGGATCGCCCGGATCATCGGCGCCACGCTGCGCGATACCGCCAACCCCACCATGCTCTCGGCCGGCTACAAGGCCAACGTGATCCCGGCGACCGCCGAGGCGGTGGTCGACTGCCGCATCGTGCCCGGCCGGCAGGCCGCGTTCGAGGCCGAGGTCGACGAGATCATCGGCCCCGACGTCACCCGCGAATGGGTGACCGAGCTGCCGTCCTACGAGACCAGCTTCGACGGGGATCTGGTCGAGGCGATGAACAGCGCGTTGCTGGCCGTGGACCCCGACGCCCGCACCGTGCCCTACATGCTGTCCGGCGGGACCGATGCAAAACACTTCGCCCGGTTGGGTATTCGCTGTTTCGGCTTCATCCCGCTGCGGTTGCCGCCGGAGCTGGACTTCGCGGCGTTGTTCCACGGCGTCGACGAGCGGGTACCCACCGACGCGCTACGGTTCGGAACCGAGGTAATGGAGCACTTCCTCAAGCACTGCTGAGCGCCGCCGAACACCCGGAGAAAGGACACCCATGGCGTTTCCGTACAACCCCTACGACTTCCTGCCGAAGCTGCCCGGCTTCACCCTGACCAGCGAGTCCTTCGCCGACGGCCAACCGCTGGCCAACGCCCAGGTCAGCGGGATCATGGGGGCCGGCGGCAAGGACGTCTCCCCGCAGCTGAGCTGGTCGGGCTTCCCCGAGGAGACCCGCAGCTTCGCCGTCACCGTCTTCGACCCCGACGCGCCCACCGCGTCGGGCTTCTGGCACTGGGCGGTGGCCAACCTGCCCGCCACTGTCACCGAGCTGCCCGCCGGCGCCGGCGACGGCAGCCTGCTGCCCGGGGACGCGCTGACGCTGGTCGGCGACGCCGGGATGCGCCGCTACATCGGTGCGGCCCCGCCGCCCGGGCACGGTGTGCACCGCTACTTCGTGGCCGTGCACGCGGTGAGGGTGGAGAAGCTGGAACTCGCCGAGGACGCGTCCCCGGCCTACCTGGGCTTCAACCTGTTCATGAACGCCATCGCCCGCGCGGTGATCCACGGGACCTACGAGCAGAGCTGACCCGACCGACCGCGCGCCGAGCCTAACCCCGTAGCGGAAATCCGCGCCGATTCCCACCACGGGGTTGCGCTCGGCGTCGGTCAGGGCCGGGCCGACCCCACCGCCTCGCTCAGCGTGGCGAAACCCGCCTCGTGCAGCCGCGCGGCGATCCCGTCGTGGATGTGTTTGGCCCACAGCCCGCCGCCGTAGATGAAACCGGTGTAACCCTGCAGCAGCGAGGCCCCGGAGACGATGCGCTGCCAGGCGTCGTCGGCGGTCTCGATGCCGCCGACGCTGACCAGGGCCAGCCGTCCCCCCACGCGGTCGTGGAGGCGGCGCAGCACCTCCAGTGAACGCCGCGCCACTGGGGGCCCGGAGACGCCGCCGGAACCCAGGTCGGCGGCCCCGGGGGTGCGCAGCCCGGCCCGCGAGATCGTGGTGTTGGTGGCGACGATGCCGGCCAGGCCCAGGTCGACGGCCAGGTCGGCGATGGCGTCGACGTCGGCGTCGGAGAGGTCGGGGGCGATCTTGACCAGTACCGGCGTGACGCTCGGCGCGGCCTCGGCGCTCACCGCCTCCAGGATCGGCCGAAGCGCGGCCACGGCCTGCAGGTCCCGCAGCCCGGGGGTGTTGGGGGAGCTGACGTTGACCACCAGATAGGCGGCCAGCGGCGCCAGCAGCCGGGCACTGGTCCGGTAGTCCTCGACCGCCCCGGCGGGCGGCGTCGCCTTGGTCTTGCCGATGTTGACCCCGATCGGCACGTCGGGCCGGTGCGCGGAGAGCCGCATGGCCAGCGCCCCGGCACCGTGGTTGTTGAATCCCATCCGGTTGAGCAGCGCACGGTCCTGCGCCAGCCGGAACAACCGCGGCGCCGGATTGCCCGGTTGCGGCTGGGCGGTGACGGTCCCCACCTCGGCGTAGCCGAAGCCCAGCGCACCCCAGGTGTTCAGGCCCAGACCGTCCTTGTCGAAGCCGGCGGCCAGGCCCAGCGGCCCGGGGAAGTGCACCCCGAACACCGTGCTGGCCAGCGCGGGGTCGGTGGGCCCCAGCGCCGCGCGCAGCCGGGACCGCAGCGGGGGGGCCGCGGTGGCGGCGCGCAGGGCGCCGAAGGCCACCCCGTGGATCCGCTCCGGGGGCGCCAGGAACAGCGCCCGGCGCATCAGGTCATACATCGGCTACGGCTCCGTGGGGGCGGCCACCGGGCCGTCGGCACACCGATTCCCGAGGGGATTCTGCACCTGGGATTTCTTGCGGCGCAGGAGAACTCGTCGAGAACCATCGGTGTACAACCGGACCTTGGTCAACTCCCAGCCGCGGTATTCGGCCTCGATCGACAGCCGGGTGGACGCGGTGATCCGGGTGACGTCCGGGGGCAGCCGCAGCGGCACCCACTCGTAGTCGTCGGACAGACCGGCCTCCCAGCCCGCCGGCATGCGGCCCCGGCGCGCGCCCGTCACCGCCGTGCTCCGGCGTCGCTGATGGCCTGCACACCGGCCCCGGACCCCGACACGGCGTACAGCGTGCCCGCTTCGTCGTCGAAGGCCAGGATGTCGGGTTGCTGCACGGTGGGGTAACGCACCTTCTCCACGGGGATTCCAGTGGACAGATCGTAACCAACGACGACGTTGTCCGCGGTCTGTGACACCCAGGCCAGCTCCGGCGAGCCGACCACGCCGTAGGGCGCCTCCGACACCGGGTAGCGCTGACGCAGGATGAGCGGATCCACGCCGTAGACCAGCAACTCGTCGCCGCGGGTGTCGGTGACCAGCACCCGGCCCACCGGGTCGACGGCCATCGAGGTTGCACCCTCGCCGGCCCGCAGCGCCTGCTGGGCGCTGCCGTCGGCGGCCACCGAGGTCACCGAGGTCTGCCCGCGGTCCAGGACCACGGTGGTATTGCCCTGGGTGACAAGCGAATCCACCCGCGCGAAGATCTCCGTGCGGTGTTCGACCGCACTGGCATGGTGCGACGGGGCGGCCAGGATGTACACCGCGCCGTCGGCGCTGCCCAGTACCAGCCTGCCGTCGGCGCGCCGGGCGATGGCGGTGAACTCGGTGTCGGGTTGGCCGCTGACGTCGACCCGGGCGGCGGTGCCGGCCTCGACGTCGACGGTCAGGTAGCTGCCCCGGGACGCCAGGTAGGCGGTGGTGCCACCGTCGGAGACCAGCGCGGTGGCCGGCCCGGGCAGCACAACGGTGCGGGTGGGGCCCCCGCCGGTGGGCAGCACCGTCAGCACCGACGGGGCCTGGTCGGTTCCCGCGGTCAGCACCAGCAGGGCGCGCGCCCCGGGCGCGACCGCCGCGGCCAGCGGCCGCCCGGTCAGCGGGCGCACGGTGCCGGCGGGCGCGACGCTGGTCGGCGGGGACACCGCCGGCCGGGCGGTTTCGATGGTCGGCGGGGCCACATCGACGGATTTCGTCGAGCAACCCAGCAGCGCTCCGCCGGTCAGCAACGCCGTGAGCAGGCCCACATAAATCCGGGTGGTCGCGTGTTTGTGGTGCTGAATCAAGGAGTGGCTCTCGGTTTGATCGTGGGTTGGACCGTCAGATCGCGATTGTAGGAAACAATTGGGCCCGTCCTGCCGGTGGTGCGCGTGCGTCAGCGGTATGGTCCCAGATATGACGCTAGCCGCGGACAGGGATGCCGACGGCCGCGAGTTCGTGATCGAGGATCTCTCGGCCGGAATAAACGCCAGCGGTTTCGGGCAGCTGGGCGACGGCCGGAGCTTCTCCTTCTTCGTCGAACACCAGCAGCTCGTGGTCGAGGTGTACCGCCCCCGGCTGTCCGGACCGGTGCCGCAGGCCGAGGACGTCGTGGCCACCGCCACCCGCGGCCTGGTCGACATCGACCTCGCCGATGAGCGCAGCGTGGCCGCCGCGGTGCGCGACGCGGTCGCCATCGCCCAGCCGGTGTCCCGCGCCCATCGCTGATCTCCCCAGCACACTCCCAGGAAGCGCACGGTACGGTCGTCTCGGTCTGGCCGACCGATGCCCAGTGCGGGAGGAGCTCAACCGTGGAGATCGCCGTACCCGCGATGTCCTGGCTGCAGGTGGTGGTGCTGTCCGTCGTCCAGGGGCTGACCGAGTTCCTGCCGGTCTCCTCCTCGGGGCACCTGGCGATCGTGTCGCGGGTGTTCTTCAGCGACGATGCCGGCGCCTCGTTCACCGCGGTCAGCCAGATCGGCACCGAGCTGGCGGTGCTGCTGTATTTCGCCAGGGACATCGTGCGGATCGTGCGGGCCTGGTTCGCCGGCCTGCTCAACGCGGAGCGCCGGGCCGACCTGGACTACCGGATGGGCTGGTATGTGATCATCGGCACCATCCCGATCGGGGTGTTCGGACTGCTGTTCAAGGATGAGATCCGCACCGGGGCGCGCAACCTGTGGCTGGTGGCCTCCGCGCTGATCGTGTTCGCCGTGGTGATCGCGGCCGCCGAGCGCCTGGGCCGTCAGACCCGCCACGCCGAGCAGCTGAGCTGGCGTGACTCGGTGCTCGTCGGCCTGTCCCAGTGCCTGGCCCTGGTGCCCGGCGTGTCGCGCTCCGGGGCCACCATCAGCGCGGGGCTGTTCCTCGGCCTCGACCGCGAGCTGGCCGCCCGGTTCGGGTTCCTGCTGGCCATTCCCGCGGTGTTCGCCTCCGGGCTGTTCTCGCTGCCCGACGCCTTCGCGCCGGTGACGCAGGGCATGAGCGCGACGGGCCCGCAGCTGGCCGTCTCGGTGCTCATCGCCTTCGTCGTGGGCTACGCCGCGGTGGCGTGGTTCCTGAGGTTCCTGCTCACCCACAGCATGTACTGGTTCGTCGGTTACCGCGTGATCGTCGGCGCGGTGGTGCTGGCGCTGTTGGGGGCCGGGGTGGTCTCGGCGACATGACGGTGATTCTGCTGCGCCACGGCCGCTCCACCTCCAACACCGCGCACACCCTGGCGGGGCGCTCCGAGGGCATCGACCTCGACGAGAAGGGCGCCGGCCAGGCCGCCGGCGTCGTCGACCGCGTCGCCGATCTGCCGATCAAGGCGCTGGTGCGCTCCCCGCTGCTGCGGTGTGCGCGCACCCTGGAGCCGCTGGCGCAGCGGCTGGGGCTGGAGCCCGTGGTCGAGGAACGGCTCGCCGAGGTCGACTACGGGGCGTGGACCGGCCGCAAGCTCGCCGACCTGGTCAAGGAGCCGCTGTGGTCGGTGGTCCAGCAGCAGCCCAGCGCGGCGGTGTTCCCCGAGGGCGAGGGCCTGGCGGCGGTGCAGGCGCGTGCGGTGGCGGCGGTGCGTGAGCACGACCGCAGGCTGGCCGACGAGCACGGCGCCGACGTGTTGTGGGTGGCCTGCAGCCACGGCGACGTGATCAAGGCCGTCGTCGCCGACGCCCTCGGACTGCACCTGGACAGCTTCCAGCGCATCACCGTGGACCCCGCATCGATGAGCGTGATCCGCTACACGCCGCACCGCCCGTTCGTCGTCCACGTCAACCACACCGGCCCGGCGCTGGCCGCGGCGCTGAGCACCCCGCCGAGGACCGGCGAGGGCGAGTCGGGTGGCGGCCCGGACGCCGGGCCGACGGCGGCCGACGGTGGTGACGCGGTCATCGGCGGCTCCACCGACTGACATGGTGCCGGCCGTGTGCGCTGCGGTGTTGACTCGGGTTCGGGTCGGGATCGGCCGGGGCGGCGAGGGGCGGGCCCGACCAATTACGGCTGAGCACGGTTAACCGGTATTTTGGAAGGGTCATGTCCCGCGCAATCCACGTCTTCCGCACACCCGACCGCTTCGTGGCCGGGACCGTTGGACAGCCCGGAAACCGGACCTTCTATCTGCAGGCCGTGCACGACGCCCGGGTGGTGTCGGTGGTGCTGGAGAAGCAGCAGGTGGCGGTGCTCGCCGAGCGCATCGGCGCGCTGCTGGTGGAGATCAACCGCCGGTTCGGCACACCGCTGCCGCCGGAGACCACCGAGGTCGAGGACCTGAGTCCGTTGGTCACCCCGGTCGACGCCGAGTTCCGCGTCGGCACGATGGGCCTGGGCTGGGACTCCGAGGCCCAGACCGTGGTGGTGGAGCTGCTGGCGGTCACCGACAACGAGTTCGACGCCTCCCTGGTGCTCGACGACGCCGAGGAGGGGCCCGACGCGGTGCGGGTCTTCTTGACCCCGGAGTCGGCGCGCCAGTTCGCCAGCCGCTCGGAGCGGGTCATCTCGGCGGGCCGGCCACCGTGCCCGCTGTGCGACGAGCCGCTGGACCCCGAGGGCCATATCTGCGTCCGCACCAACGGCTACCGGCGCGCCGCGCTGTTCGGGTCCGACGATGAGCCCGACGTCTGAGAGCCAGTCCCGGCAGCAGAGCACACTGCGCCAGGGCGAACTGACGGTCATCGGACGGATCCGCTCTGCCAGCAACGCCACATTCCTGTGCGAATCGCGGTGGGAGGACCACGTCGCGCACTGCGTGTACAAGCCCGTGGCCGGCGAGCAGCCGCTGTGGGATTTCCCGGACGGGACCCTGGCCGACCGGGAGCGGGCGACCTACCTCGTCTCGGCGGCCCTGGGGTGGGATGTGGTGCCCTACACGATCATTCGTGACGGCCCGGCCGGCCGCGGGATGCTGCAGCAGTGGGTGGACCAGCCCGGCGACGAGAGTTCCGAGGGTGAACCCGAGGGGCTGGACCTGGTCGATCTGTGCCCGGCCGGGCGGCCCGCCGTCGGCTATTTGCCGGTGCTTCGGGCCTACGACTACGCCGGCGACGAGGTCATCCTGATGCACGCCGACGACGCCCGGCTGCGCCGCATGGCGGTCTTCGACATCCTGGTCAACAACGCCGACCGCAAGGGCGGCCACGTCCTGCACGGTGTCGACGGCCGCGTGTACGGGGTGGACCACGGGCTGTGTCTGCACACCGAGGACAAGCTGCGCACCGTGCTGTGGGGTTGGGCGGGAAAACCCGTCGACGACGAGACCCTGGAGTCGGTGGCCGAGCTCGCCGACGCGCTGCGGGGCGAGCTGGCCGACGAACTCGGCCGACACCTCACCGCCGGCGAGGTCTCGGCCCTGCGTCGGCGCGCCCGCTGCCTGCTCGACAACCCGGTGATGCCCGGACCGGACCGCCGCCGGCCCATTCCCTGGCCCGCATTCTGATTCACCGCCGATTCACCGCCGCTCAACCGACCCTTTTCCGGGCGGCCCGACGCGGCGGGCCGAAGTCCTGCGGCATCCCCGGTTGGTGACCAAAGGCCCCACGACCGCCGATCCCAACCTGACTAGGGTCGACCTGGCTACGGTCATTACGGCGATGTAACACGCCGGGCAACGACACCGGGCAACGACACAGCAGGGGAGCGGGCATGTCAGACACCGAGATCGCATCGCCGGCCACCCGGGGGCACCGCTCGCCGCGGGCCGGGCTCGGCCTGGCCGCGCTGACCGCCATCGTGGTGGGCTCGATGATCGGCAGCGGCATCTTCGCGCTGCCGTCGCAGATGGCCGGCAGCGCCGCGCCCGGCCCGCTGCTGATCGGCTGGCTGGTGACTGGTGTCGGAATGCTGATGCTGGCCTTCGTCTTTCAGACGCTGGCCACTCGCAAACCCGATGTCGACGGTGGCGTCTACGGCTACGCGCGTGAGGGTTTCGGCAACTATGTCGGCTTCACCTCGGCCTTCGGGTACTGGGCCTCGGCGTGGATGGGCAACGTCGCCTATCTGGTGCTGCTGTTCGCCACCCTGGGCTACTTCTTCCCGGCGCTGGAGGGCGGCACCACCGTGCCCGCCGTCATCGGTGCGTCCATCGTGCTGTGGATCGTGCACTTCCTGACGCTGCGCGGGGTGGAGACCGCGGCGTTCGTCAACGTGATCGTCACCGTCGCCAAGATCGTGCCGATCCTGACCTTCGTCGGCGTGGCCGCGGTCGGGTTCAAGGCCGGACTGTTCACCGCCGACTTCTGGGGCGCCCGCACGGCCATCGACGGCGAACCCCTGGGCGACACGCTCAACCAGGTCAAGAACATGATGCTGGTGACCGTCTGGGTGTTCATCGGCATCGAGGGCGCGGCGGTGTACTCGCAGCGCGCCGCCAAGCGCAGGGACGTCGGGCGCGCCACCCTGCTCGGGTTCGGGGCCGTGCTGGCGCTGCTGCTGCTGGTGAACTTCCTGTCCTACGGGCTGATGGCCCAGGCCGAGATCGCCGGGCTGCCGGACCCGTCGATGGCGGGCCTGATGGAACAGCAGGTGGGCGCCTGGGGTGCCGGGTTCATCTCGATCGGCCTGATCATCTCCCTGCTCGGGGCGCTGCTGGCCTGGGTGATGCTGTGCGCGGAGATCCTGCGGGTACCCGCCCAGCAGAGCGTGATGCCGGAGCTGTTCGGCCGGGAGAACGCGCACGGCGCGCCCGCGGCGGCGCTGTGGTTGACCAACGGTTGCGTCCAGGTGGTGCTGGTGCTGACGCTGTTCAACGACAGCACCTATCTGTCCCTGGTGCTGCTGGCCACCTCGCTGATCCTGCTGCCCTACCTGTGGTCGGCGGCCTACCAGGTGTTGCTGGCGGCCCGCGGCGAGACCTACCAGGACGGTCATGGACGCACGCGGGATCTGGTCATGGGCGCGGTCGCGCTCGTCTACGCCGTCTGGCTGGTCTTCGCCGGCGGCTGGGAGTACCTGCTGACGGCCGCCGTGGCCTACCTGGTGGGCACCGTCCTGTTCGCCTGGGCGCGCCGGGAGAAGAAGCTCGCCGTCTTCACCGCGGGGGAGTGGGTGGTCTTCGCGGCGATCCTGGCGGTCTCCGTGCTCGCCGTCGTCCTGATGGTCAGCGGCAGCCTCAATCCCCTGGAATAGCGTTCGAACGGCGTTGGCCCGCAAGGGGTCCTCGCCGTCCGCCGAGGGAAATCACCACTGAGAGGACATTCCGGAATGACTGGATCGCAATCCCGGGTGGGTGTCTGGTCGGAGATCGGCACGCTGCGCCGCGTGCTGGTCTGCGCGCCGGGCCTGGCACACCAGCGGCTGACGCCGGACAACAGCGCCGAGCTGTTGTTCGACGACGTGATCTGGCTGGCCCAGGCCCGCCGCGACCACTACGACTTCGTCGCCAAGATGGAGGACCGCGGCGTCGAGGTGCTCGACCTGCAGGACTGCCTGGCCGAGGTGGTCGCCGACCCGGCGGCGCGGGCGTGGGTGCTCGACCGCAAGCTGACCGACAACGAGGTCGGACCGATGATCCGCCAGGAGATGCGCCCCTGGCTCGAGGAGATGCCCGCGGCGGACCTGGCCAGCCATCTCATCGGCGGTATCGCCTTCCACGAGGTGCCCAAGGAGGTCGCCGGCCCGTTCCTCGACGTCTTCGCCGAGACCGAGCCGGCCGGCTTCGTGTTCAAGCCGCTGCCCAACACCCAGTTCATGCGCGACAACTCGGCGTGGATCTTCAACGGGGTGACACTGAATCCGATGTACTGGCCGGCGCGGCGCCAGGAGACCCTGCTGACCACCGCGGTCTACAACTTCCACCCGGCCTTCGCCGGCGCGGAGTACCACGTCTGGCTCGGCGACGCCGACGGCGAACCCCGCGACTACGGGGCGGCGACGCTGGAGGGCGGCGACGTCATGCCGATCGGCAGGGGCACCGTCGTCATCGGGATGGGGGAGCGGTCGTCGCGCCAGGCCATCTCGCAGGTGGCCCGCAACCTGTTCGCCGCCGAGGCCGCCGAGCGGGTGATCATCGCCGGCCTGCCCAAGACCCGCTCGGCGATGCACCTGGACACCGTGTTCACCTTCTGCGACCGCGATGTGGTCACCGCCTACGCGCCCGTCGTCGACAACATCACCCCGATCAGCCTGCGTCCGGATCCGGGCACCCCCGGTGGGCTGGATGTGCGGGTCGAACCGAAGGGGTTCATCGAGACCCTCGGTGCCGCACTGGGAGTGGACTTCCGGGTGGTCGAGACCGCCGGCGACGTCTACGGCATCCAGCGTGAGCAGTGGGACGACGCCAACAACGTGGTGGCCGTCGAACCGGGCGTGGTGATCGGCTACGACCGCAACACGCTGACCAACACCGCGCTGCGCAAGGCCGGTATCGAGGTGGTCACCATCGACGCCAGCGAGCTGGGCCGCGGTCGCGGCGGCGGGCGCTGCATGACCTGCCCGATTCTGCGAGATCCCGTCTACGACTGAGGATCGACCCCCACCCGCGTCCCCGAAGGAGACGGCAATGGCCTATAACCTGCACAACCGCAGCCTGCTGAGCCTGGTACACCACAGCGAACGGGATCTGCTCTACCTGATCGATCTGGCCCGGGATCTCAAGCGCGCCAAGTACTCCGGCGCCGTCCGGCGTAGCCTGGAGGGCAAGAACATCGCGCTGATCTTCGAGAAGACCTCCACGCGGACCCGCTGTGCCTTCGAGGTTGCCGCCCACGACGAGGGCGCCCACGTCACCTACATCGACCCGACCTCCTCGCAGATCGGGCACAAGGAGTCGATGAAGGACACCGCCCGGGTGCTCGGCCGGATGTACGACGCGATCGAATACCGCGGCGCGGGCCAGGACATCGTCGAGGAACTGGCCGCCTACGCCGGGGTGCCGGTGTTCAACGGGCTCACCGACGAGTTCCATCCGACGCAGATGCTCGCCGACGTGCTCACCATGACCGAGCACTGCGCCAAGCCGCTGCACGAGATCGCCTACGCCTATGTCGGCGACGGCCGCAACAACATGGCGAACTCGCTGCTGCTGACCGGCGCCAAGCTCGGCATGGACGTGCGCATCGGCGCGCCCCGCGACCTCTGGCCCGCCGAGGAGCACGTCACGCTGTGCCGGGAGTTCGCCGACCGGTCCGGCGCACGGATGCTCGTCACCGACGACCCCGAGGAGGCGGTGGCGGGCGTCGACTTCATCCACACCGACGTCTGGGTGTCGATGGGCGAGCCGATCGAGAGCTGGGGTGAACGCATCGACGAGCTGATGCCGTTCCAGGTCAACTCCGAGCTGATCGCCGCCGCGCGAAACCCGCGGGTGCGGTTCATGCACTGCCTGCCGGCGTTCCACAACTCCGAGACCACGGTGGGAGCCCAGATCGCCGCGCAATACCCGGCGCTCAAGAACGGCATCGAGGTCACCGACGACGTGTTCGAGAGCCCGGTCAACATCGCCTTCGAACAGGCCGAGAACCGGATGCACACCATCAAGGCCGTCCTCGTGTCGGCGCTGGGCTGAGAGTGAAAGCAGAAGGGGCCGAGAGCAGGAGGGTGGGCCGTGCGCATCGTGATCGCCCTGGGCGGTAACGCGCTGCTGCAGCGCGGCCAGCCGATGACCGCGGATAACCAGCGGGCCAACATCCGGCTGGCCGCCGAGCGCATCGCCGGTGTCGTCCCGCACAACGAGATCGTGATCGCGCACGGCAACGGGCCGCAGGTCGGGCTGCTCGCCCTGCAGGCCAGCGCCTACACCGATGTCGCGCCGTACCCGCTCGACGTCCTCGGTGCCCAGACCGACGCGATGATCGGCTACGTCATCGAACAGGAACTGGGCAATCTGCTGCCGGGCCACCAGCAGCTGGCCACGCTGTTGACGATGATCGAGGTCGACCGCGACGATCCCGCCTTCGCCCATCCGACCAAGCCCATCGGCCCGGTCTACGACAAGGAGACCGCCGAGAAGCTGGCCGCGGCCAGCGGCTGGTCGATCGCACCGGACGGGGACAAGTTCCGGCGCGTGGTCGCCAGCCCGAAACCCAAGCGGATCTTCGAGATCCGGCCGATCCGCGCCCTGGTGGACAACGGGGTGGTGGTGATCTGTGCCGGCGGCGGCGGGATCCCGACGATGTACGACGAGAACAACGACCTGCAGGGGGTCGAGGCCGTCATCGACAAGGATCTGGCCTCGGCGCTGCTGGCCGTCGAACTCGGCGCCGACCTGCTCGTCATCGCCACCGACGTCGACGGCGTGTACACCGGCTGGGGCACCCCCGAACAGGCCAAGGTCGGCGAGGCCACGGCCGCCGAGATGGAGGAGCTCGACCTGCCGGCGGGGTCGATGGGCCCCAAGGTCGAGGCGGCCTGCGGTTTCGTCCGGGCCACCGGCAACGAGGCCGTCATCGGATCACTGGTCGACATCGACACCATCGTCGCCGGCGGCGCGGGAACCCGGGTGCGGGCCGGCTGAGCCCCGTTCTGGGCGCACACTCGGTGCGCCGAGGACGGGTGGCGGCGCGGGGTTCCGTCCTGAGCGCACACTCGGTGCGGCGTGGACGGGTGCGGGTGCTGAGCCCCGTTCTGAGCGCACGCTCGGTGCGGTGAGGACGGGTGCCGGCTGAGCCCCGTTCTGAGCGCACGCTCGGTGCGGTGAGACCGGGTGCCGGCGCGGGGTTCCGTTCTGAGCGCACACTCGGTGCGCCGTGAACGGGTGGCGGTGCGGGGTTCCGTTCTGAGCGCACACTCGGTGCGGTGAAGGTGGGAGATCAGGGCCGGGGACACCCGTCAGGTGGGCTCCCAGGTGAGGATCCCGCCGTCGGCGACCAGTGACATGTGCAGCTGGTTGTCCTCGAGCAGATAGCCGCGCACGTGTGGCAGCGCGGAGGAGACCCGCTGGTCCAGGGAGGGCTCCGGGCACTGGATCAGCGTCGTGGCCACCGGGCCGAAGGTCAGCGACCCCGAGCCGTCGCCGCTGGGCTCGACCTTGTAGGAGCCGCTGCCCCGGTTGCAGTCCAGCTGGAAGGTGGCCCGGCCGGCCTCGGAGCCGGTACCGAAGCTCACGGTGAACGCGCTCGGATCGGCGACCTCGGTGGTGCCCTGCTCGTCGGCCATCGACTGCACGGCGATCAGCTGCCAGCTGGTACCCGCCAGCGGGTCCGTGGGCTCGCCGGAGCCGCACCCGGCCACCAGGGCGGCCCCGATCACCGAAACCGCCGCAACCGACCGCGCAGCGTCCACACAGGCCCCCATACCTGCCATGGTGTCACGTCGCGCCCCGGACGGCCGAGGGCCCGTGCGGCGCCCGCACAGGCCACCACCGATACTGAGGGGGTGAGCCCGGCGGACAACCAGACCGATGCGGCGCTGGCCGCCGATCTGGCGCAGGAGGCGGGCCGGATGCTGGTGGCCCTGCGCGAGGAGGTCGGGTTCGACTACCCCTGGGCCCTCGGCGACGCCGGGGACAGCGAGGCCAACAAGCTGCTGTTGCGCCGGCTGCGGGCGACGCGCCCCGACGACGCGGTGCTGTCCGAGGAGGCACACGACGACCTGGCCCGGCTGGGCTCGGACCGGGTCTGGATCATCGACCCCGTCGACGGCACCCGTGAGTTCTCGATGCCCTACCGCGAGGACTGGGCCGTGCACATCGCGCTGTGGCGGCGCGTCGGCGGGCCCGAGGGCCGCATCACCGACGCCGCGGTGGCGCTCCCGGCCCGCGGCGAGGTGTACCGCAGCGACACCGTGCCGCCCCCGCCCCCGCGGCCGAGCGGGCCGATCCGCATCACCGCCAGCGCCAACCGCCCGCCCCGGGTGCTCTACGCGATCGCCGACGTGCTCGACATCGAGCTGGTGCGCATCGGGTCGGCGGGGGCCAAGGCGATGGCGGTGGTCCGCGGTGACGTCGACGCCTACATTCACGCCGGCGGCCAGTGGGAATGGGACTCCGCCGCGCCGGCCGGTGTGGTGCTCGCCGCCGGTCTGCATGCCTCGCGGCTCGACGGTTCCCCGATGATCTACAACCGTCCCGACCCCTACCTGCCGGACCTGTTGATGTGCCGCCCCGAGCTCGCCGGCCGGTTGCTGGGTGCCATCCGGATGGCCGGCTGAGCCCACACCCCGGAGCCACCCTAAAGTCGAGGCATGCAATCGTGGTCGGCCGCCGACATTCCGGAGATCCCCGGGCAGGGTCCGCAGTTGCGCCTGTACGACAGTGCCGACCGGGCCGTGCGGCCGGTGTCGGCCGGGCCGACGGCGAGGATGTACGTCTGCGGCATCACCCCCTATGACGCCACCCACCTGGGCCACGCGGCGACCTATCTGACGTTCGACCTGGTGTACCGGTTGTGGCGTGACGCCGGTCACCGGGTGCACTACGTGCAGAACATCACCGACGTCGACGACCCGCTGTTCGAGCGCGCCGATCGCGACGGCGTCGACTGGCGGGACCTGGGCGCGCGGGAGATCCAGCTGTTCCGCGAGGACATGGCCGCGCTGCGGGTATTGCCGCCGCAGGACTACGTGGCGGCCACCGACGCGATCGGCGAGGTGGTCGAGGTCGTCGAGAAGCTGCTGGCCTCCGGGGCGGCCTACGTCGTCGACGACTCCGAGCACCCCGACGTGTACTTCCGTGCCGATGCCACCGTCCAGTTCGGCTACGAATCCGGCTACGACCGCGACGTGATGATGACGCTGTTCGCCGAGCGCGGCGGCGATCCCGAACGCCGGGGTAAGGCCGACCCGCTCGACGCGCTGCTGTGGCGCGCCGAGCGACCCGGCGAGCCGAGCTGGTCCTCCCCGTTCGGCCCCGGCAGGCCCGGCTGGCACGTGGAGTGCGCGGCGATCGCGCTGACCCGGCTGGGGATGGGGCTGGACATCCAGGGCGGCGGCAGCGACCTGATCTTCCCGCACCACGAGTTCTCCGCCGCCCACGCCGAATCGGCGACCGGGGAGCGGCGCTTCGCCCGACACTACGTGCATGCCGGGATGATCGGCTGGGACGGCCACAAGATGAGCAAGAGCCGGGGCAACCTGGTGCTGGTGTCCGGGCTGCGGGCCGAGGGGGTCGACCCCGCCGCGATCAGGCTGGGACTGTTCGCCGGGCACTACCGCGACGACCGGTTCTGGAGCCCGCAGGTGCTCGAGGAGGCGCTGGCCCGGCTGCACCGCTGGCGCACGGCCACGGCGCTGCCCGCCGGGCCCGATCCCGCCGACGTCGTCGCGCGCCTGCGCACCCACCTCGCCGACGATCTCGACACGCCCAAAGCGCTTGCCGCCGTGGATGGTTGGTGTACCGACGCCCTGGAGTACGGCGGGCACGACGTCGCCGCCCCGGCCGCGGTGCGCGCCGCCGTCGACGCGCTGCTCGGCGTGGCGCTGTAGCGGGGGTCCTGTCAGCCGGCGCGGGTAGCGTGCCAGGCATGGGGCCCGACACTCTGCGCGCGGATCTGGTGCTCTCCGGCGGCGGGGTCAAGGGGATCAGCCTGGTCGGCGCCGTCGCGGCGCTGGCCGACGCCGGGTTCACCCCGCAGCGCATCTCGGGAACGTCGGCCGGTGCGCTGGTGGGCGCGGTGCTCGCCGCGGCCGCCCAGCGCGGTCCGATCACCGGCGAACAGCTGCGCGAGCTGGCCTTCGGCATCGACTACCGCTCATTTCTGGATCCCGGACCGGTGGAGCGGATCCCGGTACTGGGCCCGGCCTGGGGCGTGCTCAGCGGCGAGGGCATCTACCGGGGAGACCGGCTGCGAGGGTGGGTGCGCGACCGCCTCGCCGAGCTCGGGGTCCGCACCTTCGCCGATCTGGCCCTAACCGACGGGTCGCTGCCGCCCGAACGGCGCTACCGGCTGGTGGTGACGGTCGCCGACGTCACCCTGGGCCGGCTGGTCCGCCTGCCCTGGGACTACGACGGGGTCTACGGACTCGATCCGGACGCCCAGTCGGTGGCCGACGCGGTGCGGGCCTCGGTCTCGATCCCGTTCTTCTACGCCCCGGCCACGCTGACCAGCGCGCAGGGCCGGACCTCGACGCTCGTCGACGGCGGGCTGCTGTCCAGTTTCCCGATCGACTCGCTGGATCGCACCGACGGACTCGAACCCCGCTGGCCGACCTTCGGGGTCACCCTGTTGCCCAACCTGCCCGGCGGCAACGAGGAGGTCATCCCGGCGCTGCGGCCGCTGCACGCGCTGGGCGGCCCCACCCTGCTCGAACAGGTGGTGACCACCGTGCTGGTGGGGCGCGACCAGGCCTATCTGAGTCAGCCGTGGGTCAGCGCCCGCACCATCCGGGTCGATTCCACCGATGTCGGCGTGCTCGACTTCGATCTGTCCACCCAGCAGAAGCGGGTCCTCTACGACGCGGGGTTCACCGCGGCCGAGCAGTTCCTGGGCGGCTGGGACTTCCCGGAGTACGTCCGTCGTTTCCGCTGACCCGCGGCGATCACCTTCTGACCAGGTGATTCAGCTCGCCGTCCAACTAGGGCACTCGTACAGGTCGACCGACCTGTACGATAGTCCGGGTGAGGAGGTCGCGGTGAGTTCTGCATCCGCCGAACGGGGTGAACTGGTCCGGCGTCGGCTCCTGGAGACGGCGGTGGTGCTCATCGGAGAGCGCGGATGGGCCGGCGTCACCACACGGGTGCTGGCCGCACGCGCCGGTGTCACCCCCAGCGTCGTGCATTACCACTTCAGCTCGGTGGACGCGCTGCTGCGCCAGGCCGTGCTCACCACCATGCGTGAGGTCGCCGCCTACACCCGGGACATGCTCGAAGCGGTGGACTCGCCGGCCGAACTGGTCGACGCGATGCTGGCCTCGGTCGAGTCCTACACCGGCGACGATCCGGTGTCCCTGGTGTTCATCGAGGCCACGCTGGCGGCCAACCGCGACCACAGCCTGCGCGACGGTATCGCCGAGGTGCTCGGCGACCTGCGCACGTCCATCGGTGCACTGCTGCGCCGGCACCGTGTCGCCGACCCCGACGACACGGCCGCGGTGCTGGCGGCCGTCCTGGACGGGCTGATCCTGCACCGCGGACTGGGCGCGGGCGTGTCCGGCGACTCGGCGGCCACCGTCCTGCGCCGCCTGGTCACCGGACCCGCTGCGGCGGGCCGAACCGATCCCGACAGCGTGACAAGAGCGTGAGACAAGAGCGTGAGGAGTAGCCCGCAGTGACGTCCGAACCGACCCCCGAGACGACCCCCGAACCGACATCCGGCCGGCCCGCCGAGAAGCCCGCGTTGCGGGTGGTGGTCTGCGGCGCCGGCATGGCCGGCCTGACCCTGGCCACCCGGCTCAGTGAACTCGGCCACGAGGTGGTGCTGCTCGAACGCGCGCCCGGCCCCCGGGAGCAGGGCTACATGATCGACTTCTTCGGCCCCGGGTTCGACGCCGTCGAGGCGATGGGCCTGCTGCCGGCCGTCCGCGAGGTGGCCTACCCCGTCGAGGCGGTCAGCCTGGTCGACGGCGAGGGCCGGGCCCGCGCGGTGATTCCCTACGACAAGCTGCGTGAGGCGCTGGATGGACGGCTGTGCACCCTGATGCGTCCCGACCTGGAGGAGGTGCTGCGCAAGGGGCTGCCCGGCAACGTGGACCTGCGCTTCGGCACCGAGCTCGTGGACATCGACGACGGCGGCGCGGACGGCGCACCCGGGGACGGGGTGACCGTCACCCTCGACGACGGCAGCCGCCTCGAGGCCGATCTGCTCGTCGGCGCCGACGGCATCCACTCGACCGTGCGCCGCCTGACCTTCGGTGAGGAATCGCGGTACCTGCGCTACCTCGGGTTCCACACCAGCGCGTTCATGTTCGACGACCCCGACATCCGCGCCGAGATCGGCGACCGGTTCGTGCTCACCGACACCACCGACGCGCAGCTGGGGTTGTACGTGCTGCGCGACGGACGGCTGGCGGCCTTCGCGGTGCACCGCGCGCCCGACCCCGAGCTGGCCCCCGACGCGCGGGCCGCGCTGCTCGGCGCCTATCGCGGGCTGGGCTGGCTGGTGCCCAGGGCGCTGGAGGCCTGCCCGCCCGCCGACCGGATCTACTACGACCAGGTGGCCCAGATCGACATCCCGCAGTGGAGCAAGGGGCGCGTCACGCTGGTGGGCGACGCCGGCTACGCGGTCTCGCTGCTGGCGGGGCAGGGGGCCTCCCTGGGGGTCGCCGGCGCCTATCTGCTGGCCCACGAGCTCGACCGGGCCGATTCGGTCGAGCAGGCGCTGCGCGCCTACGAGCAACGCTGGCGTCCGGTGGTCGAGGAGAAGCAGGAGGCCGGCCGGTCGGCCGCGGGCTGGTTCCTGCCCCGCACGGCCTGGCAGTTGTGGCTGCGCCGCGCGGCGCTGTGGGCCGCCGAGCGGCTCCCGCTGGCCAACCGGTTCGTCGGCAAGGCGCTGGCCGGCAAGACCACCGGAATCATCGCCGAGGCGGCCCGCGGGGGCGCCGGGGCGGCGCCGCAGGCCGTCCGCCGCTGGACCCCCGGGCCGGTGACCCGCCGGCTGCTGAAGGCCCCGGCCTGGCTCTACGCGCACAACATGGGTCGCCTGCTCACCGGCCGGATGGCCTGCATCACCCATGTCGGCCGCCGCTCCGGGCGCCAGTACCGCACCGTGCTGGAAGTGGTGGGCAGGAACCCGCGCGAGGTGTACGTCGTCGCCGGCTGGGGTCCGTCCTCGGACTGGTACCGCAACATCCGGCAGACCCCGCCGGTCGAGGTGATCAGCGCGGGCCGCCGCTACCGCCCCGCCGGGTGCCGGTTCGTGGACGAATCCGAGGCCGCCGCGGTGATGGCCGACTACGAGCGGCGCAATCGCCTGGTCACCCCGGTGGTCCGCGCCGCGCTGTCCAGGCTGGTGGGGTGGCGCTACGACGGCAGTGCCGCGGCCCGCGCCCGGCTGGTGCACCAGCTGCCGATGGTGGCCTTCGGCCAGCGCTGACGCGCCGTCGAGGGCCGAGCGGTCCTTTGTTACTGACCTCGTGAGCCCCGACCGCGCCGGCGCAGGTAGCGCTCGAACTCGGCGGCCAGCGCGTCGCCGTCGATCTTGCCCAGCGCGTCGTTCATGTCCACCTCGGCGTCCCCGCGCTGCTCCAGCGAGGCCACGTACTCGGAGATCTCCTCGTCCTCGGCGGTCATCTCCGAGACCGCCTCCTCCCACTCCTCGGCCTGCATCGGCAGGTCGGCGAGCGGAACCTCGATGTCGAGCACCTCCTCGACCCGCCGCAGCAGGGCCACGGTGGCCTTCGGGTTGGGCGGCTGCGACACGTAGTGCGGAACCGCCGCCCAGAACGTCACCGCCGGGATGCCGGCGGTGACGCAGGCGTCCTGGAAGACCCCGGCGATGCCGGTCGGGCCCTCGTAGCGGGTCTCCTCCAGGCCGAAGAACTTCGACGACTCGGGGGAGTAGGCCGCCCCCGACACCGGCACCGGCCGGGTGTGCGGCGTGTCGGCCAGCAACGCACCCAGGATCACCACCGTCTCGACGTCGAGTTTCTCGGCGATCGCCAGCAGTTCGGCGCAGAACGTGCGCCAGCGCATGTTCGGCTCCACCCCGTGCATCAGGACGACGTCGCGGTCGCTACCCGGCGGACGGCAGTGCGAGATCTGCATCGAGGGCCACACCAGTTCGCGGGTCACGCCGTCGACCTGCCGGATCACCGGGCGGTTGACCTGGTAGTCGTAGTAGGACTCGTCGTCGATTTCGATGATCGGGGTGGCCTCCCAGATCGCGTCCAGATGCTGCAGGGCGTCGCTGGCGGCGTCGCCGGCGTCGTTCCAGCCTTCGAAGGCCGCCACAACGATGGAGTTGCGCAGTTCGGGCAGATTGGCTCCGCGGGCTGGCTGCGAGGTCACTGATCCAGCGTAAGGCCTGCGTGGGACATCCAGACACCTCGGCGGGCCGCGCGGCGTCGAAGCGGGGGCCGACCGGGGCCCCCGGCCACGCGCGAAGAGGCGCGCGCGAAGAGGTTTGCCCCCACCCACTACCCTGGCCATGTGACCCCTGCCCACAGGACCGGCGATGACACCGATCCGGTCGGTGCGCCGTCCCGGCGGATCATGGTCGGTCCCACCGCGACCACGGCGGGGCCGGGGTCGACGAGACGAAATACGTTCGGCCGCAATTTGGTTGACCCTGATACCCGCGATTATGCCGCGACGGCCGGGGTCGGAACGGGGTTCGGGGTCGATCGCGGCGACGAGTTGGGCGTCCGGACGTCGATCGGGTGACGACGTAGACTTGCCTGGTCGAGAGGCGTTGCAACGGCTATCCGGGGGCGGGGTCCCCGCGGTATCCGCCACGCTCGACGAAGTCAAGGACGCCTTCCGTTACGGAAGGAGCGCATGTGAACGCCTCGAACAACGCCCCGGACACCGATTCGAGCACCTTCGAGCCGAACATCCGGCCCGACTGCACCGACGCACTGACGGCGACACTGCGGCAGCGGATCGTGGTGATCGACGGCGCGATGGGCACCGCGATCCAGCGGGACCGGCCGGACGAGGCCGGCTACCGCGGCGAACGGTTCAAGGACTGGCCGAGCGATCTCGTCGGCAACAACGACCTGCTCAACCTGACGCAGCCGCAGATCATCGAGGGAATCCACCGCGAATACCTCGAGGTGGGCGCCGACATCATCGAGACCAACACCTTCAACGCGAACGCGATCTCGATGGCCGACTACGGCATGGAGAAGCTGAGCTACGAGCTCAACTACGTCGGCGCCACCCTGGCCCGTAAGGCCGCCGACGAGTTCGCCACGCCGTCCAAGCCCCGCTACGTCGCCGGCACTCTGGGGCCCACGACGCGCACCGCGTCGATCTCGCCGGACGTCAACGACCCCGGGGCCCGCAACGTCTCCTACGACCAGCTGGTCGCCGCCTATCTCGAGGCCGCCAACGGCCTGGTCGACGGCGGCGCCGACATCATCCTGGTCGAGACGATCTTCGATTCGCTCAACGCCAAGGCGGCGGTGTTCGCCATCGAGACGCTGTTCGAGGACCGCGGGCGAAGCTGGCCGGTGATCATCTCGGGCACCATCACCGATGCCTCCGGGCGGACGTTGTCCGGCCAGGTCACCGAGGCGTTCTGGAACTCGATCAGGCACGCCAAACCGATCGCGGTCGGCCTCAACTGCGCCCTGGGCGCACCGGAGATGAGGCCCTACATCGCCGAGATGTCCCGGATCGCCGACACCTTCGTGTCCTGCTATCCCAACGCCGGACTGCCCAACGCCTTCGGCGAGTACGACGAGTCCCCGCAGCGGCAGGCCGGCTACCTCGCCGAGTTCGCCGAGGCCGGCCTGGTCAACCTGGTCGGCGGGTGCTGCGGAACCGGGCCGGCGCACATCGCCGAGATCGCCAAGGCCGTCGAGGGCACGCCGCCGCGCGAGGTGCCGCAGATCGAGGTGGCCACCCGGCTCGCGGGCCTGGAGCCGCTGAACATCACCGACGGTTCGCTGTTCGTCAACATCGGTGAGCGCACCAACATCACCGGCTCGGCCCGGTTCCGCAACCTGATCAAGGCCGAGGACTACGACACCGCGCTGTCGGTCGCCCTGCAGCAGGTCGAGGCCGGTGCGCAGGTCATCGACATCAACATGGACGAGGGCATGATCGACGGCGTCGCCGCGATGGACCGGTTCACCAAGCTGGTCGCGGCCGAGCCGGACATCAGCCGGGTCCCGGAGATGATCGACTCCTCCAAGTGGGAGGTCATCGAGGCGGGCCTGAAGAACGTGCAGGGCAAGCCGATCGTCAACTCGATCTCCCTGAAGGAGGGCGAGGAGAAGTTCGTCCGCGAGGCACGGCTGTGCCGCAAGTACGGCGCCGCCGTCGTCGTGATGGCCTTCGACGAGCAGGGCCAGGCCGACAACCTGGAGCGCCGCAAGCAGATCTGCGGGCGCGCCTACCGGATCCTGACCGAACAGGTCGGCTTCCCGGCCGAGGACATCATCTTCGACCCGAACTGCTTTGCGCTGGCGACCGGAATCGAGGAGCACGCGACCTACGGGATCGACTTCATCGACGCCTGCGCCTGGATCAAGGAGAACCTGCCCGGGGTGCACATCTCCGGCGGCATCTCCAACGTGTCGTTCTCGTTCCGGGGCAACAATCCCGTCCGCGAGGCCATCCACGCGGTGTTCCTGTTCCACGCCATCAAGGCGGGCCTGGACATGGGCATCGTCAATGCCGGCGCGCTGGTGCCCTACGACTCGATCGACCCCGAACTGCGCGAGCGCATCGAGGACGTGGTGCTGAACCGTCGCGAGGACGCGGCCGAACGGCTCCTGGAGATCGCCGAACGGTTCAACAGCTCGGAGAAGGGGGGCGACGCCTCGGCGGCCGAGTGGCGCGGCCTGCCGGTCCGCGAGCGGATCACGCACGCCCTGGTCAAGGGCATCGACGCCCACGTCGACGACGACACCGAGGAACTGCGGGCCGAGATCGCCGCCGCCGGTGGCCGCCCCATCGAGGTGATCGAGGGCCCGCTGATGGACGGGATGAACGTCGTCGGCGAACTCTTCGGCTCGGGCAAGATGTTCCTGCCCCAGGTCGTCAAGTCGGCCCGGGTGATGAAGAAGGCGGTGGCGTATCTGCTGCCCTATATCGAGGCGGAGAAAGAAGAGTCCGGCGCCGCCGCGGGCAAGGACACCAACGGCACGATCATCATGGCGACCGTCAAGGGCGACGTTCACGACATCGGCAAGAACATTGTCGGGGTGGTTCTGCAGTGCAACAACTTCGAGGTCATCGACCTGGGTGTGATGGTGCCCGCCCAGAAGATCCTCGACGCCGCCAAGGAGCACGAAGCCGACATCATCGGGCTGTCCGGCCTGATCACCCCGTCGCTGGACGAGATGGTCAACTTCGCCGTCGAGATGGAACGCCAGGGCCTGGAGATCCCGCTGCTGATCGGCGGCGCGACCACCTCGCGCGCCCACACCGCCGTCAAGGTGGCGCCGCGCCGCGGCGGACCGGTGGTCTGGGTCAAGGACGCCTCCCGCTCGGTGCCGGTCGCGGCTGCGCTGCTCGACGACAAGCAGCGGCCCGCCCTGCTGGAGGCCACCGAGAAGGACTACGAATCTCTTCGCGAGCGCCACGCCCAGAAGAACGAGCGGCCGATGCTGACGCTCCAGATGGCCCGCGCCAACCGGACGCCGATCGACTGGGACGGCTACACGCCGCCGGTGCCCGCCCAGGGGCTGGGCGTACGGGAGTTTCACGACTACGACCTGGCCGAGCTGCGCGAGTACGTCGACTGGCAGCCGTTCTTCAACGCCTGGGAGATGAAGGGCCGCTTCCCCGACATCCTCAACAACCCGGCGACCGGCGAGGCGGCCCGCAAGCTCTACGAGGACGCTCAGGAGATGCTCGACACCCTCATCAAGGAGAAGTGGCTGACCGCCAACGGGGTGATCGGGTTCTTCCCCGCCAACGCCGTCGGTGACGACATCGAGGTCTACACCGACGACACCCGCACCCAGGTGATGACGACGTTGCACAACCTGCGCCAGCAGGGCCAGCACCGGGCCGGCATCCCGAACCGGTCGCTGGGCGACTACATCGCGCCCAGGGAAACCGGTCTGGCCGACTACATCGGGGCGTTCGCCGTCACCGCGGGGCTCGGCAGCGCGGACAGGGTGGCCGAGTTCAAGGCGGCCAACGACGACTACAACGCGATCCTGCTGGAGTCCCTCGCCGACCGGCTGGCGGAGGCGTTCGCCGAACGGATGCACCAACGGGTTCGCAAGGAGTTCTGGGGATTCCAGCCGGACGAGCAGCTGGACAACGAGGCGCTCATTGCCGAGAAGTACGTGGGAATCCGTCCCGCCCCCGGCTACCCGGCCTGCCCGGAGCACACCGAGAAGGCCACGCTGTGGGAGCTGATGGACGTCGAGAAGCGGACCGGCATCGAGCTGACCGAGTCGATGGCGATGTGGCCCGGTGCCGCCGTCAGCGGCTGGTACTTCTCGCATCCGCAGTCGCAGTACTTCGTCGTCGGCCGGATGGCCCAGGATCAGGTCGCCGATTACGCGAGGCGCAAGGGCTGGACGCTGGCCGAGGCCGAGCGCTGGCTCGCGCCCAACCTCGGCTACAACCCGGAGGACTGAGACTCACATGGTGACGAAACCCCCTGCCCGTTGCGGCGTGCCGTGGTCGCCGGACGACGCCGTGGCCGAGGCGCCGGGGCCGGGTCCCAGTGCGGTGCTCTGGGACATGGACGGAACCCTCGTCGACTCCGAGAAGCTCTGGGACGTCGCGATCCACGAGCTCTACCGCCGGTTCGGTGGGGTGCTGACCCCCGAGCTGCGGGCCTCGACCGTCGGCGGCTCGTCGGAGAGCGTGATGGAGATCGTCTACGCCGACCTCGGGCTCGAACCCGACCCCGCGCATATGGCGCAGACCGCCGACTGGTTGCACGACTACGTCGGCGAGCTGTTCGAGGAGGGCCTGCCGTGGTGCGACGGCGCGCGCGAGCTGCTCGATCTGCTGGCCGCCGCGGGCGTGCCGATGGCGCTGGTCACCAACACCCGGCGCGAGCTCACCGAGAAGGCCCTCAACAGCATTGGCCGGCACTACTTCTCGGTTTCGGTGTGCGGTGACGAGGTGGCCGTCGGCAAGCCCGCGCCCGACCCCTACGTGCGCGCCGCCGAGCTGATGGGCCTGGCGCCCTCGGCGTGCCTGGCCATCGAGGACTCGGTCACCGGGGCCGCCTCGGCCGAGGGCGCCGGCTGCGCCGTGCTCGTCGTGCCCAACGAGGTCGTGGTCCCGCCCAGCCCGCGGCGCCGGCACGTGCACTCCCTGAGCCGCATCGGCCTCGGTGATCTGCGGTCGGTGTACGGCGGCATTCTTCCCGAGCTCGGGGGCGCCGTCGGCGAGCGCACTCCCTGACCCGGCACGCCGACGCGGCCCGGCGGATATCGGTGCCCCCGGGGTGCATTGTGTGCGATCGTAGGTGTGATCTGTCTCATGCAATGGCGCGGAAGGGGGCGGCTGATGACTGCTGGAGTGGGTGGAGGGATCCCGGCCGACGCCGGTGACGAGTTCACCTCCGGGCGAAGCGCGGTGCGGGTCGCCTCGGTGGCCGCCCTGGGCGGGCTGCTGTTCGGCTACGACAGCGCGGTGATCAACGGGACCGTCAGCGCGCTCGAGCGCGAGTTCGCGATCAGCGACCTCACCCTCGGGTTCGTGGTGGCCTCGGCCCTGCTGGGCGCCGCGGTCGGTGCGGTGACCGCCGGACGTCTGGCCGACCGGATGGGCCGGCTGTGGGTGATGAAGCTGGCGGCCCTGCTGTTCCTGATCAGCGCCGTCGTCACCGGTGTCGGTACGAACATCTGGATCATCATGGCGTTCCGCGTGATCGGCGGTGTCGCCGTCGGTGTCGCGTCGGTGATCGCGCCCGCCTACATCGCCGAGACCTCACCCCCGCGGATCCGCGGCCGGCTGGGTTCGCTGCAGCAGCTCGCCATCGTCAGCGGCATCTTCGTGTCGCTGGCCGTCGACTGGCTCCTGGCCCGGCTCGCGGGCGGGTCGTCCAACGAGCTGTGGCTGGGCCTGGAGGCCTGGCGGTGGATGTTCCTCGCCGAGGTCGTCCCGGCGCTGGCCTATGGCCTGCTCGCGTTCACCATTCCCGAGTCACCGCGCTATCTGGTGGCCACCCACCGCATTCCCGAGGCGCGCCGGGTGCTGACGATGCTGCTCGGCGAGAAGAATCTCGAGATCACCATCGGCCGCATCGAGGACAGCCTGCGCCGGGAGAAACCGCCGTCCTGGATGGACCTGTGCAAACCGCGCGCGGCCGCCTCCGGGCTGGGCAGTGTGGTCAGGCAGTACATGTGGTGGCTACTGCTGATCTTCGGCGTACTGGCGGTCACCTCGTTCGGAATCGGACTGTGGCCGTTGGCGATCGTCTTCGTCGCTCTCGCCGTGTGGGTGGGTATCACCGGCGGTCTGTACGGCATCGTGTGGGTCGGCCTGGGGCTGTCGGTCTTCCAGCAGTTCGTCGGGATCAACGTCATCTTCTACTACTCCAACGTGCTGTGGGAGGCCGTCGGGTTCGAGGAGCAGAACGCGTTCGTCATCACGGTGATCACCTCGGTGACCAACATCGCCACGACGCTGATCGCGATCGCGCTCATCGACAAGGTGGGGCGCAAGCCGCTGCTGTTGATCGGCTCCACCGGCATGGCCGTCACCCTCGGCACCATGGCGGTGGTGTTCGGCACCGCCCCGCAGGTCGACGGCAATCCGGTGCTCAGCGGTGCCGCCGGGCCGATCGCGCTCATCGCGGCGAACCTGTTCGTCGTGGCGTTCGGCATGTCCTGGGGCCCGGTGGTGTGGGTGCTGCTCGGCGAGATGTTCCCCAACCGCATCCGCGCCGCCGCCCTCGGTCTGGCCGCCGCCGCCCAGTGGATCGCCAACTTCATCATCTCCTGGACCTTCCCGGGGCTGCGCGACGTCCTGGGAATGGCCTACGGCTTCTACGCCATCTGTGCGGTGCTCTCCTTCCTCTTCGTCTGGCAGTTCGTCGAGGAGACCAAGGGCAAGGCGCTGGAGGACATGCACGACGAGGCCTGGCATCACGAACGCGCGCCGCACTGACGGTGGCCGTTCGCGCTGGCCTTCGCGCTGGCCCTGACACCGTGATCCGGGCCCGCGACCGGCTTCCGGTGCGGGTATCAGATCTTGCATGCAAGCTTGTATGCAAGATCTGATACCGTGTGCCGGTGAGCACGGCCGACCAGTCCAGCAGCGAACGTGTCTACCGCCAGACCAAGGAGCGGATCCTGTCCGGAGACGCCCGGGGTGGCGAGTTGTTGAGCGAGGTCGAGGTTGCCACGGCACTCGGGGTCAGTCGCACGCCCGTGCACGAGGCCTTCCTTCGTCTGGCCGCCGAGGACCTGCTGCACCTGATGCCGCGCCGCGGCGCCGTCGTCGTGCCGCCCACCGTGGGGGAGGCCGTGGATCTCCTGGAAATGCGGGTGGCGCTGGAGACCGCCGCCGTCCGCAGAGTGCTCCGAAGCCCCGACTCCGTCGGCCGGCTGGTCGGTGAACTGGAGGCGCTGCTCGATGAGCAACGCAGCGGCGCGTCGTCCGGCGACCTACGGCAATATGCGGCCGCCGACGACGCTTTTCACCGCCACATCGTCGAGATCGCGGGCAACTCCATTGGTCAACGGTTCTACTGTTCGCTCAGTGACCGACAAAGGCGAATGCTGGCCGGTGCCGTTGAGGCCGATCCGGGTCAGGTGGCGCGGCTCATCGACGAGCACGCCAGGCTCATCTCGGCGATCGCGCGACGGGATACCGGCCTCTTCGAGGCCGAGCTGTTGCGGCATCTGGAGGCGACCTATCGGGTGACGCTGACGTGAGGGCGTTGCCGGCCACTACGGCGGCGTCAGGGTCCGGGCCGAGGTGCGGGTCGAGGTCCGGCCGGCGCAAGGGGATTGCGCCCTGGCTCGCCGTCGCGATCGCCGTCGCCTGGACAACCTGGGGCGGCAATCAGTTCACCCCGCTACTGATCGCCTACCAACAGGGCGGATACCGCCGGATCGACGTCGACATCCTCCTGGGCGCCTACGTCCTCGGGCTCGTCCCCGGGCTGCTGCTGGCCTCGGCGCTGTCCGATCGCCAGGGACGCCGGCCGGTGCTGGCGGTCGGGCTCGCCTGTTCGGCGATGGGCAGCCTCGTGCTGGCGCTCGGCGATGTCGCGGGCTACGGTCCGCTGCTGGCCGGACGCCTGCTCAGCGGGCTGGCCGTCGGGATCGCGATGGCCGTCGGGTCCACGTGGATCATCGAGCTGTGCGCACCGCCCAACGCGGTCGTCCGACCGGGGGCCGGCGCCCGCCGCGCGTCCACCTGGCTCTCGATGGGTCTCGGTGCCGGCCCGTTGTGTTCGGGACTGCTCGCGACGTTTGCGCCGGACCCCCTGGTGATCACCTATGTGCTGCACGCCCTGCTGGGCGTGCCCGTGCTGTGGTTGGTCTGCACCCGGACGGTGGAGACACGCGTGCCCGCAGCGCGTGGATCCGGGCTGCCGGCATTGCGGGTACCGGGCGTTGCCCACCGTCGGTTCACCCATGTGGTTGTCCCGATGGCGCCGTGGATCTTCGGCTCTGCCGCCATCGCCTACGCCGTGCTGCCCGCGTCGGTCGGCGATGGACTGGGACGGTGGGCGCTGCTCTACACCGCGGCCGTCACCGTGCTGACGCTGGGATGCGGCGTTGTGGTCCAACCGATCGCCCGACGTCTCGACGACCGGTCCAGCGCACGGGCCATCGTCGTGGCCATGGTGCTGATCACCGTCGGCGTCATCGCGGCAGCCGGAGCGGCGATGATGCGCTCCGCCGCCGCCGCGGTTCTGGTGGCCGGGCTCCTGGGCGCCGCATACGGCATCGCCATCGTCTCCGGCCTGCTGGAGGTGCAGAGGATCGCCGGGCCCGACGGGGTTGTCGGACTGACGGGTGTCTACTATTCGCTGGCCTACGTCGGATTCCTCTTCCCCGCTCTGCTTGCCGCCCTGGCGCGCTATGTCAGCTATCCGGTGATGCTGGCCTGTCTCGGAGTGCTGGCGGCCGCGTCGACGGTGCGGTGCGCCTCGGGCTGGTCCAAACACCTTGCGCCGCGGACGCCGCGGTGCGCGGATACCGCATCGGGGTGCCAGGTCTAGAGCCGATATCTCGGCGGGGACGGCGGCGCTGTGGTTGCCAATATTGTTGGGAAGCAGCTTCTCCGGCTCGACCGTCTACGGGTGGATGCGGCGGCGGATCCACGCTGTTCGATCCGGCGAACCACGGTTGCGGAGGCCGCTGTTACCGGCGCTTAACAGCGGCGTCACCGCCACGACAAAGCCCCCTGGCACCGTCTCGATAGTGCCATAGAGCAATACTTTCCAAACAGAAATAAACATCGACCGGCGTCCCGCGCATGCCGCCAGAAGTCCTGTTGGGAAAGGAATGTAGACGAGAACGATTGTTTCCACCCGTGACACGACCTAGCGAGGTCGGCAAGCAGGCCAGTGCACCGACGATGATGCCGAACCGGCTCGAACGAAAGGCCCGACAATGCACATCGCCGAGGGATTTCTTCCACCCCTTCATGCCGCGGCATGGACCGTCCTGGCAGCACCCTTTGTCGTGCACGGCGCACGCGCGGTGGTGCGGGAGGTACGTCGGCGCCCCGAGTCGCGACTGCTACTGGCCGCGGCGGGTGCCTTCGTCTTCGTCTTGTCGGCGATCAAACTGCCCTCACTGACCGGCAGTTCGAGCCACCCCACCGGAACAGGACTGGGGGCAGTGCTGTTTCGGCCCCCGGTGATGGCATTTCTCGGCACCGTCGTGCTGCTCTTCCAGGCGCTGCTGCTGGGGCACGGTGGCCTGACCACACTGGGGGCCAACGCATTCTCACTGGCGGTCGTCGGTCCCTGGGTGGGTTACGGGTTGTGGCGGGCCGTCAGGCCGGTCGCCGGGGTATCGGCGGCGATCTTCGCGGCGATGGCGGCCGCTGATCTGGCCACCTACTGCACCACCTCGATCCAGCTGGCGCTGGCCTTCCCGGACGCACATCACGGAGTCGCCGGTGCGATGGTCAAGTTCCTCTCCGTGTTCGCGGTGACACAGGTGCCGCTGGCGGTGATCGAAGGGCTGCTGGGCGTCGTCGTGCTACGCGTTCTGATGAGTGTTGCGGGTCCCGAGTTGGATCAACTGGGCGTCGTCGACGCCCGGGGGAAGGCGAACGAACATGCGTGAAGGACGGAAGTATCCGAGCTCTGTCGGGGTCAACATCGCGCTGCTGTTGGCGGTCGTCGCGGTGTTCGTGTGCTGCGTCGCGCTCGGTCGGTCCCCGGCCTCTCCCGACGGTGGGTTCGTCGGTACCGACACCGCGGCCGTGGAGTCGATCGCGAGGACGGACCCCGGCTACGAACCGTGGTTCCACAGTGTGTTCTCGCCCCCGTCTGCGGAGATCGAGTCCGGGCTGTTCGCGCTTCAGGCAGCGGTCGGCGCGGGGGTCTTCGGCTATGTCCTGGGCGCGATGCGCCGCAGGCGCCCAAGGATCTCGCCGGTACCCTCAGCATCCGATGAGCCCCGGTGATCCAGCCCCGGTTGGACGCCGTCGCCTGGGACAGCCGTTGGCGGACGCGGTCGGTGACCGAGAAGATGACCCTGTGCTGCGGCCTGCTGGGATGTGCTTTGCTCCTGCCCGCGTGGCCGGCGGCGCCGCTGGTGATGATCGTCGCCATGGTCGCCGCCCGCATGGCGCGCGCGCCGCGGGCACATCTGTTTCGGATGTTGCGGGTGCCCGCGGTCTTCATCCTCGTGGCGGCTGGATCGACAGCGCTGACCTGGGACCCTGACGGGGCGGCGCTGACGATCCCGGACGGCTCCGTGCTGCCCGCGATCGCCACGGCGACCCGCGCGCTCGCGGCCACGGCGGCCATGGTGCTGCTGGCATCGACGACACCGATGAGCGACCTCGCGGCCGGGATGCGGCGGTGCGGGATCCCGGCCGCATGCGTGGACATCATCACGGCGATGTACCGGATGGTGTTCCTGTTCCTGGAGTCGGTGACGGTTGTGCGCAAGTCGCAGACCGCACGGCTGGGGTACAGCACGGCGGGCCGCTCGGTCCGATCGGCGGGGATGTTGACCGCGGCCATCCTCGTGCGGGCCTGGCAGCGCGGCCACGCCCTCGAGCGCGGCCTGTCCGGGCGCAGTTTCGGCCGGACTCACATCGTGCTCGCCCCCGTCGGTGTGTCGCGGAGGTTCCTCGGGGCCGCCCTGGCGACGGTGCTCTGCGTCGCCGTGGTGTCGTCGGTCGTGTCCGCCAGGCTGCCCCTCTTCTGAAGGAGTCCTCGATGAGTCACCGACACCTCACCGCCGCCGGTATTCGCTTCGGCTACCAGCGGGGCCAGGACGTGCTGCACGGTGCGTGCCTGGACGTCGCGCCGGGATCGCGGGTTGCGCTCCTGGGCGCCAACGGCTCGGGCAAGAGCACACTGCTGCAGTGCCTGTCGGGCATTCTGGCTCCGGCGGCGGGCGAGATCTGCATCGACGGTCATCCGCTGCGGCAGACTCGGCGTGGGCTGCGCGAGCACCGCCAGCGGGTGCAGCTCGTCTTCCAGGATCCCGATGACCAGTTGTTCTCGGCGAATGTGCGCGAGGACATTGCCTACGGTCCGATGAACCTGGGATTGTCCCGGGCCGAGATCGACGAGCGAGTCGACCGGGCGTGCGCCCTGCTCGCGATCACCGCACTGCAGGACCGGCCGACGCATCAGTTGTCGTTCGGGCAACGCAAACGTGTCGCCATCGCCGGTGCCATCGCGATGCGACCCTGCGTGCTACTGCTGGACGAGCCGACGGCGGGCGTCGATCCCGCGGGAGTGGATGAGCTGTTCGCCACATTGGCCGGACTCGAGCGCGAGGGCACCACCGTGGTGCTCTCGACGCACGACACTGCGCTCGCACTGGAATGGGCGGACTCCGTGGCCGTCATCGAGCGTGGGCGGGTGCGGCAGGGCAGGCCGGTCGAGGTTCTCGCCGACGAACCCCTGCTGGCGCGGGCGAGGTTGAGGATGCCCTGGCTGATGGCATTGGCCCGGGAGTTGATCGGCGACGGCGTTCTGCCTGCCGGTGCCAGTCCGTCGACGACCGGGCAGCTGCGCGATGCCCTGCGGGGCTCGCTCGTCGGAGTCGTCGATGCGCACCCTCAGCCGGCGAGCAGTCTGGACTGATCGCGAAGCCGGCGATGCACGCCGCCGAACGGGGTGGCGGCGGGCAGCAGGGTCTTGTGGATCTTGGTGACGGCACTGTAGTTGACGTCGACGACGTTGGCCAGGGGCGACAGGGACAGCTGACTGCACAGTTGGTAGGCGTCCATGTCGGTGAGGTCGTAGAGCTCGGTGAGCCAGCGCACCATCTCGACCTGGCTTGCCCGCCAGGCGTCTTCGAGGGGTCGTGCCGAGCCGACGGTGATCAACGCATCGTCGTGTTCGAAGCGTGGCCAGGCCGGTGCCGAGCCCTTGATCAGATCGACGATCACGGTGACGTTCATGGCGCCCTCAAGGGCCGTTCCGCAGGTCTCGCCCTCGCCCTGGCGGTAGTGGCCGTCGCCCACGGAGAACAACGCCCCGGGGACGTTGACGCCGAGATACACGGTGGTACCGGCGCGAAGCTCGGGGGAGTCCATGTTGCCCCCGAAATAGTCGGGCACCAGGGTGGTACGGACCTCGCGCAGCGCCGGTGCCACGCCGACGGTCCCCAGCATCGGCGCCAGCGGTAGGTCGAGGGTGAAGTCGCCGTCGTGGGCCACGAACGTCGCGGTACCCGCGGCGGCATTCACCCGGTAGATCCAGGTGAGCTCGGGCAGGGGCGGCTGCAGCGTGGCGGTCTTGTCGGTTCCGGTCAGTGCGCCGAACAACGGGATGGTGGTGGAGGCCGCCCAGTCGCGAGCCGGCTGGATCGCGGCGAAGTGCAACGCCAGGGTGTCCCCGGGTTCGGCGCCGGTCACGAAGAACGGGCCGGTTTGCGGGTTGAGTTCTTTGGGATTGAGCACCTGACTGGGTTTGTCCGCCGGGGAGGTGACCCGCCCGGCGAACGCATCCTCGGTCCACAGACGCAACGCCGTCCCGGGAGCCACCTCCATGACAGGAGCGGCTCCGCCGAACGTCCACACGTACTGATCGCGCGCGGGGGTGAAGTCGATGATGTGCATGCGAGGCTCCTTCGTGTCGTCGACAACGGCCCGGGGCTGGTCCCGGCCTGCTGCCGGGGTCACCACTGGGCGCGGCGTGCGCCGCGAAACACCGGTCGCGCACGCCAAATAGTTCCAAGAGACAAATATTGCATGACATTCTTTACGCGGCGCACGTCGACGCGTCAACCTGGGCGCACGGGTATTTCCATCTGGAAATATGCGCTTAACAACCGGTGGGCCCACCATGTAAAACGTCTGTTACGTCGGCATCCAGCGATTGCGTCATGTCGTAGCTGCCTACACACTTTCACAACGGAAGTATTAACCATCCGAAATAATGATTGGAGCTGATGCGATGCACGGGCCACACGACCTGGGGGGCCGCGACGGGCTGGGACCCATCGAGCCCGAGTTTCTCGAGCCCGGGATTCCCGACTGGCGCTACCCCTTCGAGGGCAGGATGCACGCGATCACAGCGATGGCGATCAAGAACGGCGCATTCAATCTCGATGAACAACGCCACGGGATCGAGCTGATGAAGTGGAGCGACTACCTCGACTCCACCTACTACGCCCACTGGCTCTTCTCGGTGGAGAAGTTGCTCAACGACAAGGGCTACATCACCCACGAGCAGGTCGACGAGCGGATGCGCGAACTCGGCGCGCCCGACATGAAACCCCACCCCGAGAAACCGGAGCAACTCACGCCGTTCGCCCGGGACATGATCGAGGTGCTGTGGAAGGGAACACCACACGACCTGCCCTCCGATGCCGATCCCGCGTTCGCGGTCGGCGCCGAGGTCGTCGTCCGCAACATCAACGAGGTCACGCACAACCGTCTGCCGGGGTATCTGAACAAGATCAAGGGCGTCGTCGTCCGGCAGTACGGCGCGTTTCACGATCCCGCCGACAGCGCCCACAAGCAGGTCGACTCGCCGCACCACCTCTACATGGTCAAGTTCAGCTCCAAGGAGCTCTGGGGCGACGATGCCGCCGAGGACTTCGACCTGTACGCCGACCTTTTCGAGAACTATCTCGAACCCGTCAACTAGGAGAATTGGGAGATCAACGAAATGAACTGGCTGTCAATGTCTGACGTCGAGGCTCGGGTGAATGCACTGGAGTCCCTCATGGTGGAGAAGGGGCTCGCCGAGCACGAGGCCGTCGATGCCGTGGTGGCGTCGTTCGAGAACGACATGGGTCCGATCAACGGCGCCAAGGTCGTCGCTCGCGCATGGACCGATCCGAAATACCACGACTGGCTGTTGTCGGATGCCACTGCCGCGATCGCCGATATGGGCTTCACCGGCCTGCAGACCGAGCACATGGTCGCCGTGGAGAACACCGACGATGTCCACAACATGGTGGTCTGCACGCTGTGCTCGTGCTACCCGTGGACACTGCTGGGGATCCCGCCGGCCTGGTTCAAATACCCACAGTACCGCGCGCGTGTCGTCAAGGATCCGCGCAGCGTGCTCGCCGAGTTCGGGGTGACGCTTCCCGACCGGGTCAAGATCGACGTGTGGGACAGCAGCGCAGAGATTCGCTACCTGGTGGTGCCGCAGCGGCCCAAGGGAACAGAAGGAATGTCGGCCGACGAGCTCGTCCCGCTGATCACTCGCGATTCAATGGTGGGTACCGTGCTGCTCTCGGCCCCGGAGGCGGCGCAATGACGTCGACCGCATTGGACCTGGGGACATTCGACATACCGGGCACCGCCGGCGCACTACCGCGGTCCAACGGTGAGCTCGTCTTCGACGCGCCGTGGCAGGGGCGCCTGTTCGGACTGGTGGTACACCTGTGCCAGGCCGGCGCCTTCGAGTGGGACGAGTTCAAGGAGCATCTCATCGCGGTCATCGGCGACAGCGCGGTGGATGAGACCAGTGATCCTGCAGTGTATTACCGCCAGTTCGGCGAGGCGTTCTGCCGGCTTGCCGCCGACCGCGACTTCTTCGACGCCGCGCTCCTAGATGCGCGCACCGCCGCGGAATTGCGCAGGCTGTCACACGATGACCATGACCATGACCATGACCATGGCCATGACCACAACCACGACCACGGCCTCGGCCGCTGAAAGGAAGCGCGATGTCGAAGCTCACGGCGCTGTCGATCAGCGTCGGGATACTGGGGATGCTCTCCACACTGATGACGGCCACCGTCTGGCCGCTGCCGGTCTGGGTGCTCTTCTTGGCGTGGGCCTCCTTCTTCTTCGTCGGATCGGGGCCGATGGGCCTGGTCCGTTCGGTGGCCTGCAACTGGGCCGGAATCGTCATTGCCACGTGCACGCTCTTGGCGGTTAGCGGTAGCTCCAGTGCCCTGTTGCTGTCGGTCGCGGTGGGCGTGGGCAGCTTCGCCATGGTCCAGGTATCCCGGGTGCCACTGATATCGACCACTCCGGCAATCGTTTTCGGGTTCGCGATGACCGTGGGGACGATCGCCGCCACGGGCGTGCCGATCACGGAGGTCGGCATCACTCACCCTGCCCTGACGGCCGCGATCACGGCACTGGTCGGAGGATGCTTCGGGCTGGTTTCCGAATGGGGTGCCGCCCTGATCGGCCGGATGGTGCCCGGGCGGGCGGGGGAGTTGCCCCAGCCCGCCTAGCCGGTGAGCCTGCAGACGGTACCAGTATGAGATAGTGTTCGCTGAACAATAGTTCATCGTGAAAGCATTTTTTCTTCCGCGACCAGGGGAGCGCTGTGCCGACATCGACCAGTCTCGAGAGCGTCTCCGAAGTCCTGTTTCGGGCCGGGCGCTGGTGGACCGACACCCTGGCGCAGGGCCTGGTCGATGCGGAAGTCAACAGCATCGAGGCGTGGCGGGTGATGGGTGCGCTGCGTGGCGGTGATGGTTTGACGATGAGCGAGGTGTCCTCGGCGATGGCGATTCCCCCGCCGACCTTGACGCGCATCGTCGACAGGCTCGTCGACGGGGGCTTCGTGCTGCGCCGTGTCGACGCCACCGATCGCAGGCGGGTGCTGATCTATCTGTCGGCTCGGGGCAAGGCCAAGGTGCGCCGACTGTCCAGGCAGGAATCTCAGGTCAAGGCGGCGTTGACGGCGGAACTCGGCGAGGAGGCCGCCGTCACCTTGATTCGCAACCTGGCGAGGGTGGCGGTTCTGCCGCGGTAGTCCGTTTCGTCACCGCTGCAACTTTCCACCGGAAGAACAGTTGCGCAATGTCGCCGTAACCTGCTCGGAGCACGATGAAGCCGACGACAGACCGCCGGGGCGGGACGGAGACGCGAGAATGAACGGGACACCGTCAAGGCGCATCACGGCCGGCCGGGCAGCGGACAGCATCGACATCGCCCTGGTGATCCCCCGCAGCGGTTCGGCGGGGATCTACGGGCCGTCCTGCGAGGCCTGTGCCGAGTTGGCCATCGCGGATCTCAACGCCGGCAGTGGGCTGTTGGGAAAGCCCGTGCGGTTGATACCGGTCGACGGCAGCCGCCCACCTGCGGTCGTGGCCTCCGATATCGCCCGGCTGCTCGACGGCAACGCGGTCGACGCGGTCACGGGATGGCACATCTCACCGGTGCGGAAGGCGATCGCCCGCGTGACCGACAGTCGTGTGCCATATGTGTACGGCCCCCTGTACGAGGGTGGCGAGCGTACCCCCGGCCTGTTCCTGACCGGTGAGACACCGTCGCGTCAGCTGCTGCCGGCGATGGACTGGATGCGCGACGAGTACGGCATCGACCGCTGGATCCTGATCGGCAACGACTACGTCTGGCCGCGTCAGACGGCCGCGGCCGCGCGCCACCATGCCCGGAGCAGGGGTACGCCGCTGCTGGAGGAGATCTACGTGCCGCTGGGCACGGCCGACTTCGCCGAGGAGATCCGTCGGGTGCAGATATCCGCTGCCACCGGCGTGCTGCTGATGCTGGTCGGGGGGGACGGTGTGGCATTCAACCGCCAGTTCGCCGCCTCGGGACTCGACGGCTCGGTGCCACGGTTGAGTCCCCACGTCGAGGAGAACATGCTGCTGGCCAGTGGCTGTGAGGGCAATCGCGGGCTGTTCGCCGCCGCCGGATTCTTCGAAGCGCTCAACACGACGTCGAGTATGGATTTCGCGGCGCACTACTACGGTCGGTTCGGCCCCGCCGCGCCGGCGTTGA
Organism: Mycolicibacterium palauense; assembly: GCF_002592005.1. Lineage (GTDB taxonomy): Bacteria > Actinomycetota > Actinomycetes > Mycobacteriales > Mycobacteriaceae > Mycobacterium > Mycobacterium palauense. The sequence continues at coordinate 54,440 of NZ_NVQF01000008.1, read as the reverse complement.
ACAGTATCGGCGAGTCCTGCTACGAGGCGATCACCTTGCTGATCGCCCTGGCCTCGCGCGCGGGCGGGCTCGAACTGGCGGCGATGAGCCGCGCGGCGGAGAACCTCGCCTACACCAGCCCGCGCGGTGAGGTCAGGATGCGGGGGAACCAGCTCACCCAGGACATCTACGTCGCGGAAGCCAAGGACCTGGACTTCGAGGTCAGAGCCAGGATCTCGGCTGCCTGAGCCCTGACGGTCCGACGGGCGGGCCACGGCGGCCCGGTGTCGCCGCGCTGGGACGGGCCGGTCGATCGGCGATGGCCGCCGGTGAGCGGGGGCGATCGGGCCCGATCGCGGCCACATGAAACAATCACTGGCCGTGAAGACCTTCGAGGAGTTGTTCGCCGAGCTGGCCGAGCGGGCCCGGACCCGGCCGGCGGGCAGCGGCACCGTCGCCGCGCTGGACGCCGGTGTGCACACCGTGGGCAAGAAGATCCTCGAGGAGGCCGGCGAGGTGTGGCTGGCGGCCGAGCACGAGTCCGACGATGCCCTGGCCGGTGAGATCAGCCAGCTGCTGTACTGGACCCAGGTGCTGATGCTCGCCCGCGGGCTGACCCTCGACGACGTGTACCGGAAGTTGTGACGAGATGCTGCGTGTAGCCGTGCCCAACAAGGGCGCGTTGAGCGAGCCGGCCGCCGAGATCCTCTCCGAGGCCGGGTACCGCCGCCGTACCGACCCCAAGGACCTGACCGTCATCGACCCGGTCAACAACGTCGAGTTCTTCTTCCTGCGGCCCAAGGACATCGCGATCTACGTGGGTTCGGGTGAGCTGCACTTCGGCATCACCGGCCGTGACCTGGCCCGGGAGTCCGAGGCACCGGTGCGCGAACGGCTGGCGCTGGGATTCGGATCGTCGAGCTTCCGCTACGCGGCTCCGGCCGGACGGGACTGGACCACCGCCGACCTGGCGGGCAGGCGCATCGCGACCGCATATCCGAACCTGGTGCGAAAGGATCTGGCCGACAAGGGGATCGAGGCCACCGTCATCCGGCTCGACGGTGCCGTGGAGATCTCGATCCAGCTCGGGGTGGCCGATGCCATCGCCGACGTGGTGGGTTCGGGACGCACCCTGAATCTGCACGGGCTGGTCGCCTTCGGCGAGCCGCTGTGCGACTCCGAGGCGGTATTGATCGAGTCCGACGATCCCGACGTCGACCGCGCGCGCGACCAGCTGGTCGCCCGGGTGCAGGGCGTCGTCTTCGGCCAGCAGTACCTGATGCTCGACTATGACTGTCCCCGTAGCGTGCTGGAACAGGCCACCGCCGTGACCCCCGGCCTGGAGTCGCCGACCATCGCCCCGCTGGCCGATCCCGGCTGGGTGGCGGTGCGGGCACTGGTGCCGCGCAAGGCCGTTAACGCGATCATGGACGAACTGGCCACCATCGGCGCAAAGGCGATCCTGGCCTCCGACATCCGGTTCTGCCGCTTCTAAGTCAACCCGCGGTTCACCTGGGCGTGTTAGCGTCCCGGTCATGACGCACGCGCTGGTCCTGCTACTGGCCTTGCTGATCGGTGTCGTCGCCGGCCTGCGGGCGTTCACCGCCCCGGCGGTGATGGCCTGGGCGGCCGCGCTGGGCTGGCTCAACCTCGCCGACACCTGGGCGTCGTGGATGAGTCACTGGATCGTGGTGATCCTGCTGAGCGTGCTGGCCGTCGGCGAACTCGTCACCGACCAGCTGCCCAAGACGCCCAGCCGCACCGTACCCATGCAGTTCGTCGCCCGGCTGATCACCGGCGGTTTCGCCGGTGCGGTGCTCGGCACTGCCTGGGGCTACACCTGGGGCGGCATGGGTGCCGGGGTGATCGGCGCGGTGCTGGGGACACTCGGTGGTGCCGAGGCGCGGCGGCGGGGCGCGGGCGCGTTCGGACGCGATCTGCCGGCGGCGCTGACCGAGGACGTCATCGCGGTCGCCGGCGGGTTCGGTATCGCAGCGCTGGCGGCCATCCTGTGACGACCAGGTACGACGCGATCATCGTCGGTGCCGGCCAGGCCGGACCGCCGCTGGCCGGACGGTTGACGGCCGCCGGGCAGACCGTCGCGGTCATCGAACGCAAGCTGGTCGGTGGCACCTGCGTGAACTACGGGTGCATCCCGACCAAGACCCTGGTGGCCAGCGCCCACGCCGCGCACCTGGCGCGCCGCGGCGCCGAGTACGGGGTGGGCACCGGGCCCGTGACCGTGGACATGGCGAAGGTCAAGGCGCGCAAGGACGGCATCGTCAGCGGCGACCGGGGCGGGGTCGAGGGCTGGCTGCAGGGCATGGACGGCTGCACCCTGATCCGGGGGCACGCCCGCTTCACCGGTGCGCGCACCCTGTCCGTCGACGGGGGCGACGAGATCGAAGCAGACCGGATTTTCCTGAATGTCGGCGGCAGAGCGGTGGTTCCGGACATTCCGGGCCTGTCCGAGGTCGACTACCTGACCAATGTGGGCATCCTCGACCTCGATACCGTGCCCGAACACCTGGTCATCATCGGCGGCAGCTACATCGGCCTGGAGTTCGCCCAGATGTACCGCCGGTTCGGTGCCGAGGTGTCGGTCGTCGAACGCGGGCCCCGGCTGGCCTCGCGTGAGGACGACGACGTGTGCGCGGCCATCAAGGAGATCCTGGAGGCCGACGGGATCGCAGTTCACCTGGGTTCCAACGATATTCGGGTCTCCAGGGATGGCTCGGGGGTCGCGGTGGCCACCCGGGCCGACGGGCCGGTGGTGCGCGGCTCCCACCTGCTGGTGGCGGTCGGCCGTCAGCCCAACACCGACGACCTGGGGCTGCAGGTCGCCGGCGTGGACACCGATGCGCGCGGCTACGTCGTCGTCGACGACGAGCTGCGGACCAGCGTCGAGCACATCTGGGCGATGGGGGACTGCAACGGCAGGGGAGCCTTCACCCACACCTCCTACAACGATTTCGAGATCGTCGCGGCCAACCTGCTCGACGACGAGCCACGCCGGGTCAGCGACCGCATCCCCACCTACGCGCTCTACATCGATCCCCCGCTGGGCCGGGCCGGGCTGACCGAGGCGCAGGTGCGCAGGTCCGGGCGCCCCGCCCTGGTGGGCAAGCGCCCGATGACCCGGGTGGGTCGCGCGGTGGAGAAGGGTGAGACGCAGGGGTTCATGAAGGTGCTCGTCGACGCCGAGACCCACCGGATCCTGGGTGCGGCCATCCTGGGCGTCGGGGGCGACGAGGTGGTGCACTGCATCCTGGACCTGATGTCCGCGGATGCGCCCTACACGACCATGACCCACACCGTGCACATCCACCCCACGGTCAGCGAGCTGGTGCCCACCATGCTGGAGGGTCTCAGACCGCTAAGTTAGCTACTCAGCCCTCGGCCGCATTCAGGTAATCCCTCGATTCCAGCAAAGACGACAGAGCGGCCGCCTCCTCATCAAGCGTAGGACGGACTTCGACCCGACCCGCTACCTTGGTCACGGTAACCGGTAGTTGGTAGACGGCCTCGATCAGGTCCGCATCGTAAACCTGCGCCGGCGCTCCCTGGCCGACGATCCGGCCGTCGCGCAGAAAGGCCACACTGTCGCAGAACTGCGCGGCAAGGTTCAAGTCGTGGATCGCCATCACGGCAATCACGTTGAGTTCGGTCGCCAAGGTGCGAATGAGTCTGAGGGTCTCGACCTGATAGCGCAGATCAAGAGCGCTGGTGGGTTCATCGAGCACAATCACCCGTGGTTCCTGGCAGATTGCCCTCGCGATCACGGCGCGCTGGGCTTGGCCGCCGGATACGTCGGACATCTTCCGGTCGGCCAGCTCGGCCAACCCCATGCGCTCAAGAGCGGTGCTGACCGCGTGGTGATCCGCGTCCTTCGGCAACATGACGTAGTGGGGGCTACGTCCGAGGAACACCGAATCTCGGACGGTCATGTCGAATGGCATCGAAATCGCCTGCGGAACATAGGAGATAAGCCGGGCCCGACCCCGCCGAGACAGCGCCGACAGGTCGACACCATCCACCGACACTGAGCCCCGGTCGGGGGCGTTGACTCCGACGAGCAGCTTGATCAGCGTGGACTTGCCCGAGCCGTTGGGGCCGAGTAGACCCAGAAACGTGCCGGGCTGCACCTGCAGTGACAGCGCGTGCAGGACCTTGGCCTTCTTGTACGCGAAACTGACCGCATTGATCGCCAGGGTCATCGGCTTCTCCGATTGGCGAGAATCAGATAGACGAAGAACGGGCCGCCGATTATCGCCACGACGATCCCGACTGGCACGACGGCGGGTGCCAGTACCACCCGTCCCACCGCATCGGCAAGTGTCATCAGGATGCCTCCGAGCAGCGCAGACATGAACACCAACACCCGGTGATCCGCACCGACGATCAGACGAGCCATGTGGGGCGCCACCAACCCGACGAAGCCGATCACCCCGGTGAAGCTGATCACCACGGCGGACAGTGCCACCGCGATGGCGATCATTGTTGCCCGTAATCCAGCGACGCCGACGCCGAGGCTGGTTGCGGCGTCATCACCGGCGAACGCGACGGCGTTGAGCGAAGTGGATCGCCACACGATCACCGGCAACGTGATCACCAGCAGCGTCGTGACCACGGCCACTTGTAGCCAAGTGGCCTCGTTGACACTGCCGAAAGTCCAGCGCACCATCTTCGAGAGGGTCTCCTCGTCGGCGCGGTACTGAAGGGCCGAGGTAGCGGCGTCGAACATCTGAGACAGGGCGATACCGACCAGGACCAGCGTCGCGGCATTCATTTTCTTGGTGGCCGCGATACCGAGGACCAACGCCGCGGTGAGGAACGCGAACAGAATCGCCGAGGCGATCACCATCCACGAGACGCCCGATCCGATGACGCTGTTCGCGCTGATCAGGATGACGATCGCAGCGCCGAAGGCGGCCGCTGGAGCCACCCCGATCGTGTATGTGTCGACCAAGGTGTTGTTCAGCATGCTCTGCAGCAGTACTCCCGCGACCGAGAGGGCGGCGCCGGCGACGAATGCCAAGGCCACTCGTGGGATGCGCAATTTCCACACCACTGTGTATTCGGTCACGGTGGCGTCGCCCATCGTCCCGGTCAGCGGCGCGGTCGCGATCCGAAGGATCCGGCCGTAGTCGAGATCGGAGGCGCCCACACGCACACCGATCACCATCGCCGCGAACGACACCGCGACGGCCACCGCGAAGTACACCAGCCGGATCCCGGAGAGCAGCCGCACCTTCTGGAATTCGCTTTTCGTCACGGCCTCGGAGCCCGCAGACTGTTGTGTTGCCGTCATGGAGCGGCGGGGCCGATCATCGTGGATCCGCCTTGACCAGGTAGGCGTCGGTCCCGAGGAATTCGGCACGCTGAAAATCGGTGATCCAGCGTTGTAGGTAGTCGTCGGGATCGACGCCGGCGAAGGCCTCCGGATGTGACCACGACGCCAGGTAGAGCAATCCCATCGTCTTGCCGAGCGCGCTGGTCAGGAATCCGTTCACGACATAGACGGAACCGTTCTTGGCTGCGGTCAGATCGGCCCACCCCGGCCGGGCGAGCATCTCGTCGAGGGTGTCTGTCTGGACGGAGCTCGGGTAGGGCTCGTAGTTGGTGTCCATTTCCTTGAAGATGAGTTGGGGATCAGCGGTCAGTACCACCGCGGGGTCGATCGTCTGTTCTTCCTCCGATGCGGGCAGATCGGCGGCGATGTTGATGTTCCCTGACTCATTGATGAGCGTGTCGTACGCGCCGGTCGGGCCGAAGGTGACAAATGACGTCGGTTCTTCGTAGTAGACGCGCAGTGGCTGCGTTTCGGGTAGGCGATCGGCGACCAGCGTTTCGATCTCCGATCGGAACGCCTTGACCTCGTCTGCGCGCTCCTGCTTACCGAATACGGTGCCGAGGAAGTCGAAGTTCTCGTTGAACCGGTCGATCTCGAAGCCAGTGATGACTGCCACGGGAATATTGAACTCGGCCAGTTGCCGCTCCGCCTCCTCGTAGGGAGCGATGCTGGGCAAGATCACAAGATCGGGGTCGAGATCCACGATCTTCTCGTAGTTGAGTTGCGAGTAATCCTGGCCGACGATGCTGTCGGTGTCGAACTGCACGTAAGGCAATCGTTCGACCGAGGATTGGTCGACGCCCACCACCTGGTCCTGGGCGTCGATGGCCTGGACGAACTCGTTGGCGTAGCCGTTGACCACCACCGCGCGCTCGACCGGCCCGTCCAGGGTGATCGTCACGCCACGGTTGTCGGTGGCGGTGATGGTCTGGTCGGACTCGGCGGGAGCGGTGCTGGTCGGAGTGCCACACGCGCTGGCCAGCGCCGTGATCAGCGCGCACATGCAGATTCCGATCGATCTTGTGAACATGATGGTTGTCTTTTCGCTCGTGTTCGAGATAGGGACGGGTGAGCGGCCGTGATACGCGTCACGGCGTCGAAGCTTGGACCGGCCTCCTTTCGCCCAGGCCGAAGCGTGTGCGCAGGTTCGACTCTCGGTAGGACGTGGGAAACACCCCGTCGTGTTGAAGCAGCGGGATTACGCTGTCGACGAACGTTGTGAGGCTGTCCGGCAGCACCGAGGGATTGATGGTGAATCCGTCAGCCGCGCCGTCCGACCACCAGTCGATCATCCGAGCGGCAATTGCGTCCGGTGTGCCGGCCACGACCTGCTGACGCAGCGCGAGCTGGCGTAGCGACAGCCCTTCGGTCAGTGCGAGGTCGATCAGGAGGTTGACGTAGGCCACCGGTTGGATCGGGTTCTCCGGTACATGCAGGTGCTCGGGCCGGATCGGCGCATCCGGTCCGACCTTCTCCATGTCAATGCCCAGCAGACCGTTGAGGAAGGCCATCCGGGCATCCAGTGCCCCCATGGAGTGGCTGAAATCCTCGACGAGGCGCGCCACCTCAGATTCGGTGGAGCCTATCAGCGGCTGGATCTGGGGCATCACCGCGAGGGAATCAGGATTCCTGCCGTGAGTAGCGGCCTGCTCTTTCAGCGCCGCGACGAATCGCTTGCCGGCCGCCTTCGTTCCGAACTCGGCATAGATCACCTCGCCGTAGCGGGCCGCCAGTGCGATGCCCTGCTTCGAGCCACCCGCCTGGGCGACGACCGGTGGGCCGAACGGCGCCATCGGGACATTGAGGGCTCCGGCCACCGAGAAGTGCTTGCCGATATGGTTCAGCTCTTCGACTTCCCCGAACTCGGGGCGGCCGTCGGTCCAGTCGTAGCGCCAGCTGCGCCATAGACCGTCGACCACGTCGAGGAACTCGGCCGCTCGTTCGTAGCGTTCGTCGTGGTTGGCGCGCACGGTGCCGTAGTTGGACGCCACTTTCGGGTTGTTGGTCGTGACCGCGTTCCATCCGATGCGTCCGCCCGAGAGCAGATTCGCGGAACCGATCTGGCGTGCCAGCGTGAACGGCTGGCTGAAGCTGGTCGACGCGGTCGCGATCGCACCGATGTCGGCCACCCGGCTGGTGACCGCGGTCAGCAGGACGATCGGGTCGAATGGATATTCCGGGCGTTCCCCGGGCGAGGCCGTGAGTTGTGGTTGATCAGCCAGGAAGATGCTGTCGACCACACCCGATCGTGCGATTTCGGCGTTACGGACGTAGAACTCGATATCGAACAGCCGGTTCGGGTCTTCGCCATGCAGGCTCCAAGAGTCGTCTCGAAAGCCCGATGAGTTCAACCACACATTGATGAACATGCGTTTTCCGGCCATGCTGTCCTTCCTGTCGGTGGGCGACGGCTACGCGCGGCGTAGGCCGGCTTGTGATTCGTCCACAGGAAATCTGATGAGCAGATATCGGGCCTCACCGTCGCGGCGCCGAGGCTCAGCGAGGATGGAGAACAACCCGGTCGCCCGGCATGCTAGGAGTCCACCACACGCAGTCCGACGATCTGTCCTTGTTGTAGCCAGTTCCGGTAGCCCGCGAGTGCAAGTTCTAACTCACCCTCGACCACTTCGCCGATATAACTGATCTTCAAGGGCTCATCAGCGAGGTCGTCACCGTAGACGACGCAGAACTGCTGGCGGGGGTTGTACCAGCACACCGAACCGCGGGCATACCCCTTCTGAGCACGACGCATCGCGCCGACCTCCTCGGTGAGGAAGACGTTCTCCCACGGCACCACCATGGGCAGAGTCCAGAAAACCATGTCGCCGACGATTTTTCCGTGCTGCAGGATGCTGTCCTGGGGGAGTTGGGACCGCAGTGCCCGCGCGATCTGCGGTGCCTTGTCTTCGAAGACGTCGATGGTACAGGTGTCGACACCGTCGACTGTCATCACTAGTTTCATGGAAGTCCTTGTTTCTATCGAGATTCGATGCGCTTGAAGGCGTTGGTCACGCCCCAGGGAAATACCGCGTCGACCCACATGTGAACCTTGTTGACATAGCTGATCGCAGCGCGGGTCAGGGCTAGGAAGTCCTCGAGCCCGGTTGCTGCCTCGGAGGCGTCGACGTACCGGGCCAGCAGAGAGCCGGCGTGCGGCATGCCGACGAAGTCGAAGAACGCAGCCTTGTAGCCCACGATCTGCTTCGTCAGCAGTTGCAGGGTCACCAGATCGAGGTTGGCATGCGATTCGCTGAGTTCGATTATTCCCCAGAAGTACTCGTCGGATAGGGTTCGGGCCTCGCTTTCGGCGAACATCAGCGCGCTCAGGTACTGTCCATGACTTCCCGTACGCCGCGGCATGATGCCCTTGCCCATATCGACGATCTCCGACGGGCAAGTGAGCCAGATCTTCTCACGCTCGGCGTCGAGTTCAGCAATCACTTCCGCGACGATGCTCAACGCGTTTTCCTCTCTACCGGTTGCGGGGGGTGCTCTCATTGAACAGGCTGAGGGGTGGCACCGGGACGATGAAGACCCAGTACCTGTCTGCCATTTCACACATCTGCGCTCCATGTTTCGAGCTTGTTACCCAGAGGACCGTCATGCGCGACATACCCTCCGCCCGCGCCACTATGCGGATCATGAAATTTCTTGCCGCACACGGTGAACCGGTGCGGGCAGCGACGTTGAGTCGTGAACTCGGCCTGCCGCGGTCCTCCACGTATCAGCTCATCGCCGTCATGCAGGATGAGGGCTTCATCGTGCACTTCCCAGAGGATCAGACCTACGCGTTGAGCGCCTCACTCGGAGAACTGGCGGCCGGGTCGGCCAGCCTGACCCGCCTTGAACGGATGGTCAACCCGTTACTTGCGACCCTGGCCAAACGGACCGGTCTGCCTGTGGTGGCCCATGCCAGTGTCCTGACGGGATCCGATGTTGTGTATGCGGCAACCCACCGTGCTCCTCGTGCTCCGAAGCCGGTGAACCAGATCGGCGTCCGTTTGCCTGCCCATCTGACCGCCTCGGGTCGGGCGCTGCTGGCCTACGTATCCGAACCTCAGCTGCGAGCGACCTATCCAGACGATGCCATGGTGCTCCGTCGTGCTGGATATGGTCCGTCCTCTTTGCGCGAACTCAGGTCGATGCTGCGTGAAATCCGGGACCGCGGGTGGGCCTCCTCCGACGCCGAAATCGAGTCGAACTACACCACTGTCGCCGCAGCCGCTCTAGATCGTAGTGACCGACCTGCGGCAGCCGTTGCTCTGACCTTCCGTGACTCCGCGGTGGACAGGGATAACATCGAACACCTCGCGCGTGGTGTGTGCCGTTCCGCCGCCGCGCTCGGTATGCGGTTCAAAGGGCGGATCTGACGGCGGGCACAGCGGATCCGGCGCCGCCGACCCGTGCCGACAGAATCCGGCCGAACCCCTGGCGCCCGCGGCGCCCGAGTGCGTCGAGAAACACATTCGCTATTGCGATGTTGCTCGTCAACAATGGCTTACCGATCCGTTCCTCGATCCGCTCGATGACCGGGGTGGTGTGCAGGCCGGTGCACGACAGAAACACACAGTCGACGTCCCTGCGATCGACTTCCTGGGCGAATTCGTACATCCGTCCGGGGGTCGTCGTCATCAGGTCCCAGGGGTCGGCAGGCGGGCCGTCGGGGAAAAGTGCTGCGGCGGAGCGTACTTCAATTCCACGGCTGGTCAGAATCTCGGTCAGGCCTGCCAGCACCGGAGGGCTGTAGGGTGTGCCCATCGCGATGCGCCGCAGGTCGTGCTGTATCAACGTGCGAGCTACCGCGTCCGCGGCGGTGAAGAAGTCGATATCGGGGTCGACAGCTCGCAGATGCTCGAGCAAGAGCTCATGCCACTTCGCGCCGGCGAAGGAGCCACCGCTGGTGCACGCGAACGCAACTGCCTTCGGTCGCATCCGGTGCAGCGTCCGCAGCGCGTCGGTCAACGACTCCAAAGCGGCCTCGCGGTTTACCGAGCTGTCGGTCTCCTCGAACTGGACTCGCTGGTGGCCGAAGAGGATGTCCTCGGGCAGCAAGCGTCGAAGTTCTTCATGGGCGACGACTTCGATAGGTACGAGCAGCAACCCAACCCTGGTCAGATCGGTATAGGTATGCACAGTGAGTCCTTCGATGGTCCACTGATCGGGCGGGCTCCTCGATCCGATCTGGTGAACTTAACCCAGAAAGCCGCGTGCGGCAGCGACAACTCGATCCCGATTGACATGGGACGACCAACCGGCTCCGGCGCTCCTACTGCCGCTGCACCAGCAGGGTCTGGGCGCAGGTGCCGACGAACCCGCCCCGGTCGAAGATCTCGCACGTGGTCACCCCGATGCCGTCGGGCCCGATGGAACCGCGGGCCCGCAGGCCGAAATCGGCGCCGTTGGGCGGCCGGTGCAGGTGCACCACGGTGTCGGTGTTCATGAACACGTATGCGGCAGGATCCAGCACCGAGCCGACCCCGTTGGCGGAGTCGACGACCATCGCCAGCCGCTGCAGCGCGGTGGTGGGTTCGTCGTCGACCAGGCCCGCCCGCGGGGTCAGCCAGAACACGTGGGAGCCGTCCGGTTCGTCGGGCTGGGGGCGAAAGTCGACACTGTCCAGATAGCCGGGGGCGTTCCACCACCCGTGCGGCAACGGTTGACGCGGGCCCTCGACCAGCGGCCGGTGCCGGTCGGTGGCCACGTCGGCGGTGTCGGCGGTCATCAGAGCCCAGGCGCTCACCCGGGCCACCGGCCGGTCGCCGTCCACCGGCGTCATCTCGGCGCTCAGCAGCGAGATCCGCCGTCCCGGCCGTTCCACCCGGGACCGCACCCGCACCGGCGCCACCGGGATCGCGCCCAGGATGTCCAGGCCCAGCCTGCCGGGGCGCATGCCGGAGCCGGCCAGCCGCTCCTCGATCACCTTGGTCAACAGCGCCAGCGGGGGTGAGCCGTGCTGGATCCCCGGGGCCCAGTTGCTGCGGGTGAGGTCGGTGGACTCGAACACCTGCGTGTCGGACTCGTCGGCCAGCCGGTGGTAATAGCGGCCGGTCACGCCGCGGGCACCTGCGGCCAGCCGGGATACTCCGGCGGCGTCCCGCCGAACGCCGGGCAGTGCTCCCGGAAGGCGCACCATTGGCACAGCCGGGACGGGCTGGCGCGGAAGTCGCCGTCGGCGCCCGCGGACCGGATCGCCCGCCAGATCGCCACCAGGGTCCGTTCGAACCTTTCCAGCTCGGCCGGCTCGGGGGTGTAGTCGAGCACCTGTCCGTCGGCCAGGTAGATCAGCCGCAGCCGTGTCGGTGCCACCCCGCGCGAGCGCAGCAGCGCCACCGCATAGAACTTCATCTGGAACAACGCCTTGGCCTCGGCCTGCGCCCGGGCCGCCGACGGCGCCCTGCCGGTCTTGTAGTCCACCACGCGCACCTCACCGGTGGCCGCGACGTCGATGCGGTCGACGAACCCGCGCAGCAGCGTGCCGTCGGCGAGCTCGACCTCGACCCGCTGCTCACAGCTGTGCGGGTCGAACCGCGTCGGATCCTCCAGCCGGTAGTAGCCCGACAGCAGCTCGCGCGCCTGCGTCAACAACTGCTCGCGCTGCTGCGGCTCGATGTCTGCCGAGGCCGCCGGTTCCTCGGCGATCACCCGTTCCCACGCCGGGGCCACCAGGCCGCGGGCGGTGGCCAAATCGCGCCGGGCGGCCGGCAGGCCGTAGAGCTGTTCGAGGGCGGCGTGCACGACCGATCCGCGCAGCTGGGCCACCGACGGCGGCTCGGGCAGGCGGTCGATGGCGCGGAACCGGTACAGCAGCGGGCACTGTTTGAAATCGGCGGCCCGCGACGGTGACAACGCGGGGCGCGACCGCACGACGATCGACTGCTCCGGCACGGTCACCAGGGTATGCAGCCGCACCGACAACCCCGGCGAAGGGCCCCGGCGCGTCTGCTGGCAGGCTTGAGCGCTGTGTCCGTCACCGGCCCGTTCACCGTGGGAGACCGCGTCCAGCTCACCGATGCCAAGGGCAGGCACTACACCATGGTGCTGCAGCCCGGATCGGAGTTCCACACCCACCGCGGCGCCGTCACCGCCGACGCGGTGATCGGCCTGCCCGAAGGCAGCGTCGTCAAGTCCACCAACGGCGATCCGTTCCTGGTGCTGCGCCCGCTGCTGATGGACTTCGTGCTGTCGATGCCGCGCGGCGCCCAGGTGATCTACCCCAAGGACGCCGCCCAGATCGTGCACGAGGGCGACATCTTCCCGGGGGCGACCGTGCTGGAGGCCGGTGCCGGTTCGGGCGCGCTGACCTGCTCGCTGCTGCGCGCCGTCGGCCCGCGGGGCCGGGTGATCTCCTACGAGGTGCGCGACGACCACGCCGTGCACGCCCGGCGCAATGTCGAGACGTTCTTCGGCGAGGCGCCCGCCAACTGGGACCTGGTGATCGGTGACCTCGCCGGTTTCCCCGCCGGCCTCCCGGACGCTCCGGCCGGCGACCAGGTCGACCGGGTGGTCCTGGACATGCTGGCGCCCTGGGACGTGCTCGACGTGGTGGCCCGGGCCCTGGTGCCCGGCGGTGTCCTGATGGTCTACGTGGCCACGGTGACCCAGCTGTCCCGCACCGTCGAGGCGCTGCGCGAACAGCAGTGCTGGACCGAGCCGCGGTCCTGGGAGACGCTGCAGCGCGGCTGGGAGGTGGTGGGGCTGGCGGTGCGCCCGCAGCACAACATGCGCGGCCACACCGCCTTCCTGATCTCGGCGCGCCGGCTGGCGCCGGGCGCCGTCACGCCGACCCCGCTGCGCCGCAAGCGACAGGCCTGAGGCCAGCGGGCGGCCCCGCTTCCTCCCAGAATCCAGGAATCTCCCGCAGTTCCCGGGCGCGGGGCCCAGAAGTTCAGAAGTCGTCGGCGTGCACCAGGTGGCGGCGCACCGACAGCAGTTCGACCTCGGGGTGGGCCGCCACCATCCGCTCGGCCGAATCGAGGACGTCCACGGTGTGTCCGCGGTCGGCGGCGGTGACCGCGACCCCGATCCCGGCCCGGCGGTGCAGGTCCTGGGCGCCGGTCTCGGCGGCCGACACCGCCAGCTTGCGCCGCAGCTCGGCGACGATCGGCCGGATCACCGACCGCTTCGCTTTCAGCGAACGGACGTCACCGAGCAGGACGTCGAACTCCAGCCAGCCGATCCACATCAGAAGACTCCGGGGGAGAGCATCCGGGGGGCTCAGGGTGCGCCCAGCGCCAGCAGTTCCTCGGCGGTTCGCCGGGACAACTGCCAGCCCCCGGAGGGCAGCGGTGTGAACTCCATCGGGAAGCTGAACACCCCGGTTTCCGGATCGGGCGGGGTCAGCGTGACGTTGGCGGTGACGTCCTGCGGCCGTCGCTGCGACCAGGCCACGTCGGTGACCGAGAACTCCAGCGGCAGCATCCCGTTGTCGGCCAGCGCCGTGGCGAAGGCCTCCAGGCCGGGCGCCTCCTCGGCCCCGGCGCCCTCCACCAGCACGAGCTTGTCGGTGCCCGGCACCCTCGGATCGGTCAGTGTGACCAACACGTCGATCAGGGCGCTGGGCTGGGGCAACTCCGGTGGTGCCGGGGCCGCCGGGCTGCTGGGGGCGGCGCGGGTGCTCGTCGGTCCCGCCGGCGCCGGCTCGGGGGCACACCCCGACAACCCGAACGCCGCCACGAGAATCGTGGCGGCGCTCAGGAAAGCGGTTCGGTGCAGGATCAGCCCACCGACGTCAGCAGCGTCAGTGCCGAGGACTTCGACATCTGCCACCCGGTCGGGCTCGGTCCGGCGATGAACGTCACCGGCTGGGTGGTGCTGACGCCGTTGCTGGTGGTCGCGGTGACGTTCGCGGTGGCGATGCCGCCGTTCTGGTCGATGTTGGCGATCACGAAGCTCAGCGGGAAGTAACCCTTGGCCGCGGCGCTGGCGTATGCGCGGTCGGCCGTGATGGCCTCGATGCGGCCGACGCCACCCTCGACGTAGGACGATTTCGCGCCGGCGAAGGAGCCGCCGCTGGCCAGCCCGTTGAGGGTCTGCATGAGCGGGCCCTGCAGATCCGGGGCGGGTGCCGCGGGCATCGGCACGCCGAAGACCACGGGCTGCACCTGCGGGCTGGATGCAACAGAATTCACACCCAACGCGGCGGCACCGGCGATCGCGGCGGCACCGGCGATCGCTGCTGCGCCTGTGGCTAGGAGTTTCGGGGTCACGGCTGTCCTCTCGTTCGGACGACTGATGTATTGAGGCTAACAGTGTTGCTGGTGTGTCGAATTCCTACACCGCACACAATGACTGAATCGCCGGTAGCGTTGAAGTTGTTACTGCACCAACTTTCGGTGCGGGAAGGGAGCGCAATATGAGTGAGTCAGAGCGTTCTGAAGCCTCTCCTGACGGTTTCACGACCCCGTTATCCAGCGACGATGCTGCCGAACTGGAGGAGCTGCGCCGCGAGGCGGCAGCTTTGCGCGAGCAACTGGACAGCGTGGCCGGAACGCATGCCGGGGCGCGCAGCGCGCGCGATGTGCATCAACTCGAGGCACGGATCGACTCGCTTGCCGCCCGAAACGCCAAGCTGATGGAAACTCTTAAAGAGGCCCGTCAGCAACTTCTGGCGTTGCGCGAGGAGGTCGACCGCCTGGGCCAGCCGCCCAGCGGCTACGGGGTGATGCTCGGCGTCGCCGACGACGACACGGTCGACGTGTTCACCTCGGGCCGCAAGATGCGCCTGACCTGTTCGCCCAACATCGAGGTCACCGAGCTCAAGAAGGGCCAGACGGTCCGCCTCAACGAGGCGCTGACCGTGGTCGAGGCGGGATCCTTCGAATCGGTGGGTGAGATCAGCACGCTGCGCGAGATCCTCGCCGACGGGCACCGGGCGCTCGTCGTCGGCCACGCCGACGAGGAACGCATCGTGTGGCTGGCCGAGCCGCTGCTCTCGCCGGAGGACCTGCCTGCCGAGATCGCCGAGACGCTCTCGGCCGCCGAGCTGGAGCTGCGCCCGCGCAAACTGCGTCCCGGTGACTCGCTGCTGGTGGACACCAAGGCGGGCTACGCCTTCGAGCGAATCCCCAAGGCCGAGGTCGAGGACCTGGTGCTCGAGGAGGTGCCCGACGTCAGCTACCACGACATCGGTGGCCTGACCCGGCAGATCGAGCAGATCCGCGACGCCGTGGAGCTGCCGTTCCTGCACAAGGACCTCTACAAGGAGTACGCACTGCGCCCGCCCAAGGGGGTGCTGCTCTACGGCCCGCCGGGGTGCGGCAAGACGCTGATCGCCAAGGCCGTCGCCAACTCGCTGGCCAAGAAGATGGCGGAACTGCGCGGCGAGGACTCTCGCGAGGCCAAGTCGTACTTCCTGAACATCAAGGGCCCCGAGCTGCTGAACAAGTTCGTCGGCGAAACCGAACGGCATATCCGGCTGATCTTCCAGCGGGCCCGGGAGAAGGCCTCCGAGGGAACCCCGGTGATCGTGTTCTTCGACGAGATGGACTCGATCTTCCGCACCCGCGGCACCGGCGTCAGCTCCGATGTGGAGACCACGGTGGTGCCGCAGCTGCTCAGCGAGATCGACGGCGTGGAAGGCCTGGAGAACGTCATCGTCATCGGCGCCTCCAACCGCGAGGACATGATCGACCCGGCGATCCTGCGGCCCGGCCGCCTGGACGTCAAGATCAAGATCGAGCGGCCCGACGCCGAGTCTGCGCAGGACATCTTCAGCAAGTACCTCACCGAGGACCTGCCGGTGCACGCCGAGGACCTGGCCGAGTTCGGCGGCGACCGCCCGCTGTGCATCAAGGCGATGATCGAGAAGGTCGTCGACCGGATGTACGCCGAGATCGACGACAACCGGTTCCTGGAGGTCACCTACGCCAACGGTGACAAGGAAGTCATGTACTTCAAGGACTTCAACTCCGGGGCCATGATCCAGAACGTCGTCGACCGGGCGAAGAAGAACGCGATCAAGAGCGTGCTGGAGACCGGCCAGCCGGGTCTGCGTATCCAGCACCTGCTGGATTCGATCGTCGACGAGTTCGCCGAGAACGAGGACCTGCCCAACACCACCAACCCCGACGACTGGGCGCGGATCTCGGGTAAGAAGGGCGAGCGCATCGTCTACATCCGCACGCTGGTCACCGGCAAGTCGTCGAGTGCCAACCGCGCGATCGACACCGAGTCGAACCTGGGCCAGTACCTGTAACAGAGCGCGGGCCCGGGTCAGTCGGTGCGCAGCGAGTAGCTGTTGGTCAGGTCGTCCTGCAGTACCTGGGCGGCCTGACTGCTCGTGTCCACCCGAAGCTCGGCGTCCAGGGTGCGCGCCCGGTAGCTCCAACCCGCCGGCAGCGACAACCGGGCGCCCAGCCCGGGCAGGTCGGCGGCCTGCAGCGCGGGATCGACAACCTGGCTGAAGGTCTGCATGATCCAGCGGCGGCCGTCGGGGTCGACGAGCTCGTAGACTTCGCTGCCGGCGTCGTAGACGAACGTGGCGTTGCGGGTCACGGTGTTGGGCAGGTAGGGCGCCGGATTCATCGACGTCAGCGCCACGGTGGCCTGCCGCATCATCTCGATGCCGCCGAAGGTCCTGGTCTCCGGCTCGGCGGGCGGGACCTTCTCGATGTCGTCCATCAGCCAGTACCGGGGTCCGTTGAGCAGGGCGGCGACCGCGCCGTTGTCCCTGGCCAGGGCGTCGGCGTCCAGCCGCGACCACTGCTGCGCCGGGCAGTCGTTGAGCGGGTAGGTGTTGTACACCGTCGCCCGCGGCCCGTCCGGCGAGGTCTCGATCAGCAGCACCTCGCCGTAGCGCTGCCCGCGTTTGCTGCCGTGCCGGCTTCGTCCGGTTGTCATGTCGGTCGTCCCTCCATCTCCGGATAGGCCTCCAGGTAGGCGTCTCGGCCGGCCAGGCTGACCGCCACGTCGGCGATCAGCGGATCGAAGAACCGCTGCCGGTAGAGCGGGTCGACGCTGGTGCTCACGGTGAAATACAGCCCGGACAGCACCGCGACGAACAGCGAGATGTGCACCACCGTCTGCGGGATCGGGATGTGGATGCCGAACCAGGTGCCGTCGCAGGGGTCGCCCTGCGGGCAGGCCGGCTCGCCGGACCACAGGACCGTGACGTCGTCGGGCACGGCGATGACACCCAGCCCGAGGAAGAACACGAACAGCCCCACGGTGAACAGGACGACCTGGATGGCCTGCGACACCACCATCACCGCGACGACGTTGGCCTGCTCGGCGAAGGACAACGGGGTCTGCTGCAAGGAGCCCGGGGCGACACAGTCGGCCAGCGGGGTCCCGGCCAGCAGCACCGACGGGTCGCGGTCGTCGGAGCGGTCCTCGCGCAGCGCGGTCACCTCGTCGCGGATGGTGGCGACCATGAACACGATCGCGACCAGCGCCAGGAATCCGATGGTCTGCCACAGCCGTTCGCGCGACATCCGCGCCGCGAGCTGCCAGAGCTCCCCGGTGAAGAACACCACCACCGTCAGCATCAGCAACGGCAGCGCGCGGCTCATCAACGTGCCCAGCGCACCGAGCTGCACCCAGGCGAACCGGAACGCCCACAGGGCGATCGACCCGAACCCGAGATAGGTCAGCCACACCGCCGCGACGGCGATCCCGGCGAAGATCGGCATCTCGGCGAGCACCGCCGCCGACCAGCCGTTGGCCGCGACGGGCGGTGCCACCACGAACAACGCCATCACCGCCAGCGCCGCGGTGCGCCTGCCCACCTGGCTGCGGGTGGTGCCGATGCGGTGCAGCACGTAGAGGACGAACGGGCCCGCGGCCAGCACCGCCGTGAGCACCGCCAGCCGCAGGACATAGGCCGGGTCGGGGGAGCCGCCGGTCAGCTCGGCCAGCAGCATCGTGAGCGCAACCAGCGCGCCCATCGCGCTGACCACCGGGGCGGTGCGTTCGATCAGGGCGCGGGACCGGACCCGGCGGTCCAGTACCAGTGGCAGGCCGCGGTGCAGGAACCACTCGTGCACCCGGCGCATCTCGGCCACGCCGATATTCTGCGCGCTGCGCCGCGGCGCCGGGACCGACACGCGTGCTCAGCGTCCCGAACCGGCGGTGTACGTCCGGTAGCGGTTGCGGGCCACCAGCGTCAGCCGCAGGTCGTCGAGCTGCGGGTCCTGGAAGCGGCTGCGGTACTCCTCGTCGCCGACGGTGCGCGCGGCGATGTACATGAACGTCATCGCGCCCAGGAACATGCTGGTGTGGATCAGGGCCTGGGGGACCGGGAAGGTCATCCCCAGGATCGTCCCGTCGGGTGTGCCGGTGTTGCGTGTCCACTCCGCCAGCAGCCGGGGGCTGACCAGGATCAGCCCCAGCACGAAGAAGATCAGCATCGTCACCACGGCCACCGTCAGGACCTGGGCCACCTGCGAGGCGGCGAGGACGAAGACCACGTTGATCCGTTCTCCGCGGGACAGGGGAGGGTTGACCCTGCGGTCGCCCATGCCGGCGAACGGGGTGCCCGCCAGCCGCGCCGTGTCCTCGGGGTTGTCCCGGCGCGAGGCCAGCATCGGCCGGGCCCGGTCCAGCGCGCTGGACACCATGAACGCCACCGCCAGCAGGCCGAGGAAGGCCAGCCCGAGGGTTAGGCGGCCCCGGCCGACGATGGCGGCCATCAGCCAGACGTAGGTGTTGAAGAACACCAGCACCGTCAGCAGCACCACCGGCAGCGAGCGGACGAACAGGCCGCCGGTCAGGGCGAGATTGGACAGCGTCACCCGGGTGGCCCAGCCCAGCACGGAGCCAACCCCGGTCGCCGTGCACACCAGCACCAGCCCGATCCCCACCGCCACCAGCAGCAGGTCCGGCAGCAGGTAGGGACTCGGGCCGCCGAAGATCCCCCCCAGCACGGCCACCACCGTCGACACGGTTGCGGCTCCGGTCCGCCCGCGGCGGTCCAGCCTCGACACCCACCAGCCCGTCACCGCGGCCAGCGGCAGCACGAGCACCACGACCGCCAGGACGAACCATTCGGCGCGGGTGGGTTCGCCGCCGATGTCGATGGTGTGCTTGCCGGTCAGCACCACCACCAGCACCGACGCCGCCATCATCACCGCGAACCCGGCCAGTGCCGGCGCCGAGCGCGCCAGCAGCCGGCGCGGCAGCCGGCCCGGTCGCAGCACCGCGGGCAGCCCGCGGTCCAGGAACCATTTCTCGGCGGTGAGCCGCAGATGCGGGTCGGGCGGCACGGTCGTCACGGCAGCACCCTAACCAGCGATCGCCCCGGGCGTGCGGTTGCCGGCCCGGCCGGCACCGCAGGCCGTCCGGTGTCCCGGGCCGCCCGGACCCGGGTAGGGCCGAAGGCGGTGTTCGGGCGTCGCCTAGGCTTGAACCATGCAGCGGATCATCGGGACCGAGGTCGAGTACGGAATCTCCTCGCCGTCCGACCCGACCGCAAATCCGATTCTGACGTCCACCCAGGCGGTACTGGCCTACGCGGCCGCCGCCGGGCTGCAGCGCGCCAAGCGCACCCGGTGGGACTACGAGGTCGAGTCGCCGCTGCGCGACGCGCGCGGATTCGACCTGAGCCGCACCTCGGGCCCGCCGCCGATCGTCGACGCCGACGAGGTGGGCGCGGCCAACATGATCCTGACCAACGGTGCCCGGCTCTACGTCGACCACGCCCACCCGGAGTACTCGGCCCCCGAGGTCACCGATCCGCTCGACGCGGTGATCTGGGACAAGGCCGGGGAACGGGTGATGGAGGCCGCCGCGCGCCACGTCGCCTCGGTGCCGGGCGCGGCCAAACTCCAGCTGTACAAGAACAACGTCGACGGCAAGGGTGCCTCCTACGGCTCCCACGAGAACTATCTGATGAGCCGGCAGACGCCGTTCTCGGCGGTGATCGCGGGGTTGACGCCGTTCCTGGTGTCGCGCCAGGTGGTCACCGGTTCCGGCCGCGTCGGGCTCGGGCCCTCCGGGGACGAGCCGGGATTTCAGCTGTCGCAACGTTCGGACTACATCGAGGTCGAGGTCGGGCTGGAGACCACTCTCAAGCGCGGCATCATCAACACCCGCGACGAACCGCACGCCGACGCCGACAAATACCGTCGCCTGCACGTCATCATCGGAGACGCCAACCTGGCCGAGACGTCGACGTATCTGAAGGTGGGGGCCACCTCGCTGGTGCTCGACCTGATCGAGGAGGGCCCCCAGCACGGCCTGGACCTCTCCGATCTGGCCCTGGCCCGGCCGGTGCACGCCGTCCACGTGATCAGCCGCGACCCGGGCCTGCGCGCCACCGTCGCGCTGGCCGACGGGCGCGAGCTGACCGGGCTTGCGCTGCAGCGTATCTACCTGGACCGGGTGGCCAAGCTGGTCGACGCCCGGGACCCCGACCCCCGGGCCAACCACGTGCTGGAGACCTGGGCGCACGTACTGGACCTGCTCGAACGGGACCCGATGGAGTGTGCCGACCTGCTGGACTGGCCCGCCAAACTGCGCCTGCTGGAGGGGTTCCGGCAGCGCGAGAACCTGGCCTGGTCGGCGCCGCGCCTGCACCTGGTGGACCTGCAGTACTCGGATGTGCGCCTGGACAAGGGGCTCTACAACCGGCTGGTCGCGCGCGGGTCGATGAAGCGGCTGGTCACCGAGCAGCAGGTCATCGACGCGGTGGACAATCCGCCGACCGACACCCGGGCGTATTTCCGGGGCGAGTGTCTGCGCCGGTTCGGCGCCGACATCGCGGCGGCCAGCTGGGACTCGGTCATCTTCGACCTGGGGGGCGACTCGCTGGTGCGCATCCCGACCCTGGAACCGCTGCGCGGCAGCAAGGCCCACGTGGGGACGCTGCTGGACTCGGTGGACAGCGCCGCGGAGCTGGTGGAGCAGCTGACGAACTGACCCCCGATACCCCACTGATACCGACTGATACCCGGCAAGATGTGTGCCGACCGGTAGGGTGGAGACACCCGGCGGCGCCTGTCCCGCGAGACCCAGGCAACACGTCCGACCGCCGATGACGAAGCAGGAGGCAGCGATGGCTCAGGAGCAGACCAAGCGTGGTGGTGGCGGCGGCGAAGACGACGACGTCACCGGCAGCACTGCCGCGGGCCAGGAGCGTCGCGAGAAGCTGACCGAGGACACCGACGATCTGCTGGACGAGATCGACGACGTGCTGGAAGAGAACGCCGAGGACTTCGTCCGCGCATACGTTCAAAAGGGCGGACAGTGACCTGGCCGACCCACGATCGCCTGGCCACCAGTTCCCCCGTCACCGACCTTTCGTCGTTCTCTGAGTACCTGCGCAGGCAGGCCCCGGAGCTGCTGCCCGCATTGCGGGGCGGCCCGGCCGGCGCGGATGCCGCCGCGTCGGCGGAGCTGCCGCACGGCACGACGATCGTCGCCCTGAAGTACCCGGGTGGGGTGCTCATCGCCGGCGACCGCCGCTCCACCCAGGGGCACATGATCGCCGGGCGTGACGTGCAGAAGGTGTACATCACCGACGACTACACCGCCACCGGCATCGCCGGGACCGCGGCGATCGCCGTCGAGTTCGCCCGGCTCTACGCCGTCGAGCTGGAGCACTACGAGAAGCTCGAGGGCATCGCGCTGACGTTCGCCGGCAAGGTGAACCGGCTGGCGATCATGGTGCGCGGCAACCTCGGCGCCGCGCTGCAGGGGTTCGTGGCGCTGCCGCTGCTGGTGGGCTACGACCTCGACGACCCTAACCCGCAGGGCGCGGGCCGCATCGTGTCCTTCGACGCCGCGGGCGGCTGGAACGTCGAGATCGAGGGCTACCAGTCGGTGGGCTCGGGCTCGCTGTTCGCCAAGTCCTCGATGAAGAAGCTGTACTCGAACGTCCGCGACGCCGACTCGGCGTTGCGGGTGGCCGTCGAGGCTCTCTACGACGCCGCCGACGACGACTCGGCGACCGGTGGGCCCGACCTGGTGCGCGGGATCTACCCGACCGCGGTCACCATCGACGCCGAGGGGGCGGTCGACGTGCCCGAGCAGCGGATCGCCGAACTGGCCCGGGAGATCGTCGAAAGCCGCTCCCGTGCGGACACGTTCGGTCCCGATGACAGATCGACGGTCAACGAGGCGCCGCGAGGTGGTGCATGAGCTTCCCGTATTTCATCTCGCCCGAACAGGCGATGCGCGAGCGCAGCGAGCTCGCACGCAAGGGCATCGCCCGGGGGCGCAGCGTGGTGGTGCTGGCCTACGCCGGCGGTGTGCTGTTCGTCGCCGAGAACCCGTCTCGGTCGCTGCAGAAGGTCAGCGAACTCTACGACCGGGTCGGGTTCGCCGCGGTGGGCAGGTTCAACGAGTTCGACAGCCTGCGCCGCGGCGGCATCCAGTTCGCCGACACCCGCGGCTACGCCTACGACCGCCGCGACGTGACCGGCCGCCAGCTGGCCAACGTCTACGCGAACACGCTGGGCACCATCTTCACCGAGCAGGCCAAGCCCTACGAGGTCGAGCTGTGTGTGGCCGAGGTGGCGCACTACGGCGAGACCAAGGCCCCGGAGCTCTACCGCATCACCTACGACGGCTCGATCGCCGACGAACCCCAGTTCGTGGTCATGGGCGGCACCACCGACCCGATCGTGGCGGCGCTGAAGGACACCTACACCGCCAACGCCGAACTCGATGTGGCGGTGCGCACCGCGGTCAACGCGCTGCAGGCGGTCGAGGGCAACGGCGAGCCGCGGACGCTGACCGGGGCCACGCTGGAGGTGGCCATTCTGGACGCCAACCGGCCGCGACGGGCATTTCGCCGGATCACCGGCGCGGCGCTCGACGCGCTGCTGCCGGAATCGGACTCGGGGTCGGGGTCGGGGTCGGAGAGCTAGCCCCGGGCCGGTCGCTCAGCCGGCCGGCACCATGGTGCTCCAGTTGCCGGTCAGCTTCCGCGCGTAGAGCCAGCCGGCGTACATCTGCTCGGCACGGTCGCGGCTCATCTGCGGTTCGAACGTCCGGTCCGGAGCCCAGGCGGCCGCCAGATCGTCGAGACCGGAGTGCATCCCGGTCGACAGCGCCGCCGCCAGCATGACCCCGAAGATGGTGGCCTCGGTGTTCCGCGGCCGCACCACCGGGATTCCGAGGATGTCGGCCTGCAGCTGGCACAGCAGGTCGTTCCTGACCGCCCCGCCGTCGACACGCAGCTCGTCGAAGACGAACGAGGAGTCGGCGCGCGCCGCGTCCAGCACGTCGCGGGTCTGGTACACCATCGACTCGACGGCGGCCCGGATGATGTGAAGCCGCGTGGTGGTGTTGCTGATTCCCACGATCGCCGCCCGGGCGTGGGGATCCCAGGTCGGTGCGGCCAGACCGGTGAAGGCGGGAACCAGATAGACGCCCTCGGTGCTGGCGACCTGACCGGCATACCACTCGCTGTCCGGGGCGGCATGGATCAACTGCAGTTCGTCGCGCAGCCACTGCATGGTCTTGCCCATCGCGAAGGCGACGCCCTCGACCTCGTAGGCCACCCGACCGCCGATACCCCACGCCACGCTGGGCGTCAGCCCGCTGATCCGCCGCGGCGCGGCGCCGCTGTTGACGTTGAGGACACCGGCCGTGCCGAAGGTCATCTTGGCCTGCCCCTCGCGGTAGCCGGCCTGGCCGAACAGCCCGGCCTGCTGGTCGCCCAGGGTGGCGCGGATGGGCACCGGGGTGCCGAAGGTCGCCTCCAGATCGCCGAAATGCGCATCGGAGGGCCGGATCTCGGCGAGCATCCGGCGCGGAATCCCGTAGTGGCCGAGCAGCTCGTCGTCCCAATCCAGCGTGTGCAGGTTCATCATCATGGTGCGTGACGCGTTGGAGTAGTCGGTGACGAACGACCGCCGGCCGGTGAGATTCCAGATCAGCCACGAGTCGACGGTGCCGGCCAGCAGTTCACCGCGTTCGGCGCGCTGCTGGGCGCCGGGGATGCGGTCGAGCATCCAGCGGATCTTCGAGGCGGCATAGAGGGCGTCGGGGATCAGGCCGGTGCGGTCCTCGATGAGCCCGCCGATCCCGGCGTCCACCCAGGCCTGCACCACGTCAACCGATTGCCGCGACGCCCACACCACGGCATTGTGGACGGGCCGGCCCGAGTCCTTCTCCCAGACCAGTGCGGTTTCGCGCTGGTTGGTCAGCCCGGCCACCGACAGCTGTGCGGGGGTGATCCGCGCGTCGCGCAGTGCGGCCCGGATGACCTCCAACTGCACACTGAGGATCTGCATCGGGTCGTGTTCGATGCAGCCCGGACGCGGATAGAGCTGGGTCAGCTCGGCCTGACCGAACCCACGGACCACGGCCCCGTCGTCGATCACGAAGGCGCGGGCGCTGGTGGTGCCCTCATCGATGCCGAGGATGTACTGGGCCATTCTCCGTCTCACGATCTGATGGGCGTCGGCCGGATCACGGATGCTGCAGGCGGGGTATCAGGGCAACGGCGGCCCGGTGTCGCCCGCGACCACGACGTTGACGCCGTCGAGGCGCAGGGTGCGGATCCGGTCCTCGGGGGTCCCGTTGTCGACGATGACGGTGTCGAAGTCGCGCAGCGGTCCGAAGGCATGCAGCGCGCGCTGCTCGAACTTCGAGTGGTCCAGGTAGGCGATGCGGGTGCGGGCCGATTCGAACATCGCCCTTTTGACCAACACGGTGTCGTGATGCTGGTGAAAACAGATGCCGTCGGTCACCGCCGAGGTCGACATGAGTGCGACGTCGGCGCGGATGCTGCGCAGCGCGTTGATGGTCAGCGAGCCCATATAGGCGCGGCACCACGGGTAATACAGCCCGCCGAGTGCGATCACGTTCAGCCCGGGCTGGCTGGTGAGCTGGTCGAGCGCCGACTGGAAGTTGGTGATGACGGTCAGCGGCTGGCGGTCGGCCAGCTGGCCCACCAGGCTCAGCCCGGTGGTGGAGTCGTCGATGATCACCGACTGGCCGGGTTCGATCATCTCCAGCGCGACCTGGGCCACGGCGCGTTTCGCGGCGACGTTCTGCCGCGCCCGGAACTCGGTGCTGGCCTCCGACAGCGTGCTCGGCAGCGCGGTCACCAGGCCCCGGGTCTTGCGGATGAGCCCCTGGCTCACCAGTGTGTCGAGGTCGCGGTGCACCGTCATCAGACTGACCCCGAACTCCTCGGGAAGATCCTCGATCTTCACCGATCCGGCTCCCATCACCATCTCCAGGATGGCGGCGCGGCGATCGTCCGGCCCGACCGGCTGCTCGGCCCGCCCGTCGCGGCGTAGTCGACCGTCGGCCGGGGACTTCGGCATGCGGGCCTCCTCTTCACGTGCCGGTACGGAAGGGGCCGAACCGCAGGCCCCTTCCGTACCCTGTTCACCTCAGGCTGTTCACCTCAGACTAGGCGCCTCAGACTATGCGCCTCAGACTTATGTGCCTGCCGGTCTCGGCCCGGCGGGTCGGCGCAGAATCGGCTCAGGTCTGCTTCAGCTGTTCGTTGGACAGGTCACCCGAGGCCAGATTCTGGGCGACCAGCGCCGGAAGCTCGGCCAGGAACGCATCCTTGTCGGTGACGACGTTCGCGTAGTACTGGTCCACGTTCTCCGGGGTGATCGGCGGCATCGTGTAGGTGTAGAGCGTGTCGACGGGTTCACCGCGCGCGGCGCGCAGCGCCACGGCCAGCCCCTCGGCCATCTCCACCCGCCCGTGCTGCAGCGACGTTCCGATGAACTTGCCGTCGCGGACCGCTTCCAGTCCATCCTGGATGCCGTCGATGCCCACCACCGGAACGGACCTGCCGGCCTCGGCCAGCGCCTGCACCGCGCCCAGGCCCATGTCGTCGTTCTCCGAGACGATGCCGTCCACCCGGTCGCCGAAGCTCGACAGCCAGTTCTTCACCTTGTTGACCGCCTCGTCGCGCTTCCAGTTGGCGGTGTCCATGGCCAGGATCGTGATGTCGGGGTAGTCGGCGAGGGTCTGTTTGATCCCCTTGGTGCGGTCCAGCTCGGGTGAGGAGCCCAGCGGGCCCTGCAGGACCACGATGTTGCCCTTGCCGCCGAGCTTGTCGGCCATCATCTGCATCTCCTGTGCGCCCGCGGCCACGTCGTCGGGCAGCACCGAGGAGGCCAGCGCGCTGGAGTCGGCCAGGGCCGTGTTCACCGCGATCACCGGGATGCCGGCGGCCTGGGCCGAAGCCATCTGGGGAGCAAGGGAATCGGCCTGGACGGGGACGATGACGATGGCGTCGACCTGCTGGTTGATCAGCTGGTCGACCTGGGCCGCCTGGGTGGCCACGTCACCGTTGGCCGAGTTCCACAGCAGGTCGATGTTGTTGTCCTTGGCGAAGGCCTCCATGCCCTCCTGACCCTGGGTGATGAACGAGGACATGTCGTAGACGGTGACCCCGATGCGGGTCGGTTGTTCACCGTCGGCCCGGCCGGAACTGGGGTCGCCGGCGCCGCAGGCCGACAGCGCGGCGACCAGCAGCGCGGCCGCCACGAGCCACCGGGCGCGCGAGAATCTGGAGAACATACAGCAGTGCCTTTCTCTAGGGGTTGGAGCGAAGAGATTGGGAAATGCGTTGCGGCTCAGTTACTTCGGCGCCGCGTCGCCCAGACGTCGACGGCGACCGCGGCGATGATCAGCACGCCGCTGATCACCTTCTGCCAGTACGCGGGCACCACCAGGATGTCCAGGCCGTTGTTCAGGGTCTGGATCAGCATGAGGCCCAGCAGGGTCCCCCACACCGACCCGCGCCCGCCGAGCAGGCTGGCCCCGCCGATGACGACGGCGGCGATGGCGGCCAGTTCGTAACCGGAACCCAGGTTGGGCGGTCCGGAGATGACCCGGGAGGACAGGATGACGCCGGACAGGCCGGCCAGGGCGCCGCTGAGGACATAGACCGAGATCAGGATCCGGTCGGATCGGACCCCGGCCACGTCGGCGGCGGTCCGGTTGCCCCCGACGGCGTAGACCTGCAGGCCGAACGACGTCTTGCGCAGCACCAGATAGGCGAGGACGAAGCCGGCGACCATGATCAGCACGGGAATGCGCACGCCGAGCACCTGGGTGTTCGCGATCGCCCCCCACTCGGCGGGCAGCCCGTTGATGGGTGCGCCGCCGCCCAGTACGTAGGCGAAGCCGGAGCCCGCGGTCAGGGTGCCCAGGGTGGCCACGAACGGGGCCACCCCGAGCTTGCTGACCACCAGGCCGTTGATCAGACCGATCACCAGTCCCACGCCGACACCGGCGAACAGCCCCAGCCAGATCAGCTCGGGATGCCCCACCACGATGGACGAGGCCGTCATCGCGCCCACCGCGATGACGCTGCCGACGGACAGGTCGATGCCGCCGGTGAGGATCACGAACGTCTGCCCGAGAGCCACCAGTGCGAACGGCGCGGCGGCCACCAGGATGGTCAGGGCGTTCTCGGGCGTGGCGAACCGGGCGCTGCGGTAGCTGAAGTAGGCCATCACCAGCAGCAGCACCAGGACCATCGAGTTGCGGATCGCGAAGTTGGTCAGCCAGGCCCGGTCGAGACGGCGACGTGCCGCGGGCACGGTGTCCGGTGGCGGCAGTATTGCCGCCGGGGATGCGGTTGACATGCTGTCCTCTCGATCGGTGCCGGGCTCGGTGCGGGCAGAAGTCACGCGGCCCCGTCCCGTTCGCCGGTCTCCTGGCCGCTGGCGTAGCGGAAGATGCGTTCCTGGGCGTCGTCGGCGTCGAGCTGCTGCCGGGTCAGTTCGCCGGCGATGCCGCCGGCGCGGATGACCAGGACCCGGTGGCTGAGCCCGATGAGTTCGGGCATGTCGGAACTGACCAGCACGACGGTCAGCCCGTCGGCGGCCAGGTCGCGCACGATGGAGTAGATCTCGCCGCGGGCGCCGACGTCGACGCCTCGGGTCGGTTCGTCGAGCAGCAGCACCGAGCAGTCCCGGGTCAGCCATCGCGCCAGCACGATCTTCTGCTGGTTGCCCCCCGACAGGTTGCCGACCAGCTGTCCGAGACCGGTCGATTTCAGCCGCACGGACTCGGTGGCCGCCGAGACCGCGGCCGACCGGGTCCGCTCACGCAACCACCCGGCGGTGGAGAACGCGCTCAGGTGCGGCAGGCTGCCGTTGTCCAGAACCGACTGTGTCAGAACCAGACCGGCGCCCTTGCGGTCCTCGGGGACCAGCGAGATCCCCGCCCGGATCGCGTCGCGCACGTGCCCGCGCCGCACCCGGCGCCCGTCGATCTCGATGGTGCCCGCAACCGATGGCCGCACCCCGAAGACGGCCTCGACGATCTCGCTGCGACCCGCGCCGACCAGCCCGCCCAGGCCCAGGATCTCGCCCTTGCGAACATCGAGGTCCACGGTCGGGCCGCCGGTGTGCAGCTGCAGACCGCGCACCGACAGCCCGGCCTCAGTGCCGGCTGGGCTGCCGGCTGGGCTGCCGGCCGGGGTGCCGGCTGGGCTGCCGGCTGGGCTGCCGGCCGGGGTGATCTCGGGGAACAGGTTGTCCAGTTCGCGGCCGATCATCGCCTGCACGATTCCGTCCGGTGTGGTCTCGGCCAGCGGTGCGTCGAGTACGAGCTGACCGTCGCGCAGGACCACGACATGGTCGGCGAGTTCTTCGATCTCGGCCATCCGGTGCGTCGTGTAGAGCATCGCCACGCGCTGCGACTTGAGGGTGCGCACCACCTCGTAGAGCCGCTCGACCTCGCGGTCGGGAATCGTCGAGGTCGGCTCGTCGAGCAGCAGTACCTTGGCGCCCCAGGTGGTCGCCTTGGCGATCTCGACCAGTTGGACCAGCGCGATCGGCAGGTCGCCCATCCGGGTCTTCACATCGAGCTGCACGCCGAGGGTCGCGAGCATCTCGCGGGCCCGTGCGGCCATCTCGCGGCGGTCCAGGGTACCCAGCCGGGTGTGCAGTTCTCGACCCACGAACAGGTTCTCGTAGACGGTCAGTTCGGGATAGGGCGCCAGCTCCTGCGGCACGATGCCCACCCCGAGGTTGCGTGCGAGCTTGGGGTCGGGGTGCTGCAGTTCGGTGCCGTCGACGTGGACGTGTCCGGCGTCGGGGCGCAACTGCCCGGTGACGATCTTCATCAGCGTCGACTTGCCGGCGCCGTTCTCGCCGGCGAGCACCGTCAGCTCCCCGGGATGCAGGGAGAACGAGATGTCGCGCAGTACCGGAACGCCGCCGAACGCCTTCGCGACGTGGCTGACGTGTAGCGCTGCCGGCATTCGGTGCTCCTCTGCTGGGGCCGCAACTGTGCGGTGCGAGAAAGATAACGTTCCATGTGATATTAATCAATGCCTAGACATTAGAAATCTCGTCTGAGATGTTATGAAGCCAGTGGATCGGGCCGCCGCCCGCCGCAGGAGCGTAAGGAATCGACCGGTGACGAAACTCTTTGATGATCCGAGAGCGTTCAGCGAGGACCTGCTGGCCGGGTTCTGCGACCTCTATGCCGACCGTGTGCTCTCGGTCCGGGGCGGTGTCGTACGGGCCAGTGCGGCGCCGGGCAAGGTGGCCGTCGTCGTCGGCGGCGGATCCGGTCACTACCCGGCGTTCTGCGGCATCGTGGGAACGGGTTTCGCCGACGGTGCCGTGGTCGGCAACGTGTTCACCTCGCCCTCGACCCAGGATGCGTACTCGGTCGGGCGGGCCGCATCCAACGGCGCCGGGCTGCTGTTCAGCACGGGCAACTACGCCGGCGACGTCATGAACTTCACGCTCGCCCAGCAGCGGTTGCGCGACGAGGGCGTCGACACCCGGGTGGTGTTCGTCACCGACGACATCGCTAGCGCTTCTCGTGAAGAAATTAACAAGCGTCGTGGTATCGCCGGCGATTTCGTGGTGTTCAAGGTGGCCGGCGCCGCCGCCGAGGCCGGGTACGACCTCGACGGTGTCGAACGAGCCGCCCGACTGGCCAACGACCGCACCCGGACCCTGGGGGTGGCGTTCGGCGGCTGCACCATGCCCGGCGCCGAGACGCCGTTGTTCAGCGTCCCGGACGGGCAGATGGGTGTCGGGCTGGGGATCCACGGCGAGCCCGGTGTCGCCGAGGCCGCACTTCCGCGTGCCGCGGAGCTGGCGCGCCGCCTCGTCGACGGCGTGCTGGCCGAGGCCCCGGGGGACACCCGCCGGGTGGGCGTCATCCTCAACGGACTCGGCGCCACCAAGTACGAGGAGCTGTTCGTCGTCTGGCGCTCGGTGGCGCCGATGCTGCGCGACGCCGGGTACACGCTCGTCGACCCCGAGGTCGGTGAACTGGTCACCAGCCTGGACATGGCGGGCTGCTCGCTGACCCTGGTGTTCCTCGACGACGAACTCGAAACCCTCTGGCGCGCACCGGCGGACACTCCGGCCTACCGCAAGGGTGGCGTCACGAGCATTCCGCCGGCCACCGAGCTGACCACCGAGCCGGCCACCGAGCCGGCCACGGCGGCGGTCGACGCGGGACGGCGCATCGTGCCGGCTGCGAGCACAGCCGGGGCCACCGAGACGGTTGAGTCCACCGAGTCCTCCGGGGCGTCACGGCGCTGCGCGCGGACCGTCGTCGGCATCCTGGCCGCGATGGCCGCCGCCGTCGACGATGCCGCCGAGGAACTCGGCCGTATCGACGCCGTAGCCGGCGACGGGGACCACGGCCGCGGCATGGCCAAGGGCACCTCGGCGGCGCTGGCCGCGGCCGTCAGCATGGCCGGCAGCACCGGCGGAACTGGCATGGCCGGCAGCACCGGCGGAACTGGCACGGCCGGCAGCACGGACCCGGGGGCCGCCACGGTGTTGCGTGCGGCCGGCGAGGCCTGGGCCGGCCAGGCCGGCGGAACCTCCGGGGTGCTCTGGGGTGCGGCGTTGTCCGCGTTGGGAAACCGGCTGGGCGACGACCGCGACGAGATCACCGGCTCCGACGTGGCCGCGGCGGTGCGCGCCGGCCTCGACGCGGTCTGCTCCCTCGGCAAGGCCGGCCCCGGAGACAAGACGATGGTGGACGCGGCGACCCCCTTCGCCGACCGGCTCGACCACGAGACGGCCCGTGGCACCCCGCTCGTCGAGGCCTGGCAGCGCGCGGCCGTCGACGCGGAGACGGCCGCGCAGGCGACGGCCGCACTGAAACCCCGCGTGGGCCGGGCCCGGCCACTGGCCGAACGCAGCGTCGGCACCCCGGACCCCGGTGCCGTGTCCTTCGCGCTGTGCGTGCGGGCCGCGGCGAACGTCCTCACGGCAGCCAACGACCCGGCAAGGAGCCCGCAGTGACCCCACCAACTGGGACCCCACCAACTGGGACCCCACCCACCGGCCTCAGGATCGTCGTCGGCGCCGACGACGCCGGCCTCGACTACAAGGACGCGCTGCGCAAGGACCTGGAGGCCGACCACCGGGTGGGCGCGGTCATCGACGTCGGGGTCGACCCGGCCGGCGAGGACCCCGCCACCGCCTACCCGCACATCGCGGTGCGCGCCGCCCGGCTGGTCGCCGACGGCGAGGCCGACCGGGCACTGCTGATCTGCGGAACCGGGCTGGGCATGGCCATCAGCGCCAACAAGGTCCCCGGAATCCGCGCCGTCACCGCCCACGACAGCTTCTCCGTCGAACGCTCGGTGCTGTCCAACAACGCCCAGGTGCTGTGTTTCGGTCAGCGCGTCGTCGGCATCGAACTGGCCCGCCGGCTGGCCAGGGAGTGGCTGGACTACCAGTTCGACCCGGCCTCGGCATCGGCGGCCAAGGTCGACGCCATCACCGAGTACGAGCCGGCCGGCGGCTGCTGAGACAACCGAGGAGGATCACCATGAGTACCGAACCCGTCACCGACCCCCAGGCGGATGCCGATTTCACGCTCGCCGGCCGGGTGGCCGTCGTCACCGGCGGCGCCTCCGGAATCGGCGCCGCGATCGCGTCGGCGTATGCCGCCAGGGGCGCCCGCGTGGCGATCCTGGACCTCTCGCTACCCGCCGCAGTCGAGCACGCCCACAGCCTCGGGGCCGACCACACCGCGGTGGCGTGCGACGTCAGCTCCCCGGAGTCGGTCGGCGCGGCGGTCGACCAGGTGGCCGACCGGTTCGGGCGGATCGACATCCTGGTCAACTGCGCCGGTGTGGCGCTGCTGGCCCCGGCCGAGGAGCTGGACGTCAAGGACTGGGAGAAGACCCTCGCGATCAACCTCACCGGGACCTTCCTGATGTGCCAGAAGGTCGGCGTACTGATGCGCCGCCAGGGCTACGGGCGGGTGGTGAACCTGGCCTCCCAGGCGGCCAGCGTCGCGATCGCCGAGCACGCCGCCTACTGCGCGTCGAAGTTCGGCGTGCTCGGCCTGACCAAGGTGCTCGCCCTGGAGTGGGGCGGTCATGGCATCACCGCCAACACCATCAGCCCCACCGTCGTGCTCACCGAGCTGGGGCGCAACGCATGGCAGAACGAGAAGGGCGACCGGCTCAAGGCGCAGATCCCGACGGGCCGCTTCGCCTATCCCGAGGAGATCGCCGCGGCCGCGGTGTTCCTGGCCTCCGGTGCGGCCGCGATGATCAACGGTGCCGACCTCCTGGTGGACGGCGGTTACACCATCCGGTGACCCGGGCTCAAGGGAGAGCGCTCAGCCGCGCTCGTTCCTGTTCCAGAGCTGATGGGTGAGCCCACTGGCCGAGATCACCGTCTCTATCGTGAAGCGGTTCTCGACGCCGCCCAGGCCCTCCCACAGCGACACGCCGCGGCCGAGGGTGACGGGCACGATCACCAGGTGCATGAAGTCGATCAGGTCGGCCCGAAGGAACTGCCGCACCGTCGAGGGGCCACCG
The DNA here is from genome assembly GCF_002592005.1 of Mycolicibacterium palauense. GTDB lineage: Bacteria > Actinomycetota > Actinomycetes > Mycobacteriales > Mycobacteriaceae > Mycobacterium > Mycobacterium palauense. The sequence continues at coordinate 21,417 of NZ_NVQF01000008.1, read as the reverse complement.
CCGATGCGGACGTCGCGACCGTTGGCGGCCTGCCGGGCCAGCCCCAACACCTCGCGCGGCGACGCGTCGACGAAATGAAAGCTGGTGCCGTTGGGGAAGTCGATGGGGGCGCGCGGATAATGGGTCATGACGAACACCGGTGTCCGGAACGGCGGCTCGTCGCCCCACCAGCCCCGCCACCCGTCGTCCGGCCACTCGCCGAGCTGGGGGCCGAACTTGCGGCGTCCCATGATCTCGGCGCCGATGCCCTGACCCCACAGGCTGGTCAGGGCGCGGTCCAGCGTGACGGGTTCATTCACCCGGTCGACCCCGTGGATCACGCGTCCGTCGAACCAGTTGAACAACCGTTCGGCACCGCCGATCGGGGCGTCGAACGTCACGTCCTCGCCGGCGGCATAGCCGTCGAGAGAGACGTTCATGTTGTGTACCCGGGTGCGTGACATGGGTGATTCCTTACCTTGATCGGACGGTGTGGATCGGACGGCGTGGATCGGACGGTGTGGATCGGACGGTGTTGATTCGGATGGACCTGCGACGCATGTACCGACCGGCGAGGGAGATCGGACTCATCGGGACCCATCGGGCTCCCCGCGCGGGGCCCACGATCCCGTCGTGGCGCCGACCCGCTGCGCCCACCCTCGCCAGCGGGTAGTTTCGTCGTGACGTCAGTGGTTGGGGGGCGCGATGACATCGACGGTGGACACCGCCGACGCCGGCCATGAGGTGACCCGCGGTCCGGTCCACCGGCGTTCCTGGTCCTGGTGGTGGCGGCCGTCGTCGGTGACGCTCAAGCTCGTCATGGCCGGAACCGGTGTGGTGTTCGCGCTGTTCGTGCTCGTGCACATGATCGGCAACCTCAAGGTCTACTCCGGGGCCGCGCATTTCGACGCCTACGCCCACTGGCTGCGCACCCTGGCCGAGCCGCTGCTGCCCTACGAGGGCGCGCTGTGGATCTTTCGGATCGTGTTGTCGGCCTGCCTGATCGCCCACGTCGGCGCCGCGTTGCTGCTCACCGGCCGGGCGCACCGGGCCCGGGGCCGGTTCCGGCGCCGGCGGCTCGGGGTGGGCCTGTCACCGCTGGAGACGCTGCGCTCCTACACCGCACGCACCATGCTGGTCGGCGGCGTGGTTCTGCTGCTGTTCATCGTCTTCCACATCCTCGACCTCACCGTGGGTGCGCGCCCGGCGGCCAGCGCCGCCTTCGAGTCCGGGCACGCCTACGCCAACCTGGTGGCCAGTTTCAGCAGGCCCGCCGTCGGGGCCTTCTATCTGCTGGCCATGGTGGTGCTCGGCGCGCACCTTCTGCACGGCTTGTACACGGCCGTCAACGATCTCGGGGTGACCGGGCACCGGCTGCGCCAGGTCGGGGTGGCGCTGGGTGGACTGCTGGCCCTGGCGGTGATGGTCGGCAACATGACGATCCCCGTCGCGGTGTGGACCGGGGTGCTGACATGACCGGCACCGACGCCAGCCTCGACCCCGGCCCCGACCCCAGGGCCCTGCTGGACCGGTTGCGCGGTGTGGGCGCCCCGGTGGACGGGGGAGTGCCCGAGGGCGACCCCGCGCTGGCCTGGTCGCGCCGCACCCTGGACTACCGCCTGGTCAGCCCGCTGAACCGGCGCAAGTTCACCGTCATCGTCGTGGGCACCGGCCTGGCCGGCGCCGGGTGTGCCGCCGCGCTGGGAGAACTCGGCTACCACGTCGAGTCATTCACCTTCCACGACGCGCCGCGGCGGGCGCACAGCGTGGCGGCCCAGGGCGGCATCAACGCCGCGCGGGCCCGCAAGGTCGACAACGACAGCATCGCGCGGTTCGTCAAGGACACCGTGAAGGGCGGGGACTTCCGCAGCCGGGAGGCCGACTGTTTCCGGCTGGCCCGGGAGTCCGCCCGCGTCATCGACCACATGAACGCCATCGGGGCGCCGTTCGCCCGGGAGTACGGCGGCAGCCTGGCCACCCGGTCCTTCGGCGGTGTGCAGGTCTCGCGCACCTACTACACCCGCGGGCAGACCGGTCAGCAGCTGCAGATCGCCGCCAGCCAGGCGCTGCTGCGCCAGGTCGCGGCCGGCTCGGTGACCCTGCACACCCGAACCGAGATGCTCGACGTCATCGTCGAGGACGGGCGGGCCTGCGGCGTGGTGACCCGCGATCTGGTCACCGGGGAGATCGGGGCTACCACCGGGCACGCGGTGGTGCTGGCCACCGGCGGCTACGGCAACGTGTTCTTCCGTTCCACGCTGGCGCGCAACTCCAACGCGACGGCCACCTGGCGCGCGCACCTGCGCGGGGCGCTGTTCGCCTCGCCGGCGTTCATCCAGTTTCATCCGACCGCGTTGCCGGTGAACTCCGAATGGCAGTCCAAGACCATCCTGATGAGCGAGTCGCTGCGCAACGACGGGCGGATCTGGGTTCCGGCCACACCGGGCGACGACCGTGACCCCAACACCATCCCCGACTCCGAGCGTGACTACTACCTGGAGCGGATGTATCCGGCCTACGGCAACCTGTCGCCGCGCGACGTCTCCTCGCGCGCCGCCCGCGCCCAGATCGACGGCGGTCACGGGGTGGGGCCCCTGAAAAACAGTGTCTATCTGGACTTCCGGGACTCGCTGGCCCGGCTGGGCCGCGACACCATCGCCGAACGCTACGGGAACCTGTTCTCGATGTACCGCGACGCCACCGGCGAGGACCCCTACCGGGTGCCGATGCGCATCGCGCCCGGCGCGCACTTCTCGATGGGCGGCCTGTGGAGCGACTTCGACCAGATGACCTCCATCCCCGGACTTTTCGTCGCCGGAGAGGCCGGGTGGGCCTACCACGGCGCCAACCGGCTGGGGGCCAACTCTCTGCTGTCGGCCTGCGTCGACGGATGGTTCACGCTGCCGTACTCGATTCCCGACTACCTGGCCGGCCTGCTCGGCACCGCGCCGCCCGGACCCGATGCCCCGGCGGTCACCGCAACACTCGACGACGTCACCCGCCGCGTCGAGGGGCTGTTGGCCGTCGGCGGCAGTCAGGGACCCGACCGCTTCCACCGTCGGCTGGGCGAGATCCTCTACCGCGGCTGCGGCGTCTCCCGCTCGGCGGCCGGGCTGGCCGAGGCGATCGGCCGGATCGACGAGCTCAGCGCCGAGTTCCACAGCGACCTGCGGGTCGCGGGCACCGGCCGCCAGTTCAACCAGGAACTCGAGAAGGCCGGCCGGGTCGCCGATTTCCTCGGGCTGGCCAAGCTGATGTGCCTGGACGCGCTGGACCGCGATGAGTCCTGCGGCGCGCACTTCCGCACCGAGCACCAGACCCCCGGCGGCGAGGCACGGCGCGACGACGAACACTGGTGCTTCGTGTCGGCGTGGGAACACCGGGCCGACGGGCCCCAGATCCGTCACAGCGAGAAGCTGACCTTCACGGCCGTGCCACTGCAGACCCGCAACTACGCGTGAGACCGGAGACGAGGACCCGACGGTGAGACTCACCCTGCAGATCTGGCGTCAGCCCGGCGCGGCCGAACCCGGGCGGTTCGAGACCTACGCCGTCGACGACGCCACCGCCGAGATGTCGCTACTGGAACTGCTCGACCGGCTCAACGACTCGCTGGTGGAGCGCGGCGAGGAACCGGTGTCCTTCGACTCGGACTGCCGGGAGGGTGTGTGCGGATCGTGCGGGATCACCGTGGACGGCCGCCCGCACGGACCGGTCCCGAACACCCCCGCCTGCCGCCAGCACCTGCGGTCGTTCCGCGACGGCGCCAGCATCCGCCTGGAGCCGTTCCGTTCGGCGGCCTACCCGGTGGTGCGGGACCTCGTGGTGGACCGCTCGGCGCTGGACCGGGTGATCTCGGCCGGCGGCCACGTCGGCGTCGACGCGGGCACCGCCGCCGACGCCGACGCCGAACCGCTGTCGCACGACGCGGCCGAGTACGCCTTGGACTTCGCGGCCTGTATCGGGTGCGGTGCCTGCGTGGCCGCCTGCCCGAACGGAGCCGCCCACCTGTTCGCCGGGGCCAAGCTGCTGCACCTGGGAACCGTCACCCGGGGCCGGGTCGAGCGCGGCCGGCGCGCCGGTGCGCTGGTCGACCGGATGGAACACGAGTTCGGGCCGTGCTCCAGCTACGGCGAATGCTCCCGGGTGTGCCCGGAGAGCATCCCGCTGACGGCGGTGGCCGCGGTCAACCGGGAGGTGGTGCGGGCCCGCCTGCGGGGCCGGGCCGACTGACCCGCCGAGCCTGCAGATTGTGACGGCCCCACTCGGGCGACGCGTACACAACATGCAGTCTCAGCGCGCAGCATTGCGCACCCGGATCGATTCCCGGTCCCCGGTGATCACCGCCAGCAGGTTGCGCCACGCGTCCGAGGGCTCGGTGAGCACGTCGCTGTGCGCGGCCGGACCGGCCATCGGGCTGCCGTCGAGGCGACGGCCGGTGTCCAGCCGCACCACGCCGGCCATCTCGTCGGGGTCCGCACCGTGCGGGCCCATCGGAATGCCCTGCACCAGCTCGATCGGATCACCGGGCGCGGTCATCGAGAACCGCAGGACGTCCGGATTGCGGTTGTGCCAGTCGGCGCGGTGGTGCACCCCGACACCGGCCCCGGCGGCCTCCACGTAGACGGTGCGGTCGGCGGTGAGCCCCAGCGCCTCGGCGGTCCCCAGGATGGACCCGCCGTAGGAGTGCCCGATATAGGTGACCGGCACCGCTCTGCCGGTGGCGCCCACCGTGCGGTCGACGTCCGCGCTGAACGCGACCAGCCGGGGCGCCATGTCGAGCGCATACCGCGGGTCCGCCGCGTCCAGAAGTCCGGTGGCCAGGCCGGCGGGCCCGTCGACGGCTCCGGTCGGGAACGGGCCACCCAGGTAGGTGATCATCGCGACCTTGCCGCGCCCGGCCGCGACGAACCGGCGCGCGACCGCGGTCAGACCCGCCGAGCCCGGCACCGTGGTGTTGAGTCCGGGCACCAGGACACCGACGGCGTGAGCGCCCGCCACGTCCCCGTGTGCCTCCACGAAGACCCCGCGCGCGGGGTCGAATGCCAGCACCTGCCGCTCGACGGTGCCGCCGCGCCCGGTGGGGTCGGGCACCTCGGCCAGCAGATCCCGGTAGAAGGCGATACGCCGGTGGGCGTCGCGGTCGAAGGCGGCCAGGGCGGCCGCGCGCACCGTCGGATCGGTGTGGGTACTCGCCCACACCCGTTCGGCGCTCGCGGGATCGAGCCCGTCGCCGAGGGCCGCGCGGACCTTGTCCTCGTCGGGCCGGGCCAGGGCGGCCCGCTCGGCCAGGATCGCATCGGCGATGTTGGTCCGGTTGGCGGCCACCCGCATCGGCCACGGCACCCCGTCGGTGTTGCCGACGGCACCCGGCTGCTCCTGCACCAGGCGCCGACGCTGGCCCTCGGTCAGGGCCGCCAGCTGCGCACCGATGTCCTCCTGGCTGCGGGTGGACCAGTCGGCGACGATGTCGGCGGGTGCCGGTGAGTCGGCGGCGGCCGGGCGGGTGGACGCGGGTTGCGGCCCGGCGGAGCGCTCGCTGGCGGGTGTCAGGGCGGCCCGCACGGCGACCGCCGCATCGGCGTCGGCCTCGCCCAGCGTGCGCAGCGCCGCCCGGATGATCGCGGTGAGTCGCACGGCCCGCGCCGCCATCAGCTGCTCGGCGCCGGCGTCCCCGGCCAGGACCCGCACCAGCTCCGGTGTGCCCGCGGGGGTCGCCGCGCCGTCGTCGGCCACCAGAAAGCCGTCGTCGCGGGCCCGTTGTACCAGCTCCAGCACGGCGGCCCGGGCGGCCCCGATGGCCTCGGCGCCCGACCGGGCCGCGGCCGCCGCCTCGACCAGTGCCCGCGCCGCGGCCACGGTGGCCGTCAGCGTCGTGGTCAGGCGCGCCCCGGCGGCATCGGCGGCCGTCCCCGCCCAGCCGTGGCCGCGCCCGGCGCGTTCGGCGTCGTCGGCGCTCGAGTAGACGGCGCCGGCGGCCCGGTCCCACGCCTCGGCCAGCGCCAGCAGCGAGTCCGGCCGCCACCGGTGCGCCAGGCCCACGGTAGGGATGGTCGGCCCGGCCTCCGTGGGTGTGGTCGGCCCGGCCTCCGTAGGGATGGTCGGCCCGGCCTCCGTGGGTGTGGTCGGCCCGGCCGGCGCGGTCATCTCAGAGCCCGCCGGCCGCGCGGTCGTCGGCGTCGCGCAGCGCCTGGGCGGCCGCGCGCACCTCCGCGGCCCAGTCGGCCAGCCGGGCCGCGCAGTCCCGCAGCGGTTCCCGCGGGGCGGCCGCGGACACGACCGCGCCGGTCTGCGCACCGGGCAGGTCGACCACCGGGTCGGGCTGCTCGGCCAGCGCGGCGAGCGCCTCGGCGGTGCCGTCGACGGAGCCGGCGGCGCGGTGCAGGGCGGTGGGGACGGCGGCCACGCGGTGCGGGGGCATGCCGCATCCTGGCAGCGCCGCCCCGCGGGCCGCCTTCGTGTGTCCACAGGCCGGCCGCCCGTGTCACCGGCACCGCCGCTCGGATGCGGTGGCGTCGTTACTCCCGGGGGCGGTCATGTAAATCCACGCGCGCCTTGACCACCACCACCTTCGACCAACCAGTAGTCTCGAACACGTGCAGCGACGAATAATGGGCATCGAGACAGAATTCGGTGTGACCTGCACGTTCCACGGCCACCGCCGCCTGTCGCCCGACGAGGTCGCCCGGTACCTGTTCCGCAGGGTGGTGTCGTGGGGCCGCAGCTCCAACGTATTTCTGCGCAACGGTGCGCGCCTGTATCTGGACGTGGGAAGCCACCCGGAGTACGCGACCGCCGAATGCGACAACCTGGTGCAGCTGGTCACCCACGACCGCGCCGGCGAGCGCGTGCTCGAGGATCTGCTCATCGACGCCGAGCAGCGGCTGGCCGACGAGGGCATCGGCGGGGACATCTACCTGTTCAAGAACAACACCGACTCGGCGGGTAACTCCTACGGCTGCCACGAGAACTACCTGATCGTGCGGGCCGGCGAGTTCTCCCGGATCTCCGATGTGCTGCTGCCGTTCCTGGTCACCCGTCAGCTGATCTGCGGGGCCGGCAAGGTGCTGCAGACCCCCAAAGCGGCCACCTTCTGCCTGTCCCAGCGCGCCGAACACATCTGGGAGGGTGTCTCCAGCGCCACCACCCGGTCGCGGCCGATCATCAACACCCGCGACGAGCCGCACGCCGACGCCGAGAAGTACCGCCGCCTGCACGTGATCGTCGGCGACTCCAACATGTGCGAGGCCACCACCATGCTCAAGGTGGGCACCGCGGCGCTGGTGCTGGAGATGATCGAGGCCGGCGTGCCGTTCCGGGACTTCTCCCTGGACAACCCCATCCGGGCGATCCGCGAGGTCAGCCACGACGTGACCGGACGGCGTCCGGTGCGGCTGGCCGGTGGGCGGCAGGCCAGCGCGCTGGACATCCAGCGCGAGTACTACGCCCGCGCGGTCGAGCATCTGCAGACCCGCGAGCCCAACGCGCAGATCGAACAGGTCGTCGACCTGTGGGGCCGCCAGCTCGACGCGGTGGAGAGCCAGGACTTCGCCAAGGTCGACACCGAGATCGACTGGGTGATCAAGCGCAAGCTGTTCCAGCGCTACCAGGACCGCTACAACATGGAGCTGTCGGACCCGAAGATCTCCCAGCTGGATCTGGCCTACCACGACATCAAGCGGGGCCGCGGCGTCTTCGACCTGCTCCAGCGCAAGGGGCTGGCCGCCCGGATCACCACCGACGAGGACATCGACGAGGCCGTCGACACCCCGCCGCAGACCACCCGCGCCAAGCTGCGCGGGGAGTTCATCAGCGCCGCCCAGGAGGCCGGACGCGACTTCACCGTCGACTGGGTGCATCTCAAGCTCAACGACCAGGCTCAGCGCACCGTGCTGTGCAAGGACCCGTTCCGTTCCGTCGACGAGCGGGTCAAGAGACTCATCGCCAGCATGTGAGGCGGGCGGGCCGACCCGCCGCCGCTGTGGTTGGGTGCACGGCCGGTGGGCCCCGCCCCGCTAAGGTTGGGCGAGTGGCGACCGCCAAAGTCGAACGATTGATGAACCTCGTCATCGCACTGTTGTCGACGCACGGCTACATCACCGCCGAGCGGATCCGTTCCAGCGTGGCCGGATACGCCGACAGCCCCAGCGACGAGGCGTTCGCGCGGATGTTCGAGCGCGACAAGAACGAGCTGCGCGACCTGGGCATCCCGCTGGAGACCGGCCGGGTCTCGTCGTTCGACCCGACCGAGGGCTACCGGATCAACCGCGACGCCTACGCGCTGCCGGAGATCGAACTGAGCGCCGACGAGGCCGCCGCCGTGGCCGTGGCCACCCAGCTGCTGGAGTCCCCGGAGCTGGTCACCGCCAGTCAGAGCGCGCTGCTCAAACTCCGCGCCGCCGGCGTCGACGTCGACGCCGAGGCCGCCATCCCGATCAGCGCCCCCTCCGGGTTGCCGGGTCTGCGCGGCTCCGAGGATGTTCTCGGCGTGCTGCTCGGCGCGATCGACGAGGGCCGTGCCGTGCGGTTCTCGCACCGCTCCGCGCGGACGGACCCGTTCACGGTGCGCACCGTGGAGCCGTGGGGGGTGGTCACCGCCAAGGGCCGGTGGTATCTGGTGGGCCACGACCTGGACCGCGGCGCCGTGCGCACGTTCCGGCTCTCCCGCATCGGCGGGGAGGTCGAGCCGGTCGGCCCGCCCGGGGCGGTCAGCCGCCCCGACGGCGTGGACCTGCGACTCGTGGTGGCCCAGGTGGTCGGCGAGGCGCCGTCCGGGGTGCGGGCCCGGGTGTGGGTGGCCGACGGGCGGGCCACCGCGCTGCGTCGCGCCGGAACGTCGACCGGCCCGTCCGAGCTGGGCGGGCGCCGCGGCGAGGTGATCGAGCTGGACATCGGCTACCGGGACCGGGTGGCCCGCGAGATCGCCGGCCACGGCGCCGACGCGATCGTGCTGGAGCCGCCGTCGCTGCGCGACGACGTGCTGGCCCGGTTGCGGGCGCAGGCGGGGGTGGGTGCGACATGACACCGGTGTCGACCCGGCTGGTCCGGCTGCTCAACATGGTCCCGTACTTCCAGGCCAACCCGCGGATCACCTACGCCGAGGCCGCCGAAGACCTGGGTCTGACCACGCGGCAGCTGCGCGACGACCTCAACCAGCTGTGGATGTGCGGGCTGCCCGGTTACGGACCCGGCGACCTCATCGACATCGAGTTCTCCGGGGACACCATCGAGGTGATCTTCTCGGCGGGGATGGATCACCCGCTGCGGCTGACCTCGCCCGAGGCCACCGGGCTGCTGGTGGCGCTGCGGGCGCTGGCCGACGTGCCCGGCGTGGTGGACCCGGAGGCCGCCCGCAGTGCCATCGCCAAGATCGAGTCCGCGGCCGGGACCGTCCCGCACGCCCCGGGCGCCGTGGCGGCCGAAGCCGAACCCGCGCCCGCCGAGAGCCACGCCGCCGCGGCGGTGCGTGAGGCCGTGCGCGCCGGCCGTGCCCTGGCGATCGAGTACTACTCGGCCTCCCGGGACACCCTCTCGGCGCGGGTGGTGGATCCGATCCGGGTGCTGCTCATCTCCGATCACAGCTACCTGGAGGCGTGGTCGCGGGAGTCCGAGGGGGTGCGGCTGTTCCGGTTCGACCGGATCGTCGATGCCTCGGTGCTCGACGAGCCGGCCGCCCCGCCGGAGCCCGCCGGCCCGCCGGACACCTCGCTGTTCGACGCCGACCCGGCACTGCCGTCGGCCACGTTGCAGGTGGCGCCGACGGCCACCTGGATGCTGGAGTACTACCCGATGCGGGTGCTCGCCGACCTGCCCGACGGCGGCGTGGAGGCCACGATGACCTTCGCCTCCGAGGACTGGATGACCCGCCTGGTGTTGGGCTTCGGTGCGGACGTGACGGTGTTGGCGCCCGAGTCGCTGGCCGCCCGGGTCCGCAGTGCCGCCGACGAGGCCCTTCGCGCCTACGAGCGGGCCGGCCGGTAGGCATCGAGTGCGCTTTCGGACCGCCGATGGCCCGAGCCGGCCTGGGTGCACCGAGTGTGCGTGCAGATCGGTGGGTTGTGGCTGGGGTCTTCCTGTGCGCATCGAGTGTGCGCTCAGATCGCCGATGCGCACCCCGACGCGGGGGTAGCCGCCTGCGGTAGGATCGTGAAGACGTCTGGAGGTAACCAAATTGGGTGCTCTAAGTCCGTGGCACTGGGCAATCCTTGCCATCGTGATCATTCTGCTCTTCGGTGCGAAGCGGCTGCCCGACGCCGCCCGCTCGCTCGGAAAGTCGATGCGGATCTTCAAATCCGAGGTCAAGGAACTGCAGAACGAGGGCAAGTCCGAACAGCTGAACTCCGATCAGCAGGTCCCGCCGACGGCCACCCCCGTGCAGTCCGAGCGGGTCGAGAACCCGCCGTCGGGACCCAACCACAGCGACGCGCGACCGGCCTGACCGCGCCGGCCCCGTCAAGCCCGCCCCCGTGGTGCGGCTCGACTGAGTTCTGCCCGTGAAAACACCCGGCGTCTTCAAGCGGCTTGACCCCCGTCGCCGCCGCAGCAAGGTCAATCCCGACGGGACGATGTCGCTCGTCGACCACATCCGCGAGCTGCGAACCCGGCTGCTGATCTCCATGGCGGCGGTCCTGGGCACCACCATCGTGGGCTTCCTCTGGTACAGCCACGGCGTGTTCGGGGTGGAGAGCCTCGGCGACTGGCTGCGCCACCCGTACTGCGCGCTGCCGGACTCCGCCCGCGCGGACATCTCGCCCGACGGCGGCTGCCGGCTACTGGCCACTGCGCCATTCGACCAGTTCATGCTGCGGCTGAAGGTGGCGTTGATGGCCGGCATCGTGCTGGCCTGCCCGGTCTGGTTCTACCAGCTGTGGGCGTTCATCACCCCCGGCCTCTACGCGAAGGAACGCCGGTTCGCCGTCGTCTTCGTCACCTCCGCGGCGGTGCTGTTCATCACCGGCGCGATGCTGGCCTACCTCGTGCTGTCGAAGGCCCTGCACTTCCTGCTGACCGTGGGCAGCGACGTCCAGGTCACCGCGCTCTCCGGCGACCAGTACTTCAGCTTCCTGATCAACCTGCTGCTCGTGTTCGGGGTGGGTTTCGAGTTCCCCCTGCTCATCGTGATGCTGAACATGGTGGGGGTGCTGTCGTACGAGAAGCTGCGGTCCTGGCGGCGCGGTCTGATCTTCGGCGTGTTCGTCTTCGCCGCCTTCTTCACGCCGGGATCCGATCCGTTCTCCATGCTGGCACTGGGCCTGGCGCTCACGCTGCTGCTGGAGTTCGCCATCCAGATCACCCGGCTGCACGACCGGCGCAAAGCCAAACGAGAGGCCCACAACCAGCTCGCCGACGACGAGGCATCGGAGCTCGAGGAGCCGTCCCCGGTTCCGGCGCCGGCGAGCGTGACCCCACCCCATGACGACGTCACCTGATTCCCCGACCGACCCCGCGCCCCGCCCGCCGTCACCCGCGGAGCCCCACCAGATGACCGAACTCGACCGTTTCACCCAGGGGCTGCCCTTCGGGCTCGACGATTTCCAGCAGCGCGCCTGCGCCGCCCTGGAACGGGGCCACGGTGTGCTGGTCTGCGCGCCGACCGGGGCCGGCAAGACCGTCGTCGGCGAGTTCGCGGTGCACCTGGCGCTGGCCGCCGGGCGCAAGTGCTTCTACACCACCCCGATCAAGGCGCTGAGCAACCAGAAGCACAGTGACCTGGTCAGGCGCCACGGGCCGGAGTCGATCGGGCTGCTCACCGGGGACGTCGCGGTCAACGCCGACGCCCCCGTGGTGGTGATGACCACCGAGGTGCTGCGCAACATGCTCTACGCGGGGTCGCCGGCCCTGCACGGGTTGTCCTACGTCGTCATGGACGAGGTGCACTTCCTGGCCGACCGGATGCGTGGCGCGGTGTGGGAGGAGGTGATCCTGCACCTGCCCGACGAGGTTCGCCTCGTCAGCCTGTCGGCCACGGTCAGCAACGCCGAGGAGTTCGGCGGGTGGATCCAGACGGTGCGCGGGGACACCACCGTGATCGTCGACGAGCACCGCCCGGTTCCGCTGTGGCAGCACATGCTGGTCGGCAAGCGGCTGTTCGACCTGTTCGACTACGACGGCGCCGGTGCCGACCGGCACCTGGTGGTCGACCCGGAGCTGGTCCGTCACATCGCCCACCGCAGGGAGGCCGACCGGTTCAGCGACTGGCGCCCGCGCGACGGCCGCGGACGCGGGCAGCGGGGCGGCCGTCCCACCCTGTTCCGTCCGCCCGCGCGCCCCGACGTCATCGCCATCCTCGAACGTGAGGGCCTGCTGCCCGCCATCACCTTCGTGTTCTCCCGCAAGGGCTGCGACGCCGCGGTCAAGCAGTGCCTGCGCTCGTCGCTGCGGCTGACCACCGACTCCGAGCGGGCCCGCATCGCCGAGATCATCGACCGCCGCTGCGGCGACCTGCCCGATTCCGATCTGGCGGTGCTCGGCTACTACGAGTGGCGGGAGGGGCTGCTGCGCGGGATCGCCGCCCACCACGCCGGGATGCTGCCGATCTTCCGCCACACCGTCGAGGAACTGTTCACCGCCGGTCTGGTCAAAGCGGTGTTCGCCACCGAGACGCTGGCGCTGGGCATCAACATGCCCGCCCGCACCGTGGTCCTGGAACGGTTGGTGAAGTTCAACGGTGAGGAGCACGCCCCGCTGACCCCCGGGGAGTACACCCAGCTCACCGGGCGCGCCGGCCGGCGCGGTATCGACATCGAGGGGCACGCGGTGGTGCTGTGGGACCCCCGGGAGGGGTCCGCCGAACCCGCCGAGGTGGCCGGGCTGGCGTCGACCCGCACCTTCCCGCTGCGCAGTTCGTTCACCCCGTCCTACAACATGACGATCAACCTCGTCGACCAGATGGGTCCCGAGCAGGCCCGCCGGCTGCTGGAACGCTCCTTCGCCCAGTACCAGGCCGACCGCTCCGTGGTGGGGCTGGTCCGCGGCGCCGAACGAGGCGAACGCCTGCTCGACGAACTGGCCGCCGAACTCGGCGGGCGCGACAGCCCCGCCCTGGAGTACGTGCGGCTGCGTGCGGCGATCGCCGGGCGCGAACGGGCCCAGGCCCGGGCCTCGCGGCTGGAGCGTCGCAACGCCGCGGGCGCCGCGCTGTCCTCGCTGCGCCGCGGCGACATCATCACGATCACCCACGGCCGGCGCGGGGGACTGGCCGTGGTGCTCGAGGCGGCCCGCGACGAGGACGACCCGCGGCCGCTGGTGCTCACCGAAGACCGTTGGGCCGGAAGGATTTCGGCGGCCGACTACTCCGGGGCCCAGCCGCCGCTGGGCTCGATGCGGCTGCCCAAACGGGTCGAACACCGTCAGCCGCGGGTCCGGCGGGACCTGGCCGCGGCGCTGCGCTCGGCGGCCGACGGGCTGGCGGTGCCGTCGCGGACCCGGCGCGGGGCCGGGACCGGTGGCGCCGACACCGACATCGATCCCGAACTGGTGTCGTTGCGGGCCCAGCTGCGCCGCCATCCCGTGCACGGGGCCGCGGACCGGGAGGAGAAGGCCCGCATCGGGGAACGGTTCCTGCGGATCGAGCGGGACAACGAGGCGCTGCGCAAGAAGATCGCCTCGGCGACCAACTCGCTGGCACGCACCTTCGACCGGATCGTGGGGCTGCTCATCGAGCGGGACTTCATCGCCGAGACCACCGCCGGGGCGGACGGCGAACGCGGCGCGATGCGCGTCACCGACGACGGTCGGCTGCTCGCGCGCATCTACAGCGAGAGCGACCTGCTGGTGGCCGAGTGCCTGCGCACCGGGGCCTGGAACGGCCTGGCCCCCGCCGAACTCGCCGCAGTGCTCTCGGCGGTGGTTTTCGAGACGCGCGGCTCCGACGGTCCGTCCCCGTTCGTCCAGGACGTCCCGACCGCGGCGCTGCGCCGCGCGCTGGCCCAGACCCGTCGGCTCTCGGGCGCGCTGCGCGCCGACGAGAACCGTCACCGCATCGCCCCCACCCGTGAACCCGACGAGGGTTTCGTCCTCGCGATGCACCGCTGGGCCACCACCGGGGACCTGGCCGCCGCGCTTCAGGCCGCCGCCGACGGCTCGGCCGCCTCCTCGGCACTGTCGGCCGGGGATTTCGTCCGGTGGTGCCGCCAGGTGCTCGATCTGCTCGACCAGGTGCGCCTGGCCGCCCCCGAGGCCTCGTTGCGTGCCGCGGCCAAGCGTGCCGTCGACGATGTCCGCCGGGGGGTCGTCGCCGTGGACGGAGAGTGGTGAGCCGCCCCGCCGTGGGGCCTGGGCATTGGCTGCGAAGTTGCCGGAAAGTGCCCTTCACCTGCCCAAACATGGTGTGATCGAGATGTGACCTGCCGGGTGCGGTGGTTCCCGGGATGGCCGGTGTGACCCGGTAGTGTGGTGCAGACACTACGGTTGATGCCGGCGCAGCCGCCGGCCCGACCCGCAGGACCCGAGGAGACACGATGAGCGGACCGCACGGAACCGATCCGGCGCAGCCCTGGCAGGGGCAGGGGCAGGATCAGCCGACCAGCGGTACCCCCGAACAGCAGTCCACCGGCGACACCTCCGGGTGGCAGCCGCCCAGCGGCGACCAGGGCGCGCAGGGCGGCTGGCAGCCCCCCGCCTACAGTCCGCAGCAGTACCCGCAGTACCAGCCGCCGTCGACGCCGGGCGCCCCCGGGTACACCCCGCCGCAGCAGCCCTACGCCCCGACCGAGCAGTTCAACCCGGCCGCGCAGCCGCAGGCGCCGGCCTACGGTCAGCAGCCCTACCCGCAGCCGGGCGCGTACGGGCAGGCCGGCCCCTACGGACAGCAGCCCCCGCAGTACGGCCAGCCGCCCTACGGTGCGGGACAGCCGCCGCAGTACGGCCAGCCGGGCCAGCCCGGGCAGCCGGGTCAGTACGGTCAGCCGCAGTACGGGGTGCCCGGCCAGTACGGTCCGTACGGTCAGCAGCCCGGCGGCGACGAGGGCTCCAAGCGGTCGATGGCCGCGCTGGGCACCATCCTCGGTGTGCTGGCGGCGGTCATCGTCGCGGTGGTGCTGGTGCTCGGCTTCTGGAAGCCCGGGTTCTTCGTGACCACCAAGCTGGACGTCAACAGTGCCCAGCAGGGTGTCCAGCAGATCCTCTCCGACGAGGC
Source organism: Mycolicibacterium palauense (assembly GCF_002592005.1). Classification (GTDB taxonomy): domain Bacteria; phylum Actinomycetota; class Actinomycetes; order Mycobacteriales; family Mycobacteriaceae; genus Mycobacterium; species Mycobacterium palauense. The sequence continues at coordinate 6,302 of NZ_NVQF01000008.1, read as the reverse complement.
CAACGGTTACGGCGCCAAGAACGTCAGCGACGTCAAGTGCAACAACGGCCAGAGCCCCACGGTGAAGAAGGGTGACACCTTCACCTGTGAGGTCAGTGTCGACGGCACCAAGCGTCAGGTGACGGTCACCTTCACCGACGACAGCGGCACCTACGAGGTCGGCCGGCCCAAGTAGCCGGCCCGACTCAGTCCGGGAGAGCGTCGAGGGCCTGCTGTAGCCGGCCGATCGACGAACCCACCCCGTATTCGGCGGCCAACTCCGCCACGGCGCGCGGATCGGCGGGTGCCAGCGGCAGGGTGTCGTCGTCGGGGTGCAGCGTGACGGGGGCGTCGGTGGCCACCCGCACGACCGGCCCGGCGGCGCTCAGATAGTCCGTGGCGCCGCGCAGTTTGGCCCGGATTCCCTTGGCCACAGAGGATTTGGGGTCTTCGACGGCGTCGAGTACCGCGGTCAGCGAGCCGTGCGTGCTCAGCAGCGCCGCGGCGGTCTTCTCCCCGATACCGGGCACCCCGGGCAGCCCGTCGGACGGGTCCCCGCGCAGCAGGGCCAGTTCGGCGTAGGCGGCACCGGCGCGCCCGCCGGGCAGCGCATAGCGCTCGGCGACCTCGGCCGGGCCGAACAGGGTCGCCTTGGCCAGCCCGCGGCCCAGGTAGAGCACGCGCACCGGCACCGGTTCGTCGCGCACCACCTGTAGCAGGTCGCGGTCGCCGCTGACCACCACCACGGGGTCGTGGCGCTCCCAGGCGGCCAGCGTGCCCAGCACGTCGTCGGCCTCGTAGCCGGCCGCGCCCGCCGTGCAGATCCCGTAGGCCTCGAGCAGCGCCATGATCATGTCCACCTGGGGGGTCAGCTCGTCGGGGACCTCCTCCACGTCGGGCTGGCCGTCCGGGCCCTCCTGCTCCACCCGGTGGGCCTTGTAGGACGGCACGGCGTCCACCCGCCACTGCGGCCGCCAGTCCAGGTCCAGACACACCGCCAGGCGGCTGGGCCGATGCCGGGTGATCACGGTGGCCACCGCGTCGAAGAACCCGCGCACGGCGTTGACGGGCCGGCCGTCGGGTGCGGTGATCGAGGACGGCACACCGAAGAACGAGCGGAACCACATGCTGGCGCCGTCGAGCAGAAGCAGTGGGCCGGGCGTCTGTGTCATGGCGGCAATCCTGCCAGGGCCCACGGCATCTGCGGCACGGTGCCGGTCAGCCCGACCGGTGCACCGAGGGCGGGGCCATGGTGGAATCCGGTGCGCTCCAGTCGGTGGAGACGAACCGGTGCGCGATCAGCCACTGCTCGCCGTCGGGGACGAAGACGTCGCGGTAGCGTCCGTGGTGGTCGAGCCCGATCTCGGTGAACACCGTGAAGTACGACGACACCCCGGCCCGCTGCGGGGTCAGTTCGGTGAACCGCGTGTTGGCCAGGTTGTGTCGCACGATGCGGCGCACCCCGGCCCGCGGCGGCGCCGCGGCCACGCCGGCGAGCATCTCGGCGATCGCCGCGCGGCCCCGCACGGGCTGCTGACCGCGGATCTCCAGCACGCCGTCGGCGGTGAACGTGGCGGCCAGTTCGTCGACGCGCCCGCCGTCACCGGCCCAGGTGTAGCGGGCCAGGGTGTCGCGGACGGCTTCGCGGGCCTGCAGTTGCCACAGTTGCACCCCGTGATGGTAGGCACCCGCGCGACTAACCTGGCGGAATGAGTTCCCGCCGATTTGATGCTCGTGTCTATGCCCACCGACTGCAGGCCGCCGCGGCGGCGACCGCCGAGGCGGGCCTGGCCGGTCTGGTGATCACCCCCGGCTACGACCTGCGGTACCTCACCGGCTCGCGGGCCCAGACCTTCGAGCGGCTGACAGCGCTGGTGGTGCCGGTCGCGGGGGAGCCGACGGTGGTGGTGCCCCGGCTGGAGCTGGCCTCGCTCAAGGAGTCGGCGGTCGTCGAACTCGGCCTGGCCGTGCGGGACTGGGTCGACGGTGACGATCCCTACGGGATGGTCGCGCAGGCGCTGGGCGGCGGGCAGGTCGCCACCGCGGTCACCGACGCGATGCCCGCCCTGCATCTGCTGCCGCTGGCCGAACGGCTCGGGGTGCTGCCGGTGCTGGCCACCGACGTGCTGCGCAGCCTGCGGATGGTCAAGGACCCGGCCGAGATCGACGCCCTGCGCAAGGCCGGTGCGGCCATCGACCGGGTGCACGCCCGGGTGCCGCAGTTCCTGGTGCCCGGCCGCACCGAGGCCGACGTCGCCGCCGACATCGAGGAGGCGATCGTGGCCGAGGGCCACAGCGAGGCCGCGTTCATCATCGTGGGTTCGGGGCCCCACGGCGCCGACCCGCACCACGAGTGCTCCGAACGCGAACTGCGCGCCGGCGACGTCGTCGTCGTCGACATCGGCGGGCCCTACGAACCCGGCTACAACTCCGATTCCACCCGCACCTACAGCATCGGTGCACCGGACCCCGAGGTGGCCCGCCGGTATGCGATTCTGCAGCGGGCCCAGCGCGCCGCGGTGGAGGCGGTGCGGCCCGGGGTGACCGCCGAACAGGTCGACGCCGCCGCGCGCGACGTGCTCGCCGACGCCGGGCTGGCCGAGTATTTCGTGCACCGCACCGGCCACGGGATCGGGCTGTCGGTGCACGAGGAGCCCTACATCGTCGCCGGCAACGACCTGCCGCTGGCGCCGGGCATGGCGTTCAGCGTGGAGCCGGGCATCTACTTTCCCGGGCAGTGGGGTGCACGCATCGAGGACATCGTGATCGTCACCGAGGACGGTGCCGAACCGGTCAACCACCGCCCGCACGAGCTGGTGGTGGTCCCGCTACCCGGGTAGCGGGGCTCTCGCTGGGTGCCCCCGGGCATCGAGTCGGTACCCAGAGCGAAAATTGTGCGGGTTCGGCGCTCCAGGTACCGAATCAATCCCAGGGGTGTCGGCGCCGGGGGCGCTAGCCGGAGCGGTCCAGCAGGTCCGAGGAGCCCAGCACCCGTTGCACGTGGACCTCGATGACCACCCGCCGGGGGTTGACCCGCGGGGTGCGGTAGCGCTGGGCGTAGCGCAGCTCGGCGTCGCGGATGGCCTCGGGCTCGGTGTTGACGCTGGCCTGACCCTCCAGCGACAACCAGCGGGCCCCGTCGACCTGGCTGAGCACCCCGACACCGCCGCGGTCGGCGTTGACGGCCTTCTGCGACCCGCCGGAGGTGATCACCCGGGCGATGTGGGTCTTGGGGTCGAAGGTGAAGCCGACCGCCACCACATGCGGAGACCCGTCACCGCGCAGGGTGGTCAGCATCGCCAGATGGCGTTCGGTCAGGAACGCCAGGGCGTCGTTGGTGAGCCGGGTAGTCGCGTGCGCCATCGGGGCTAACGCTAGCGCAGGTGATAATCGCAGCCGTGGAGGACACGGTGGAGGTATCGAATGGATCGCCGGACCGATTGACACGCCCGTTGGTCGTGGTGTTCGGCGGGCGCAGTGAGATCGGAACCGAGCTGGCGCTGCGGCTGGCGGCCGGGGCGACCGTCGTGCTGACCACCCGCGGTGGCCTCGACCCGGGAAGCGGCCTGGACGCGCAGGTGGCGGCGCTGCGCGCGGCCGGCGCCGCCGCGGTGCACGTCAAGGGCTTCGACGCCGACGATCTGGCCTCGCACGAACCGGTGCTCGAGGAGATCGCCACCGAGCACGGCGCGATCGACACCGCCGTGATCGCCTTCGGCATCCTCGGGGACCAGGCCCGCGCCGAGGCCGAGGTCGGCCACGCCCTGGCGGTGGTGCACACCGACTACGTCGCCCAGGTCAGTCTGCTGACCCTGCTGGCCGCCCGGATGCGCAGGGCCGGCCGCGGCCGCATCGTGGTGTTCTCCTCGATCGCCGGGGCGCGGGTGCGCCGCGCGAACTACGTCTACGGCTCGGCCAAGGCCGGGTTGGACGGTTTCGCCTGCGGTCTGGCCGACGCCCTGCACGGCAGCGGGGTGCGGCTGCTGATCGTGCGGCCCGGCTTCGTGATCGGGCGGATGACCGAGGGCATGGACCCCGCACCGCTGGCCAGCACCCCGGCGCAGGTCGCCGACGCCGCCGCCCGGGCACTGGACAAGGGCAGGCGCGCGGTCTGGGTGCCGCGCGCGGTGGGGGCGCTGGCCTTCGCGACGCGGTTCGTCCCGGCCGGGCTGTGGCGCAGGATGCCGAGGTGACCGGCGGAATGATCACGGTGGTGGGTATCGGGGCCGACGGGATGGCCGGGCTGGCCCCGGCCGCGGCGGCCGAGCTGCGCGGCGCCGGCGTCGTCTACGGGGCGCGGCGCCAGCTCGAGCTGCTCGACGACAGCGTGAGTGCCGAACGCCGGGAGTGGGGTTCACCGATGCTGGGCACCGTGCGGGCCGTGCTCGAGGAGCCCGGCGATGTGCATGTCGTGGCCAGCGGGGACCCGCTGCTGCACGGTGTCGCGGGGTTGTTGATCCGGCTCGGTGGCGCCGACCGGGTCCGGGTGCTGCCGCACGTGTCGGCGGTGACGCTGGCGTGCGCGCGGCTGGGATGGGCGGTGCAGGACACCGAGGTGATCAGCCTGATGACCGCACAACCGGATGCCGCGCTGCGCACCGGGGGGTGTGCGGTGGTGCTGACCCGCGACGGGGACGGCCCGGCCGCGCTGGCCCGGCTGCTCACCGAAACGGGGCGTGGCGACTCCGAACTGACGGTGCTCGAACAGCTCGGCGGCCCGGGGGAGCGCCGCCGCGACGCCACCGCGCGCGTGTGGGCGGCCGCTCCGCCCTCGGATGTCGACGACCTCAATGTGGTCGCGGTGCGCTACCTGCCCGACAGCCGGCGTCTTTCGGTGCTGCCCGACGACGACTTCGCCCACGACGGCCAGCTGACCAAGCAGATGATGCGGGCGGTGACGCTGGCCGCGCTGGCGCCGCGCCCGGGAGAGCTGCTCTGGGACGTCGGCGCCGGCTCGGGCAGCGTGTCCATCGAGTGGTGCCGGCTGCGCCACGGCTGTCGGGCCGTGGCCTTCGAACGCGACGAGGTGCGCTGCGCGCGCATCGTCGACAACGCCGCCGCTCACGGGGTGGTGGTGGAGGTCCGCGGCGCCGCGCCCGGGGCCCTGCACGAGGCCCCGCTTCCCGCGGCGGTGTTCATCGGTGGCGGGCTCACCCGCCCCGGACTGTTCGAGACCTGCTACGACCTGCTGCCCTCCGGCGGACGGCTGGTGGCCAACGCCGTCACCGCGGAGTCCGAAGCGGCGCTGTCGCAGTGGCATTCGCGCTACGGCGGCGAACTGGCACGGTTTCAGCACTACCGTGGCGAGCCGGTCGGGTCGTTCACCGGGTGGCGCCCGGCGATGCCCGTCACGCAGTGGGCGATGATCAAACCATGACGGTCTACTTCATCGGCGCGGGCCCCGGGGCCGCCGATCTGATCACCGTGCGCGGCCAGCGGCTGCTGCAGCGCTGCGGGGTGTGCCTCTACGCCGGGTCGATCATGCCCGAGGACCTGCTGGCGCTGTGCCCGCCGCAGGCCCGGGTGGTCGACACCGGGCCACTGACCCTCGATCAGATCATCGACGAGCTGGCCGCCGCCGACGCGGCCGGACTCGACGTGGCCCGGCTGCACTCCGGTGATCCCTCGCTCTACAGCGCGGTGGCCGAACAGTGCCGGCGCCTCGACGCGATGGGCATCGAATACCGGATCGTGCCCGGTGTGCCGGCGTTCGCCGCGGCGGCCGCCGAGCTGGGCCGGGAACTGACCGTGCCCGGCGTGGCCCAGACCGTCACACTGAGCCGGGTCGCCACCCTGTCGACGGCGATGCCACCCGGGGAGGATCTGCGCACCCTGGCCGCCGTCGGCGGCACGCTGGTGCTGCATCTGGCCGCCGCGCAGATCGACACCATCGTCTCCGAGCTGCGAGCCGGTGGCGTCCCCGGCGAAACCCCCACCGCCGTCGTCGCTTTCGCCTCGTGGCCGCAACAGGTGGTGCTGCGTTCGACGCTCGACGAGATTGCGGGGCAGCTGCGGGCCGCCGGCGTCACCCGGACCGCGGTGATCGTGGTGGGGGACGTGCTGGCCGCCGAGGGCTTCACCGACAGCTACCTGTACTCGGCCGGTCGCCGCCGCGGGGCGCGGCATTAAACCCGGCAACGGCGGCGGGCGTCCGTCTGGTCTGCCAACCTGCCGGTGCGAGCGCTGCCCGCCGCGATGACCCCACCGTTGCCCGCGCCTCGCGTCGACAGAAGCTCGCCTATCGCAGCCACCGATCAGCACCGACATGCGAATGTGAGTGTAGGCGCTGCTGCGATGAGGACGATACACTCACAAGTCAGACG